>NZ_JBVJIM010000007.1:0-363155 GCF_055586305.1 Nonomuraea sp. NPDC051298
ACGGAATGATCGCGCTCTCGATTGGGCTCCTTCGCGCTTCACCCCAGGTCAAGTGCACCAGCGACCTGGCGCCAGTCGACGAACTTGAAGTTCGTCACCTCCCGGTCCCCGTCGCCGGGCGTGTCGGCCCCGTCGTGGACCACCAGCAGGCCCTTCGGGAAGGCGCTGCCGAGCGCGGCGCTGGTGACCATGGCGCCGTCGCTCACCTCGGCCCCGTCCGCGCGTGGTCCTGACGTCACGCGGAACTGCCCGATGTGTGTGTTGTCCGCCCGGTCGTACGCGGCGAACGTGTCGTCGCCCTGGCTGGAGGCCAGCAGGTAGCCGTCGCGCGGCCCGTCCTCGTAGATCGTCAGGCCCTCGGCGTCGGCCGACAGGTGGTCGCCGCCGTAGCCGCGGTCCTGGCCGGGCAGGCACTCCTCCGTCTCCGGGTCGTAGGTGTCCTGCCTGCCGTACTCCTTGACCTTGTCCATCAGCGCGGGGCGGCCGGTCAGGTCGGCGCGCAGGCGCCAGATGCCGACGTCCTCCTGTGCCGCGTACAGCACGCCGCGGGCGTGGTCCACCACCATGCCCTCGACCTGCGCCAGCTCGCCGGGCTCGCCGCATGGCGTCCAGGTGGTGCCGTCGGGGAGGGGGAAGGCGGCGGGCAGGTCGAGCGTGCGGACGTTGCGGTAGGTGACCTTGCCGCCGGGGGCGGCGGCGAGCTGGAGCAGGCCGAGCCGGGTCTGGTGGCGGCGGCTGACCACGACGCGGGTGCCGCTGACGGCCAGCCCGTACGCGGTCCGCGCCTCGTCCACCTCCTCCTGGCCGCCGTTGAAGACGAACGGCACGGCCAGGTCGGTCACGTCGGTGAGGGGAGGCCGGCCGGCGGCGGCCGCGGCCGGGTCGATGGCGAACACGCGCAACTGGTCGCGTCCCCGGTCGGAGGCGACGGCGAGGTCGACCTTGGCGCCGGTGGACAGGCGGAAGCCGTGGACGAGGTCGACGTTGTTGAGCCGTCCCGGCTCGTGGCCGGGGCCGGGCGGCGGCTGGGCGGGCAGGTGCTGGAGTTGGGCGCCGGACAGCGAGTACGCGTACAGGCCGCCCTCCTTGGCCGTGGTGATCACGACGCTCTTGGCGGGCCGGGAGGGGTGCACCCAGATGGCCGGGTCGTCGCCGTTGGCGAAGCCGCCGGCCTCGTCGTCGTAGAGGGGCGGGGTCTCGGTGGCGGCCACCACCTCCGCCACGGGCGCCGGGGTGAGGGGGGTGACAAGAAGCATTGCCGCGGATAAGAACGCACGCAGAGGCATCTCTCCAGATTCGCTGTCCGCCTTGAACGACGGGTTAACGTGCCGGGCATAAGTCAGCATGTCTATACAAACAGATGACATTGAGGTAGAACCAGGGCGAGCCCGTTGGTCTTGGAGGTGTCCTGTGAGACGTACCCCGATCGTGCTGGCCCTGCTGGGCGTTCTCGCCGTCAGCGGCTGCTCCTCCTCAGGAGGTCAGACCGCGCGGAGCGCTCCACCCGCCGCCTCCGAGGCGGCCGCGCCGTCCGGAGGCGGCGGCCGTTTCGCCGTGATCACCCACGGCGCGCCCGGCGACTCCTTCTGGGACGTGGTCAAGAACGGCGCGGAGGCCGCCGGCAAGCAGTACGGGGCGAACGTCACCTACCAGGGCGACGGCGACCCGGCCAAGCAGTCGCAGCTCATCGACCAGGCCGTCTCGGAGAAGGTGGACGGCATCGTGGTCTCCATGGCCAACCCCGACGCGCTGAAAGAGGCGATCGGCAAGGCGGTCACGGCGAAGATCCCGGTCGTCACGATCAACTCGGGGGCCGACTCCTCCAAGGCGTTCGGCGCGATCACGCACGTCGGGCAGTCGGAGGACGTGGCCGGGCGCGGCGCCGGCGAGCAGCTCAAGGCGGCCGGCGTCACCAAGCTGCTGTGCGTGATCCACGAGGCCGGCAACGTCGGGCTCGACCAGCGCTGCAAGGGCGCCGAGCAGACGCTGGGCGGCACGGTCGAGCGGCTGCAGGTCGACGTGAGCAACCTGGCCGACGTCACCTCCAAGGTCGCCGCCAGGCTCCAGACCGACCAGCAGGTCAACGGGGTGCTCACGCTCAACCCGGCGGTCGCGGTGGCCGCCAGGGACGCGATCGGCGACGCGGGCTCGCAGGCCAAGCTGGCCACGTTCGACCTGTCGGCGGACGTGGTGACCGCGATCAACGACGGGCAGATCCTGTTCGCCGTGGACCAGCAGCAGTACCTGCAGGGCTACCTGCCGATCACGTTCCTCAACCTGTACAAGGCCAACCTCAACACCGTCGGCGGCGGCCTGCCGGTCAACACCGGGCCCGGATTCGTCACCAAGGACAACGCCGCGCAGGTGGCCGAGCTGGCCGAGGCGGGCACGCGATGACCGTCGCGGCCGACGAGCGGATCGCCCACGTCGGGCTGACCCGCCGCCTGCTGATCAGGCCCGAGCTGGGCGCGGTGGTCGGGCTGGTGCTGGTGTTCGCGTTCTTCGCCGTGCAGTCGCCGGTGTTCCGCTCGCCGGACGGCATCGCCAACTGGCTCGACCCGGCGGCCACGCTGGGCATCATGGCGGTCGCGGTGGCGCTGCTGATGATCGGCGGGGAGTTCGACCTGTCGGCCGGGGTGCTGACCGGCACCAGCGGGCTGATCCTGGTGACGCTGGCCACCAGGTTCGGGCTGAACGTGTGGCTGGCGATGCTGGCCGGGCTGGTCGTGGCGCTGGCGGTGGGGTTCGCCAACGGGCTGGTGGTCACCAGGACGCGGCTGCCCAGCTTCATCGTGACGCTGGGCACGTTCCTCATGCTGCAGGGGATCAATCTCGGCGTCACCAAGGCCATCACCGGGACGGTGCAGGTCAGCGGGCTGCGCCGGGCGGAGGGGTTCGAGGCGGCGAACGCGGTCCTGGCCGGGACGATCGAGATCGGCGGCACCTCGTTCCGGGTGGCGATCCTGTGGTGGGTCCTGGTGACGGCGGTGGCGACGTGGGTGCTGATGCGCTCGAAGGTCGGCAACTGGATCTTCGCGGTGGGCGGCAACGAGCAGGCCGCCCGCGCGGTGGGCGTGCCCGCCGCCCGTACGAAGATCGCGCTGTTCATGACCACGGCGTTCGCGGCGTGGCTGGTCGGCTCGACCCTCGCGCTGCGGTACACGTCCGTGCAGGCCAACATCGGCATCGGGCAGGAGTTCATCTACATCATCGCCGCCGTGATCGGCGGCTGCCTGCTGACCGGCGGGTACGGCTCGGCCATCGGCGCCGCCATCGGCGCGGTGATCTTCGGGATGGCCGACAAGGGCATCGTGTTCCTGGGCTGGGACGCCGACTGGTTCACGTTCTTCCTCGGCGCGATGCTGCTGCTGGCGACGCTGGCCAACCGCCTGGTCAGGCGGTACGCCGAGGAGGTGCGGCATTGATCCTGGAGACCAGGGGCATCGGCAAGACGTTCGGCTCGGTGCTGGCGCTGCGCGAGGTGTCGATGGGCGTGGCGGCCGGGGAGGTCACCTGCGTGCTCGGCGACAACGGCGCGGGCAAGTCGACGCTCATCAAGATCCTCTCGGGGGTGCACCAGCACGACGCGGGGGCGTACCTGGTGGACGGGCAGGAGGTGCGCTTCGCCAGCCCCCGCGACGCGCTCGACCGCGGCATCGCCACCGTCTACCAGGACCTGGCGATGATCCCGCTCATGTCCGTCTGGCGTAACTTCTTCCTCGGCTCCGAGCCCCGCAAGGGCCTGGCCTTCGACGTGGCCAGGGCCCGCCGGGTGGCGCGCGAGGAGCTGCGCGCCATGGGCATCGACATCCGCGACGTGGACCAGCCGGTCGGTACGCTGTCCGGCGGCGAGCGGCAGTCGGTGGCCATCGCGAGGGCCGTCCACTTCGGCGCCCGCGTGCTCATCCTCGACGAGCCCACCTCGGCGCTCGGGGTCAAGCAGGCGGGCGTCGTGCTGCGCTACATCGCCCGTGCCCGCGACCGGGGGCTCGGCGTCGTGTTCATCACCCACAACCCGCACCACGCCTACCCGGTCGGTGACCGGTTCCTGCTGCTCAACCGGGGCGCCTGCGTCGGCGCGTACGGCAAGGCCGACGTCACCACGCAGGAGCTGACCGCGCTCATGGCGGGCGGTGCGGAGCTGGAGGAGCTGGCGCACGAACTGCGGCGCGAGTGAGCCCGGCCGGTTCCCCGAACGGGCAAATTTGGTGGACATTTGATGGTTTTGGGCGATGGGCTGGACGAGAGTACAGGCATAAGTCCTCGGTATGCCGGAATCGGAGGCCCAAGAGATCGCCATGACCACGATGACCAGCAGGCGCGTCGTGCCGCACCCGGAAGCCGCCGGGTAAGGGGCGCCTGGCATGGGGTTGTGGCCGGGAGCACCCCTGGGGCCGTTATTACCGGGCCGCCCGAGGACGGCGGGCCGCCCAGCGGGGCGGCCCGCTCCCCGGCCCGCCTCCGGGCGTGCTTCCCATTCCCCCTGCGAGGAGCCTCCATGACCGCCATCGACGCACGAACCCTGCCCATCGGCGCGGCGTTCGACCGCATGCCGTTCACCCGCAGGCACGTGCTCGCCGCGCTCGCGCTGTTCATCGCGTTCGTCATCGAGTCGTGGGAGCAGCTCGCGCTCGTCTACGTCTCCGGCGACCTGGGCGCGCGGCTGGGCATCGACGAGGCGGGCGTCGGGGTCGTGCTGTCGGCGGTCGCGCTCGGCATGATCCCCGGCGTGCTGGTGTGGGGGCCGGTGGCCGACCGGATCGGGCGGCGGCCGACGGCGTTCTGGTCGCTGCTGGCGTACGGGGTGATCGCGCTGGCCTCCGCGTTCGCCCCGAACGCGGAGGTGCTGGTGGCGCTGCGGGTGGCCTCGGGGCTGGCGCTGGCCGGGGTGTACACGATCACGTTCCCCCTCTTCCTGGAGCTGCTGCCGACCCGGCACCGCGGGCGGGCGGCGGTCTACCTGTCGATCGGGTGGCCGATCGGCATCCTGGCCGCGATCGGCGCGTCCGTGTCCCTGGGCCATCTGGGCTGGCGCGCGGTTGTGATCGCGAGCGCGGCGGCGGGGCTGTGGGCGTTCGCGGTCAGGGCGTGGGTGCCGGAGTCGCCGTACTGGCTGGCGGCGCGCGGGCGGCAGGAGGAGGCACGGGCGGTGCTGCGCGCGCTGGGCAGCCCGGACGCCGACGCCACGTTCACGGTGGTGAGCCGGCGCGCGGGACGGCCACTCGACCTGTTCAAGGGCGGGCTGGCCCGGATCACCGTGGTCATGCTGGTGCTGAACTTCACCTTCAACTGGGGCTACTGGGGCCTGCAGACCTGGCTGCCGGTGCTGCTGCAGGAGCGCGGGCTGACGTTGTCGGCCTCGCTCGGGTTCGCCGCGCTGAGCGCGCTGATGATGATCCCCGGGTACGTGAGCGCCTCGCTGCTGACCGGCCGGTTCGGGCGCAAGAGGGTGTTCCTGACGTACGTGGTGGCGGCGGCGCTGGGCGGGCTCTGGTTCGCCACCGCCGAGTCCACGGCCGGGCTGTACCTGGGCAACTTCGTGCTGGCGTTCTTCAGCCTGGGCGCGTGGGGCGTCTGGAACACCTGGAACGGCGAGTTCTACCCGACCGCCCTGCGCGGCACCGGCTACTCGTGGGCCACGGCGGCGCAGCTCGTGGCCACCACCGTCGCGCCGTCGGCGGTGGGCGCGCTGCTCGCGCACGCGACCGGGTTCACGCCCACGCTGCTGATCATCACCGCGTTCATGGTGGCCACGGCGCTGCTGGCGGTGCCACTGCCGGAGACGGAAGGACGCGAGCTGGAGTGATCCTCGGCGTCGCCCTGCGCATCCAGGAGCCCTCCGACGAGCCCTCGGAGGCTCCGGTACTGGTGACGGTCACCGGAGGCGTCCCGTCCTGGCCGGTGGCCCGCGCCACGGCCCGTACGGCCTCGCGGGCCTGCGTGGCGCTCGACCTGACCGGGGCGCGGACGGCGGCGGTGGCGGCCATCCGGGTGGGCGGGCCGTGCGCGTCGGCGCTGCGGCCGGTGGTCGGCTCGGGGGTGGCCACGATCGTACGCGGCGGCCACAGCGTGACGGGACGGCGGCTGGCGCCGCTGGACACCGAGGCGGTACGCCGGTTCGCGACCACCTGCGGGCTGGCGGACTTCGCCGTGACGGCCACGGGGTCGCCCATGCTGACCGAGCACGAGCTGGCCGTGGCGGCGATCATCGCGGCCGAGGTGCCGGACGCCCGGATCACGCTGTCGTACGAGTTCGGGCACCCGGGCCTGCGCGAGCGCGAGGCGGACGCGATCCGCAACGCGGCACTCGGCCCGGCGGCGGGGCGGATCGCCGACGAGGTGGCCAGGGAACTGCCCGGGGTGCCGGCGTATTTCGCCAGGTCGGGGAGCGGGCTGGTGTCGGCGCACTATTTCCGCAGGTTCCCGCTGGCCTGCGACCTGGGGGCGACCGCGAGCGGGGAACGGGGGCGGGCCGAGCTGGGCGAGGCCGGGCGGACGGCCCCAGAAGGGGTGGCGGCGGCGTACGGGGCGGCGCTGGCGGAGCCGGAGGCGCAGGTCGAACGGATCGTCCAGGCCCGCGGCCGGGCGGAGCTGGAGCGGGTGCTCCAGGACGCCAGGGACGAGGCGCTGACCCGGGTGGTCAGCGCGGGGGCCGCGCCGGGCTCGGCCCGGATCGCGGAGACCACGGTGAACCCGCTCTCCTACCTCCCGGACGGCCTGTATCGGGTACGGGTGACCGCGGGCGGGCGGCCGTGGGCCGGCTGATCGACCTCGACGGGCTGGCCCGGTTCTCGGCGGGGTCGCGGGTGTTCGCGACGGGGGCGGCGGAGTCGTCGTTCAACCTCGCCGTGGACTGGGCGCGGTCGGTGCTCGGCCACGGCGTCGAGCTGCTGGCGGCGGGCGAGCCCGAGCCGGACACGCTGTGCGTGGCGGTCAGCCTGGTGGGCTCCACGACGGCGCTGGGCGAGCAGTTGCCGTTCGGCGACGAGCCCGAGCGGGCGGTGCGGGCGCTGGAGCGCAGGCTGGGGGAGCGGGCCGGGGCGGTGGTGGCGCTGAACCTGGCGGCCGAGAACGCGCTGATCCCGCTGGTCGCGGCGGCCCGGCTGGGGGTGCCGCTGGTGGACGGCGACGGGTCGGGGCGGGTGTTCCCGCTGCTGGAGCAGACGACGTACGCGCTGGGCGGGCTGAGCCCGGCCCCGGTGGCGCTGGCGGGCGGCTCGGGGGAGGTGGTGCTGCTGGAGACGGCGGCCGACCGGGTGGAGGAGCTGCTGCGTCCTGTGGTGCTGGCGCTCGGGGGGTGGGCGGTGGCGGCGTGCTATCCGATGGCGGCCCGCGACCTGGCCCAGGCGGTGGTGCCGGGTACGGTGAGCCTGCTCATGCGGGCGGGGGAGCCGGGGGTCGAGCGGTCGGTGGCGGCGCCGTACGGGGTGCGGGCGTTGTGCCGAGGCCGGATCCTGGCCGTGGAGGGCAGCACGGGGCACGGCACCGACCTGGCCCTGCCGTCGCTGCCGTCCAGCATCGTGCTGCGCGAGTCGGAGGGGCTGCGCCGGCTGGTCAGGTTGGAGGCGCACAACGAGATCGTCCTGGCCTTGGCGGACGGCGCGGTGGCGGCCACGGTCCCGGACCTGATCTGCATGATCTCGACCGCCGACGAGATGGTGGTGGACGTGGACAAGGCGGAACCCGGCCTGGAGGTGGACATCATGGTGGTGCGGGCGGCGCCGGTGTGGCACACGGCGCGGGGGCTGGCGCTGGGCGGGCCACGGGCGTTCGGGATCCCGCTGTGAGAACGGATCCCGTTCTGAGAACGGATCCCGCTGTGAGGACGGAGATCGCTGTGAGACCGGGGAGGCAGGGGTGAGCGCGGTGCGGGCACCGGGGTGGGAGGCGCCGGTCACGGTGGCCGAGCTGGTCAACGCGGGCCCGCTGGCCGGGGCGCGCATGTACGGCGCGGGCGAGAACCCGGTGCGCGGCGTGCGGATCGTGGACGAGCTGTCGGTCTTCGGGACGGTCGCGCCGCACACCGCGGTGGTGCTGACCGGCGCGGCGGCCAGCGGGGGCTGGGCGGTGGAGATGGCGATGCGCCGGGCCTGGGAACAGGCGGCGGCGTGCGTGATCGCGCCGTCGGGCGGGCTGAGCGAGGGCTCGGGGGAGGTGCTGGCGGAGCGGCTCGGCGTGACGTTGATCTTCGTGGACGAGGATCCGCTGCTCGTCGCGGTCCGGGTGGCCTCGGCCGCGTCCCGGCCGGACGCGGCCCGTACGCAGCTCGTGGCCCGCTGCGCCACCCGGCTGGCCGACACGGGCGCCTCGGCGCGGCGGGTGCTCGGGGTGCTGAACGCGGAGCTGCCCGGCACGTCGGTGGCCTTCCTCGACCGGTACGGTCAGTCGCTGGCGGGCCGCAGGGACGCCGCAGGGGACGCCCTGCCGGGCCGCGCCCGGTGGTCGGCCGAGGTGGCAGTGCCCGACCTGGACGGCGGGGTGCTGGGGACGCTGGTGGCGGCCGGGACGTCGCGGGGGCCGGGCTGGCCGGCGGTGGTGCGTACGGTGCTGGGGCTGGCGGTCGCGCCGCTGACGGCGTGGGCGGCGCAGGAGCGGCTGCGCGCCTCCCGCGACTTCGCGCTGCAGGCGTCGCTGGCCGAGCGCCTGCTCGCCGAGGCCGCGGGCGCGCACCCGGACTCGGCGGCCGAGGTCGGGCCGGTGCCGGGGATCGCCGAACCGGAGGACACGGCGGACGAGGAACCGAGCGAGGGGTCGGCCGAGGGCCCGGCCGAGGAGACGGCTGACGAGACGGCGGTGGGGACTGTCGGGGGGACTGCCGGGGTGACGCGCACGGGTGCGATCGAAGGGACGAAGGCGGGCGCGATCGAAGGGACGCGGACGGGCGCCATCGCGCTGGGCTGGCCCGTACGCGGCCCGCTCACCGCCTACCAGGTCCGCCCCGTCGCCGAACCGGGCGAGGACGTCCCGGCCCGCGCCCTCATCACGGCCGCCCTGGGCGAGGTCCCCGTGCTGGCCCGCGGCGGCGGCTGGGCGGGCTGGTCCGCGCTGGGCCCCGCCGAGCTGGCCGAGCGCCTGATCCGCTGCCTGCGTACGCTGCCCTGGCCGTGCGCGGGCGGCGTGGGCGCGCAGGCCGAGGGCCTGGACATGGCCGAGGAGTCGCTGCTCGGGGCCCAGGCGGCGGCGTACGTGGCGGGTGCGGGCACGGTGTCCCGCGCCGACCAGATGGGCCCGGCCGAGCTGCTCGGAGCCCTGCCCACCGCCGCGCTCCAGACCCCGGCGGCCGTCGTGCTGCGCCCGCTGCTGGCCGTCGACCGCGACGGCACGCTGCTGGAGACGCTGGCCGCGGTCCTGGACGAGGGCGGCGCGCTGAAGGCCGCGGAACGACTGGGCGTCCACCGCAACACGATCACCACCCGCCTGGAGCGCATCAAGGCGGCGGGCTTCGACCTCGACGACGCCGCCACCCGCCTGGCCCTGCAACTGGCCTGCCACGTGATGCTCCGCTGACCGATCACGGGGACGGCCGGAACCGTACATCCGGGACCGCGTACGCGGGAGCCCCGCATGGCATGCTCGTAACGGCGACCACGGAAGGCGCCCCCCGGAAGGAGACATCCGTTGCCCGCTTCCCCGACAGAAGGCAGGCTGCTGGCGGTCAGCGACCTGCACGTCGCCTACCCCGAGAACCGGGCCGTCGTCGAAGAGCTGAAACCGCTCACCCCGGGCGACTGGCTGCTGGTGGCCGGCGACGTGGGGGAGCGGCTGGCCGACATCAGGTGGGCGTTGGGCCTGCTGGCCGGCCGCTTTGAACGGGTCGTCTGGGTGCCGGGCAACCACGAGCTGTGGACGGTGAAGGGCGAGCGGTCCGACCTGCGCGGGGTGGCCCGCTACGAGCACCTGGTGGGCGTCTGCCGCGACCTGGGCGTGCTCACGCCGGAGGACGACTACCCGCTGTGGGAGGGCTCGGGCGGCCCGGTGCGGATCGTGCCGCTGTTCCTCCTGTACGACTACACGTTCCTGCCCCCGGGCCACCACACGAAGGACAGCGGCCTGGCCTACGCCCACAGCACCGGCGTGGTCTGCACCGACGAGTACGTCCTGCACCCCGACCCGTACCCGAGCCGCGAGGCGTGGTGCCGGGCCCGCGTGGAGCTGACCGAGCGGCGCCTGGCGGCGCTCGACGACGACGTGCCGCTGGTGTTCGTCAACCACTACCCCCTGGTACGCGAGCCGACGGACATCCTGCGTTACCCCGAGTTCGCCCAGTGGTGCGGCACCACGGCCACCAGAGACTGGCACCGCCGCCACCGCACGGCCGCCATGATCTACGGCCACCTGCACATCCCCCGCGTCACCTGGCACGACGGCGTCCGCTTCGAGGAGGTCTCGCTCGGCTACCCGCGTGAGTGGAAGAGCCGCCCCGGCCCGCGCCGCCTGCTGCGCGACGTCCTGCCCGAAAGCTGACCACGGCGCGACGTCCTGCGCGAAAGCCGACCGCGGCCAGGGGAAGGCGTGGAGTCAGCGGGTGACCATGCCCTGCGCCAGGTCGGCGGCCAGGGCGACGGGGTCGCGGTCACCGGCCGGGCCGTAGCCGCCGCCCCCGCCCGACTCGCAGCGCAGCACGTCGCCCGTCCTGACCGGCAGCGCGTTCACCTTGAGCAGCTCGCGCGCCCGTTCGGTGCCCGGGTTGATGGTGACCCGCGGCGGAGCGCCCGCCCCGCCGCCGGCCAGCCCCCAGGCGGGGGTGACCGAGCGTTCGAACCACAGCGACAGCGAGGTGTCGCCGCGGAACTCGTACTCGCGGACCACGCCGTTGCCGCCGCGCCACCGGCCGGCGCCGCCGGTGTCCGGCCGAAGTTCGTAGCGGGTGACGCGGACCGGGAACAACGTCTCCAGCACCTCGATCGGCATGTCCCTGAGCGAGCCGTTGACGTTGTTGATCAGGCAGCTCTCGCCGTCGCCGCCCTCCCAGGCGCCCCAGCCGCCCACCGTGGCCTCCTGGGAGACGTACAGCTTGCCGGTACGCGGGTCCGTCCCGGTGAACTGCACGATCATCGAGTCCCCGTACGACGCCGCGGCCGCCTTGCCCGGCAGCGCCGGTGCGAGCGCCTTGACCACCAGGTCGATGAGCAGCCCCAGGTGGGAGTAGTAGTACTGGCAGGCGGCCGGCGACTCGGCGGCCAGCATCGAGCCGGGCCGCGTCCGCACCGACAGCGGTCGGAACGACCCCCCGTTCAGCGGCACGTCACCGGAGACGAGCAGCTTGTAGCCCACCCGCACGGCGGCCACCGCCTGCGCCGCGCCGCAGTTGACCGGGCCCGTCGCCTGGTCGGCGCAGTCGCTCAGGTCGACATGCATGTGCTCGCCCGACACCGTGATCCGCACGCCGACCGGCAGCGGCGTGGCCAGGTCGACGCCGTCGTTGTCGAGGAAGCCCGACGCCTCGTAGACGCCGTCGGGGATGGCCGCGATGGCGGCCCGCTCCATGCGCTCGGTCTGGGCGAAGATCTGGTCGCGGGCGGCCGTCACGGTCTCCCGGCCCCACCGGTCGACGATCTCCTTCAGCCGCCGCTGGCCGGTCATGGCGCAGCTCACCTGGGCCCGCAGGTCGCCGAGGGTGGCGTGCGGGAAGCGTACGTTGCGGGCGATCACCTGGTGCAGGTCGCGGCAGGGCCGCCCGCCCGCGTACACCTTGACCGGGGGCATCCGCAGGCCCTCCTGGAAGATCGACGTGGAGTCCATCGAGCCGCCGGGGTCCTTGGAGCCGACGTCGAGCCAGTGCGCCCGCGAGGCCGCGAACCCGGCCAGCTCCCCGCCGGCGAAGATCGGCCCGTAGACGGTGACGTCGTTGAGGTGGGTGCCGCCGATGTAGGAGTCGTTGAGCAGCCACACGTCGCCCTCCCGCCAGACCTCCCGGCCGTACAGGCGCTCGGTCTCGCGGGTGCACACCTCCAGGTTGCCCAGGAAGATCGGCAGGCCGGACGACTGGCCCAGGACGTTGTGGTCGCGGTCGAGCAGTGCGACCGCGCAGTCCTTGGCCTCGTAGATGACGGGGGTGTAGGAGCTGCGGATGAGGGTGGTGTTCATGTCTTCCGCCGCCTGGAGCAGCGCGCATCGGATGATCTCTGTGGTGACGGGGTTGATCACATGTCCACTTTCACGATGAGGAAGCCGTTCTCGTCCACGGTGGCCAGGCAGCCGGGCGGGATGACCGTGGTCGCGGTCTCCTCGACCACGATCGCGGGCCCGGTCAGTTCGCCGTCGAGGTCGGCGCGGCGCAGCACGGGGGTGCGGTGCACGGCGCCGTCGAAGATCACGTCATGGACGCAGGGCGGCGCCTGCTCGGGCCCCGCCACGGCCGGGGCCGCCGTGCGCGCGAACGTGCCGAACCCCGTGCTGCGCAGCATGACGAACTCCACCGGCGCCTCCGGCGTGGCGTGCCCGTAGCGGCCGGTGTGCGCCTCGGCGTAGCGGGCCGCGATCTCGGCGAGGAACTCGGGCTCGGCCGGTTCCTCGGCGTCGCGCAGCGGGACGGTGAGCGTGTAGTCCTGGCCCTCGTAACGCATCTCCACGGCGTGCTCCACCCGCCGCCGCTCCTCCGGGACGCCCTGCCCGTCGAGCGCGTCGAGCGCCTCCCGCTCCAGGGCGGCCAGGTTCGCGCACATGTCGGCGCCGTCGAGCGTGTCCTGCGGCCGGAAGTACGGATGCGTCAGATCCCTGCGCACCTCGGCCTGCAGCATCCCCCACGCCGAGAACGCCCCGGGGAAGCGCGGTACCACCACCTCGGAGATCCCCAGCTCCCGGGCGATGAACACGGCGTGCATCGGGCCCGCGCCGCCGAAGGCCACCAGTGCGAACTCCCGCGGCTCCACCCCGTGCTCCACGGTCAGCGTACGGATCGCCTGCGCCATCTTGGCGTTGGCCACGTCGCAGATGCCCTCGGCCAGCCGCAGCGGATCGAGGTCCAGCTCCTCGGCCAGCTCGGCCACCGCGGCCCCGGCGGCCTCGTGGTCCAGCGTCATCAGGCCGCCCGCGAACCACGCCGGGTCCATCCGCCCGAGCGCCACGTTCGCGTCCGTGACGGTGGGCCGGACGCCGCCCCTGCCGTAGCAGGCCGGGCCCGGCACGGCCCCGGCCGACTCGGGGCCGACGCGCAGCGCGCCCGCCTCGGCGTAGGCGATCGAGCCGCCGCCCGCGCCGATCGTGTGCAGGTTCACGATCGGCATCAGCACCGGGTAGCCCTCGATGCGCGCCTCGGCGCTGACGTCGGGACGGCCGTTCACGATGAGCGACACGTCGAACGACGTCCCGCCCATGTCGACGCAGATCGCGTGGCCGGTGCCCAGCAGCCTCGATGCCGCCACCCCGCCCATCGTCCCGCCGACCGGCCCGGACAGCAGCGTCTGCAGCGGCCGGCGCATCGCGTACGAGGCGTTGACCAGCCCTCCCGACGACTGCATCACGTGCACCGGCACGCCCAGCCCGCGCTCGGCGAAGCGCCGCCCGATTCCGGCCAGGTAACCGCGCACCACCGGCCCGGTGTACGCCTCCAGCACCGCCGAGGAGGTCCGCTCGTACTCCCGCCACTCCCGCGCGACCTCGTGCGAGAGCACGACCAGCACGTCCTCGCCCAGCTCCGCCCGGAGGATCTCGCCCGCCCGCAGCTCGTGGGCCGGATCGGCGAAGGAGAACAGCAGGCACACCGCCACCGCGTCGAACCCCTCGGCGCGCGCCCGCCGGGCCGCCGCCCGCACCGACTCCTCGTCCAGCGGGACCAGCTCCCGCCCCCGGTAGTCCAGCCGGCCGCCGATCTCCATGACGTCCTGCCGGGGCACCAGCGGCTCGGGTTTGCGGTAACGCAGGTCGAACATGCGGTCCCGGTTGCCCCTGGCGATCTGGTAGACGTCCCGGCCGCCCTGGCCGGACAGCAGCAGCACCCGCGCGCCCTTGCGCTCCAGCAGCGCGTTGAGCCCCTGCGTGGTGCCGTGCACGAAGAACGAGATGTCCGCGGGATCGTCGACGACCCGGCCCAGCGCGGCGAAGACGCCCTCCGCCAGGTCCGCGGGCGTGGTGGGCGCCTTCGAGGCGGTCACGGCCCCGGTGCGCTCGTCGTAGCAGACCACGTCGGTGAAGGTGCCCCCGATGTCCATGGCGACGCGATAGCTCATGCGCGGAACCGTATGCCGCGCCCGCCCGCCCGATCGTGTGCGCTCCGCACAGCCGGGTGCCGCCGGTAGTGCGTCCCGCCGGGTGCCCGGGAAAACGCCGCGCGGAGCGGGAGGTCGGCGGGGCCGGCCGGCCCGGTTGCGGTCCGGGAGTTCCCGCGGCAAGGCAATACGCTGTCGGATGTGCCTGCCCCGTACCTCACCCTGAAGACCGTCGTCGAGCACGAGACCGAGGCGCGGCGCTCGCGCTTCCTGTGCGCCCTGGCCCCGGCGCGCACTGTCGGCGAGGCGGCCGCGTTCATCGCCGAGCGCCGCCGCGAGCACGCCGACGCCACCCACAACTGCACGGCGTACGTGATCGGCGAGCGGGTCCAGAAGGGCGACGACGACGGCGAGCCGGGCGGCACCGCGGGCACGCCCATGGTGCAGGCGCTGGTGGGGCGGGGGTTCAGCGACGTGGTGGCGGTGGTGACCCGCTATTTCGGCGGCACCCTGCTGGGCGCGGGCGGGCTGGTGCGCGCCTACGGCTCGGCGGTGACCGAGACCCTCGACCGGGCCGAGCCGGTACGGATGGTCCCGGCCAGGCTCGTCCGCGTCGCGGTCGCCCACGACCAGGCCGGACGGGTCGAGAACGACCTGCGGGCCTCCAGGCACGCGGTGCGGGAGGTCGCCTACGCGGGCGAGGTGACGTTCGCCGTGGCGGTGGGCGACGACGAGGTGGCCGCGTTCACCGACTGGGTGGCCACGCTGACGGCCGGACGGGCCCGCGTGGACCTCGGCGACGCCCTCCACGTGCCCGCTTGACCGCCACTCCACGTGCCCGTCTGACCACGGAGAGTGACACTCTGCGCCCGCCCTCGGGGGGTCAGCCCTCCAGGGCGTACTGCATCACCCGGAACTTCGCCTGGGCCTCGGCCAGCTCGGCGGCCGGGTCGGAGCCGCCCATGATGCCGCCGCCCGCGAACAGCCGGGCCCGGCGGCCCTGCACGAGCCCCGAGCGCAGCGCGATGCCCCACTCGCCGTCGCCGTGGGCGTCGATCCAGCCCACCGGCCCCGCGTAGCCGGAGCGGTCCATGCCCTCCAGCTCGCGGATCACCTCGATGGCGGTCCCGGTCGGGGTGCCGCCGACGGCCGCCGTCGGGTGCATGGCGGCCACCACGTCGAGCACCGACGCCCCGTCGGCCAGCCGCCCGGTGACGTGGCTGGCCAGGTGCTGCACGTTGGGCAGCACGAGCAGCTCGGGCTCGTCGGGCGTGGTGAGCGCGGAGCACAGCGGCGCCAGCGTCTGGCGTACGGAGGCGATCGCGCACTCGTGCTCGTGCCGGTCCTTCGTCGAGGCGAACAGCGCCGCCCCCCGGGCGAGGTCGTCGGCCGGGCCGGTGCCCCGCGGGGTCGTGCCCGCCAGCACCAGCGACTCGATCTCCTGGCCCGTACGCCGGATCAGCAGCTCGGGCGTGGCCCCGACCAGCCCCGCCACCGAGAACGTGTAGCACTCGGGATAGCGGCGGGCCAGCCGGCCCAGCAGCAGCCGCACGTCGATCGGCCGCTCGGCGGTGGCGACTAGGTCGCGGGCCAGCACCACCTTCTCCAGCTCGCCCTCGCGGATGCGCTTGGCGGCCCGCGCCACGATGTGCTCCCACTCGGGAGCGGACAGGCTGCCGTCGCCGTAGCTGATGCGGCCGGGGTCGCGGACGGGCGTGAACCGCTCCAGCGGCGCCTCGCCGATCGTGGTCAGCCAGGCGTGGCCGCCGCGCCGGGCCAGCACGGCGCGCGGGACCACGAGCACCGAGCCGTGGGAGTCCTGGTCGAAGGTGAAGCTGCCGAACGCCACCGCGCCGGAGCCGGGTGTGCGCACCGCGTCGTCGACCTGCGCCTCGCCGAAGACGGTGGCCAGCCACTGGCGGGCCCAGGCGAACCTGCCGGGCCCCGGCGGGACGGCCACCCGGGCGGCCTCACCCCAGCCGACCAATCCCTCGCCGTTCCTGATCCATGCGTAGGGTGCGGTGCGGGGGAGAGCGGCCAGCAGATCACCGGGGTCGCCGACATGGGTGGTGCGAACCGGCAGCGGGCGGGTTGTTCCGAGCGCGACACTCACCCGAGACACTCTATGCGGGAACTGAACACGTTCGACTCGGACCCCCGTGAATGCGAGCTTACGGGCAAAGAACCCGGAAAAAACCGGATGCCACGGCGTATTGAGCCCAACCCGATCCGGTCCGGCCTGTCAAGCGCCGATATGAAGTCGGTCCTGAAGTGGCAGGCGTCGCGGCGAGGTCATGGTGAGGCGGTGATCGGCTCCCTACCTTTGAGCCCATGATCGCTCGCCTGGGCCCCGTCCTCGCCGCCGTCGTACTCACCGCCTCGGGCCCGGCCCAGGCCGCCGCCGCGTCGGCCGCCGCGCAGCCGGTGCCCGAGGTCATGGCCGCACTCGGCGACTCCATCTCGACCGGGTTCAACTCCTGCGGCTTCTACGTCTCCTGCACGCCGCGTTCCTGGGCGACCGGCGACAGCGGCCAGGTCAACAGCCACTACCTGCGATTGACCGAACTGTCTGGAACGCTCCACAAGCACAACCACAACTACGCCGTCCCCGGCGCGACCAGCGCCAACCTGCTCGCGCAGGCGAAGAAGGCGGTCTCGGCCAAGGCCGACTACGTGACGATTCTCATAGGCGCCCAGGACGCCTGCGTACGCACCGAGGAGGCGATGACCTCCGTGGAGACCTACCGGCGGCGCCTGGACACGGCGCTGGCCGAGTTGCGCGCCGGCCTGCCCGGGGCCCGCGTGTTCATCGCCAGCATCCCCGACCTGCGGCGGCTCTGGCAGGTGGGCAAGGACACCCCGCTGGCCCGTACGTTCTGGGCGGCCGGCCGCATCTGCCAGACCATGCTGGCCCGGCCCACCTCCACCAAGCGGGCCGACGCCGAGCGCCGTTCCCGGGTGCGCGACCGCGTCATGGCCTACAACCGCGCGGCGGCCCAGGCGTGCGCCGCGTACGGCGCGAACTGCCGTACCGACGGGGGAGCGGTCTTCTCCTACCCGTTCACGCTCGACCACGTGAGCAGGTGGGACTACTTCCACCCCAACACCTCCGGGCAGGCGGTGCTGGCCCAGCGGACCTACGACAACGGCTTCGCCTGGCTCGACCCCCGCTGACGCGGGCCTGTGACCGGGAGCGGGCGGTCACCGGCACTGCGCCAGCATCGCCCTCTTGTCGGCGGCCGTCACCGGCACGTCGTACTTGAGCGCCACCTGGGCGAACCGCGTGACGTACGCGCACCGGATGTCGCGCCGGGGCGGCAGCCAGCCCGCTGGCCCCGAGGCTTCCTTCTGCTCGTTGGCGTTCCCGTCGACGGGCAGCAGGTTGAGCGGGTCGTTGGCGAAGTCGAGGCGCTTGGACATCGGCCACCCCCGCGCCCCCATCCGCCACCCGTAGTTGAGCGGCACCACGTGATCCACCTGTACGTCGTCGGCGTCACTCTTGCGCCAGCGGATGAGCCGTCCCGTGTAGGGGTCGGTCAGGTCCATGGAGACGACCTCGCAGGTCGAGCCCGTCCGGTATTTCACGTTCCGGCCGTCGCGGGCCAGCAGGTCGTCACGGGTGCGGCAGCCGTTGCGCGCGTACGGCACGCCGGTGGCGCTGTCGGCCCAGTTCTCCCCGTAGCGGGTGCGCGTGTAGCCCGTGCCGGGCCCGAGCCCCTTGACGCGCAGGCGTTCGATGAGCCCACGGGCCTCCGACCGGTCGGCGTCGGCGCTGACGGGGGCCAGGCCCGGCAGCGTCCCGCTGAGGTTGCCCAGCGGGCCGGCGGCGGTGGCCGGTGGGGTCTTGGTGCTGTCGATGAGGGAAACGACGATGACGGCGCCGGTGAGGACGGCGAACGCGTCCTTGGTGCTCAAACGGCCCCTCCAATGAGCTCCAGGTTGTCTAGAGAGATTCCCGGCCCCGGCTCTCGCGACACGGGGAGGGTTGTGTGACTCACCCGCCGATCCCTGTCCCCCACTCAGCACGGCGAGCGGAAATGCGAGTTAACGTGTAAGCAGGTAATCATCCTGGAGGGCGCGATGGCGGATCCCCTTGACGCCTACTCACGCGTGGTGTCTTCCGTGGCGGCCGAGCTGCTGCCGAAAGTGGCCGCCGTGCGGGCCGGGCGGGGCAGCGGCTCGGCCGTGGTGTTCACCGACGACGGCTTCCTGCTGACGAACGCGCACGTCGTCGGCTCCTCCCGAGCCGGCGCCATCGCCTTCGCCGACGGCACGTCCGGCGACTTCGCGGTCGTCGGCCGCGACCCGCTGTCGGACCTGGCGGTGATCAGGGCGCAGACCGCCACACCCCCGCCCGCCGAGCTGGGCCACAGCGACGAGCTGGTGGTGGGGCAGCTCGTCGTGGCCGTGGGCAACCCGCTCGGGCTGTCGGGGTCGGTGACGGCCGGGGTGGTCTCCGGGCTGGGCCGCTCGCTGCCCGCGCGCAGCGGCTCCAACCTGCGCCTGATCGAGGACGTGATCCAGACCGACGCCGCACTCAACCCGGGCAACTCGGGCGGGGCGCTGGCCGACTCGCGGGCCCGGGTGGTCGGTGTCAACACGGCGGTGGCCGGGGTCGGCGTGGGGCTCGCCGTGCCGATGAACGACACCACCCGGTCCATCATCGCCGCGCTGATCAGGGACGGCCGGGTCCGGCGGGCGTTCCTGGGCCTGGTGACCTCCCCGGCGCCGCTGCCCGAGCAGTTGCGGCGGCGCACCGGGCAGGAGGGGGCGCTGCGGGTGGTCGAGGTGGTGCCCGGCTCGCCCGCGCAGCGGGCCGGGCTGCGCGCCGGCGACCTGGTGCTGAGCGCGGGACGCCACCCGGTGGGCGACGCGCAGAGCCTGCAGCGGCTGATGTTCGCCGACGCGATCGGGCGCCCCCTGCCGATCACCGTCCACCGCAACGGCGCGCTCGTCGACGTCATCGCCGAGCCCGTGGAGCTGACGGGCTCCGGCGTGTGACCCCGCGGGGCGGGGGTCAGGGGCAGGGCGGCGTGACGTCCTCCGCCGCCGGGGCCCGCCCGCGCTCGCGCCGGGCCAGCAGGTCGGCCAGGAGCGCGTCCCACTGCTCCCCGACCACGTCCACGTCGTAGGTGCCGGCCGTCTCCAGCGCCCGGGCGCCGAGGTCGCGGCGCAGCCGCTCGTCCTCGATGACCCGGATGATCGACTCCGCGAGGTTGGCGTTCGTACGCGGCTTGACCAGCAGCCCGTCCACCTCGTGCGTGATCATCTCCTTCGGCCCGTGCGGGCTGTTGAAGCTGACGATGGCCAGCCCCTTGCCCATGGCCTCCAGGATCGTCATGGGGAAGCCCTCGTGACGGGAGCTGAGCACGTAGATCGAGGACCTCTCCAGCTCGGCGCCCACGTCGGTGGTCGGCCCCGGCAGCTCGACCTTGCCCTCCAGGCCCGCCTCGGCGATCTGCTGGGCGAGGTTCTCCTCCTGCGGCCCCGCCCCGAAGATGCGCAGCTTCCAGTCGGGGTGGGCGGCGGCGACCGTCTCCCAGGCGGCGATCAGCCGGTGGAAGCCCTTGATGCGGGTCATCCGGCCGACGGCCACGGCCACCTTGGCGTCGAGCTTGGCCACGTCACCCGTCATCGGCGGCACCGCGTTGGGGATGCGCGTCAGCCTGCGCGGCTTCTTGGGCAGCGTCTCGCGGTAGTCGCGCAGGTCGGCCTTGGTGAGCGTGACCAGGGCGTCGAGACGGCGGTAGCGCCACTTGATCAGCTCTTGGACCGGCTCCGGCTGGGTGCGCAGCGCCACGTGCTCCTGCCCGACCGTGATGACCCCGGGCAGCGCCAACTGCGCGATCGCGAGATTGAGCCCCGGGCGGGTGGCCATCAGCACGCCGGTGTCCATGGAACGGATGAAGCGGGCCAGCCTGAGGTCGGTCCACAGGTTGAAGCGGTGGTAGGCCGACTCCTCCTTGGGGATCAGCTTGCTGGGCAGCTTCGACAACATCGCCCGTACGGGGTCGGCGCCGGGGTTGATCCGGTCGTCGAGAAAGCGGAACCGCACGCGCGGATCGATCGGGAAGAACGGCTCCTCGGCCTCCTTCAGGATGCTGACGATCTCCACGTCGTGCTCGTCGGCCAGGTAACTGGCCAGGTTGAACACCGTCCGGATCGTGCCGCCCATCCCATAGGCGTGCAGGAGCAGGATGCGGATCCGCTCGGTCGAAGGCGGAGGGGCGTTGCGTGTCTTGCGCCGGGTGTATCCCCGGTAGAGCCTGCCCACGGCCGACCTGCCCTTGCGTGCCAGTGCGCGCACCTGACGAATCCCCCTCGTGTATGCGGAAGAAGTCTCAACACACGTGGCCGGTGGTGAGGAACTTCGCCTCGCCACCGGCCGTCGTCCAGTCTCGGTGGCGTGCACGTGTTCATCCCCTGTGCGCTTTCCCCACCTATGATCTTTAGACGCCAGAAAGGTGGCTAAGGTTGCATGCGCGGCCGGTGCCGGGGGTCGGGAGTGTGCGGCGGACGCTCGGCCAGCAGGCCCAGCGCGACGTCGATGGCCCGTTCGAGCTGCGTGTCCACGCCCCGGGCGTAGTCCTGCGGGGTGATGTCCACCTCGATGTCCGGGTCGGTGCCGTAGTTCTCCACCTGCCAGCCCACGTCGTCGAAGGCGAACGAGAACTCCGGCTGCGTGGTCACCGTGCCGTCGGCGAGCCGGTGGCGCGGCCAGATGCCGATCACGCCGCCCCACGTGCGCTTGCCGACCAGCGGGCCCAGCCCGAGCAGCTTGAAGGTGTGGCTGAAGATGTCGCCGTCGGAGGCCGCGAACTCGTTCGTGACGGCCACCAGCGGGCCGCGCGGCGACTCCGGCGGGTACGGCTCCGCGTCCCCCCACCGCGGATAGTCGTAGCCCAGCCGCCGCCTGGCCAGCTTCTCCAGCAGCAGCGCCGAGACGTTCCCGCCGCCGTTGAAGCGCACGTCCACGATGAGCGCGTGCCGGTCGTACTCGGCCAGGAACCCCCGGTGGAACTCCCCGAACCCCTCGGCCCCCATGTCCGGCACGTGCAGGTAGCCGACCCGGCCGCCGGAGCGCTGGTGGCACTGGGCGCGGTTGAGGTTGACCCAGTCGCGGTAGCGGGCGGGCTGCTCGTCGGCCAGGGCGCGTACGGTCACCGAGAAGACCCGCTCCCCGCGCCGCAACGTCAGCTCGACCTCCTCGCCCGCCTGGTTGACCAGCCGCTCGTTCGGCGTGGCCGCGCCCTCCGACGGCCCTCCGACAGGCGCGCCGTTGATGGCCAGCACGGCGTCACCCGTACGCACGTCGACCCCGAGCCGGGTCAGCGGCGAGGTCGCCTGCGGATCACCCGGGTCGCCCGTCACGATGGCCGCGATGTGGTAGACGCCGTCGCGCAGGCACCAGTCGACGCCCAGCTTGCCCTGGCTGTAGTCGGGCCCCGGACGGTACTCGCCGCCGCTTTCGAACGCATGGCTGGTGGCCAGCTCGCCGTGCAGCTCCCACAGCAGGTCGGAGAACTCGCCCCGGGTCGTCACCCGCTCCACCAGCGGCCGGTAGCGGTCGTAGACCGCCGGCCAGTCGACGCCCGCCATGTCCTCGGTCCAGAAGTTCTCCCGCTGCAGCCGCCACGCCTCACGGAACATCTGCCGCCACTCCGCCTCAGGGCAGACCGACACCTTGATGCGCGACAGGTCGATCCAGCCGCTCTCGCGTCCCGGCCCCTCCTCGTCGCCGGGCACCTCGCCCGCCTTGACCACCCGCAGCCTGCTCCCCGCCCGGTACAGCAGGGTCCTGTGGTCGCGCCCCAGCTCGAAATCGCTCACGCCCTCGGCGAACGTCTCGTTCCGCCCCTTCGCGAAGTCGAACAGGTGCAGCGTGTCCTCCCCTTCGAGCGGGCTGGTCAGGATCAGCGCCTTGCCCTTCAGCCCGGCCACCCGCTCGTAGCGGCCCTCCGGCAGCGGGAACGCGGTCACCCGGCGGGCCAGCCCGTCCACGTCCACGCGCAGCGGCTCGGGCTCGTCGCCGTCCTCGTCCTCGTCCTCCTCTTCGTCCTCGTCCTCCTTGCCGGTCAGCGGACGCGGCCGGGGCACGAACGGGTCGGGCACGTCGGCCCGCAGCGCCACCGCGTACGGGCGGGAGCCCAGCGGGAAGCCCAGGTCGAACTGGAGCTGGTCGTAGACGGGGGAGAAGACGCGCTGGCCGATGAAGTACAGGTAGCGGCCCTGCGGGTCGAAGGCCGGCATCGAGTCCTTGAGCACCGGCTCGCTGGCCCGCACCGTGCGGGCCGTCTCGGGGTGGTGCAGCTTGATCGCGGTGGTCTGGGCGTTGAGCGGGCTCGCGTACGCCAGCCAGGAGCCGTCGTGCGACCAGGCCGGGTCCTCCGGCGGGCCGTGCGGGTTGGCCTCGACCAGCTCGGTCCGTCCGGTGGCCAGGTCGAGCAGGTGCAGCTCGTGCCGGTGGTTGACGACCGCCACCCGGTCGTGGGCGGGGTCGGGCACCAGCTCGTTGATCCGGCCCAGCCGGGCCACCTCCGTGCCGGGGCCGCCCTCGCCGCCTTCGAGCACGACCAGCTTCTCCTCGTCGCCGTCGTCGCTGGCCGCCGCGATCAGTCGTGTGCCGTCGTTGAGCCAGGTCAGGAAGCGGTAGCGGACGCCGTCGGGGGAGCCGTGCTGGCGTACCGGGCCCTCCCAGTTCGCCATCGCGTACGCCTTGCCGCGCGCGGTGACCGCCACGGCGCTGCCGTCGGGGCTCAGCCGGGCGCTGTCGAGGTAGTCGGCGGCCTCGACGAACCTGCGGTTGCGCTGCGTCCTGGAGCTGGCCAGCCGCACCTCCAGGCGGCGCGGCCGCTCGCCGGGCTCCAGCAGGTACAGGTCCGCGCCCGCATGGTAGACCAGCCGGTGCCCGTCGCCCGACAGGTTGCGGGCGTAGTAGTCGTCGTGGTGGGTGTGCCGGCGCAGGTCGTCGCCGCTGGGTGAGCACGAGTAGACGTTGCCGACGCCCTCGTGGTCGGAGATGAAGCACACCCGGCCCCCGCTCCAGCAGGGGGAGGCCAGGTTGCCCGGCAGCCTGATCAGCCGCCTGAACTCGCCGTCGCCGAGCGGGTCGATCCACAGGTCGCCGACCGTGCCGCCGCGGTAACGCTTCCAGCGCGCCGGGTCGGCGGTGTTGCGGCCGAGCACGATCATGCCTTCCGGCCCGTACGCGATCGAGTTCGCCGGTCCGTACGGCAGCCGTTCCGGCACCCCGCCCGGCGCCACCCGGTGCAGCCACTGGCGGCCCTCGAACGGCTGTGACTGGTCGCTGGCGTACACGATGTGGCCCTCGGGGTCCCAGCCGGTCACCGTGCAGCGGGACCCGTGGAAGGTCACCCGGCGGGCCGCGCCGCCGTCGGACGGCATCACGTACACCTCTTCCGGGCCCTCCTCGCGTCCGACGAACGCGAGCTGGTCGCCGCGCGGCGAGATGCGGGGGTAACCGGCCTCGGCCAGCCCGGCGGTGAGCCGGAAGGCCCGGCCTCCCTGGGCGGAGACCATCCACAGGTCGTCCTCGGCGGCGAAGACCACCACGTCCTGGAAGACGGCGGGGAAGCGCAGGTAAGCCGACATGAGGGGCAGCTCCACGGTCAGATCGGACGACCGAGCCCTTTCGGCCTCGGCCGCCCGATCATCATGTCACCGGCCGGGCAGTCTACGAGGGCTGCCCGGAAGGACGCTCTTCGCCGGTCGGGTTCCGGCTCTCCCGCTTGGTGTCCTTGGCCTGGCGGCTGCTCTTGATGGCCTGCTTCTTGGACTTGCCGGACTTGGCCGCGGGTTTCTTCCTCGTGTCAGCCATGGAGATCATCCCCCCCTGTACGGACGAGATGTACCGAATTGGTACACCAAGCCCGTTAATACCCATCTCCTCACGAAACCCGACATACCACCTATCTAGCCCATTGCGCCCCAGCCGATGGCGGCGGCGCGGCCATCGGCGGCGGCGGCCTTCTCCGGCCCGACCGAGGGCCTCGGGCGGCCCCTTCGGGCGGCCCCTTCGGGCGGCCCCTTCGGGCGGCCCCTTCGGGCGGTCCTTCGGGCGGTCCTTCGGGCGGTCCTTTCGGGTGGTCCTTCGGGCGGTCCTTTGGGTGGTCCTTTGGGCGAGGCTTCGGTTGGAGGTTGGAGGTTGGAGGTTGGAGGTTGGAGGTTGGAGGTTGGAGGTTGGAGGGCTCGGGCGAGGGGTGGCCGTCATAGGAGGCGGAGCTGTTCGGGCTCGGGCGGGGATTCGTACAGAGGCTGCGGCGGGGGCGGTGGGAGGCGGCGGGCCATGGCCGGGGTGGCGCGGCCGACGCCGTGGCGTTCGGCGAGTTCCCTGACCAGCCCCGTCACCCGCTCCTGGTACGCCTTGGGCGCGTAGGCCCCCCGCCCGTACAGCTCCAGGTAGCGCGGCACCAGGCGCGGGTGCTCGCGCGAGAGCCAGCTCAGCCACCACTCCCTGGCCCCGGGTCGCAGGTGCAGCACGATGGGCGCGAGGTGGGTGGCGCCCGCTTCGGCGATCTCCTTGACCGTGCGGTCGAGCTGGGCGGGGGAGTCGGTCAGGTAGGGCAGGACGGGCGCCATCAGGACGCCGCAGCCGATGCCGTTGTCGTTGAGCGTCGCGCACGTCTCCAGGCGGCGGCGCGGGTTGGGCGTGCCGGGCTCGACGGCCCGCCACAGGTCGGCGTCGACGAACCCCACCGAGACGTTGGCCCCGACCTCCGTCACGTCGGCGGCCGCCGTCAGCAGGTCGAGGTCGCGCAGGATCAGCGTGCCCTTGGTGAGGACCGAGAACGGGTTGGCGGCGTCGCGCAGCGCGGCGATGATGCCGCGCATCAGCTTGTAGCGGCCCTCCGCGCGCTGGTAGGGGTCGACGTTGGTGCCCATGGCCACGTGGTGGCCGCCCCAGCGGGGCGAGGCCAGCTCCTTGCGGGCCAGCTCGGCGGCGTTGACCTTGACCACGATCTTGGTATCGAAGTCCGCACCGGCATCCAAATCTAGATATTCATGCGTTTTTCGGGCAAAACAGTAAACGCATTGATGGGCGCACCCCCGGTAGGGGTTGATGGTGTAGCCGAACGGGACCCGGCTGGCCCCGGGAACCCGGTTGACGATGGATCGGGCCCGGATCTCGTAGAAGGTCATCCCCTTGAACTCGGGCGTGTCGAACGTGCGGACCACCGCGCCGCGAGCGAAGAGCGGCAGGGCCGGATCGTCTCGGCCGGGCGCGGCCAGCCGCAAGTTGTCCCAGCGCATGCCATGATTAGAACAAAGGTTCGAGCTTGATCGCAAACCGAAAAGAGGTTGCAATTACCTGGTCAGGCAGGGGCTAATGATCTTCAGGGTTGGGCAGAAAGAGGCCACGGAGCTTGCGTTCGGGAGGTGCACCTATGGCCTGGTCGCAGGACGAGGAGCGGATCCTGGCCCAGATCGAGCAGCACCTCGTCGACGACGATCCGCGACTCGTCGCACGGCTCGAGTCGTTCAACGAGCGGGTTGGTCGTAGCGAGGCGAGGTCGACGGGGGAGCGTGACTCCAAGCGTCGCCCGCGCCGCTCGACGGTCATCATCCTGATCAGTTGGTTGCTCATCGCCACGTTGGTCGCCACGCTTCTGATCATGGTTCTCCGGAACGAGGCCGCGGCGGCGCTCGCGCTGTCCGCCGCCTTGTGACGCCGCCGATTCCCGACTCCTCACCGACACCCGCCCTCCACCAGCCCGGCAGAGGGCCTTCCGCCGTGCCTGAGGGCGGTCGAGGGCCTTCCGTCGTGCCTGCGGGCGGTCGAGGGCCTTCCTCCGTGCGCGAGGGCCGTCGAGGGCGTCCCCGGGTCGAGGGCGTCCCGGTGTGCGTGAGGGCGGTCGAGGGCGTCCCTGGCGTGCGTGAGGGCGGTCGAGGGCGTCCCTGGCGTGCGTGAGGGCGGTCGAGGGCGTCCCTGGCGTGCGTGACGTGAGGGCCGTCGAGCGTGTGCCGGGCGTGCCGGGCGTGCCGGGCGTCCTGGGCGTGCGTGACGTGAGGGCGTGCCGGGTGTCCCTGGCGTGCGTGGCCGTCGAGGGCGTGCCGGGCGTGCGTGAGGGCGTCGGGGGCTCTTGGAGGCGATGAGCCTTGTGGGCCTCGTGGGCCTCGTGGGGCCGTTCAGTCGGCCACGTGGACGGTCGGCTCGTGGCGTACCGGGAAGTTGACCGAAGCGGCGATGAAGCACGCCCGGTGGGCGTCGGTGTGCAGGGCGAGCGCGGTCTCCACCATCTCGGGCGCCGCCACGGTGACCACCGGACGCAGCACCACCTCGGTGAAGTGGCCGCCGTCGGCGGTCTCGGCCATGGTGCCCGAGGCCGTGTCGGCGTACGCGGTGACCACGACCTTCGCCACGGCGCACTGGTGCAGGTACGACAGCATGTGGCACTGCGACAGCGAGCCGACCAGGAGCTGCTCGGGGTTCCAGCGGGACGGGTCGCCGCGGAAGGCGGGGTCGGCGCTGCCCGCGATGGGCGCCGGCCCCTCCGCGGACAGCTCGTGCTCGCGCCCGTAGTCGCGGTAGCCGCTGGTGCCGGTGCCCCTGTCGCCGGTCCAGGTCACGACGGTCCGGTAGGTGTGCTCGCGGCTCATGGGCGTTCCGTCCTCGCGCTGTCGGTGGTTCCTCCCGTCGAAGGTATCGGACCCGCTCTGGGGTTCTTGTGGGTAGGATGCTCGCGAGCGTATACTCGCATACGAGCATTCGTGAACGAGGAGGTGGGCCGGATGGCCAAGCGGCGTCCCGTGGGCAACCTGCTCGCGCTGGCCGTGCTCACCGTCGCCGTCCAGCGGCCGATGCACCCGTACGAGATGGCCTCCGTCCTGCGCGCCCGCGGCAAGGACCAGGACATGCCCATCAAATGGGGCTCCCTCTACACCGTCGTACGCAATCTCGAGAAGCACGGCCTGCTGGAGGCGGTGGAGAGCGGCCGTCAGGGCGCCCGCCCCGAGCGGACCGTCTACGGCGTCACCGAGGCCGGACGGCGCGAGGCGGACGACTGGACGCGCGAGCTGCTGTCCACCCCCCTGCGGGAGCCGTCGTCGTTCGAGGCGGGCCTGTCGGTCATGGGCGGGCTCGGCCCCGACGAGGTGGCCCCGCTGCTGCGGCAGCGGCTGGAGCTGCTGGAGGGGCAGATCGAGACCGAACGGCAGGCGCTGGAGGCCGAACGAGGCCAGTTGCCCCGCCTCTTCCTCGTCGAGTCGGAGTACGCGCTGGCGATGCGGGAGGCCCAGGCCCGCTGGGTGCGTTCGCTGCTGGCGGAGCTGGACGGGGGCACCTTCCCCGACCTCGACGCGTGGCGCGCCCATCACCGCACGGGCGACCTGCCGCCGGGCCTGGCACACCTCGCGGAAAGGGGCGGCACAGCAGCAGGACCGACCGAAGAAGACTGAATGAAAGACCCCGGCGGCGGTGCTGCAACACCACCGCCGGGCGACCTCGCACCGAAGACCCGCCAAGCGGAGCCCCGGCCACGAGATGACACACGCAACGATAGCCGGGCTCCCTTCCCCCACAGAAACCATGGGAGCCACCATGACCACGACCACCCTCGGCACCGTCACGTCCGCCGACGGCACCACGATCAGCTATTACGAGGTCGGCCACGGCCCCGGCCTGGTGATCCTGCACGGCGCCATGCAGACCGGCGAGAGCCAGATAGAGCTGGCCCACGCCCTGTCCGGCGACTTCACCTGCTACCTGCCCGACCGCCGGGGCCGCGGCCGCAGCGGCCCGGCCGGAGCGGATCACGGCCTGCGGCCCGAGGTCGAGGACCTCGACGCGCTCGTACGGGCCACGGGCGCGCCGTACGCGCTCGGCGTCAGCTCGGGCGCGATCATCACCCTGCGTACGGCGCTCGCGCGGCGGGCCCTGCGCAAGGTCGTCCTCTTCGAGCCCCCGCTGGGCCTCGGCCCCTCCGACCCGGCCCGCCTGCTGCCCCGCCTCGACCGCGAGCTGGCCGCGGGCAGGACCGCCGCCGCGCTGGTCACCGGCATGCGGGCGGCCCGGCTGGGCCCGCCGTTCTTCAACGCCCTGCCGCGCCCGCTGCAGGAGCTGCTCACGAACCTGATGCTGAGGAGCCACGACCGGGACGGCGGGGCGTTCGGTGCGCTGGCCCCGACGCTGCGCCAGGACCTCCAGGTGGTGGCGGAGGCGTCAGGGGACCTGGCCGAATACGGTTCGGTGGCGGCCGAGGTGCTGCTGCTCGGCGGCACCAGGAGCCAGGGGCACCTGCGCTCGGCGCTCGACGGGCTGGAGCGGGTGCTGCCGCACGCCCGGCGCGTGGCCATGGAAGGGCTCGACCACAGCGCCACGTCGAACGCGGCTCAGCGCGGGCGGCCCGAGCGGGTCGCCGAGGAGGTCCGCCGCTTCCTGACCGGGTGATCTCAGGGCCCGCGGGTGAGCCCCTGCGTGGGCGGGGATCAGAGGCTGTTGAGGAAGGTGGCCGCCACCGGAGCCGCCACCTTCCCGCCACCGCCGCCGCCCTCGACGACCACGGCGAAGGCCACGTCGTCCTTGAACCCGATGAACCAGGCGTGGGAGTCGAGCTTCTCGCCCGAGCCGTACTCGGCCGTGCCGGTCTTGCCGTAGGTGCCGGACGGGAGGCCGGCGGACTTGGCCGTGCCCTTGGTCACCACGGCGGCCATCATCGAGTGCAGCGCCGACTTCACCCCTTCGGGCAGCGCCTGCTCGTCGGCCTTCTGCTTGATCGTGGGCACCAGCGTCGGAGGGCGCCAGGTGCCGTCGGCGATGGCGGCGGCGACCGAGGCCATCGACAGCGGGCTCGCGGTGATCCGGGCCTGCCCGAACGACTCCGCGGCCAGCTCCGCGTCGGACTGCGCCTTGGGGAAGCTGGGCTTCGTCGCCGGTACGCCGATGTTGAGCGGCTGGTTGAAGCCCACCTCCTCGGCCACGTCGAGCAGCTCGTCGGCGCCCAGCTTCTCCTGGGCCAGCGGCGCGAACGTCGTGTTGCACGAGTGCGCGAACGAGTCGAGGAACGACAGCGACCCGAACTCGGCCTTGTCGGAGTTGCGGATCTGCAGCCCGCCGACGGTGGCGTACATGGGGCAGGTCACCTGGTCCTGCGGCGACACCCCGGCCGCCAGCAGCCCGATGGCGGTGACCGCCTTGAACGTCGAGCCCGGCGGGTAACGGCCGTCGAGCGCCCGGTTGAACCCGCCCTGGTTGTTCACCACGGCGAGGATCTCGCCCGTCGAGGGCTTGATCGCCACCAGGGAGGTGGGCTTGTCCAGGTCTTTCACCGCCGTCACTGCGGCGGCCTGCACGCGCGGGTCGAGCGAGGTGCGGACCGGCTCGCCCTCGGTGCCCTCCATGGTCTCCAGCGTCTTGTCACCGAGCTTGATCTCGGTGGCCGGCGTGCCCGCCAGCCGCTTCTGGAACGTCTCCTGCAGCCCGCCGCGCCCGACCGCCTGCCCCACCTTGTAGGACGAGCCCAGCTTGGTGACGTCTTTCTTGGTGGCCTTGTCGAGATAGCCGACGAGCTGCTGAACCGACCCGCCGGCCGTGCCGGTGTCGATGCGGTCGCCCTCGCCGTCGGTGATCTCGGCCCGCTCGGGCCAGCGGGTCTTGAGCGAGAACGCGGCCCCGCCGGTCAGCGACGGGTGCAGAGTCGCGGGCGTCCAGTCGACCTTCCACGCGCGGTCGGCCACCACCAGGTCGATCTTGCCCTGGTAGGTCCACTCGCCGATGTTCTTCAGCGTGAGGGTGGCGGTGTAGGGGACGCTGGCCCGGTCGTCTCCCTCGGTGACCTTGCCGAGCTGGATCGCGGTCGACTCGACGGCGAGTGCGCTCCGCTGCTGCTCGTACGCGGTGAGCTGCTGCGGCGTGGCCAGCTCGGCCGTCATGGCGGCCTGGGCGCCGGCCTGCCACGCGGCGGCGAAGCGCTGCGCGGTCTCGCCCGGGGTGCCCCGGGTGTGCAAGACGTAGTACGCGCCACCGGCCGCGGCCCCCACCGCGAGCACGGTGGCGCAGGACACGATCGCGATCGTACGGCCCCGCGCCACTGATCAGCCCCCCGCTCCTCGACGACAGGTCTCCGAGCTTAGCTGCGTCGAATCAGGACATTCCATTCGCGGCCTTGTAGCTGGCCGCGTAGGTCGGGACGTATTCCTGGCCGGACAGCTCCTGGATCGCCGCCATGATCTCGTCGGTGACCCGCCGACGGTCCTGTGCCCTGGTGTGCTCGCCGGTGAACCGCAGGGGCTCCCCGATCGTGATGCCGATGCGCGCGGGTCGGGGCACCTTCGCCCCGAGGGGCAGCACCTTCTCGGTGCCGCTGAGCGCCACGGGCAGCACCGGGGCCCCGGTCTTGAGCGCCAGCCAGGCCACCCCGATCTTGCCGCGGTAGAGGCGGCCGTCGGGGGAGCGGGTGCCCTCGGGGTGGATGCCGAACAGCTCACCCCGCTCCAGCAGCGCCGCGGCCTCGTCGAGCATGGTCTGGGCGGCGTGCGCGCTCTCGCGGTCGATCGGCAGGCTCTTGCCCAGCCGCATGAAGAAACCGGAGATCGGGTTGCCGGAGAAGTATTCGGTCTTGGCGGTGAACGTCACGTGCCGCGGCAGCAGCGCCGGCAGCAGGAACGAGTCGATCACCGAGAGGTGGTTGGCGGCCAGGATCGCCGGGCCGGTGCGCGGCACGTGCGCCGCGCCGGAGATGTGCGGCCGGCACATCGCCTGGGCGAGCGGCGCGGAGGCGAACTTGACCACTTCGTACAGCAACGAGTCTCCTGATCATCGGGCCGATGGCCACCCCACAATAAGGCAGGCATCCCGCGGAGGGGGCGGGACGCCTGGGGAAAGTCGTTAGGCCGATGTGGCGGTCGCCTCCTCGGCGAGGTGCACAACACGGCTCCAGCCGAACGGTATTCCGTGAAGGCGGTAATTTGCGGCCCGGGGGACACAGACCACATCGGCAATCTTGAGTTAAGCACACCGCCCGGCCGTGAAGGTAATCGCGGGTTCGCCGCGGGCTCTGTTTTGCGTAGGGATTTTCCGGGGGATTTTCCGGCGTCCCCGTGCCCCGGGCCGTGAAGGGCGGCCTGACCTCGCCGGGATCACGGCGGATCGCCCTGCTCGCCGGGGGTGCGGGCCCTCAGTCGCGGGTCCAGTGGGGCTGGGCGACGTCGAAGACGCGCTGCTCCCGACCGCGCAGGGCCACCTCCGCGAACTGCCACAGGATCGCCCCCGTCGGCGCGTGGATCACGATGGACGGCCCCAGCGGCATCTGCAGCAGCTTCCCCTGCCAGCGCGGCACCCCCGGCGCCAGGAACCGGTCGAGCGGCACCCCGTGCACCGAGGCCACCTCACGCGGGTCGGGCACCGGCTCCTGACGGCCGCCGAACGCGACCACCGGCGTGATCACGAAACCCGAGTCGGTGACGAAGTCGTCGAGCAGCCCGGCCACCTCGACCCCCGTGACGCCGGTCTCCTCGGCCAGCTCCCGCAGCGCCGCCGCCACCGGCTGCTCCCCGTCGTCGGCCCGGCCGCCGGGCAGCGCCCACTGCCCGGGGTTGCGCCCGCGGGCGGCCCGCCTGATCACGATCACGTACGGACCGCGCTCGGCATCCTCCAGCACGCACACGGTGACCCCGGCCCGGCGCAGCCCACCTGTGGGCGGCGCCTGACGGCGATCGAAGGCGGCCAGGCGGGCGGTCACCTGCTCGCGCAGCGCGCCGATCGGCGAGGACATCCCCCAAGGATCCCACGGCGGCACGCACCGCTCAGCCCGAGGCCAGGAGGATGCTGAGGAGCGTGCCGATCAGCATGCCCGCGCCCGCGGCGATGGCCGCCCACCGGCCCAGGGGCTCGCCGCGGGTGTGCCCCACGATGCCCAGCACCACGCCCGCCAGCCCGAACAGCACCGGGACGAACAGCACCGCCACCACCGCGCACCCGATCCCGGCGATCGACAGGAGCTGCCGGCTCACCCGGGGCGCGGGCACGGGGCGGGCCGGGGGCGGCGACCAGTCGGCCGCGCCGTCGTGCGGGTCGCCGTCGTGGGGGCCGCCGTCGTGCGGGTCACTGTCGTGGGGGCCGCTGTCGTGGGGGTCGCCGCCGTCGCCTGGGGGCGGGCCGGGTGACGAGGTCACGGGTGGGCTCCTCTCGGCGGAGAACCACATCACACACCGAAGGAGAGGGCCTGTCGAGGCGTGCGTTCCCGACGTCTGCCCATTTCAAGCGGCTTCCGCGGGGCGGGAGAGCTGTGGCGGAAGGGGACGGGCGTGCACGACATCGAGGCGGGAGACGGCCCGGGTGAGGGCGACGTACAGGCGGTTGAGCCCGCGCCGCTCGGCCTCGGCGATGGCGGCCGGTTCCGCCACGACCACGTGGTCGTACTCCAGGCCCTTGCACATCGAGGCGGGCGTCACGCTGAGCCGCCCCGCGACGTCCAGGCCCTCGTTCCACAGCGCGGACGTGAGCGCCTCCACCCCAGCGTCGGCGGCGATCACCCCGATCGAGCCCTCGAACGACAGCGCCTCCCGCACCGCCGCGACCACCCCCTCCTCCAGCGCGCCCACCCGCGTCACCCGCAGCCGCCCGTCCGATCGGTACGAGCGCGTCTCGGGCACCCGCGCGTCCAGCGCCGCCAGCAGCGTGTTGGCCAGCTCCACCACGGCGGCCGGCACGCGGAAGCCGGTCGTGAGCGCGACGATCTCGCCGTCCGGCTTGCCCAGCAGCGCCAGCCGCTCCGGCCAGGACGCGGCGGCCCACGGCGTGGTGCCCTGCGCCAGGTCGCCCAGCACGGTCAGCGAGCCGTGCTCGACGCGCCTGGCCACGGCCCGGCACTCCATGGGCGACAGGTCCTGGGCCTCGTCCACGATGACGTGGCCGTAGCCGCGCGGGCGCTCGATCAGCCCGGCGATCTCGTCGAGCAGCACCAGGTCGGCCGCCGACCACCGGGCGCTCTTGACGCCGCGCGGCGGGCGGGCCCAGGTCAGGGCCGCGCGCTCGGCGTTCGTCAGCAGGCCGCGGGCCGGGTCGGGCACGTCGCCGCACGGCCCGCGCAGCACCTCGTGCAGCACCTCCGCCGGTTTGACGGCCGGCCAGACGCCGTCCAGCCAGGCGGTGACGCCGCGGCCGATCATGCGCAGCCAGGCCGCGCTCGCCGTCGCGCCGCGGGCCTCCGCCTGGCGGCGGATCGCCTCCACCACGCGGGCCCTGACGCGTTCGCGGCCCACGCCGTACGGGAGGGACTCGCGCCGGGTGTCGTCCACGATGCGGCGCAGCTCGTTCTCGTACACCCGCCACCGGTAGGCGCCGTCCGGCACCGCGACCGGCTCGACCGGCTTGCGGACGCGGCCGTACAGGGCTCTGCGCAGCACCTCGGCCATGCGCTCGTCGTGCTTGACCACGGCCGCCGCCTCGCCGTCCGCGGCGGTGACCGGGACGGTGGACAGCAGCCGGTCCAGCGTCGTCTGCTCGACGTTCATCTCGCCGAGCGCGGGCAGCACGGCGGAGATGTAGCCGAGGAACGCGGGGTTGGGGCCCAGCACCAGTACGCCCGAGCGTTCGAGGCGGTGGCGGTGGGCGTAGAGGAGGTAGGCGGCCCGGTGCAGGCCGACGGCGGTCTTGCCGGTGCCCGGCGCGCCCTGGACGCAGATGGAGGTGTCCAGCTCGGCGCGTACGAGGTCGTCCTGCTCGGGCTGGATGGTGGCGACGATGTCGCGCATGGGGCCGACGCGGGGGCGTTCGATCTCGGCGGCCAGGATCTTGCTGTCGCCCTCCTCGCCCAGCCCGAGGCGTTCGTCCTCGAAGCCGGTCAGCGTCACGCCCGACCAGCCGAAGCGGCGGCGTACGGCGACGCCCTGGGGGTCGCGCGCGCCCGCCCGGTAGAAGGCCCGCGAGACCGGCGCGCGCCAGTCGACGACCACGGGCGGGCCGCCGTGCTCTCCGGTGATGTGCCGCCGGCCGATGTGGTACGCGCGCCCGGCGTGCTCGGCCGAGCCCGCTCCGAAGTCGAGGCGGCCGAAGAACGGCGGGCCCTCCGGCTCCTCGCTCAGCTCCTTGGCCAGGCTCTTGAGGTGGCGTCCCAGCCGTTCGGCGCTGTAGCGGTCGCCGGCCACGGTCTCTCCGACGATGACGTTGTTCCGCGCGCCCTCCAGCATCCTGCGCAGGCCCGCCCTGCAGCGTTCGACGTACTGTCTCTCGTCGTCGAGCGTGTCCATGGACACCTCCAAAGCGTTAACTCGGTTAAGAGATTAACCAGGTTAACACTTTGCTAGGCTGTACTCATGACGGGACTGCGGGAGCTGCAGCGGCAGCGGGTGCACGAGGCCCTCTCGACGGCGGCCATCAGGCTTTTCCTGGAGCGCGGCTTCGACGAGGTGCCCGTGACGGAGATCGCGGCGGCGGCCGGGGTGTCGAAGCCGACGCTGTTCAAGTACTTCCCGACCAAGGAGGACCTCGTCCTGCACCGCTTCGCCGACCACCTGGGCGAGCCGGCCCGGGTGGTGCGCGAGCGGGAGCGGGGGGAGCGGCCGGTGGAGGCGCTGCGCAGGCACTTCCTCGACGGGCTGGCCAGGCGCGACCCGGTCACGGGGCTCAACGACCACCCCGAGGTGGTGGCCTTCTACCGGCTGGTGTTCTTCAGCTCGCCCGGACTGCTGGCCCGGGTGCACCAGTACATGGCCCGCGACGAGGAGCTGCTCGCCGAGGCGCTCGCGGAGACGACGGACGACCTGACGGCGGGGCTGCTCGCGGGGCAGGTGCTGGCCGTCCAGCGGGTGCTCTCCCGGCGCAACTGGCAGATGCTCGCGGACGGGCGGCCGATCGAGGAGGCGGCGGCCGAGGCCGTGCGCGCGGCGGAACAGGGCTTCGGCATGCTGCCCGCCTGAGCCCGCCCGCGCTGCCGGGGCCAGGGCTGGGCGGGCTGGGCGGGGTTGCGCAGGGCCGGGTGGAGTTGCGTGGGGTGGGTGGTTTGTCAGGGGAGCCAGGTTTCGTGCAGGTGCCACCAGCGCCAGGCGGGTGCGTTCCTGAGCGCGGCCGTCGCGCGGCGGGCCCGGGTGCCGTCGCCGGTGTGGTGCCGTTCTTCGTAGGTCACGATCAGCAGGTCGCCGGACTCGGCCACCACGCGCGCGTTCTCGATGGTGATCGTCAGGCCGGGCGCGCCGCCGTGGGCGGTCTCGACCAGCGCCAGCACCTCCTGCCGCCCCAGGACCGTCCCGTCGGGGCCGATCAGGGTGAACCCGGGCGCGTGGGCGTCGGCGAAGGCCGCGAACTCGGAGCGGGCGGCAGCTCCGGTCAGCCAGCGTTCGATCACCCGATGGTGGCGGGCCACCTCCCGAGCAGCCTCCCCGGTTGTCTCTCGGGTGGACTCCTCGCTCATGCGCGGCCTTCCTTCCGTGCGGCCTCGACGTTCGCGCCCGGGTCGCCGTTCCGCGCGGGCTCGTTCCCCTTCCCGGCCCTCGCACTCCGGGACGAGAGCCAGTCGCGCAGCGGCGTGAGGGGGACGCCCAGGCGGGCGGCGGTGTCGTCCGTCGTGGCGAAGAAGTCCTTCGCGGCGCCGATCCACCGGTACGTGGCGGCCACCCCCGCCGCCGCCTCCCGCCCGGCCACCGAGGCCAGCGCGGCCTCGAACGCGGCCACGTTCAGCTCCTCGTAGCGGACGCCGGGCCCGGACAGCGCCGCCAGTTCGCGGCCCGTCACCGCGTCGGGCCCGCCCACGTCCAGGGTGGCGCCCTCCAGCCCGTCCCGGGTGAGCGCCGCCGCCGTGATCGCGCCCAGGTCGGCGTGCGTCAGCCAGGGCACGGCCACGTGCGCGGGGAGCGGGTAACGCAGCACCCCCGTCGTCCCCGTCGCCCAGGGAGCCAGGAGGTTGCCGGCGTACAGGGGCGGGCGCAGGACCACCGTCGGCACGCCGCTGCTCAGCAGGGCCTGCGCCGCGTGTCGGCGGGTCTCGAACGCGGCCACCCCGCTCGGCCGCCCCGGCAGCCGGTTCCCCGTGTTGAACACCAGCCGCCGCGTCCCCGCCGCCAGCGCCGCGTCGATCACGTGCCGCACGTACGCCGACACCGTCGCCGCCTCGTACACCATGGGCAGCACCACCGCCGCGTGCGTCACCCCGTCGAACGCCTCCTTCACCCGCCCGGCGTCCCCCAGGTCACCGGGGAACGGCCGGACCCCGTCGGGAAGGGACGACGGCGTACGGGAGAAGCCGCGGACCTCGTGGCCCCGCGCGGCGAGGTGGCGGGCGACGGCACCGCCCTGGGCGCCCGAGGCGCCGATCACCAGGAATCTCATGAACGGCAGTCTGCCGAGGCCAGGAAGTACCCTCTATAAAGAGATATCTCCGGATATTTAAGGATCGTCCGTGAGCGTTGATCTCCTTAGCGAGATGCTGGCCCCCCTGCGGCTGCGCGGCGTGTTCCACAGCCGCTGGACGGCGCGGGCGCCGTGGGGCGTGGCGGGCGAGCGGGAGGACTGCGCGCTGCTGCACTACGTACGCGACGGCCGCTGCGTGGTCGAACTGCCGGACGCCGAGCCCGTACGGCTGGGGCCGGGGGAGCTGGCCGTGTTCCCGCAGGGGGCGGCGCACCGGCTGGCCGACGCGCCCGGACGGGCCACCGTGCCGCTCGAAAGCGTGCTACCGGGGCGGGAGCCGGGCTCCGCGCGTACGGTGTCGATCGACGGACCGGGCGAGCCGACCGTCATGCTCTGCGGCGGGCTGCACTACGACGCCGACGCCGCCGCGCCGCTGTACCGGGCGCTGCCGCGGGTCCTCGTGCTGGACCGGGCGGCCGTGGATGGCGAACCCCTGCTCGGCGACCTCCTGGCCCGCCTGGCCGCCGCCGGTCCCGCCCCAGGTCTCGCCCCAGGGGCCGCGCAAAGGGCCGCGGGCGGGGGCGTGGGCGGGGGTGTGACGGCCGCCGGATGGGGCGAACGCGGGCCGGGGACGGAGATCGTCGCGCTGCGGGCGTTCGAGCTGGCGTTCGTGCTGGCCCTGCGTGCCGCGCTGACGAACCTGGCCGACGGCGAGCCCGTCCTGCGCGCCCTGCGGCACCCGGCCGTGGGGGCGGCGCTGCTGGCCGTACAGACGAGGTTCGCCGAGCCCTGGACGGTGGAGAGCCTGGCCGCCGAGGCCGGGATGTCGCGCTCGGCCTTCGCGGCGGCCTTCCGCGAGCTGGTCGGCGAGGCGCCGATGCGGCACCTGACCGCGCGCCGCATGCAGGAGGCCGCCAGGCTCCTCGCCGGGACCGCGCTCCCGCAGAGCGCCGTCGCCCGCCGGGTCGGATACCGGTCGACTGTCGGATTTCACCTTGCCTTTAAGCAGTGGCATGGCTCCACTCCCGGCGAATATCGCCGAACCGCCGGAGTTTAAGCAGGTCGGAGAGGGTGTAATTGATACCCTGACACCTTCTTCATGAATTGCAAACTTATGCAATTTAGGACAATGCGGGGCTGTCTTTACACCGAGGGAGTGATGGTGAACGGACCTTTGACGTGCATGTACGGTCACAGGAACGAGCCGCACGGTGACACGACGTGACGGCCGTGATCGCCGCAGGGTGGGGCCGGGTACGCGCCGTGCTGCCCGAACGCGCCGCGCTGGCCGCCATGTGCCGCCACCCCCGCCATGACCTGACGGCCGGGCTCACGGTGGCGATCGTGGCGCTGCCGCTGGCGCTCGGTTTCGGCATCTCCTCCGGCATGGGCGCCGCCTCCGGCCTGGCCACGGCCGTGGTCGCCGGGTCACTGGCCGCGTTGTTCGGCGGGTCGGCGTTGCAGGTGTCCGGCACCAGCGGGGCGATGACGGTCGTGCTCATGCCGATCATGAGCACCCACGGCGCCACCGGAGTGCTGACCGTGGGCCTGATGGCCGGGCTGATGCTCGTCGGGCTCGGCCTGGTCCGCGCCGGCCGGTTCATGGCCCTCGTCCCCGCCCCCGTGGTCGCCGGCTTCACCGTGGGCATCGCGTGCGTGATCGGCCTGCAGCAGATGCCGCACGCGCTCGGCGTCACCCCGCACGGCAGCGACAAGGTTCCCGTGGTGGCCTGGCACGCCGTCATCGACTTCCTGGCCAGGCCCCACTGGCCGGCCATGTGCACCGCCCTGGTCGTGGCCGCGGTGCTGCTGGCGGGCGCGAGCGTGCGGCCGACGGTGCCGTTCTCGCTGCTGGCCGTGGTCGTCGTCACCGTCGTGGCCGAGCTGGCCGCGCTGCCCCTGGCCAGGATCGGGCACCTGCCCCAGGGGCTGCCCGTGCCGTCGCTGGCCTTCCTCGACCTCCAACTGCTGCCGTCGCTGCTCGCCCCGGCCGTCGCGGTGGCCGCCCTGGCGGCGCTGGAGTCGCTGCTGTCGGCCTCCGTCGCCGACAACATGACCGGCAGGCACCGGCACGACCCCGACCGGGAGCTGTTCGGCCAGGGCATCGCCAATCTCGTCACCCCGCTGTTCGGCGGCATGCCCGGCACCGGCGCCATCGTACGCACCGCCGTCAACGTCCGCTCCGGCGCCCGCTCCCGCCTGGCCGCGCTCTCCCACGCCCTCATCCTGGGCGCGATCGTCTACCTGGCCGCCGGGCTCGTGGCCCGCATTCCGCTCGCCGCCCTCGCCGGGGTGCTGCTGGCCACCTCGGTGCGGATGGTCGAGCGCGACACGTTGCGGGCCATGTTCCGCTCCACCCGCAGCGACGCCGTGGTGCTCGTGGCGACCGGCGTGGCCACGCTGATGCTCGACACCGTGCTGGCCGTCATCCTCGGGCTCGTGGTGGCCGGGGCGCTGGCGCTGCGCGTGATCGCCCGCAACGTACGCTTCGACCAGGAGCCGCTCCGGCACGACCTGCAGCCGCAGCACACCGAGGAGGAGCACGCGCTGCTCGCCGAGCACATCGTCACCTACCGGCTGGACGGGCCGCTGTTCTTCGCCGCCGCCCACCGGTTCCTCATGGAGGTGTCGGAGGTGACCGACGTCTCGGTGGTGGTGCTGCGCATGCGCCGGGTGACCACCATCGACGCCAGCGGCGCGCTGGTGCTGGGCGACGCCATCGAACGGCTCGAAAGGCGGGGCATCACGGTGTACGTGTCGGGCATCCCCGACGGCCAGCACCGGCCGCTGGAGGCGCTCGGCGTGATCGCCCGGCTGGACGACGCGGGCCGGGTGTTCGCGACGACCGACGCCGCCATCGAGGCCGCCCGCGAACGCCTGCACACCACGGGCGTCCTCCCCCGGCTGGCGGGCTGAGCGTGCGCCACCCCCGAGAGAAGCTCAGGCCAGCGGGCGCGGCTCGGGCAGGCGGAGGCGGTCGACGGCCTCGCGGCGGGTGCGTTCCGGGCGGCGGTCGTAGCGGGCCGTGGTGGCCGGCGAGGAGTGCCCCACGAGGGCCTGCGCCGTGGCCAGGTCGACCCCGGCGTCCAGCAGTTCGCCGATGAACGTACGCCGGAAGTCGTGCGCCGTGCGCCGCGACGCCCCCGCCTCGCCGAACCGGCGCGACAGGATGTCGGAGATGCCCTGCCCCGTCAGCCCCACCGGCCGCCCGTCGCGCGTCCGCAGCCGCCCCGACCTGCTGATCGGGCTGAACAGCGCGCCCGGTTCGGCACCGCGTACCGCCAGCCAGCGTTCGACCAGCCCGATCGCGTCCGTCGTCAGGTACACCAGGCGCTCCTTGTCGCGCTTGCCGCGCACCCGCAGCGAGCGCGAGCCCGGGTCGTAGTCGGCCAGCGCCAGGCCGCCCAGCTCGGCGCGGCGGCAGCCGGTCGAGTAGAGCACCGCGATCAGCGCCGCGTCGCGCACCCCCGACGCCGAGTCGTCGCAGGCCGCCAGCGCCGCCCCCACCACCTCGGGCGGCACGTGGTGCCCGGACGGCAGGCGGCTCTGGCGCACCGGGGCCAGGTCGGAGGCGCGGGCGAGGTCTTCCGCGCTGGTCTGGCCCAGCCGCCACGCCTCCTTCAGCACCCGGCGCAGCGCCACCAGGTGCTTGTTGACGTACGCGGCCGACCAGCCCTGGTCGGTGAGCAGCGTACGGATGCGCACGGTGTGCTCGTAACGCAGCAGGTGCCACGGCTGGCCCGCGCCCGTCGCGCTCTCGTCGCCGGTGAGCAGGCGGGCCAGCCGGTCGAGGCAGCCGCGCATGGTGCGCCGCGACTCCGCGCTGGTGAGCGAGTCGAGATAGACGTGGTACGGGTCGCGCGCCGGCTCGACCGGCGGCGCCTCCGGCGCGGGTACGGCGGGCAGGCTCACCCGGATGATCCTAGAAGCCCCGGGCGGGCCGCGCCGCTCAGAACGGCCCGGTGAGTTCGCCCAGCTTGCCGGTCAGCTCCAGGTTGGCCGAGTAGTCGACGGGCACCGCGACCACCGACACCACGTCGTCGGCCAGCGCCTTGCGCAGCGTCGGCAGCAACTCGGCGGCGCTGGTCACCCGGTAGCCGCGGGCACCGAAGCTCTCGGCGTACTTGACGAAGTCGGGGTTGCCGAAGGCCACGTCGGAGCTGCGCCCCAGCTCCAGGTCCATCTTCCACTCGATCAGCCCGTATGCGCCGTCGACCCACACCAGCACCACGAACGGGATCCGCTCCCGCACGGCCGTCTCCAGCTCCTGGGAGTTCATCAGGAACGCCCCGTCGCCGGTCGCCGCCAGCACCCGCCGCCGCGGGTGCGCCAGCTTGGCCGCCAGCGCCCCCGGCACCGCGAACCCCATGGCCGACAGCCCGTTGGAGACCAGCATCGTGTTCGGCTCGTACGTCGGGTACATGCGGGCCATCCACATCTTCACCGCGCCCGTGTCGGCCAGCACGATGTCCTCGCGCCCCATGGCCGCGCGCACGTCGGCCACCACGCGGCGCGGCGACAGCGGGAACCCGCCCTCGGCACGCCCCTGCTCCAGCTCCTCCCGCACCATGCGGCGGATCCGCTCGCCGGTGCCGTTGATCTCGAACCGCCGGTGCACGGCGTCGCCGAGCGCGTGCAGCGAGCGGGAGATGTCGCCCTGCACGCCGACTGCCACCGGGTAGTGGTCGTCCACCTCGGCCGGGAACCCGTGGATATGGATGATCTTCTTGTCGCGCATCGGGTTGATCTTGGCCGGGTCGAACTCCTGCAGCTCGTAGCCGACGCTGATCAGCACGTCGGCCTCGTCGAAGCCGAAGTTCACGTAGTCGTGGCGCATGAAGCCCACCGCGCCCAGCGCGTTCCGGTGGTCGTCGGGGAAGACTCCCTTGCCGTTGAACGTGGTCGCCACCGGCAGGCCGAGCCGCTCGGAGAAGCGCACCAGCGCGTGCGAGGCCCCCGCCCGGGTGGCGCCGTGCCCGGCCAGCACGATCGGCCTGCGGGCGGTGGCCAGCACGTCGGCGGCGCGGGCGATCTGGGAGGGGGAGGGGTCCTGCGGGCGCGGGACGTTGACCGGCAGCGGCCCCAGGCCGTCGGGCAGCGGCGCGGACTCGACGTCCTCGGGGATGGCCAGGTAGACCGCGCCCGGCCGCTCGGTCTGGGCCGTCTTGAACGCCTTGCGGATCAGCTCGGGCAGTGCCTCGGGCGTGGGGGCCAGCTCCGACCACTTGGTGATCGGCCTGAACAGCGACACCAGGTCGACCACCTGGTGCGACTCCTTGTAGATGCGGTCGAGCCCCACCTGCGCCGTGATCGCCACCACCGGCGTGCTGTTGGTGGTGGCGTCGGCCACGCCGAGCTGCAGGTTGATCGCGCCGGGGCCGAGCGTGGCCGAGGCCACGCCCGCCCTGCCGGTCAGCCTGCCGTAGATCTCGGCCATGAACGCCGCGCCCTGCTCGTGCCGGACCAGGACGTAGCGGATCGAGGAGTCTCTGAGCGCGTCGACGAAGTGGATGTTCTCCTCGCCCGGGATGCCGAAGACGTATTCGACGCCCTCGGCCTCCAGGGCCTGCACGATGAGCCGGGCCGCGGTGCTCCGCGGGGCCTGCGCTGACATCCTGAACGCCTTCTTTCGTGAACGACTTCGTCTCTGACAGCACCGGGGGACGCCGGTTCATTCCGGCGGATCAGCCCAGGCGCGCCACCCCGTCCAGGAGGCGGTCCACGTCGGAGCGGTCGTTGTAGTGGACCAGGCCGGCCCGCACCGCGCCGCCCGAGTCGCGGATGCCGAGCACGCCGGTCAGCTCCCAGGCGTAGTTGTGGCCGTTCCAGACGTTCACGCCGAGCTTGGCCAGGTGCTCGGCGGCCTGGCGCGGGGTGTGGCCGGACACGTTGAAGTAGGCGGTGGCGGTGCGCCTGGCGGGCTTGCCGTACAGCATGACGTGCGGCATCGTCTCCAGCCCGGCGATCAGCTCCGCGAACAGCGCCAGCTCGTGCTCCTCGGCGGCGGCCATCGAGGTCAGCAGGCGTTCGCGGCGGCTGCCCGTGCCCGGCACCATGGCGGCCAGGTGGTCGACGGCGGCGGTCACCCCTTCGAGGTCGGCGAACGCCGCCGTGCCGGTCTCGAACCGGTGCGGCACCGCGTCGGGTGAGGAGGCCAGCTTGTCCGGTCTGATCGTCTCCAGCAGCGCCGGGTCCGCGACCACCGCGCCGATGTGCGGGCCCGACCACTTGTAGGCGCTGGTGGCGTAGAGGTCGGCGCCCAGCGCGCGCATGTCCACGGGGCCGTGCGGGGTGGCGTGCACGCCGTCCACGTACATGAGCGCCCCCGCCAAGTGCGCCAGCTCCGCGATGGCGGGCACGTCGGGACGGGTGCCGAGGACGTTGCTGGCCGCCGTGACCGCGACCACCCGGGTGCGCTCGTTGATCAGGTCGGCGTACTGCTCGACCGGCAGTTCGCCGGTGACCGGGTCCACCTCGGCCCAGCGTACGGTGGCGCCGGTCTGGGTCCACGGGCGGACGTTGGCGTCGTGGTCCAGCCGGGAGACCACCACCTCGTCGCCGGGCCCCGCGATCGCGCCGGCCAGGCGGTAGGTGAGCGTGGTCATGTTGGGCCCGAGGATCACGCCGTCCGGGTGGCCGCCGACCAGGTCCGCCACGGCGGCGCGGCAGGCGGCCACGATGGCGTCGGAGCGGTGGCTCGCGGGGAAGGCGCCGCCCACGTTGCCGATCCCCGTCCGGTAGGCGGTGGCGATGGCGTCGATCACGGGCCGGGGGAGCTGCGTGCCGGCGGCGCCGTCGAGGTAGGCGTGGCCGTCGGCAAGAGCTGGGTACGTAGCACGTACCTCTTTGATGGGGAAAGGCATGATATGTAGATGCTCACACTGCGCGACCTCAACCGTGCAACTCTGGCCCGTCAGTACCTTCTGTCCCGTCATGAGGGGGACGCGGCCGACGTCGTGCACCGGCTCGCGGGGCTGCAGGCCCAGGAGCCGCGGCCACCGTACCTCGGGGTGTGGGCGCGGCTGGCGGGGTTCGAGCGCGATCACCTGCACGCCGCGCTGCACGCGCGCACGCTCGTGCGCGCCACCCTGTGGCGGGCCACCCTGCACCTGGTGACGGCCGCCGACTTCGCCGCCTTCCGCCCGGCGGTGGAGCCCGTGCTGGCCGCCGCCGCGCGCCGCTTCGACGGCGTCGACCCCGCGGCCGTCGGGGCCGCCGCCGACCGGCTGCTCGCGGCCGGGCCCATGACCTTCAACGAGCTGCGGCCCAGGCTGCTGGCGGAGTTCCCCGACGGGTACGACCGTGCGCTCGGCTACGCGGTACGCATGCTCACCCCGCTGGTCATCGAGCCGACGCAGGACCGGTGGAGCTACCCCCGCGACCCGGCGTTCGGGCTGCCCGGCATCGAGCCGCGGCCCGCCGGCCTGCCCGCGCTCGTCGAGCGGTACCTGGCCGCCTTCGGCCCCGCCACCCCCGCCGACGTGCAGACCTGGTCGGGGCTTCGCGGGCTGCGGAGGGTCATGACGGGCATGGATCTGGAGCGGGTCACCGACTTCACCGGCAGGGAGCTGTTCGACCTGCCCGGCGCGCCCAGGCCGGGCGGGGACGCGCCCGCGCCCGTACGCTTCCTGCCCGACTTCGACACCCTCGTCCTCGGCCACGCCGACCGTACCCGGGTGCTGGCCGACGAGCACAAGGGCCTGGTGGCCACCAAGAACCTGCGGGTGCGGGCCGTCTACCTGGTGGACGGGTTCGCCGCCGGCACCTGGCAGATCAAGCGGTCGGGCAGGCGGGCCAGGCTGCTGCTCAGCCCCTTCGGGCCGGTCGACCTGAAGCCGCTGGAGGAGGAGGGCACGCGACTGCTGGCCTTCGCCGAGCCCGACGCCACGTCGCTGTCCCTTGAGATCGTCCCTTGAGATCGTCGCGTGGACGCGGCCGTCTCCCCGGCCTTACTCGCCGACGGAACTGTCGGTGGCATGTGGGAGCTTGAGTACGCCGTGCCGATGGCCTTCGCCGGTGCCGAGAGAGGGGAGAGCGCATGGTCACCGTCCAGGAGCCTCATGACGGCCTCGTGATGGGGCGGTTCCTCGGGCCGGGGGCGGCTCGCCCGGCTCTTCCGGCGTGGCGATGCGCTCGCAACCGTTGGGTACCTTGGTGAGTGAGGGTCCTTCCCGGCCTTCCGCTTCTTCTGTTCGCCGACATCCCAAGGTGCCGATGGTCGCAGCCGCACTCTTCCGCGCATTTTTAGGTCCGACCTTATTTCGGGTCGGCTCTCCTCCGGAGCCTTCCTGAAGTCAGGCGCGACCTGCCCAGGTCGCCGTCCACGCCCAAAGCCAGCGAGGAGAGAGTTTTGTCCCAAGCAGCAGAGGTTCTCGAACTGGACGACACCGTGGCCGACGGTGCCGGCGCCGACAGCGGCACGGCCGTCAGCGCCGACTCGGTCAAGACCTATCTCAAGGCCATCGGCCGCGTGCCCCTGCTGACCGCCGAGCAGGAGATCGAGCTGGCCAAGCGCATCGAGGCCGGGCTGTTCGCCAGAGAGCGGCTCGACACCGAGCCCGACCTGCCCGACGATCTGCGCGCCGACCTCGAATGGATCGCCGACGACGGCGCCCGCGCCAAACGCCGCATGCTGGAGGCCAACCTGCGGCTGGTCGTCTCCATCGCCAAGCGCTACACCGGGCGCGGCATGCTCTTCCTCGACCTGATCCAGGAGGGCAACCTCGGCCTGATCCGGACGATCGAGAAGTTCGACTACCGGCTCGGCTACAAGTTCTCCACCTACGCCACCTGGTGGATCAAGCAGGCCATCACCCGGGCCATGGCCGACCAGGCCCGTACGATCCGCATCCCGGTGCACATGGTGGAGCTGATCAACAAGGTCGCGCGCACCCAGCGCCGCCTGCAGAGCGACCTGGGCCGCGAGCCCACCCCCGAAGAGATCGCCACGGAGTGCGAGCTCGAGACCGACCGCGTCATCGAGGTGCAGCGCTACGGCCGCGAGCCCATCTCCCTGCACACACCGCTGGGCGAGGAGGGCGACAGCGAGTTCGGCGACCTCATCGAGGACGCCGAGGCCGTCTCCCCGGCCGACGCCGTCTCCTTCACCCTGCTCCAGCAGCAACTGCACGCCCTGCTCGACCAGCTCTCCGAGCGCGAGGCCGGGGTGATCACCATGCGCTACGGCCTTCAGGACGGCAAGCCGATGACCCTCGACGAGATCGGCCGCGTCTACGGCGTCACCAGAGAGCGCATCCGCCAGATCGAGGCCAAGACGATGTCCAAGCTCCGCCACCCCTCCCGCTCCCTGGCCCTGCGCGACTACCTGAGCTGACCCCGGCTCGGCGCACCCGCCGCTTCGTCACGGGCCGACCGCCACGAGACTCGGGCCTGCCTCCGTCCCGATGGGACCTCCGCCGGAAGCACGACGGCTGGCCGGGCGAAGTGACAAGGGTGACGCCTCACGGGCGCGTCACGGCGAAACCCCGACATCCCGGCCAGGCGCCGGGGAGGCCGGGAGCCGTGGCTGAAAGGCTGGCCCAACGGTGAGCCAAGACTGTCGCCACAGCCCATGGAGTCCGGTGCCGCTGACCTAGATTCCCAGGGGTGAAACGCTCCCGTTCCAGCCTCGTCCACCAACTGACGTACGCGGTCAAGAACCCGCGGAAGATCCTCCCCCACCTGCGGCGGCTGGTCCGCGACATGTGGTTCAGGCTGCACACGCGGGACCACGTCGCCTACTACCGGGCCGTCATGAGGTCCGACACCGCCCGCGACCCCGAGGGCGCCGTCGGGTCGCACACCCACAGGCGGTGGCTGGCGCTGGGCCGCATGCAGTTCGACTACCTCGTCGAGCACGGTCTCAAGCCGGAGTGCCGGATGCTGGAGATCGGGTGCGGCAACCTGCGGGCGGGCCACCTGTTCATCGGCTACCTGCACACCGGCAACTACTACGGCGTCGACATCTCGCCCGACATCCTGGTGGCCGCCCAGGACACGATCGTCACGTACGGGCTCGCCGACAAGGTGCCGTACCTCACCCCCGTACGCGACCTGCGGCTCGCGTTCCTGCCCGACGCGCACTTCGACGTCGTGCACGCGCACAGCGTCTTCTCGCACTCCCCGCTGGACGTGATCGAGGAGTGCTTCGCGCACGTGGGCAGGGTGATGAAGCCGGGCGCCTGGTTCGACTTCACCTTCGACCGGACCGAGGGCAAGGAGCACCAGGTGCTGCGGGAGGACTTCTACTACCGCACCGAGACGCTCGTCGCCCTGGCCGACAGGCACGGCTTCGACGCCGCCTTCATGGACGACTGGGAACGGCTGCCGCACAAGCAGTCGAAGCTCCGCCTCACCAAGTGCGCATCCCTCTGACCGCCCCCGTTTCGCCCGCCAGGGACGTCACTCACAGTTGCCGGTAAGTCACATCTGGCTCCGGCGAGCCTGGGGGAGCCGGCCGGCCCGGTGATACCAACGGGTGGGGTGACTGCGGCTGAGGGGGGTGGGGCGATGGGGCCCCGTGGGGGAGAGGCCGACGGCTCGCCCGGCGGGAGCGGCCACCGGAGTGGGGCCGAGCCCGGGCCCTCGGCCGGGCGGGGGGTGCTGCACGGCGCCTTCGCGGTGCTGGAGGAGCTGGCGCGGCTGGAGGAGGCGGGGCTGACGCAGCTCGCCGTGGCCACCGGCCTGCCCAAGGCGACCACCCATCGGCTGCTGTGCCGGCTCACCGACCTGGGCCTGGTGCACCACGAGGACGGCGGCCGCTACCGGATCGGGGCGCGGACGTTCCGCTGGGGTCAGCGCTGGGCGCCCGCCCAGGTGCTGAGCGCGGCCGCCGTGCGACCGCTGCGGCGGCTGGCCGCCGCAGGATGCGGTGCGGCCGTCGTGGTCAGGGACAGCGGAGACGTCATCGTCGTGGCGGGCATCGTCGACCCGGGAGTGGACGCGCTCTTCCGGTTGCGCCCGGGGATGGTGCTGCCGGCGATCGGCGCCGCCGAGGTCGTGCTGGCGGTGTTGGATTCCGGGCCGGTGGTGGCTTCGGTGGTGTGGGACTCCGGGCCGGGCGTCGCTTCGGCGGCGAGGGACCTCGGGCGGGTGGTGGCTCCGGCGGTGTGGGATTCCGGACCGGTGATGTCTCCGGCGGCGAGGGATTCCGGGCCGGGCGTCGCTTCGGCGGTGTGGGACTCCGGGCCGGTCGTTGCTCCGGGCCGCGACGGGAGCCGGATGGGGGCCGCTGTGGGTCCGAATCCCGGCTCCGGCCGGCCGGAGGGGCGGTCCCGGGCCGAGTGGGCGCGGCGGGTCGGTGACACCGGGCGCGGGCGCTCGCGCGAGAGTCGGCTCGGCCACGCGCGGGACCGTGGGGTGGCCTCCGGCTTCGAGGCGGGCCTGCCACCGATCGGGTGCGTGGCCGCACCCGTACGCGCGCCGACGGGAGCCGTGGTGGCCGCGGTGGCCGTCGTGGTGCTCGGCACCGGCCGCCTGCCCCTGCTGGCGGACGCCGTACGGGACACCGCGGCGCGCGTCAGCGCCAACCTGGCCCGGGTGCCGGGGGCGGGCCGGGCCCTGAGCCCGCTGACCGCTCCCTGACCCCGGCCGCCGCGCCCTCCCCGTCAGCCCACCCAGGGGGACTGGAAGGCGAACTGTTCCCGTCTGACCAGGTCGGTGACCTGGACGGAGCCCAGGGCGCGATCGAACTGGAAGGGGTTGTTGTCGGGCACGCTGCGGGTGCCGCAGAACGCCGACTGCCCGTTCTGGAGCCGGATGCCGGTGCACCGGGCGTTCGCGGGGAGGGGGTCGAGCGTGGCGGTCAGGCTCTCGACCTCCAGCGCGTAGCCCGTGCCGTTGAACACCTCCGTCTGGGCCTGCTTCCAGTTGGCGCCGACCCCCCAGACGCAGGCGCGGGCCGAAAGCCCGGGGAAGACGAGGCTGCCGATCCAGCCGCCGCACGTCGGGTCGGCCGCCGCGGCGGCGCTGTCCGTACCGGCCAGCACCGTCGCCGCCGCGATCAGGACCCCGGACAGGACCCTCGCCGATCTGTTGCTCATACTCCTGTGTCCTTTCGCGGGCGCGGCCGGATCGATGTCGCTCTGAGCGGCTACATGATTACTCTGTGAAGTCATGCTGCTCGCGGGGGAACGGCCGGGCAAGGTTCGGTCCACTCAGCGGACCGGGGACGGTCGGCGCCGGGTGTCAGAGGAGGCCGGCGTCGCGGACCTTCATGGCCACGTGGACGCGGTTGTCGGTGCCGAGTTTGGCGAAGATGCGGGTGATGTTCGCCTTCACGGTGGCCACGCTCACGGAGAGGTCTCTGGCGATCTCGGCGTTCGAGCTTCCCCTGGCCACCTCGATCGCGACCTCGCGCTCGCGGTCGGTGAGCGTGGCCAGCTCGCGGGCCGCCTCCGGGCGGCGCGGCTCGTAGCGGCCGGTGGCGGCGGCGATCACCTGCTGCGCGACGCTCGGCGACAGCACCGGCTCGCCCCTGGCCACCGCCCGCACCGCCTCGATCATCTTCGGCGGCGGCGTGTCCTTCAACAGGAATCCGTTGGCGCCTAGCTGGAGCGCCCGCAGCACCATGTCGTCGGCGTCGAACGTGGTCAGGACCAGGATGCGCGGCGGCCTGCGACGGCTCAGCAGCAGCTCGGTGGTGGTCAGCCCGTCCTGCTCGGGCATCCGGATGTCCATCAGCACCACGTCGGGACGCAGGTCGCGGATCACGTCCATGGCCTGCCTGCCGTCGCCCGCCTCGCCCACCAGGTCGAGGTCGGGCTCCCCGCCCAGGATGAGGCGCAGCCCCGTGCGCACCATCGGGTCGTCGTCCACGATCACCACTCTGATCACGGGGTCAAGCCTCCCACCGGAGCAGGGCGTCGAGGACGAAACGCCCTTCGTGTACGTCATGGGTGATCGTGCCGCCGGCCATCCGCGTCCGCTCGGCCAGCCCCACGAGCCCCAGCCGTCCCCCTGGCCCGGCCGCCGCCCCCGGCGCGATCGCGTTGCTCACCCGGATGCGCAGCCCGTCGCCCGGCCGCCCGCCGATCTCCGCCCGCACGGGACGGCCCGGCGCGTGCTTGCGCGCGTTGGTGAGCGCCTCCTGGACGATCCGGTACGCGTGCCGCCCCGTCTGCGTCGGCAGCGACTCCCTGGCCTCGACGGTGTCGTCCACCTCGACCCGCTGACCGGCGGCGCGTACCTCCGCGAACAGGGCCTCCAGGTGGGCCAGCGTCGGCTGCGGCGCCGCCAGGCCGCTCACGGTGCCGCCGTCGCCGTCCGGCGCGTCGCGGGAGTCGCGGCGCAGGGTGCCGAGCACGGCGCGCAGCTCGTTGAGCGACTGGTGGGCGTTCTCCTGGATCGCCTGGGCGGCCTCGCGCGTCTGCTCGGGGCCGAGATCCCGGCGATAGGCCAGGCCGCCCGCCAGCATGGCCAGCAGGGAGATCCGGTGCGCCAGGACGTCGTGCATCTCCTGGGCGATCTTGAGGCGTTCGGCCAGCTTGGCCTGCTCCACCCGCTGCTCCTGCGCCGCCGCCTCCGCCGTCCGGTGCGCGGCCAGCAGCTCGCGCCGCCCGCGCAGGTAGAGGCCGAAGACGGTCAGCCCGCCCAGCGTCATGGCCCCGACCAGGCCGTACAGGGCGGTCAAGGGGGCCAGCGGGAAATCGTCCTTCCACCGGGTGGAGACGACGAAGCAGCTCCAGAAGACCACCGCCACGGTGACGATCCGCCAGCGGCGCCGATGCGTGGTCAGCGAGGCGAACGACACCACCGCCGGGCCGACGACGGAGAGCGAGAAGGCGGTGGAGGCGGCCGTGACCAGCGCCGTCTGCCACGGCCACCTGCGCCGCAACGGCAGCAGCAGCAGGCCCGCCGCGCCGATCCCCATGTCGAGGAACAGAATCGGGTCGACCGCCGGCGCCCGCGAGTCGAGGGCGACCAGCAGCAGGACGTGGAAGCCGAGGGGGAGGGCGGCGAACAGGTAGAGCAGGACGGTCCCCAGCGTGTCGTCGGACGGCCGCCCGCCGGAGGACGACAGCCGTGGGGCGAGCGGCGGGCGGTCGCCTCGGGGCGCGGCGGGGTGGTCGGGCACGGCCTCCAGCCTAGACAGCGTCCGGGCCGGGCTTCAGAGACCCAGGTCCACGTCGCTGCCGACCGTGGTCGCGCTCCTCGTCGCCCCTGGTCCACCTGCGGCCCGTTGCCGCCGGGTCCGTGGGCCATCCGTCCCTGGACGGTGGGCGGCAACGCCCGCCGCCGTTGCCGCCCTGCCGACGGGAACTCTCGACCCAGGTCCGATGAGGCCGGGGGCGCGTTTCCTGTGGACTGGGCCCGTGATCGAATTCCACCGCGTCAGCAAGGCGTACAACGAGGTGAAGGCGCTGGACGACGTGTCCTTCACCGTCCACCCGGGCACCGTCACCGGGTTTCTCGGGCCGAACGGCGCAGGCAAGTCCACTGCCATGCGCATCCTGTCCGGGCTGTCCCGTCCCACGTCGGGCTCGGCCACCGTGCTGGGGCGGCCGTACGCGGAGCTGGAGCGTCCCGGCTTCGACGTCGGCACGCTGCTCGACGCGGGCGCCCAGCACCCGGGCCGCACCGGGCGCGAGGTGCTGCTCCTGGGCGCCATGATGCTCGGCCTGCCCCGATCGCGCGTGGACGAGGTGCTGGAGTCGGTGGGGCTGGCCGGCCGGGAGGCCGGGCGGGCCGTCAGGGGCTACTCGCTCGGCATGCGGCAGCGCCTCGGCATCGGCCACGCGCTGCTCGGCCGCCCCCGGGCGCTCATCCTCGACGAGCCGGCCAACGGCCTCGACCCCCAGGGGATCCATTGGATGCGCGGGCTGCTGCGCGGCCTGGCCGACTCGGGGTGCGCGGTGCTGCTCAGCTCGCACCTGCTGTACGAGGTGGAGCGGGTGGCCGACCGCATCGTGCTGATCGGCGGCGGCCGGGTGCTGGCCGAGGGCACTCTCGCCGAACTCGGCCGGGGCCGCAGCCTGGAGCGGACGTTCCTCGACCTCACCTCGCCGATCTGAGCCGATCTGAGCCGATCTGAGCCGTTTGGAGGCTGAAATGACGACAGACACCCGGATTGCCCGGCGCATCCCCTTCGGGAGGCTGGTACGGGTCGAGACGCGCAAGATGCTGGACACGCGCACCAGCGTGATCATGACGGGCACCCTGACCCTCCTGGCGCTGGCGCTCGTCGCCGGTCGCGGCCTGGCCACCGGCCCGGCCAACCTGTTCACCCTGGCCGGGACGGCCGCGATCGCGCTCGGCGTGCTGCTGCCCGTCCTGGGCATCCTCACGGTCACCGGTGAGTGGAGCCATCGCACCGCGCTGACCACGTTCACGCTGGAACCCCGGCGGGGGCGGGTTCTGGCGGCCAAGTGTGTGCCCGTGCTGGCCGCGGCCGTGGTGGCCTGCCTGCTGGCGCTGCTGGTGGCCGTGCCGGTGACCGCCGTCGCCGCGGCCGCGCACGGAGTGGAGGCGACGTGGCGGCTGGAGCCGGGGGCGGTGCTGGGGTGGATCGCGACGATGGTCATCCTGACCGCCCAGGGGCTGGCCATGGGGATGCTGCTGCTGAACGCGCCGGCGGCGATCGTGATCTCCCTGGTCAATCCCATGGTGTGGGGTTTGGTGGGGAGTCTCGGCGGCGCGGGGGCGTTCCTGATGGAGTGGTTCGACCTGAACACCACCGCCAACGCGATCGTCGACGGCCGCGCGACGGGCGGTGACCTGGCCAGGCTGGCCACGTCGATGCTGGTCTGGGTGGTGATCCCCATGGGGGCGGGGGTGCTGCGCGTGCTGCGGAGGGAGGTGCGCTGATGGCTTTACCGGCAACGTAGATCTTTGCCGGATTCATGGGGATAGGTTTGCGTTTGTCCGGTTTAGGGGCTTAACGTGGGGATCGTTACCCGGCGGGTGACCCGTACCTTACCTAGGGAAACACTCGCCGGACCCGGTTCCCGGTTCAGGGATCCGGAGTGCGCTCCACAGTAGTTCCGTGCGGCGTGAGGCCCGGCTACGTCCGTCCCGCGAGCGCAAAGTTCCCGTCCCCTAACAAAGGACCTGAATTCCTCGTGTCTGCTTGCCTGCGTTCCCTCGCCCTGCTTGCCGTGTCGGCCGCCACGACCCTCACCGTCGGGTCGGCCTCGGCGCACGCCGCCACGGCCGCCAGCACCAGCACCGCCACCCCCCAGCAGCAGGTCGTGCTGAAGGGCACGACCCTGGCGTCCTACTTCTGGGACGACTCCTCCGGCCGCGCCGGTGACACGGGTCTGCCGGCCGCGGGCAAGCCGATGCAGAAGGGCCTGGTCGCCAGCCCGAGCTGGCCGCTCATGACCGAGGGCTACGTCGTCTACCAGGGCAAGAAGCTGCCGTTCTTCGTGGGTGACCGCGGGCCCGGCACTCCCTCCAACCGTGGCGTGATGCTGGACCTGGACGCCAAGACCTTCGCCGAGCTGACCGGCGGCACGTTCAACTCCGAGACCCTGAGCGTGGACGGCGTCGGCGGCAACGGCCACATCAAGATCGAGTACGTCGTCACCAAGTGGGGCGAAGGAAACGGCGCGAAGGGCCTCCCGGTGGCCTACTCCACGGGCGCCTGGGCCAAGGAGAACCACACCGTCGAGGTCCAGCCGGTGTCGGTCAAGCGCCCTGCCCAGTGAGGCGGGACCTCCCCTCCGTGTGACGGACCGGCCTCTTTCCCCTCATATCCTCCGCATATCAATGGAGGGTGACTGGTCGGGTAATCGCGGCTCCCGGGGCCGGTGGCGGCAGGATCGAAGGCGTTCACGTTCCCGCACCTTCCTGGGATTCCCATGCGCCTGTTCCTGCACGCCGTCGTCACCCTGGTCACCGCCGTCTCCCTGACGGCCGAGCCGCGCGACCGGGTGAGACGTTCGGACTTCCACGTCACGAGCGACCCGGGCGTCCGGATCGCGGTGCGCGAGGTCAGCCTGGCCGGGCGCGGCCGTCCGGTGCTGCTGCTGCACGGCGCCCGGGTCCCGGGAACGGCCAGCTTCGACCTGCCGGTGCCCGGCGGCTCCCTGGCCGAGGACCTGGCGCGGGCCGGTCACCGCGTGTACGTGATGGACGCCAGAGGGTACGGCGCCTCCACCCGGCCCCCGGCGATGACCCGCCCGCCCCAGGACGGCCGGCCCGCCGTCCGCTCCGACGAGGTGGTCCGCGACGTGGCCGCCGTCGTGGACCGGATCGCCCCCGGCGGCCAGGTGGCCCTGCTCGGCTGGGCGACCGGCGGCCACTGGCTGGGCCAGTACGCCGCCGCCAACCCCGGCCGCGTCAGCCACCTCGTGCTCTACAACACCCTGTACGGCCCCGGCGACGGCCACCCCACCCTGGGCCGCGGCGGTGACCTGGAGGACCCCGACCATCCCGGCCGCTTCAACGCCGCCCGTTACGGCGCCTACCGCTACAACACCGCCGAGAGCCTGCTGCCTTCGTGGGACGCGGGCATCCCCGGCGAGGACAAGACGGTCTGGCGCGACCCGGCGGTCGCGGACGCGTACGTGAAGGCCGCGCTCGCCTCCGACCCCACCAGCGGCGACCGTACTCCGCCGAGTTTCCGCGCCCCGTCCGGCGCCATGGAGGACAGCTTCTACCTGGCCACCGGCCGCCAGCTCTGGGACGCGAGCCTGATCACCGCGCGCACGCTCATCCTGCGCAGCGAGGGCGACTTCTGGAGCCGTCCCGACGACGTCACCCGGCTGCGCGCCCACCTCGTGCACGCCCGCGAGGTCAGGAGCGTGGAGCTGACGGAGACCACCCACTACGCGCACCTCGAACGCGGCCGCGCACGTTTCGTGAGTGAGGTCGTGAAGTTCCTGGGTCTTGCCGGTTAGACGATTGTCGGCTTTCAATAAGGCCCATATGGAATGATCCGAAAGGGGCCACATGCGTGGTTTACGGGCGTCCGCAGTTGTCTTATTGATCGTCGCGACCGGACTGACGGGGGCTCAACCGGCCGTCCCCGCCGTCGCCGGGCCGACGGATCCCGAACCGGTCTCACTGGTCACGCTCTCCGTGCCGGACCGCGCCACCATGGAACGCCTGGTGGCCTCCGGCGCCGACCTCACCGAGCGGGTACGTCCCCAGGCGGACGGCAGCGTCCAGATCGACGCGGTGGTCACACCGACGCAGCTCGCCGAACTGCGTGCGCTCGGCGCCGCCGAGGCTTCAGGCACCCCGGCGCGGGCCACCGCCAAGGCGGCCCCGGAGCAGGCGCAGAAGGACCAGATCGTGGTCGAACGGGCGGTCTGGTACGAGTCCCGCGACGGCTACTTCCTGTCGGTCGAGGCGTCCAGCAGCGCCGCCCAGGCCGCCACGCTCACCGTCTCCTGGAAGGGCAAGCGGGGCACGAGCGGGCAGGCCGAAATGGTGGCGTACGTGGACGCGGGGGCGTACCTGGGCCACCAGTTCAGCACCCCGGTCCCGGCCGACGACCAGCCGCAGTGGATCACCGTCACCTCGGCGGGCGGCGGCAAGGCCGAGGCGCGGGTGAAGGAGTGGCCGGACGGTGAGCGTCCCGACAGGACCGGGTCCGGCTACCAGAAGGACTTCGTCACCCAGTACATGACGCCGGCCCAGCTCAACGAGCGGGTCAAGGCCCTGCACCGGCAGTTCCCCCGCCTCACCGAGCTGGTCGAGCTGCCGTACAAGACGAACGGCTACCGGCGGCACGCCCAGGCGCTCATCGGGACCCCGCCGGGTGCCGCCGTCGTGGTCACCTCGACCGCGTACGGCTCGGAGGGCGGCAACGACCTGGGCGTCGAACTGGTCGCCCCCGGCACTCCCGGCAGCCCCCTGCGGGTCACCCTGAACGGCAAGCAGATCACCGTCAGCCTGGCCACCGGCGAGTCCGGCGCCCCGGTCAGCACCGCCGCCCAGGTCGTCGCCGCGATCAACGGCACGCCCGGCCTGCCCGTCAAGGCGGCCCTCTACCGCACCGACCCGGGGGCCGGGGTCATGGCGCCCGCGCCGCTCACCCAGCTCGACGACTTCCTCAACGCCCCCGCCGACGTCTCCCGCGCCCCCGCCCAGGTGCTGGCCCTGCGCATCGGCGTGCACCGCGACGGCTCGCGCACCGGCGTGCTGGCCTACTCCCAGGAGCACGCCAGGGAGTGGGTGACGCCGCTGGTCACCATCGAGGCGGCCGAGCGGCTGCTGCGCAACTACGCCCGCGACAAGGAAACCCGCCGGCTGCTGGAGCGCACGGACATCTTCATCGTGCCGACCGTCAACCCCGACGGCGCGAACTACAGCTTCTACGACTTCAACGCCCAGCGGAAGAACATGACCAACCACTGCCCGGCCCAGCAGTCCGACCCGGCGCTGCGCAACCAGTGGGGCGTGGACGTCAACCGCAACTACGCCGCCGGCTCCCTGACCGACGGCTACTTCGGCGCCTCGGCCAACTGCCAGAGCGGCTCGTACGCCGGACCCGCCGAGCACTCCGAGCCCGAGAGCCGCAACGTCATCTGGCTGGCCCAGGAGTACCGCAACATCCGCTTCGCCATGAACGTGCACAGCTTCGGCGGGTACTTCATGTGGCCGCCCGGGGCGTACAAGCTCGACGGCCGCGTCAGCCTGCCCAGGCCCACGGCGAAGGAGGAGGCGTACTTCCTGCGGTCGGCCAGGACGATCGAGCAGGCCATCGCCGCCGAGCGCGGCACCGTCATCTGGCCGCAGCAGACCGGCCCGGTGACGGACGTGCTGTACTCGGCCGCCGGGAACTCCGCCGACGAGCTGTGGTACGACTTCGGCATCTACGGGTGGGACTTCGAGGTCGGCGCCGACCTGTGGAACCCGCAGACCAGGACCTGGGAGGGCGTGGGCTTCCAGCCGCCGTTCAGCGAGGGCCACGCCGAGGCCATGGAGTTCGCCTCGGGTGTGATCTCCCTGATCGGGATCGCCGCCGACTACCGGGAGCCGTGATGCGTCCGTCCACCACCCGCCTGCTGCTCGCCGCCCTGCTCCCGGCGGCGGTGCTCATGGCGGTCCCGGCGGCCGCCGAGCCCGCCGGGACGCCGTCCCCCGCCGTGCGCGACTTCGGCAACGGCCCCGAACGCAACGAGGTCGCCGCCGGGCTGCCCGAGGAGGCCGCCGCCCTGCGCGCCGTCCAAGGAGGGGAGCAGCCGTACGGGCACTCCCGCGACCGGGGCTACCCCCGCCAGACGCGGCTGCCGGTGCCCGCGGAGAACCCGGCCGACGCCTCGATCAAGCTCGGGCTGGTGCCGTACCACGGGATCGCGCCCAAGCTCAACGACCTGCAGCGGCGCAGCGACCGGGTGAGCGCGGAGATCATCGGCAGCTCCGCCCAGGGCCGCGACCTCTACCTCGTCACCGTCACCGCGCCGGAGAGCGCCGCCCAGGCGCGCGAGCAGGCCCGGCTGCGCGAGCGGATCGAGGACGACCCGGCCGCCGCCGCGCGGGACCGTGGCCTGGCCAGGCAGTACAAGGCGCCGGTCTTCGTCAACGCCAACATCCACGGCAACGAGTGGGAGGGCACCGACGCGGCGCTGCGTACCATCGAGCAGCTCGCCACCAGCACCGACCCGGCCGTGGCCGACCTGCTCAAGCGCACCCGCCTCTACTTCAACGTCACGGCCAACCCCGACGGCCGGGTCGGCAACCGGCGCCAGAACGGCGCCGGGTTCGACCTCAACCGCGACTTCGTCACCGCCTCGCAGCCCGAGGTCCGCGCCATGCGCCAGGTGCTGATCGACACCCAGCCCGTCGCCATGCTCGACCTGCACGGCTACGTCAACGGCACGCTCATCGAGCCGACCACCCCGCCGCACGGCGGCAACTACGAGTACGACCTGTTCATCACCAACACCTACGCCAACGGCCTCGGCATGGAGGCCGCCGTCAACGCCCTCGGCTACACCCCGGACAAGGACGGCGTGGAGCCCGTGCAGATCCCGTTCCGCGACTCCGAGGAGGGCTGGGACGACTGGCCGCCCATCTTCACCCCGCAGTACGCGCCCTTCCACGGCGCGGTGGCCGCGCACACCGTGGAGATCCCGCTGGACGTCAACGGCTCCGTGTACGAGGAGTTGACGGTCGAGGAGCTGCGCCGCCGCTCGGCCGTCAACACCGACGTGGCCGCCGCCGCGATCCGCGCCACCTACGGCTTCGTCCTGGCCGGGCACGACCGGCTGATCGCCGACCAGATCGAGGTGTTCCGGCGCGGCGCGGCCGGTGAGCCGGCCAAGGCCGTCCCGCTGGGCATCGTGCCCGGCTTCGGGCCCGAGGACGTCTACACCACCACCTTCCCGCGCGCGTACGTCATCCCCGCCGGGTCCGCGCAGCGCTCGGGCACGGCCGCCGCGCGGCTGGTGGACCACCTGATCGCCAACGACGTGCGGGTCGAGCGGGCCAGGTCGGCGTTCCGGTCAGGCGGCACGACGTACCCGGCCGGGTCGTACGTGGTGGACATGCGCCAGCCCAAGCGCGGACTGGCCAACGTCCTGCTGGAGCCGGGGGAGGACATCTCCCCACGGGTCGACGCCATGTACGACATCTCCGGGTGGAGCCACGCCCTGCTCTGGGGCGCCACCGTCGAGCCGGTCGAGTCGCTGCGCGCGAACACCACCCCGGTCAAGGCCGCCGCCCCGACCGGGTCCGTACCGCGCGGACAGGGCCCGCTCGCGCTCGCGGTCACCGACGCCAAGGAGATCAGGGCGGTCAACGACCTGCTCGCCCAGGGCGTCGCGGTGACGTGGGGCAGCGGCGGCACGGCGATCGTGCCCGCCACGGCCCGGCAGGCGGCGAAGACCGTCGCCGACCGGCACGGCGTCGCCTTCACCTCGACGACCGCCACCGGTACCCCGCTCGGGCCGGTGCGCGTCGCCGCGGCGGCGTCCGCCGACGAGCTGTTCACGCTGCGCGAGCTGGGCTTCTCCGTCACCCCGGTCTCCACCGCCGTGCTCAACGCGGGTTACGACTGGAGCGGCACGGACGTCCTGTTCGTCTCCAGCGGGCTCAACCACGCCGCGCTCAACCCGGCGGCCAGGACGGCGCTCGACGCCTTCCTCGCCACCGGCGGCGTGATCACCCGCGGTGAGACGGGCGCCGCCTTCAACACCGCCGCGGGGCTGCTCACCGCGACCACGGTGGCGGGCCGCGACGACGCCAACGGCGTGGTCCGCACCGTCGCGGCGGACGGCCCGGTCGGCGGCGGGTCGCCGGACCACTCGTTCGTGTACTCGCCGCTGTGGTTCACCGGGCTCGGGCCCGAGGTCACGGTCGAGCAGTCGTACGCGGCCGAGGGGCCGCTGGTCGCCGGCCACTGGCGGGCCGACCGGTCCGGCGCGGGCGGCCAGGACGCGGCCAGAGGCCAGGCCGCCGTGGTCAGCGGCCGGGACGAGCGCGGCGCCGCCGTCGTGCTCTTCGGCACCGAGCCGATGTTCCGCAACCATCCCAAGGGCCTGTTCGGGCAGGTGGCCAGGGCCCTCTACTGGTCGGCCGCGGAAACCGGGGCGACGGTCACCAGCCCTTGACCGATTACCGCCCCATGGCCAGAACCTGTTAATGTCACCCTTCCGGTCGGAGGTTGCCTTCGGCCGGAAGGTCGTTTCATGACCACTCAGCACTTGGCCGTGCGCCCCATGAGCGCCGCCGACCTCCCCCTCGCCGAGCGCCTCTGGCTGATGTTCCGCCACGACATGGCGGACTTCCAGGGCGGGCTGCCCGCCCCCGACGCCACCTACCGCAGCGACCGGCTGCGCTCTGCCTTCGAGCACGCCGACTGGGCCCCCTACCTGTTCACCAGCGGCGACCGGCCCGTGGGCTTCGCGCTCGTGCGCGCGCTGTCCGGCCCGGCGCGCGTGCTGAACAGCTTCTTCGTCGTACGCGGCGCACGCCGCTCCGGCATCGGCCTGGCGGCCGTACGGGACGTGCTCGCCCGGCACCCCGGCCCCTGGCAGATCGCCTTCCAGGACGCCAACGAGACGGCGGTCGCGTTCTGGCGGCGCGTGGCCACCGAACACGCCGGAGCCGCCTGGACCGAGGAGCGCAGGCCGGTGCCGAACCGGCCCGACGTGCCGCCGGACGTGTGGATCTCCTTCACCACCGCCTGACCGGGGACGGACCCCGCCCTCGGTGAGCACCGGGGGCGGGGCCGTCCGTCAGGCCGGGGCGTAGCCGGCGGGCCGGGCGGTGAACGTGCCCCGCCCCTGCGTACGGCTGCGCAGCCGGGTCGCGTACCCGAACACCTCGGCCAGCGGCACCACCGCGGTGATCACCACCGCGCCGGCCAGCGCCCGCGAGCCGGTGACCCGCCCGCGCCGCGCCGACAGGTCTCCCAGCACGCCGCCGGCCAGGTCGTCCGGCACGGTCACCGTCACCTCGACCACCGGCTCCAGCACGGCCATCGCGCACGAGCGCAGCGCCTCGCGCAGCGCGAACCGCCCCGCCGCGCGGAAGGCCGCCTCGGAGGAGTCCCGCACGTGCGTGGCCCCGTCGGTCAGCGTCACCCGCAGGCCGGTGACCGGGTGGCCGCCGAGCGGGCCGCCGGACAGCGCGTCCCGGCAGCCGGCCTCGACCGCGCGCACGTACTCGCGCGGCACCCGGGCGCCCGTCACCGCCGAGGCGAAGACGAAGCCCTCGTCCAGCGGCTCGACGTCGATCACCACATGGGCGAACTGCCCGGGGCCGCCGTCCTGCTTGACGTGCCGGTACAGCAGTCCCGACACGCCACGCGTGACCGTCTCCCTGAAGGCCACCCGGGGCCGGCCGACGTTCACCTCCAGGCGGTGTTCGAGGCGCAGTTTCTCCGCGGCCACCTCCAGGTGCAGCTCGCCCATCCCGGACAGCACGATCTGCCCGGTCTCGGCGTCGGTCCGCACGGCCAGCGACGGGTCCTCCTCGGTCAGCCGCGCCAGCGCCGCCGCCAGCCGGTCGCCGTCGCCGCCGCCGCGCGGCTCGACGGCCACCGACACCACCGGCTCGGTCACGCCCGGCGGCTCCAGCAGCAGCGGCGCGCCCGCCGCGCACAGGGTCGCGCCCGCGCGGACGGCCTTGGGCCCGGCCACGGCCACGATGTCGCCGGCCACCGCGCGTTCGGTCTCGGTGTGACGGTCGGCCTGCACGCGCAGGATCCTGGCGATCCGCTCGGTCCGGCCCGTGCCCGCGTCCAGCACCGTGTCCCCCTTCCGCATCGTTCCCGAGTAGACCCGCAGGTACGTCAGCCGCCCGGTCGGCGTCGCGCCGACCTTGAACACCAGCGCGGCCAGCGGCGCTGCCGGGTCGGCGGGCCTGGTCTCGCCGTCGTGCCCGCGCACGGCGGGCACGTCCAGCGGTGACGGCAGGTACCGCACGACCGCGTCGAGCAGCGGCTCGATCCCGCGATCCCGGTACGCGGAGCCGCACAGCACCACGACGCCCTCCCCGGTCCTGGTCAGGTCGCGCAGCGCCGCGACCAGCGTCTCCTCGGAGAGCGACGGCCGCGCGCAGAACTCCTCCAGCGCGCCGGGATGCAGCTCGGCCACCGCCTCCTCCAGCAGCCGGCGCCGCCGCCGCGCCTCCGCCAGCAGGCCGTCCGGCACCGGGCCCGCCTGCGGGACGCCGCCGTCCCACGTCAGGGCGCGCATGCCCAGCAGGTCGACCACACCGGCGAAGCCGCCCTCGCGGCCGATCGGCATCTGCACCGCCAGCGGCGCGGGGTGCAGTCGTCGGCGGATCGACTCGACCGCGGCGTCGAGGTCGGCGCCCGCCCGGTCCAGCTTGTTGACGAACGCCACGCGCGGCACCCCGTGCCGGTCGGCGCGGCGCCACACCGACTCGCTCTGCGGCTCGACCCCGGCGACGCCGTCGAACACCGCGATCGCGCCGTCGAGCACCCGCAGCGAACGCTCGACCTCGTCGGAGAAGTCGACGTGCCCGGGGGTGTCGATCAGGTTGATCCGGTGCCCGTCCCAGTCGCAGCTCACGGTGGCGGCGAAGATGGTGATGCCGCGCCCGCGCTCCTGGGCGTCGAAGTCGGTGACGGTGGTGCCGTCGTGCACCTCGCCGCGCTTGTAGGTGGCGCCGGTCGCGTACAGGACGCGTTCGGTCACGGTGGTCTTCCCGGCGTCCACGTGGGCGAGGATGCCGAGGTTACGTACGGTGGCCAGCGGGTTGGAGACGCGAGCGCGCATGGCTCGGGAACCTTTCGGGGACGTTCGCCTGACAGGACGGCGCGATTCCCCCGGCGAACCTGACCCCGGAGAGGGGCGTCTTCGTCAGGGCAGCAGCCAGAGCCGGCCGCGCAGCCGGCACCGGGGCCGCGAAGACACCAGGATCACCTCGTGACGCGACGGGGAGACGACGGTGGCGGTGCTGTGGCGCACGGCCGGCCCCCTTCCCTCGTCACGTGATGGCGTTCGCCGCGAGTGTAGTGATCTGCCTGGTCACGGGGGAAATGATTTTCCGCGAGAAGGACTTTCCTGAACGTCACCACGCGGACGCCTGGCTGCCCCCGATGAGAGGCTCGCACGTCATTTCGGCATGTCGACATAGGCGCGAGGGGCTTTCAGGGAAGGACGCGCGCCCATGACAATCTCTGTTGACACCGGTCGTTACTCGGTCGGCATGGCCACCACCGCCGCCGATGTGCAGGCCGCCCAGCGGCTGCGTTACAGGGTCTTCGCCGAGGAGATGGGGGCCCGGCTCGACAGCCCGGTCTCCGGTCTCGACGCCGACCGGTTCGACGCCTACTGCGACCACCTTCTCGTACGCGACGGCGACGAGGTCGTCGGCACCTACCGGCTGCTGCCCCCGGGACGCACCGAGCAGCTCTACTCCGACTCCGAGTTCGACCTGTCCAGGCTGGCGCCGATCAGGAAGGGCCTGGTCGAGGCCGGTCGCACCTGTGTGCACCCCGACCACCGCGACGGCGCCGTGGTCGGCCTGATGTGGGCGGGGATCGCCAGGTACATGGTCTCCGGCGGGCACCGGTGGCTGGCCGGCTGCTGCTCGGTGCCGCTCGACGACCGGGGCGCGCTGGCCGCGACCGTCGTGGCCCAGGTCGCGCTCGGGCCCGAGGAGTACCGGGTGACGCCGCACACGCCGTGGCGCCCGGACGGCTCGCCGCTGCCCGACCGGTTCGTGCCGCCCGCGCTGCTGCGCGGCTACCTGCGGCTGGGCTCGTGGGTGTGCGGGGCCCCGGCGCACGACCGGGACTTCGGCACGGCCGACTTCTTCATGCTGCTGTCGATGGCCAACGTCAACTCCCGCTACCTGCGGTTCTTCCTGGGCGAGCCACCCCTCGGTGAGCCCCTGTGAGCGCGGTGCTCCCGCCCGCCGACCTCTCCTGGGCGGGCCCCGCGGCGGCTCCCGCGGCCGTCGTACCCGTCAACCCCTGGCGCCCGGTGGGTCCCTGCACTCCTGAGGAGTGCGTCCAGGACCCGGCCGCCGCGGTGGGCGGCGTCGTGCGCGGTGCCAGGATCCTCGCGGCGGTCGTGATCGTGCTGGCGGGCGTGCCCGCGGCCCTGCTGTCGCGTACGTTCGCCACCCGCCGCAGGCAGGCGGCGTTCACGAGGATGTGGGCGCGCGTGCTGCTGCGCGCGCTCGGTCTGCGGCTGGAGGTCGTCGGACCGCCGGACGCAGCCTTTGGGGACACCGCCTTTGGGGACGCCGCCGCTCCCGGCGGGGCGGCTCCGGCGGTGGGCAGCCTGGTCGTGGCCAACCACGTCTCCTGGCTGGACCCCCTGGTCGTGGCCGCCACCCTGCCCGCCAGGCCGCTCGCCAAACAGGAGATCGCCGCCTGGCCGGTCGTCCGTACGCTGGTGTCGGGCGCGGGAGCCCTGTTCATCGACCGGGAGCGGCTCATGGAGCTGCCGTCCACCGTGGCCGCCGTGGCGCAGGCGCTCAGGGCGGGCGACTCGGTCGTGGCCTTCCCCGAGGGCACCACGTGGTGCGGGCGCGGGATGGGCGACTTCCGTCCGGCCGTGTTCCAGGCGGCGGTCGACGCCGCCGCGGCCGTCCGCCCGATCACGCTGCGTTATCTCGAGGGCGCGGAACCCTCCACCAGGGCCTGCTTCGTGGGCGAGGACACGCTGCTCGCCTCCGTGCTCCGCGTGACCGCCACCCGTGACCTGGTCGTCGAGGTGACCCTGCGCGCACCCCTCCACCAGGCCGTCCGCGACGCCCCCGCGCCGCCAGGACCGTGGGCCCGAGCCGAATTGGCGAAGATGGCGGAAAGCCGTGTACGGCAGGGGGTGCCGGGTCACCACGGCCTCCCGTCGCGGGGAGTAGGCGTTTGATGCCGCCGTGACGATGGTAGTGGCGTAGTTAGCAGGGGATATGGAGATCGCCCCGCTATCGAGAGCCTTCCTCGCAGAAGGCGTGATTGGCGGTCTCCGCGGTTGTCGAGACCGCCAGATCGGGGGAACCCAATGCGCAAGACCCTCACCGGGCTGGGCCTGGCGTTCTTCTTGACGCTCGTCCCGGCCGCCGCCGCGACGGCGGACACGCCGGTCGCGCCGGTCGCGCAGAGCCAGGTGACACCCGCGCCGCAGCAGAACGAGACCAGGCACGATGGCGGCGGCAACGCCGGACTCTGGGGCCTGCTGGGCCTGCTGGGCCTGCTGGGCTTCGCGGGGATGCGCAAGCAGCGCAACCACGTGGGCACCGCGGAGCACATGCAGCACCGCAACCGCCCGTAACAGAGGGTCGGCCCCCCGGTCAGCGGCCGGGGTGACGTCCACAAGCCCCGGCCCTCGGCCGGGGTGACGTCCACAAAGGTGACACGGCTGCCGCAAGGTCAGCCGTGTCACACAGTGGCGCGAAGCGGACCATATCGATTAGGTTAGGCTCACCTTGCTAAAGTAAGCCTTACCAACCGAGGAGCCGTACGTGCCGCGCACGCTCGCCTTAGTGGCACTTGTCCTGATCACCCTCGTGGGCTGCGGCTCCACCGCCCCCGCACCACCGGCGGCCACCCAGGCGACCACCTCGGGAGCCCCCGGCGCCTTCCCCGCCACGATCCCCCACAAGTACGGCAGCACCACCGTCACGGCCGCCCCCAAGCGCGTCGTCACCGTCGGCCTGCTGGAACAGGACTCCCTGCTCGCCCTCGGCATCGTGCCGGTGGCGACCACGGAGTGGTTCGGCGGGTACCCGGGTGCCATCGGCCCCTGGGCGGAAGACCGCCTCGGCGGCGCCCCCGTGCCCCAGGTGCTCAAGGACACCGGCAGCGGCCCCCAACTGGAGAAGATCGCCGCGCTCAAGCCCGACCTGATCCTCGGCATGTACTCCGGCCTCACGAAGGAGCAGTACGACACGCTGTCGAAGATCGCGCCGACCGTGGCCCAGCCGAAGGAGTACATCGACTACGGCATCCCGTGGGAGGAGCTGACCAAGAAGGTCGGCGTCGCCGTCGGCAAGCCCGCCGAGGCCGAGAAACTGGTCGAGCAGGTCGAGGCCCGCTTCGCCGCGGTGCAGAAGGAGCACCCCGAGTTCAAGGGCGCGACCGGCCTCATGGCCACCACGTACGAGGGCTACTTCGTCTTCGGCAGCCAGGACCCGCGCTCCCGCCTGCTCAGCTCGCTCGGCTTCCAGCTCCCCTCCGGCCTCGACGAGGCCATCGGCGACAAGTTCGGCGCGAACATCAGCCGGGAACGGCTCGACCTGCTCGACACCGGAGTGGTCGTCTGGAGCGTGACCGACGAGGCCAAGGGCCAGGCCACGCTGCACGGTGACGCCGTCTACAAGGCACTCGACGTGGTGAAGGAGGGCAGGGAGGTCTACCTGCCGGAGAACACCACGCAGAGCAACGCGGTCGTGCTCCTCACCGTGCTCAGCCTCCCGTACGTGCTCGACACCCTGGTCCCGCGCCTGGCCGCGGCGGTGGACGGCGATCCCGCGACCAAGACCTCGTGAGAGCCCTCGCCGCCGCGGCCGCCGCGCTGCTCGCGGTGTGCCTGCTGTCGCTCTGCCTCGGCGCCCGCGCCATCCCGCTCGACCAGGTGGCCGGCGCGCTGGCCGGGACCGTGACCGACCGCGACACCCTCGACGTCATCTGGTCGGTACGCGTCCCGCGCACGCTGATCGGCGTGCTGGCCGGAGCGGCGCTCGGCCTGTCCGGCGCCCTCATGCAGGCGCTCACCCGCAACCCGCTGGCCGACCCCGGCGTGCTGGGCGTCAGCGCCGGGGCCGCGTTCGCGGTCGTGCTGGCCATCGGCGTGGCGGGGGTGGCGGCCCCGGGCGGGTTCGTGTGGTTCGCGTTCGCGGGCGCGCTGGTGGCCAGCCTGGTCGTGTACGGGCTGGCCGGGCTCGGGCGTGACGGCATGACGCCGGTCAAGCTGGCGTTGGCCGGGGTCGCGGTGACGTTCATGCTCAGCTCGGTGACCAGCGCGTTCGTGCTGGTGGACCCGGAGTCGCTGAGCAGGTTCCGGTTCTGGTCGGCGGGGTCGCTGTCGGGCGCGGGCGGCCAGGTGCTGCCGCAGCTCCTGCCGTTCGTGGCGGCGGGGACCGCTCTCGCGCTCGCCTGCGGCCCCGCGCTCAACAGCCTGGCGCTCGGCGACGACGTGGCCAGAGGGCTGGGCCGCCGCGTCGGCCTGGTACGCCTCCAGGGCGCGGCGGCCGTGATGCTGCTGACCGGCTCCGCCGTCGCCGCCATCGGGCCCGTGGTCTTCGTCGGCCTCGTGGTCCCGTACGCGGCGCGGGCCCTGGCCGGGCGCGGCGGCTCGGAGGCCGACCACCGGCTGCTGCTGCCGCTCGCGGCGCTGCTCGGGCCGTGCCTGCTGCTGGCGGCCGACGTGGTGGGGCGGATGGTCGCGCCGCCGATCGAGGTGCAGGCCGGGCTGCTGGTGGCGTTCGTCGGCGGCCCGTTCTTCGTCGTGCTGGCCCGCCGCCGGCGGCTGGCGGAGTTGTGAGTCGCATGAACGTCGTGAGTCGCATGAACCAGACCGTCACCTTCCGGCTGTCGGCCCCGCCGGTCTCCGGCGTGCTGCGCCCCCGTCTCGTCCTGGTCTCCCTGGTCGCCGCCGCGGTCGCGTTCCTCGCCTTCTGCCTGGGCCTCGGGCTCGGCGAGGTACGGCTGGGGCTGGGGGAGGTCGTCCAGTCGCTGGTGGGCGCCGGCGACCAGGGAACGGCCTTCGTCGTACGGGAGCTGCGCCTGCCCAGAGCGTTGACGGGTCTGCTGGCCGGTGCCGCGTTCGGCCTGTCGGGCGCGCTGTTCCAGGCGATGACCCGCAACCCGCTGGCCAGCCCCGACATGATCGGCGTCACCCAGGGGGCCGGGGTCGCGGTCGTGGCCGGGATCGTGCTGGGGGTCGGCTCCGGGCTCCAGTTCCTGGGCTTCGCCGGGGCCGTGGCGGCGGCGCTGGTGACGTACCTGCTGGCGTGGCGGCGCGGCGCGAGCGGCGGCCGTTTCGTGCTGGTGGGCATCGGGCTGTCGTGGATGTGCACGAGCGCCACCGAGTTCCTCATGGTCACCAGCGACGACTTCCAGGCCCAGCAGGCTCTCGGCTGGCTGTTCGGCAACCTCAACGGCCGCACCTGGGATCATGTGACGCCGCTGGCCGTCGCCCTGGCGCTGCTGGTCCCCGTCGCCCTCCTGCTCGGCCGCTGGACCCGCGCGCTCCAGCTCGGCGACGAGGTGGCGACCGTGCTCGGGGCCCCGGTGGGGGCCGCCCGGCTGGCGCTGCTGATGGCGGGCGTGGGGCTGGTGGCGTTCGGGACGGCTGCGGCGGGCCCGGTGGCCTTCGTGGCGCTGGCCGCTCCCCAGATCGCGCAGCGCCTGGCGCGCACGGCCGGGCCGCCGCCGCTGGCCTCGGGCCTGGTGGGGGCGTTCATCGTGCTGGGCGCCGACCTGGTCGCGCGGCTGCTGATCCCGGACGTGGAGCTGCCGGTCGGCGTGGTCACCGGCGCCCTGGGAGCGCCCCTGCTGCTGTGGCTGCTGACGCGGGGCCGCCGCCGGTAGGCGCGGCGGTCACACCGCGTGCCCGAGGCGGAAGAGGCCGTCCTGGCCGTGGGCGCGCTCAGGCTGCCTGCGGTCGGTGCGGCGACCGTCACGTGGTACTGGGCGGGGTCAGGTGACGGGAACGATCTCCGCGCGGGTCAGGGTGCCCCGTTCGATGGTGAGCAGGCCCAGCGTGCCGTGCGGCTGGCGGCGGCGGTCGGTGGGGGAGCCGGGGTTGAAGATCCGCAGGCCCTCGCCCGACTCGTCCAGCGGGATGTGGGAGTGACCGAAGACGACCAGGTCGGCGTCAGGGAAGCGGCGCCGCAGGCGGGCCAGGCGACCCTTGGCCGGGCCGCTGTCGTGGATCATGCCGATCCGCAGCCCGTCGAGGGTCAGTTCCAGGGTCTCCGGCGCGGCCACGTCGGGGCCGTCGTTGTTGCCCTTCACCACGTGGACGGGCGCGTACGCGGCCAGCTCGGCCAGCACGGAGGGCACGCACACGTCGCCCGCGTGCAGGATGGCGTCCGCGCCGCGCATGTGCTCGGCCACCCGGGGCGGGCACGAACGCCAGCGCCGGGGCGCGTGCGTGTCGGACAGCACGACGACCTTCACCCTCTCAGCCCTGCCCACCTCCGGACGGCCCATCCCCGCAGGTCGCGTATACCCATGCCACCTCTTTCCGTTGTGGGGCGGCGAAGGGCTGGGGCCGGTCAGATGGGGCGCCGGTGGTGCCAGCGTTGCAGGAGGGCGGGGAGTTCGCCGAGCAGGAATTCGTAGAAGGCGTGCATCTGGGCCAGGCGCTGACGGGCGGGATCGCCCTCATCGGTGGCGGCGATCCCGGCGGCCGCGGCTTGGAGCATGGCCTGGATGACGGTGTTCTGGCTGGTGAACAGGGTGGCCCAGGCGTCGTCGCGGAGCCGGTAGTGCTCGCGGCGGCTACCGGGCGATGGCAGGCGTTCGATCAGCCCGACCGTCAGAAGGGATTTGATCGCGCCGGAGACCGAGCCGGCGCTGGCCTCCAGCCGGTCTGCGATCTCGCCGGCGGTGACGCTTTCCTGGTCGGTGAACAGGAAGACCGCCAGGGTGCGCGCGGCCATGCGCTGTAGCCCGCCTTCGATCAGCGTCAGGGCCAGCCGTTCGGCCGCCTGCCACTGCTCATACCGGTCGTTCACGTGCTCGCCTCCTTGAGGGGAATCAGGATACCGAACACCCCAAGACTTCAGAAATTTCTGAAAAGTCGGTATATTCCTCATATCGGCCTCTCGCGAGAGGTCCGATGGTGTGCCGGGAAGCCTGGTCGGCGATGTGACCTCTCATCAGCGTCGACAGGAAGTTGATCCGGCGATGACCCTGCTCAGCCGTTTGTACGGCGTGCGTCCCGCCCTTCATCACCGGGTGCGGGTCCGGCGGAACGTGGAGATCCCGGCCGCCGATGGTGTGCGGCTGCTGGCCACGCACTACTACCCGGCGGGCCGGCGGCGGCCGCCACTGGTGCTGCTGCGCAGCCCGTACGGGCGCGGCAACGCCCTGGACCGGCTCCCTGCGCTGCTGGCCGAGCGTGGCTACCAGGTGCTGTACCAGAGCCTGCGCGGCACGGCCGGATCCCAGGGGCGTTTCGACGGGTTCGTCATCGACCCGGCCGACGGCGACGGCACGTTGAGCTGGCTGCGCGCCCAGCCGTGGTTCGGCGGCGAGCTGGCCACGTGGGGCGCCAGCTACCTCGGCCTCGTGCAGTGGGAGCTGGCCGCCCGGGACATCCCGGAATGGAAGATCGCGCTGATTCAGGACGCGCCGTCTTCCTTCGCCGAAGGCTTCATGTACCCCGGAGGGACCTTCGCCTCCGGGAACGCGCTCGGCTGGGTGCAGTTGGTGGAGCGGATGTTCACCGGCGGCCACGGCATCACCCGCCAGATGGCCGGCTTGGTCGGCGCCGCGCGGCGGCTGTCGCGTGCCACGCTCGCCCTTCCGCTGCAGGAGGCCGATCGGGCACTGACCGGGCACCCCGTGCCCTGGTTTCGGGAATGGGTCCGCCACGGTCCCGGCGAGGAGTACTGGGCGAGCACCGATCACCGCCCCAACGTCGCGCGCATGCCGCCGGTGGTGCACCTGCAGGGCGGCTGGCACGACTTCTTCCTGCCGGGGATGCTGGCCGACCACGCCGCTCTGGTCGCCGCCGGGCGTCAGGTGCGGCTGCTGGTCGGTCCGTGGAGCCACGGGCGCGGGCTCTACACCCGCGAAGGGCTGGCCGACGCGCTCGCGATGCTGGATGCCGCGCTGTTCGGGCGGCAGGCGGCCTCGGGCGTGCGGCTGTTCGTCACCGGCGCGGGCCGTTGGATCGACGTGCCCGCCTGGCCGCCCGCGCACGAGCCGACCGCGTGGTTCTTGCGCCCGGACGGCGAGCTCAGCCGTACCCCGCACGACGGCCAGAGCTCTCCCAGCCGCTACCGCTACGACCCCGCCGACCCGACCCCTACGGTCGGTGGCACGCAGGTGGGCATGTCGGCGGGGGCGAAGGACAACCGCGCCATCGAGGCCAGAGCCGACGTGCTCACCTTCACCACCGCGCCCCTGGTCGAAGACGTCGAGGCCGTCGGCCCGGTCCGCGTGCGCCTTCACGCGCGCTCGGCCAACCCGAACGTCGACTACTTCGCCCGGCTGTGCGAAGTGGACACGCGCGGCCGATCGGTCAACGTGTGCGACGGCATCGTCCGGCTGCACGACCCCGGCGACATCCGGGTGGCCGACATCGCCCTGTGGCCGATGGCGCACCGCTTCCGGCGCGGCCACCGCATCCGGCTGCAGGTCTCCAGCGGCGCCCACCCGCGCTTCGGCCGCAACCCCGGCACCGGCGAACCGCTCGCGACCGGGCGAGGACTGCGCGCCTCGGAGCACGAGATCTTCCACGACCACCAGCACTCGTCAGCCCTCTGGCTGCCCCTCACTTCAGGAGCATCGTGAAACTACTCGTTCTCGGCGGCACCCACCACGTGGGCCGCGCGATCGTCGAGGCTGCGCTGGAGCGCGGCGATGAGGTGAGCACGCTCAACCGCGGCCTCAGCCGCGACCCCGCGCCCGGGGTACGGGCGCTCATCGCCGACCGCACCGACCCCGAGACTGTGCGCCGGGCACTCGGCGACCAGGAATGGGATGCGGTCATCGACACGTGGGCCTGGGCGCCGAAGGCGGTGCGCGACAGCGCCCGCCTGCTGTCCGGCCGGGCCGGGCACTACGGGTACGTCTCCAGCCGCGGCGTTCACCGCTGGCCCTGGCCCGCGGGCGCCGACGAGCACGCGCCCCTGGTCGACGGCGACCCCGGCAGTACGGACGACGTCGACTACGCCGCAGCCAAGCGCGGCGGTGAACTCGCCGCTCTGGAATCCTTCCCCGGAGCGGCGCTGCTGGCCAGAGCGGGCATGATCCTCGGCCCGTATGAGGACGTCGGCCGCATCCCCTGGTGGCTGCGCCGCCTGGAAAAGGGCGGGCGCGTCCTGGTCCCCGCCCCGGCCCAGACGCCTCTGCAGTACCTCGACGTCCGGGATCTGGCCGCCTGGATGCTGCGCTCGGCCGAACGCGGCCTGAGCGGCGCCTTCACCACGACCGGCCCGCCGGGCGCGATCACCCTCGGCGACCTGCTCACCACGGCGCTGGAAGTCACCGGCTTCGACACCGAACTGGTGTGGGCGCCGCCGGAACTGCTCCTGCGGCACGGCCTGCCACTCGGCATGGAGCTCGGGCTGCGACTGCCCGACGGCAGCGCCCCGAGCGGCATGCACGACGCCGACGTCAGCGCTGCCCTGGCCGAGGGGCTCACCACGCGACCGCTGCGCGAGACCCTCGCCGACACCTGGGCCTGGCTGCAGGCCGAAGGCGACCCGGTGCCCCGCGCCGATGCGCCTTCCCCCGACACCTGGCTGGATGCCGCCGCGGAACAGCGGCTGCTCGACCAGCTCTCACGCTAAGGAAGCACCACCTCATCATGCGCGCCATCATCATCGGAGCCGGCATCGCCGGCCTGGCCACCGCCTTGCGCCTGCACCAGATCGGCTGGGACACCCTCATCGTCGAACGCGCGCCCGCCCGCCGCGGCGGCGGCTACGCGGTCACCTTCGGCGGCATCGGCTACGACGCCGCCGAACACATGGACATCCTGCCCGACCTGCTCAAGAAGGGCTTCACCACCAACGAACTCGTCTACCACAAGGGCGACGGCTCCCGCCGTTTCTCCCTCGACCGCGCCACCATCGTCGCCACCACGGGCGCGCGCTCGATCACCATCCTGCGCGGCGACCTCGAAGCCGTCCTGTATGAGGAGGTCCGCGACCACACCGAGATCCGCTTCGGCGCAACCCTCACCGCCGTCGACCAGGACGACCACGCCGTACGGGTGACCTTGACCGACGGCACCATCGAGGAGGCCGACCTGCTGATCGGCGCCGACGGCCTGCACTCGGCCACCCGCGCCCTGCTGTTCGGCCCGGAAGAGGACTTCCTGCTCGACCTGGATCACAAGGTGGCCGTCTACATGCTCGACCGGCGGCCCGACACCATCGCGCCGGGCGCCACCGGCACCCTGTCCTCCGGTGGCCGCACCGTCGCGGTCATCAGCATCCCCGACGGCCGCAACGTCGCCTTCTTCGGCTACCGCGCCGGCCACGCCCGGCCAGGCGAGGACGTGGCCACCGAACTGCGGCGCGTCTACGGCGACCTCGGCTGGGTCATCCCCGAAGCCCTGGCCGGCCTGGCGCGGGCCGATTCGGTCTACTTCGACACCATCAGCCAGGTCGTCGCACCGTCCTGGAGTAAAGGCCGCGTGGTCCTGCTCGGCGATGCCGCCTGGTGCGTCACGCTGTTCGCCGGATACGGCTCCTCACTGGCCGTCGGCGGCGCTGACCGTCTCGGCACCGAACTGGACGCCCACCCCGGCGACATCCCCGCGGCGCTGGCAGCCTGGGAGGCGGCCATCCGGCCCGAAGCCGAACGCAAGCAGAAGCTCGGCCGCCGCGTCAAAGGCTTCTACGCCCCCGCCAACCCCGCGCTGCTGTGGCTGAGCCTGCTACCGCTGCGACTGGCCTCCCTGCCGCCGATCCGCCGGTACATGACCCGTCGCTTCATCAAGGGCTGAGGTCGTAGGGCACCTGGCCGCACGCCGGGCCAGGTGCTGCATTCCTGGCAAGATCGCGCCCCTGGTGGGGGTGCGGGTGTCGGTGAGCCGGAAGCCTGGTCGGCCCTCGATCTTGGGATCGTGGGGCTTGGAGGCCGTTTCCGATGCGCCGGACCACGACTCTTCTCGGCTGCGGCCTCGCCGCAGGCGTACTCGTGCCAGCTCTGATCCTGACACCTGCATCGGTGCACGCGTGGCCTTCCACCCCCGCGTCGAAGGCGTGACCTGGGCGCTGACGCACACCATGACGCGTCGCTTCCCCAGCCTGGCGCTGCTCAATCCGGCCGCGTTCGTCGACCACCGCCTGCTCGATCGGCACGGTCTCGGCGCGGTCGTTGAAGACGGCCTCGGAGTCGGCGTAGCTCATTCGCCTTGGCCTCGGCCACGTTGCCGACCTCCGCCCGCCACTCGACCAGGGCCGGCCCGCGCTCGTGGAAGGCCCACCGGCACGCGGCGCGTACGGCCCGGCGGCGACCGCGGGCCTGACCCGTCAAGACAGTCTGGTTGCTCGGTGCTCCAGGTACCGCTGCTCCGGCAGGCTGGTGGTCAACCGCGCGGCCTCCCGGTACGCCTCGACCGCGGCCGCCGCGTCGCCGTCCATCTCCAGCAGGTGCGCGCGCACGGCCGCCAGCCGGTGGTGCCGCGCCATGCGCTCGTCGGCGGCCAGGTCGTCGAGCAGGCCGAGCCCGGCCCTGGGCCCGCGTACCATGGCCACGGCCACCGCGTGGTTGAGCCTGACCATCGGGTTGTCCTCGACGCCCATCAGCAGGTCGTACAGGGCGAGGATCTGCGGCCAGTCGGTCTCCCCGGCGCTGGGCGCCTCGTCGTGCACCGCCGCGATGGCCGCCTGGAGCTGGTAGGGGCCGACGGCCGTGGTCGACAGCGCCTTGGTGACCAGCTCCACGCCCTCGTCGACGAGACGGTGGTCCCACAGGCCACGGTCCTGCTCGGCCAGCGGGATCAGCCCGCCGCCCGGACCGGTACGGGCGGCCTTGCGCGCCTCGGTGAGCAGCATGAGCGCCAGCAGCCCCGCCACCTCGCCGTCGCCGGGCAGCAGCCGGTGCACGGCCCTGGCCAGCCGGATCGCCTCGGCCGTCAGGTCTGCCCTGAGCAGCTCGGGCCCGGAGGTCGCGGTGTAGCCCTCGTTGAAGATCAGGTACAGGACGTGCAGCACCACCCGCAACCGGTCGGCCCGCTCGCCCTCCGGCGGCAGCCGGAACTCCAGCCCGCTGGACCTGATGCGCTGCTTGGCCCGGCTGATGCGCTGCGCCATCGTCGCCTCCGGCACCAGGAACGCGCTGGCGATCTGCGCCGTCGTCAGCCCGCCCACTGCCCTCAGCGTGAGCGCGAGCTGGGACGCCTGCGACAACGACGGATGACAGCACAGGAACAGCAGCGTCAGCGTGTCGTCCTGGTCCGCCGGCCGGTCCTCGCCGGGTGCCGGGACCACGGACTCGTCGGCGGGCGCGCCGGCCGCCACGCTCTCCTCCCGGCGGCGGCGGGCGTGCTCGCTGCGCATGTGGTCGATGACCCGGCGGGAGGCGACGGTGATCAGCCAGGCCCGCGGGTTGTCCGGCAGGCCCTGCTCCGGCCACTGCACCGAGGCGTCCAGCAGCGCCTCCTGGACGGCGTCCTCGCACGTGTCGAACTGCTCGTAACGCCGTACGAGCGTGCCGAGGACCTGCGGCGCCAGCTCGCGCAGCAGGCGCTCGACGTCGTCGGCCCGCTCACCCCGCAGCACGTCCTTCACGGACCTCATCCTAGGGCCCGCGGGAGTGCGACCATCCGGAAAACCCCAGCTCACAACCCACCTGCCAAGGCATTTCAGCGATCCAGGGCCGCGTCACCGGCCGGAGCGCAGAAGCGGTCAGGTCCTGAGGCGGGCGGACGGGGCGGCGGTCGTCTTTGGGCGGCCCACCCTGGCCACGTGCAGGAGCGTACGGGGGTCCGCCACGCCCAGCCGGGCCGCCAGCTCCCGCCGGGTCGGCTCGCAGTCGATGATCTGGCTGAGCGGATGCGTGGTGTAACCGAGGGCCGACAGCCGCAGCCAGTGGCGCATCAGCAGGCGTCCCATCTCCACCCCGCCCCCGACCGGGCCGTCCGCTCCGCCCTCCGCCGCACCGTCCACCCCGCCCACCGCTGGGCCGACCAGCACCAGCACGTCCCCGTCGTAGTCCAGCAGCCCGCGGGAGGCCCCGGCCAGCGCGCGGGGCAGCCCCAGCCGCCGCAGCGCCGGGTAGAGCGCGAGCGAGGCCCGCAGGCCCAGTGTCTGCGCCCTGGTCAGGGCCAGGGCCCGGTCGCTGAGCCCGTCGAGGAGGTAGCGTCGGTGCCGCCGGGTCAGCCGCAGCCAGTCGCGCAGCTCCCGCGTCACCTCCCCGTCCCCGAACTGGCGCAGGTCCGCGGCGTGCAGCAGGTCGGCCAGGTCGCGGCAGGGCAGCCGCCGGGTCCCCTCCAGTGTGGCGGCCAGCTCCTCCGGCAGCCGTCCCGCGTGGTACTCGCCGCGGTTGACGCCCCTCGCCCGCACGTCCGCCGTCGTGAAGGGCGTCTCGTACCGCCGCCCGGCCGCGTACAGGAAGCCCACCCGCCGTGGGCCGGGGTCGGGGCGGAAGGCGACGGCGAGGCCCGCGTCCGCGCACACGATGAGGCAGCACTCCACGAACGCCCCCAGGCTGAGCCGCAGGTCGCGGCCCGTGGGGTCGCTGATGGGCAGGGCCCTGGCCGGGTCCCAGCCGACGGCCGCCTCGTCCCCGGCGTAGGCGAGCGTCCACGGCTGGGTGTTGTGCGCGCTCGGCGCGCGCCAGAAGTCGGGCTCGAGCGCCCGCAGCTCTCTCACGCCAGTTCCCTGTCGTAGAACGTGTAGCCGTGCAGCGGACGGCCGCCCATGGCGAGGTACTGGGCGGCCGAGCCGGGGTTGGTCCGCTCCACGTACGTGCTGCGCAGCGTGTGGTAGCCGCCCCGCCGCAGCCCTTCGTGCAGCTCGCGGGAGAGCAGGCGCATGTAGCCGCGTCCCTGCTCGTCCGGGACCGTGCCCTTGACGACGAGGACGGCCTCGCGGCGGTAGCGGGAGCGGGTGGCCAGGAGGCGGAGCTGGTGCAGCGGGTGCAGGTTGCCGCGGACCCCCGCCACGAACGCCGAGATGTCGGGCAGGCACAGCACGAACGCGATGGGCCGCCCCGCCTTCGTCAGGTACAGCAGCAGCGCCTCGTCCAGCAGGTGCGCCAGCCCGTCCGTCTGGGCCGCGAGCTGCTCGGCCGAGATCTCGGTGTAGTAGCCGAGCCGCGCGAAACTGGCGTTGAGCATGCCCCGCAGGATCGGCAGTTGCTCCTTCACCCGCCGCCGGTCGCCCCGGTGCACCTGTAGCTCCTCGGCCGCGATGCGCCCGTCGTCGAAGGTGAAGACCGGTTCGTCCGGCACCGGGCAGATCCAGGTGTCGGACTCGAAGCGGCGGACGAAGCCGTACGCCTCGTACGCGGCCGGACAGTACGGATGGTTCCACGCGCTGTCGATGAACCCCCGCTCGCCGAACCCGGAGGTGATGACCCCGCCCGCCTGGTTGGGGAGCAGTGAGACGGGCCCGAAGGCCGCCTTCCTGCCGTCGCGCGCCCCCGCCGCGCAGATCGCGTCGAACAGCTCCTCCGCCGCCTCCTCGGCGAACTCCGTCAGCCCGAACAACTGGGTCTCGCGGCCGAGCCTGGCGTCCAGCGCGGCGTCGGTGTGCAGCGTGGTCCTGCCGACCACCCGGCCGCCGCGCCGCAGCAGGTACATCGGCACGCCCCGCCGGTGCCAGGCGCGTACGGTGGCGTGCAGCGGCGGCACGAACCGTTCCCCGTCCGCCAGTTCCCCGCCCGCCAGTTCCCCGCCCGCTCCGGTCTCACGCGGATAGAGACGGTCGGTCAGGGCGAGGAACTCCCGCAGGTCGCGGGCGGTCTCCACCCGCCGCAGGCCCGACGTGCTCACGTGCGCCTCACCCGCGGCCCCTCGCCCTCCTCCGTGGACAGCGGCGTGAACGTCTCGATGTGCGCCATCGGCCCGCCCTCGGCCCGCCACACGCCGTTGCTGTAGCCCTCGGGCTCGGCCTGGTAGAGCCGGATGTAGCCGCCGGTCGCGTTCCTGGTGCCGTCGGTGACCCACCGCATGAGCCTGCGGTGGTGGCGGCTGCGGGCGAAGCGCAGCAGCGCGTCGCGGTCCTCGAAGAAGGCCAGCGTGCCCAGCGTGTACGGGAACTCCCAGTAGACCTTGTGCCAGCGGTAACCGCGCATGCGCTTCATGTCCCGCACCATGCGGAACCACGTCAGCGTGAGCGTGAGAATCGACAGCGGCCCGCGGTAGCGGGTCGCCCCGACGAACATCGCCGTCGCCTGCCCCTGCGGGGGCGCCTTGCTGAAGTCGGTGGTCCTCATGTGCCTATGCGTCCTTCACCAGGTAGACGTTCTTCGTCTTCGTCATGCTCGCGAACGGCCCCTCGCCCGGCCCGAACACCTTGATCCGCAGGTCGCCGGCCGTCGGGTCCTCCTTGAGCGACTCGGCGAAGTCGCGCGAGACGGCGCTCAGATGGGCCACGACGCCCTTGCGGCAGATCGCGGCCAGCTCCCGCGCGTCGACGTCGCCGCGTACCTCCAGGTTGATCACCGGCCGGTACTCCAGGCCCGGCAGCTCCTCCAGCGACAGGCAGAAGCGGTTGATCGCGGCGGCGTACGGGTTGGCCTGGTAGAGGCCGTACTCGACGTCCTGCGGGTAGAGGTTGGCCCCCATGTAGGAGATCGTCGAGTCCTTCCTGCCGTACAGGAACAGCAGCGGCAGGCTCATCCGCTCGTCGGTCCACATGCGCTCGTAGCCGTCGTCGCCGAGCGCCCGCCTGACCTCGGCGAGGGTGTGCAGGCGGGCCTCGTCGCCGACGTTGTAGCGCAGCTTGGGCTGCAGGCAGCTCTTGGAGTTGATGGTGCACAGCAGCTCGCCGCCGGCGTTCACCTCCAGGAACGTCTCCAGCGGGTTGTAGTGGAAGATCATCGGCAGCCGCTGCTCGCCCGGCCCGAGCAGGCGGTCGCGCAACTCCTGGTCGGTGGCGAGGCGCTTGCGCAGCCGTACGCTGAACCCGCTCTCCGCGCCCATCCCGATCGTCAGGTCGCTGGCGCCGTAGCCGGAGCGGACCTCCTCGAAGCGCTCCTCCAGGTAGTCGCGCAGCGCCTCCGTCATGCCCTCGCCGCCGACCATGCCGCGGATGCGGTAGTCCGCCCACGGGAAGCCCGCCTCGTCGAGGCGGTCGCGCAGGTGCTTGAGGAACGGCGGGTACGCCGCCACCACGTAGTCGTAGCCCGGCCCGAAGTGCTCCAGCGTGTCGGCGATCTTCTCCAGGTCGGGGCCGGTGTTCTTGACCATCGCGACACGGGCCATGGCGGTGCCGGTGGTGGTGCCGGTGGCCCACGCGCCCATCGAGTACGCGTTGATCACGAACAGCCGCCTGCCAGGGAAGACCAGCTCGATGTACCCGGCGGCGTTGCGGTAGACGCCCTTCAGCTCGCGCGGCCCGCGTACCCAGTTGTACGGCTTGCCGCTCGACCCCGACGACTCGTCCACGATCACGCCGGGCCGGTGCAGCCTGCCCTCCTGGCAGCGGCTGGCCTCGTCGTACACGGCGGCGTAGCTCTGCTTGGCCGTCTCGGGGAAGTCGGTCAGGCGGCGGGCGTGCTCGGCGCCGCGCGTACGCAGGAAGTGCCGGTAGGCGGGCACGTCCACGGCCGCGAACTGGCAGGCCACCCGGGCGTGCCGGGCGGCCACCCGGTCGAACGCGGGGTGGTAGCCGCGGGCGACCAGCCGCCAGATGGCGGGGTGCAGGGCGCCCAGCCGGTACGCGCCGGTCAGCATCCAGGAGTACGCCTGGAGCCGGGCCCGTCGCCAGCGCTGGCGGGGGGTGAGCGGCCCGAGAACGGGGCTGAGACGGGTCATGACGGGAGAGACTAGTGCTATTGGATAAAAGATGGCTTTACATCCGCTTTCACCGACAAGGCGGGAATTGAGGTCCTCTCGCTGTCCGGGCGTCAACGCGGCACGTCCCCTTCCGCGTTTCCTCCTACCGTGGGCGCGGAACCACGAGGAGGACTTGGTGATCGAACTGTCATGGCCGCAGGTCAGCGCGAGGCGGCTGGAACGCGCCGGGTTGGGCGCACGACCGGCGGGAGCGGCGGGAGCCGCGACCCCCGCCGAGACGGTCGCCGCCATGTGCGGGGCGCACGCCCAGGTGATGTCGGCCGGCGAGGCGTCCGTCGGACTGCGGCTCGACGGCGTGACCAGGACCGGCGTGCGGCGGGCCCTCTGGGAGGAGGGCAGCCTGGTCAAGACGCACGGGCCGCGCGGCACCGTGCACCTGCTGCCGTCCCGCGACGTGCCGATGTGGGTGGCCGCGCTGTCGACGGTGCCCGCCACGCACCAGGTCGCCTCCCCGAGGATCAGGATGACCCCCGAGCAGAGCGAACAGGTGGTGGCCGCCATCCGGGACGTGCTGGCCGGGGCCGAGCTGACGATCGACGAGCTGAGCGACGCGGTCGTCGCCGCCACCGGGCCGTGGGCGGGAGACCTGGTCATGCCCGCCTTCCAGGGCATGTGGCCGCGCTGGCGGCAGGCGATGCACCTGGCGGCGCACCGGGGAGCGTTCGTCTTCGGGGCCGGTCGCGGGCGCAAGGTCACCTACACGGCCCCGCCTGCTGCCGCGTCCGCCCCGTACGCGGGTGACGGGGCGGGCGATCTGGTCAGGAACTACCTGCGCGCGTACGGGCCCGCCACACCCGCGCACTTCGCCCAGTGGGCGGGCGGGCCGGTGGGCTGGGCGACCCAGGCGTTCCGGCGGGTGGAGCTGGAGGAGGTGCGGCTGGAGGGGCAGCCGGCATGGGTGCTCGCGGGCGACACCGAGGTGCCCGGGGAGCCGCCGCGAGGGGTGCGGCTGCTGCCGTACTTCGACGCGTACGTGGTGGCCGGGCGGCCCCGCGAGCTGCTCTACCCGGGTGCCGCGTGGGGGCGGGCGCTGGCCGGCGGGCAGGCGGGCAACTTCCCCGTGCTGCTCGTGGACGGCGAGGTGGCCGGCGTCTGGCACCAGCGGCGTTCAGGCAAGCGGATGGACCTCACGGTCGAGCCGCTGCGCGACCTCACCGCGGCCCAGTCGCGGGAGCTGGAGGAGCAGGTGGAGCGGGTGGGCGCGGTGATGGAGGCCACGCCGCGCCTGACGATCGGAACGGTCACCGTGGGGGCGCATGCCTGATCGCTCCCTATCGCGGTGCATAATAGGGAGCGATATGGAGCAATACACCGTGGAACAGGTTGCGGACCTCCTGGGTCTGCACGTCAAGACCGTGCGCAACTACGTACGCGACGGGCGGCTGCCCGCCGTGCGCGTCGGCAAGCGCTACCTGATCTCCAAGGAGGACCTGGCGGCCTTCACCGGGCTGCCGGTCCCCGGGCCCGATCGTCCCCGCCGCGCCGAGGTGTCCGCGATCGCGCAGGTCGACGGCGTCTCCCGGAGCGAGATGGACCGGGTCAGCACGATGGTCCTGGGCTCGCTGTCCGGCCGGTCGAGCGGGCTGCGGGTGGAGTTCGCGTACGACGCGGAGCGCGAGCACCTAAAGATCATCGTGCTCGGCGGGCTGGAGGAGACCGCCCAGGTCCTGCGGATCATCGACGCCCTGGTGCGGCCGTGACCCGTTCCCCGGTCATCGACGTCTGGAGATCGCGAATGCCCGACATCCACTGGTACGACCAGCACGGCGAGCCCCTGCGGGAGACCCGCGACGTGCTCGACCTCATCGGTGAGGTGTGGTCACAGAAGGCCGCGTGGGTGGCCGTGCCCGCCGACCGGCTGCCCGGCGAGTTCTTCACGCTGAGCACCGGCGTGGCGGGCGAGATCGCGCAGAAGTTCGTCAACTACGGGATCGGGCTGGCCATCGTCGGCGACGTCTCCCACCACGCCGAGGCCAGTTCCGCGCTGCGCGCCTGGATGCTCGAATGCAACCGCGGCCGGCACATCTGGTTCGTGGCCGACCCGGCGGAGCTGACCGCCCGCCTGGAGGAGCGCCCTATCCGGCCGTGACCGCCGCCTCGATGCCGTCGAGCAGCAGGGCCAGGCCCGTCGAGAACGTCTCGCTGACCCGGTGCTCCGTGTACGACCCGGCCTCACCGGGCTCGTCGTCGGCCGACTCCACCCACGACACCATGGGGTAGCGCGCGGCGAACCCGGGCGCCACCTCCTCCAGCAGGTGCGAGCGCGCCTGCCACCACTCCTCGTCCGACACCCCGGTAGCCGACGGGGCCAGCCGCGACTCCGCGACCGTCGTGGCCGCGCCCCGGACGAAGTCGAACAGCAGCGCCACCATCCCGCGCACCCCGCGCGGCCCCGCCCCGGTGCCGCGCAGGATCGCCACCAGGCTCTCCAGCGCGGCGAACTCGTTGGGCCCCAGCACCGGCCGCGCCTGCGACACCTGCAGCACCCACGGGTGCCGCAGGTAGAAGGCCAGCGTCTGCTCCGCCCACGACGCCACGGCCGGCCGCCAGCCGGCGCTCACGTCGTAGTCGCGGGGCAGCTCGGCCAGGGCCCGGTCGTACATGAGGTCGACCAGCTCGCCCTTGCTCGGCACGTAGGTGTAGAGCGACATGCCCGTACGGCCCAGCCGCTCGCCGACCCTGCGCATGGACAGCGCCGCCATGCCCTCGCCGTCGGCCACCGCGATGGCGGCGTCGACGATCGCGTCGACGCTCAGCCCCGGTTTGGGGCCCGGCCGTACCTCGCCCGGCTCGCCGTTGCGCCACAGCAGCGCCATCGACCGTCGCGCATCACCCTGGCCAGCGAAGACGACCAACGCGGAACTCCCCGTGCCGGACAATTCTTTGCGCCACAAGGCTATCAGCGGCTGAGGGCTCGATCGGCGATCGGCCCGGATCCGCGGGCGCGTGCCGGGGCGGGCCGGAGACGCCCCGGTCCGGGCACCCACTGGGGCACCGGGACGGGCAGGTGGGAGACGCGCCGGTCCTGGCACCTCACCGGGGCACCGGGACGGGCGGGCCGGACACGCGCCGGTCCCGGCACCCCACTGGGGCACCGGGACAGGACTGCGGCAAGTGGCTAGCCCAGGAGGGCGCCCGCGCCCGGGCGGTAGCCGTGGCCGATCCAGTTGCCGTTGCCGCTGGTGGGCCAGTTGCCCCGCTCCCACTTCCGCCACTGGTCCCCCCAACCGTGGTGGTGGTCCCCGTGGTGGTGGTCCCCGTCGTGGTGGTGACCGTCGTGATGGTGGTGGCCGTCGTGGTGGTGGCCCCAGCGCCAGTCGCCGTGCTTGCAGCCGTCGGCGTCGCGGGTGCCGGCGAAGACGCCGTGCTTGGTGACGTGGTGGTAGGTGACGTCCTCGTTCACACCGAGGCCGCAGTGGCGCGGGTAGGTGTGGTTCCAGTCGGTCCAGATGTCGGCGGCCGCGGTGCCGGCTGTCCCGAACAGCGCGGCCGCGGTGACCAGCGCACCGCCGGCGGCGATGAGGGTCCTTCTCATGATCTCCCCCTGTAATCACGAAGTGACATCGGCCATCACTATACGTAGCGATCTTGTGGTAGAGCTGCAGCGCCACGTCCGCTTTCGCCCAACAGGGGGCCGTTGAGCAGCAAACTCGGAGGTGTCACCGGTCGCGGCCCTACGCCCGGACCGGCCGCAATGACTGCCTTGCCCCACCGGCGAACGGGACGCCCCGGCAGATACCGGTCTCAGGGAGTTCCGGGAAGGAGCACCTCGGCGCCCACGGGAACGTACCCGGCCGCGAGGAACGCGCGTACGCTGGCCGCGTTGCCCGGCGCGATCTGCGCCCACACCGGCTCGGGGGCCAGATGCCTGGCGGCTGCGGCCAGCAGCCGGCCCAGCCCCCGCCCGCGGTGCTCCGGCTCGACCTCGACCGCAGCCTCCCACCGGCCCGCCACACCCCGCCCCAGTGCCAGCAGGCCGCCGTCCGCGGTCGTCCACACGCGTACGCCGTCGCGGTGGCGGCGGGCCCGCTCCGCCCGGGGGTGCGCGCCGCCGGTGATCTCGTCCAGCGCGACCGGCGGCGGGCCGGGCAGCGGCCCCGCCAGGCCGAGCAGGTCCAGGGTGCCGATGCCCCGGCCGGTCCGGCGGGCCAGGGCCTGGAGGAACGGCGGCGACATCGGCGCGGACAGGTCGCCGGGCGGGAGCAGGCCGCGGATCCAGCCGGGCTCCACGTCGGCGAAGACCACCGCGTGGGCGGTGAAGGAGAGCACGCCCACGTCGCGGGGCGAGGGCTGGGGGACGACCGTCAGGCCCCCGTCCGCCTCGGGGAAGCGTCCGCTCTGGGCGTCGGAGATCAGCTCCGCGAGAGGGCTCACGGCCGGCTCCGCAGCGGGCTCACGGTCGGCTCCGCAGCGTGCGTACGGCGGCGAGGTAGGCGTGGATGGCGTCCCGGTTGCGCGACAGGCACTCGACGCGCTGCTGGATGCGCGCCGCCTCCGCCTCCAGGAGGCCGGCCAGCTCGGGGGTGAGGCACTGGGGATCGAGGTGGATCGCGTCGGTCCGGTCCAGGAACGGCAGGATCCGGCGGATGATCTCCGTGGTGAGACCGGAGTCGAGCAGCCCTCGGATCTGCTGTACCCGGTAGACCGCCGACTCGGGATACTGGCGGTAGCCGTTGTCGGCGCGTTCGGGGTGGAGGAGGTCCTGCTCCTCGTAGTAGCGCAGCATGCGAGTGGGCACGCCGGTGCGTTCGGAGAGCTGTCCGATCCTCATGCCGCCGCCGTTCTTCCGCCGCCGTTCCCGACCGGCCTCGCGGGGGCGTCCGGCCGGGCTTGCCTTCACACTGATGTGAAAGTTTGAGCATGGTCGCATGTCTGATGTGGTGATCGCCAGTGCCAACGGTGCGCGCCGGATGCCCTGGGCGGGGTTGCTGGCGTTGTTCGCGGCGGCCTTCACGGCGGTGATGACCGAGTTGCTGCCCGCCGGGCTGCTGCCGCAGCTCGCGGGCGCGCTGGGTGTGCCGGAGGGGCGGGCCGGGTTCCTGGTGACGGCGTACGCGGTGGCGTCGTTCCTGTCGGCGGTCCCCGTGACGGCGCTGCTGCGCGGGTTCGACCGGCGGCCGGTGCTGATCGGGGCGCTGGCGGGGTTCGCCGTGCTCAACGGGGTGACCGCCGTCTCGTCCTCCTACGCGGTGACCTTCGGGGCGCGGGTGCTGGCCGGGGTCATGGGCGGGGTGCTGTGGGCCATGCTCGTCGGGTACGCGGCCCGCATGGTGCCCGTCGAGCGGCGCGGGCGGGCGATCGCGATCGTGTCGGCGGGCATCACCGTGGCGCTGTGCGCGGGCATCCCTGCGGGGGCGGCGCTGGCGTCGGTGTCCGGGTGGCGCGCGGTGTTCTGGCTGCTGGCCGTGGTGCCCGTCGTACTGATCGGGTGGGTGTGCTGGTCGGTGCCGAACTTCCCCGGCGAGCGGGCGGGGGCGCGGACGCCGTTGCGGCGGGTGCTGCTCGTGCCCGGGGCGCGTACGGTCCTCGGGGTGACGTTGCTGGTGCTGGTGGGGCACCAGGCGGTCTACACGTATCTGGCGCCGTTCGTGGCGGCGTCCGGGGGCGGGCGGGCGAGCGTGGTGCTGCTGGTGTTCGGCGTGGGCACGGTGGCGGGGATCTGGGCGGTCGGGGCGGTGATCGACCGCTTCCCCCGAGGGACGCTCCTGCTGGCGCTGGGCCTCGTGGCGGGCGCGATGGCGGTGCTGGGCGTGCTCGGCGGGTTCGCCGTGCCGGTCGCGGCGGCGGCGTGGGGGGTGGCGTTCGGGGGAGTGCCGACGCTGTTGCAGAGCGCGCTGGTGAACGTGGCGGGGGCGGGGAACGCGGACGTGGCGACGTCCTTGCAGACGACCGTGTACAACGCGGGCATCGCGGCGGGGTCGCTGGCCGGTGGGGTGGTGCTGGAGGGCGCGGGGGCGGGGGCGCTGCCATGGACGGCGTTCCCGCTGGTGGCGGTGGCTCTGGCGGTCGCGGTGGCGGCGCGCCGCCATGCCTTCCCCGGCTCGCCCTCGGCCCCAGGACGGCCACCGGTGCCCGACCTGTCCTGAGCGGCGCCGGGCCGCTCAGGGCCGCCCGCGACGCGTTGCGGGGCCACCCGCGCGCAGCCGATAGCATGAGTGGAGTGCGCAACCCGCCCTACATCTGTTCCCTCGACGCCGCGATGGACGTCGTCGGGGGCAAGTGGAAAGCACTGATCCTCTGGGCGCTCGACGTGCGCGTCCACCGCTTCGGTGAGCTGCGCAGAAACCTGCCGGGCGTCAGCGAGAAGGTGCTCGCCCAGCAGTTGCGCGAGCTGGAGGCCGACGGGATCGTCGAGCGGACCGTCTACGACGAGACGCCGCCCCGGGTCGAATACTCCCTCACCGCCGAAGGCGCCGCCCTCTACGCGGCGCTCGGCGCCCTGGGCCGCTGGGGCGCCGACCGCATGCGCAAGCTCGACCTCGTCCCCACCCACGGCCAGGAGTGACCCCGCCCCCCGGCCCGGGTCAGGAGGGGGACTCGGGCCCGAGGCGGTGGTCAGGAGGTGCGGAACGTGGTCAGCACGGCGGCGTGATCCGAGGTCCAGGCGTTGCCGCGGTGGTCGGGCACGGGCGCGGGGGTGCCTTCGACCAGGGCGTTCGAGCCCGTCACGCGCAGCGGGCCCGCGTAGTAGACGAAGTCGATCCGGTCCTGCGGCTCGGGCTCGCCCTTGTGCGAGTCGTAGCCGTAGCCGCCGGTGAAGACCGGATAGATCGGCGACCAGGTGACGCCGGGCACGGACACCGGGTCCGGGTGCGCGACCCTGAAGGAGTCCAGCAGCCCCGCCTGCGCCGGCAGCACCGAGGCCGGCCACGGGACCGCCGGGTACCCGCAGCGGCGGGTGTCCTGCGTCCAGTCCAGGTGTGACGGGGCGTTGAAGTCACCCGTCAGCAGCACCGGCGTACGCCGCGCCGCCGCCAGGTCGGGCCGCATCTCCTCCAGCACGGCCTTGATCTGGGGCGTGCGCCCGGAACGCTCCTCGTAGGCCAGCAGTTGCTCCTGCGTCAGCTTGCCGAAGCACGCGTCGTACGGCCCGTACGGGGTGTAGCCGAGGTGGACGTTCCACACCACGACCTCCTGGCGCTCGCCGATCCGCACCCGGACCTTCGTCGCCACCGACAGCGGGCCGCCCGTCACCGGCTCCTTGCGTTCGGTGATCGGGTAGCGGCTGATCACGCCCAGGTCGGTGCCCGCCTGGTGGTAGTCCCAGCCCAGCGCCTCGGCCAGTTCGCGGGTGGACGTGGCCGAGGTCTCCTGGAGCCCGACGACGTCCACGCCCGACCGGAGCAGGAAGCGCAGCTCCTTCTCCCGCCCGCCGTCGACCTGGCTGCCGCCGTGCCACAGGTTGAAGCTCATGACCTTCAGCTCGGGCACCAGGTCCTGGCCCGGCCGGCGGACGGTCACGCCGATCGTCGCCGTGCTGGTCTCGGCGCGGGCGTTGCGGGCCTCGACGCGCAGCGACGCCGGACGCAGCGAGTCGGGCACCCGGGGCGTCCCCGTGACCTCGCCGTCCGCCGACACCTTGATCCACTTGGGTCCGCTGACCTTGCGGAAGGTGAGCCCGTCGGTGTCCCCGCGGACCAGCCCGCCCACCGCCGCCCGGTACGGCTCCATGGCGCGGGCGTTGCGCAGCCCGAAGGCGTCGGTGACGAAGTGCAGCGGGGCGCTGCTGGTGATCCGTACCTTCACCGGCGCGGCCAGCCACCCGTAGCCGTCACGCGCCAGGGCGAAGACGATGTAGTCGCCCGGCTCCAGCCCGTCGGTCGGCAGCGTGGCCTCGCCGCGCTCCCCGGCGATGTACGTCCATCGCAACGACGGGCCGACGTACCTCTCCTCCACCGGGCCGTTGCCCGGGTCGGTGTAGAGGCCGAGCCAGTTGGTCGGGTCGGGGCGCGGGGTGCCGTAGGTCAGCTTGATCGGCTCGCCGCCGCGTACCGTCGCCGAGGCCACCTCCAGCGTGCCGTCCGCGGACGCGGGAGCCGAGGGCGACGCCGACGCCGACGCGGGTGTGACGTATGTGAACAGGACGAACATCGCCATCCCCAGCGACATGAGCCAACGCATTCCAGCCTCCTCGACCGACACCGTGCAGCGTGAGCCGGACGGGTGACGATCATGTGTACGGACCGTGGCAGCAGACCGGCTGCCGGAGGACATGCTGGTGAGCCCGCGCTCCCGGCACGGCGGGCGCACGAGGCCGATGGGGAAAGCCACCCATCCCGATGACCGGACGCGTGGCGCCGCCGCCGTTACCCGCGGGCGTTGTCCGGGCAGGTCAAAGGGGGAGTGCCATGGAGACCAGTGACAGCGTCGCCCACGAGGAGCGGCACGAGCTCAGCGGGGAGCTCGTGCGCGCGCTGTTCCATGGGCTGCGCGTGGGCATCTACATCGTGGACGCCGACGGGAAGATCATCATGGTCAACCCCACCGCCGAGCGGCTGCTCGGCCGCTCCGCGGATGAGCTGATCGGGGCCGACTCGCACGACCTGCTCCACAGGAACGCCGACGGCAGCCCGATCCCGAGGGAGGAGTGCCCCCATCTCGCCGCCGTCAGCGCGAACACGAGCGTGCGCAGCGACGAGGCGTACTACACCCTGGGCGGCGGCGGGCTCATCGCGCTCGGCCTGTCGATCGCGCCGATGCGACTGGGCAAGGAGGGCGGCCGCGGAGGGGCGGTCCTGCTCTACGACCTGAGCAGGCACAAGGCCGCCGAGCGGGAACAGGCGGCCCACCTGACGGCCCTGGAACGGCTGACCGGGCGGCTGTGGCTGATGACGGAGGTCACCACCGTGCTCGCCTCCACCCTGGAGGTGAAGGAGGCGCTGCGGCGGCTGTCCCGGCTCGTGGTGCCCCGTCTGGCCGACTGGGCCGTGATCGACCTGCTCGACCAGGACGGGACCCCGCGCCGGGTCGCGGTCGTCTCGCGGCAAGCGCCCGGCGGCGTGGGGGAGGAGGCGGAGCGCCCACTGCCGCGGGCCACGGCCGCCAGATCACCGCTGGTACGGGTGCTGCACGGCGCCCCCGCGCTGCTGCTCGGCGCGCAGGACCTGGCCGGGCTGGACGACGAGGCGATCTGCGCGCGCAGCGGGCTGCTGGCGGAGATCGAGGCCACCTCGCTGATCATCGCCCCGCTGGGCACGCCCCGCCGCGTGCTGGGCGCCCTCACCCTGGCCCGGTGCGGCCCCTCTCCCGCCTACGACGAGTCCGACCTGGCCTTCCTGCGCGAGATCGCCGCCCGCGCCGGGCTCGCCGTGGACAACGCCGAGATGTACGAGCAGCAGCGCCGCATCGCCGAGACCATGCAGCGCCACCTCATCGCCCCCATCGTGGACATCGAGGAGTTGGAGGTGGCCGTCCGCTACCGGCCCGCGCCCCCCGGCTCCCAGGTCGGCGGCGACTGGTACGACGTCTTCCGGCTCCCCGGCGGCGCGACCGCCCTCGTCATCGGCGACGTGATGGGCCACGACCTGCAGGCGGCGGCCCAGATGTCGCAGATCAGGAACATGCTGCGGATGGTGGCCTGGGCCGAGCGCACGCCGCCCAGCCTGGTGGTCGGGAGGCTCGACGACGCCCTGCCGCACATCACCGACGGCCTGATGGCCACGCTGGTCCTGACGCTGGTCGAACAGCACCAGGACGGCACCTGGTGGCTGCGCTGGACCAGCGCGGGCCATCCGCCGCCGCTGCTGGTCGACGACGACGGGTCCGCCCGCTTCCTGGAGGAGGGGCAGGGCCTGATGCTCGGTACGGGGCTGCGTACCGACCGGCCCGACGCCGGAGTGCGGATCCCGTCGCGCGGCACCATCCTGCTCTACACCGACGGCCTGATCGAGACCATGGAGGCCCCTCTCGAGGTGGGCATGAACCGGCTGCGCATGCACGCCGCCTCGCTCGCCGGTGAGCCGCTGCCGTACTTCTGCGACGAGGTGCTCGCACGGATGCGGCACGACGTGATCGACGACATCGCCCTGCTCGCCGTCCGCCTCCCGTGGCCGCCGGACAACCGCGGCTGACCCACCCACCAGACCGGTGAGGCAGTGCGCCGCTGCCGGTCACGCCTTCCTTCTCCCGGACAACCAGGTGGCCACCCACAGGATCAGCCCGATCGCCAGCAGCACCCCCGCGATCTGGTACTGGCCCACCGGACGCCCGGACGACCACGGCAGCACCAGGTAGAGGCACGTGATCGTGCCCAGCACGGGAAGGACCCGGCCCGCGTTGAAGTGCTCGGCGCCGGTGTCGTCCCTGCGCAGGACGAGCACGGCCACGTTGACCCCCGCGAAGACCGCGAGCAGCAGCAGCGACGTCGTGCCGCCCAGCAGCGCCACGACCGGGCTGTCGGGAACCAGCGAGACGAACGTGATGAGCCCGATGGCGAGGACGGTGGTGAACACGATCGCCCCGTGGGGGGTGCGCCGGGAGAGGTTCACCTTGGCCAGGAAGGGCGGCAGCACGCCCTGCTTGCTCATGCCGTACAGGAGCCGGCTGGCCATCAGCATGTTGATCAGCGCGGAGTTGGCGACCGCGAACATCGAGATGAACGGCAGCAGGTCGGCGATCGGCACGTCGGGGGCCGCCGTCTGCACCACCGTGACCAGCGGTGTCTCGCTGTCGGCCAGCGCGCCGACGGGCACCACGGCGACCGCGCAGATCGACACCAGCACGTAGATCACCCCGGTGATGCCGAGGCCGGTGAGCATCATGCGGGGGAAGATCCGCGCCGGGTTCTTGGTCTCCTCCGCCATGTTGACCGAGTCCTCGAACCCGACCATCGCGAAGAAGGCCAGCGACGTCGCGGCGCTGATCGCGAGGAACACGTTCTTGTCGGCGGGGGTCTCGAACGCGACGACGCGGGAGAAGTCGGCCTGCCCGCCGAGGATGAAGAACATGCTGAGCACGATGACCAGCAGCAGCCCCGACAGCTCGACCGCGGTGAGCACGACGTTGATCTTGACGCTCTCGCCGACGCCCCGGAGGTTGACGGCCAGCACCAGGAGCATGAACGCCACGGCGATCAGGAGGATGACGCCGTTGCCCACGTCGAGGCCGAAGCCGGTGGCGAGGTTCGCGGCGAAGGCGCGCGAGGCCGCCGAGGCCGAGGTGATGCCCGAGCACATCACCGCGAAGCACACCAGGAACGTCAGCAGGTGTTTCCCGAAGGCCTTGTGCACGTACAGGGCGGCTCCGGCGGCCTGCGGATATTTCGTGACGAGTTCCAGGTACGAGCACGCCGTGATCAGCGCGACGATGAAGGCGACGGCGAAGGGCAGCCAGGCGGCGCCGCCCACCTCGCCGGCGACCTGGCCCGTGAGCGCGTAGATGCCGGTGCCGAGGATGTCGCCGATGATGAACAGCAGCAACAGGCCCGGCCCCATCACGCGTTTCAGGCTGGGCTGATCACCGCCGGCCTCGACGGGAGTGGGAGGACTGATCTGAGCCATGAGGGGGTTGTTCCTTGTCGTACGTCAGCCCGGGGGCTGCATGGACATGTACCGGCGTCATGGGCACGGAAGGCGAGGACGCCACTCGGCGGCTTCGTGATCTAGACAGTCATCCTGACACTTTACGGTCACCTCCAGTCATCTGTGAACAGGTCGTCACACTGGGCTGACGAGGGCGGGCCCGACGAGGGCCGGAGGGACGAGACCGGACAGATCCGGACGAGGCGGGTGGGGGAACGGCGGGCACGGGCTTTCCGGGGCCGGCCAGCAGTCCGGCGGGGCCCCGGTGGGGCTCCGGTGGCCCGCTGCGGCGGCGCACTCGGCCAGATCTTCGCTTACTGTGCATCTCGGGGGGACGCTGCGGGACAATGTCCGGGCCCGAGCGAGCGGGTTTGTACGCATTCGGGCTTGTGGACGTACGGGCTTGCGGGCTTACGGGCATGTGGGCGTATGGGAGCACCGGGCGTCCGGGAGCACGGTGCGATGGGGAACGCGGAGGATGACGTCGGGAATGAGCACGCAGGCGCAGGAGCATCTCGGCCCTTACCGGGTGATCGGGAAGATCGGGGAGGGCGGCATGGGCGTCGTCCACCTCGGTGTCGACGCCGGGGGCCGCGAAGTGGCGATCAAGGTGCTGCACCCGCACGTGGCCGCCGACCTCAAGGCGCGCGACCGGCTCTTCCGCGAGGTGGAGACCATGCGGCGGGTGCGCAGCCGGTACGTGGCCGAGGTGATCGACGCCGAGTTGGCGGGCGGGCAGCCGTACGTGGTGACCAGGTTCGTCGCGGGCCGCACGCTGGAGGACACCGTGCTGGCCGAGGGCCCGCTGGCGGCGCGCGAGGTCATCAAGCTCGCCCAGGGGCTGTGCCGGGCGCTGGTGGACGTGCACGCGGCCGGGGTGATCCACCGTGACCTCAAGCCGTCCAACGTCATGCTGGTCGACGGCGAGCCGCTGGTCATCGACTTCGGCATCGCCCACCTGGTGAACGCGGCCAGGCTCACGCAGACGGGGATGTTCGTCGGCACGCCGGGCTACCTCGCGCCCGAGATCATCCGCGACTCGCAGATCACCCAGGCCGCCGACGTGCACGCGCTGGCCTCGACGGTGTTCTTCGCGGCCACGGGGCAGCCGCCGTTCGGCACCGGGACGTTCGAGGCCGTCTGCTTCAACACCATGGAAGGCCGGGCGCAGCTCGACCGGGCGCCCGCCTGGCTGCGCGACTGGCTCGGCCGGGCGCTCCAGGTCGACCCCGCGGTCCGGCCCGGCGCGCGGGAGCTGCTGCGGATGACCGGGGCGCTCGATCCGGCGGCCCGGTCCGGCGAGGGCGCGCGGCTCGGCAGCCGTACGCTGACCATGCACACCGTCTCCGACCTGCTCCCGCCGGTCGAGTACGGCCCGGCGCACCGGGAGGAGCACCCGGCGCCGACCGTCCAGGCGGACCGGCCGGAGGAGAGCCGCCCGGCCCCGCGCCCCGCCGAGCCCGCCGAGCCGTTCGACCTGCGGCGGTTCCTGGCCGGGAGCGGGTTCGTCGGGGTGCTCGGGCTCGTGACGCTGGCGGCGCTGACCGTCGTCATGCCGGTCGTCGTGGGGCTGGTGGTGGCCGGGCTGACGCTGGCGCTGCGCGTCGGCGACCACTACTTCGGCGACACCGGGCGGACGCTGTCGAAGTCCGCGCTCGTGGCGGCGGGCCATCTGGCGCTGTCGCTGGCGGTCGGCCTGGCCGCCGCGGGTTTCCTGAACACGGCCGGGCGGCTGAGCGCCGGGCACGCGGAGTCCCTGGCCGCGGGGGTGTTCACGCTGGGGCTGTTCGTGCTGCCGGGCGCGGGCGCGGTGCGCCGCACCGCCTCACGCACCCTCGCCCGCCTCCTGCCCGGCCACCGCGCGACGGTGGTGAGCGTGGCCGTGATGGGGCCTATCGCGCTGATCTCGGTGATCGTGGCCCTGGTCGAAGGGTTGTAGCGGGACGGGGGCGCGATGCGGCACCCACGTGGGCCTCGACGACGTCCCACGTGGCCGATCGACACTCCGTCCGCGGGGGCGGGTGAGGGGCGGCCGGATCTTCGGGAGCATAGCCTTGGGGCATGGTGCGATTCGCGGTCGGGCTGCCCAACGTCGGAGCGTTCGGGGATCCGGCGCTCCTGGTCGATCTGGCCGTCGCGGCCGAGGAGCACGGCTGGGATGGGGTCTTCCTGTGGGATCACCTGACCTACCACGATCCCGCCTGGCCGGTCGTGAGCCCGACGGTGGTGCTGTCGGCGATCGCGGCCCGTACCCGCCGGGTCCGGATCGGCGTGCTGATGGTGGCACTGCCGCGGCGGCGTTCGCAGACGGTGGCGAAGGAGACCGCGACGCTGGACGTGCTGTCCGGCGGGAGGCTGGTCTTCGGCGCCGGGCTCGGGTCGCAGGACGCCGAGTACGCGGACTTCGGCGAGGACCCCGACCTGAAGGCCCGCGCCGCCCTGCTGGACAGCGGCCTGGAGGAGGTGACCAGGCTGTGGGAACGGCTGCCGCCGTCGCCGGTCCAGCGGCCGAGGATCCCGGTCTGGTGCCCGGGGCGGTGGCCGACGCGGGCGGGGTTCCTGCGGGCCGTACGGTGGGACGGGGCGATGCCCACCTTCCGCGACCACGGGCGGGAGCGGGCGGTGCCGGTCGCGGAGTTCGCGCGGGTGGTGGACTTCCTGCGGGAGCAGCGGGGCTCGCTGGACGGGTTCGACGTGGTGCTGGAGGGGCGGGCGGCCGACGGCCTGGTCGACGGCTACGCGGCGGCGGGCATGACGTGGTGGGTCGAGGCGATGGGCTGGTGGCGCGGCGGGCCGGAGGAGGCCCGCGCGACGATCTCCGCCGGTCCGCCCCGCTGACGGCTCCGGTGCCCAGGTCCGGACTGTACGTGCCCGCTGACGGCCCCGGTGCCGCGGTCCGGCCCGTACGGATGACGGCTCATGGGCCGATGTCCAGGTCGAGGAGGGTCAGGCCCGTGCGGGGGTCGTGGCGGCGGCCCAGATAGCGGGGCGACTGGGTGACGATGACCTCCAGAGTGGGGAAGACCTCGCCGCTGAGCAGGTGGCCGCCCCTGGCCGCGCCGTCGGGGAGCCCGACGACCGCCTGGGCGTGCAACTGGGGGGAGCGGCCCTCGGCGTCCATGGCGAAGTCGCCGATCAGCGCCAGCACCTCGGTCTGCTGGTCGAGGGGGATGCGCCGGTAGTCGCGCAGGGACGGGTCGAAGAAGCCGAGCGTGACCCGGCGGAACCCGCCGATCCCGGTCAGCCGGGCGGCGCGTACCCCGATGTCCGCGGCCCACTCGGTGAGACCGCTCACCACCTCCTCGCCCTCGTCGAACACGACCACGTAGGACTGCTCCACATCGACGGCGAGCCGCTTGCTACGCATGGGCGACCCCTGCCCGCAGGGCCGGGCCCCAACCGGGCGCTTTCGTGGTGACGTCCGTCACGCATGTCTGGCGGAGCCGGTCGAGCGCTGTTACCGTCGATGGTGGAGCGCCGGGAAGTCTGGTCGGCAATGTGATGTCGGGCTGACTATGGGGAGGCGCCCGTGCCCGCCGAAGATCGCCACGAGGCCGTCCGAGTCGTCGCGTGCCGGGGGTCGATGTCTCACCTCCGTGCCCGCGGGCACAGGTTCGTCCCGCGTTAGCAACCCACCGAATCACGCGACCGACCGCGGACCTGGATCGGTGTGTGCTCGTCCTCCGTCCGTGGAAGGTCATCACCGAAGAAGCGGATCTACGACTGAGGAGAGGCGATGGCGACCATCGTCGAGCGGTACGAAATCTCCAAACACCACTTCTGGCTGCACGGCCCGCGATCGGGCCCGCCGGTCGAGTTCGATCCCGCCACCGGAATCTGGAACGTCTACGGCCATCCCGAGCTGCACGACATCCTCGGTGACCCCGCGACGTTCTCCTCCGACACCATGCGCGTGCTGCCGAAGGGTCTGATGCCCGACGACGAGGAGTTCTCGCTGTCGGGCTTCCTCACCCAGATCGACCCGCCGGAGCACGGCAAGCTGCGCAAGCTCGTCAGCAGCGCGTTCACCCGCAGGATCGTCGCGGACCTGGAGCCGAGGATCGCGGCTCTCACGCACGAGCTGCTCGACGCGGCGCAAGAGCGCGGACGGCTGGAGCTGGTGGCCGACCTGGCCTACCCGCTGCCGGTCATCGTCATCGCCGAGCTGCTGGGTGTGCCCAGCAGCGACCGCGCCCTGTTCAAGCAGTGGGCCGACGGGCTGTTCGAGCGCGACCAGAAGATCTCACTGAAGGAACCCGCCGAGACCCAGGACGCGGACCTGCAGGCCGCGTTCCAACCGTGGCGGGAGATGACGAGGTACCTCGCCGACCACGCCGCCGAGCGCCGCCGGCAGCCCCGTGCCGACCTGCTCACCAAGCTGGTCGAGGCCGAGGTGGACGGCGAACGGCTGCCCGACGACCAGGTCGTCAACTTCGCGATCCTGCTGCTGCTGGCCGGGCACATCACCACGACGATGCTGCTGGGCAACACCGTGGTGGCCCTGGACGCCTTCCCCGAGCAGCAGGAGCGGGTACGCGCCGACCGGTCCACGATCCCGGCGGCCATCGAGGAGGCGCTGCGCTTCTTCACCCCGTTCGCCGCTCTGGGCCGCTCGACCACGCGCGAGGCCGAGATCGGCGGCGTGACCATCCCGGCCGACCAGATGCTCCTGCTCTGGGCCGCGGTGGCCAACCGGGATCCACGCCAGTTCCCCGACCCCGACGTCTTCGACCCCGGCAGGGACCCCAACCCGCACCTGGCCTTCGGCCGCGGCATCCACTTCTGCCTGGGCGCGCCCCTGGCCAGACTGGAGGGGCGGGTCGCGATGGGGATCCTGCTCGACCGGCTCCCGTCACTGCGTACCGATCCCGGCGACCCCGCGGTGTTCCTGCCCACGCCCACCATGACGGGCGTGCGCAGGCTCCCGCTGGTCGTCCAGCCGTAACCGACCGTGGGGTCCGGCCCGCGCACGTCCGCGCGACGTGAGCGGGCCGGAACGGGACACCGCGCGCGGCGGCCCGCGAGAGCGGCCGGGCGGCCGGGCGAGCGGGCCGCGACCGGGGCCGGTGCCCCCTTCGGCGGGGGCGGTTGCGATACTCGCGCCATGGCGCTACTCGACGGGACACCCGTCTCCGCTGACATGCTCCAAGCCCTCGGGCTCGCCAACTACGGCCACTTCACCACGCTGCGGGTGGACGGCGGGCGCGTCCGGGGCCTGTCCCTGCATCTGGAGCGGCTCGGGCGTGACTGCCTGGTCACGTTCGGGGCCGACCTCGACCAGGAGCGGGCGCGCGCGTACATCCGGCAGGCGGTCGAGGGCGACGACGGCACGGTCGTCGTGCGCGTCACCGTCTTCGATCCCGACCTGGAGGTGAGCCGCCCCGGGGCCGCGGCGCGCCCGCGCATCCTGGTCACCACCCGGCCCGCGCCCGCCCTGCCGCTCCCCCCGCTCCGCGTCCGGACGACGCGGCACCAGCGGACCCTGCCTCGGGTGAAGAACGTGGGACTGTTCGGCGTGCTGCACAGCCGCCGCGCGGCCCAGCTCGACGGCTTCGACGACGCGCTGTTCCTCGACGACAGGTCCTTCGTCTCGGAGGGCACCACCTGGAACGCCGGGTTCTTCGACGGCGAACACGTCGTCTGGCCGCGCGCCGAGGTCCTCGACGGGGTCACCATGCGCCTGCTCCAGCGGGCTCACGACGCCACGGTCGTGCGGCCGGTCCACTCCGGAGACCTGCCGGGCATGCGGGCCGCCTTCGCCACCAACGCGGCGATCGGCGTCCGTCCCATCGGCCTCATCGACGACGTCGTCCTGCCCGGCGAGCACCCGATCCTCGACACCCTGCGCGAGGAGTACGACGAGATCCCTCCCGAACGCCTCTAATCCGGGCCGGGGTCGCGCGGCGGCGTGCGCCCGGCCAGCAGCGCGAGGCGGGTGGCCCGGCGCGGCGGGCGCGGCTCCGCGGCGCGGCGCTCACCCGAGGCCAGCCGGTACGGCACCAGCGTCACCGTCACCCCGCCGACCAGCAGCAGCCGCTTGCGCAGCCGTGCCGTCATGCGGTTGTGCAGGGCCCGCTCCCACCAGCGTCCGATCACGTACTCGACGATGTAGACGGTGACGAGCTGTCCGGCGTGCCGGGCCCGGCGCTTGCGTATGTGGTCGATTATGGGGCCCACGGTGCTCCGGTAGGGCGAGTCGATCAGCGTCAGCGGCACGTCGGGGGCGTACCGCTGCCAGCCCTCGCGCAGCTCGCGGGTCTCCTCCTCGTCGACGCACACGTGTACGGCCTCCAGCCCGGCCGGCCGGGGCACCGACGCGTACGCGACCGCCTGGAGGGCCGGGGCGCTCAGCCGCGACACCAGCACCATGGCGTGGCCGCCGGACGGGTGATCCACGGCCGCGCCCGGCCGGGTGGCCACGCTTACCTGGTCGTAGTGCCGCCGGATGCCCTTCATGGTCAGGAACAGCGCCGGCATCGCCAGGCACACCAGCCAGGCGCCGTTCAGGAACTTGGTGGTCAGGACGATCACCAGCACCACGGCGGTCACCACCGCGCCGACCGCGTTGATCGCCTGCCGCGGCAGGACGCCCGGCGCGCGCGGCCCGCCCTCCCGCTGCCAGTGCACCACCATGCCGGCCTGGCTGAGCGTGAACGAGACGAAGACGCCGATGATGTAGAGCTGGATGAGCCGGGAGCTGTTGGCGTCGAAGACGACGAGCAGCACGGCCGCGGCGGTGGCCAGCAGCAGGATCCCGTTGCTGAAGACCAGGCGGTCACCGCGCTTGTGGAGGTGCCTGGACAGGAACGAGTCGGCCGACAGGATGGAGGCCAGCATGGGGAAGCCGTTGTAGGCGGTGTTGGCGGCCATGATCAGGATGGCCGCGGTGGTCGCCTGGAGGAGGGCGTACAGGATGCCGCCGCCGAAGACGGCCTGGCCGATCTGGGCCAGCGCCGTGGGCTCGACGTAGCCGGCGGGCGCACCGGCGATCCGGCCCGGATGGTCGGGGTCGATCATCCGTACGCCCGTGAGCAGGGCCAGCGCCGTGATCCCGGAGAACATGGTGATCGACAGCACGCCCATGACGGCCAGCGTGTTGGCCGCGTTCCTGCTCTTCGGCGGGCGGAAGGCGGGCACGCCGTTGCTGACCGCCTCCACGCCCGTCAGCGCGGTGCAGCCCGAGGCGAACGCCCGCAGCACCAGGAAGATCGCCACCAGTCCCGCGGGCTGGACATAGGGTTCGATGGTGAAGTCCGCGCTGATCGCGCGCGGCCGTTCGCCGGTCAGCAGCCGCCACGCCGCGAAGAGGAACATCACGTAGACGGTGGCGATGAAGGCGTAGGTGGGCACGGCGAACCCGCGCCCCGACTCGCGGGTGCCCCTGAGGTTGACCACGGTGAGCACCGCGATGCAGGCCACGCTCAGGGCGACCGACCAGGGCTGGAGGCCGGGCGCGTACGAGGTGATCGCGTCCACCCCGGCGGCGACCGAGACGGCCACGGTCAGCACGTAGTCGACCAGCAGCGCGCTCGCGGCGACCAGGCCGGCGTTGACGCCCAGGTTGGAGCGGCTGACGACGTACGCGCCGCCGCCGTTCGGGTAGGCGTAGCAGGTCTGCCGGTAGGACAGGACGATGATCGCCAGCACGCCCACGATCGCGACCCCCACCCAGCCCGTGAGGTGCAGCAGGGCCAGGCCGCCGAGGGTGAGCGCCATGATGGTCTGCTCGGTCGCGTACGCCACCGACGAGATCGGGTCGCTGCAGAAGACCGGCAGCGCCAGCCGTTTGGGGAGGAGCTGCCGATGGAGGCTCTTGGTCCGCAGCGGCCGGCCGACCAGGAGGCGCTTCGCCCACTCCGTCACGGGGCGGCGGTCACATGCATCGCGGTCTCCCTTCGTCACTCAGCGTAATCGACCGGGTGATCGCGGAGGCTGGTGGCGCGCCGCACGCGACCCACGCCGGCCAGGACGGGGGCGCCCCGCGGGCTGTGCGGGCCGGGCGTCAGTCCTCGGGGGAGACGGCGGTGATCTTGTCGGGGTTCATCATCCACAGCACCTGGTCGATGCCCTGCGCCGAGGCGTTGACCGTGAGCACGGTGAAGACCACGCCGTCGCGGCTCAGCAGCGCGGAGGTCTGCCCGTTGGTCTGCGCCCACGCCACCTCGACGCCCGCCCAGAAGTGACGGGCGAACGCCCTGACGTACTTCGCCACCCGCGACGCGCCCACCACCGGGAACCGGGTGGCGCGCGCCTTGCCGCCGCCGTCGGAGTAGCTCGCCACGTCCGCGGCGAACAGCTCCTCCAGCGCGGCCAGGTCGCCGGAGCGGGCCGCGCTGACGAACGCCGTGAGCAGCCTGCGCTGCTCGGCCTTGGGCACGGGCGTGCGGCGCTCGACGCGTACGCGCTTGCGGGCCCTGCTGACGAGCTGGCGCACGGCCACCTCGCTGAGCCCGACGATCCCGGCGATCTGGCCGTAGGGGTAGTCGAACGCCTCCCGCAGCACGTACGCGGCCCGTTCGGTGGGCGAGAGCCGCTCCAGGAGCAGCAGGACCGCGAACTCCAGCGCCTCGCCGCGCTCGGCCCCGAGATACGGGTCCGCTCCGGTGTCGACGGGCTCGGGCAGCCACTGGCCGAGGTAGGTCTCGCGGCGGACGCGGGCGGACTGCGCGGCGTTGATGGCCAGCCGGGTGGTCGTCGTCGCCAGGAACGCGGCCGGGTTGTCCACCGTGGCCCGGTCGTAGCCCTGCCAGCGCAGCCAGACGTCCTGCACCAGGTCCTCGGCCTCGCTCACGCCGGCCAGCATCCGGTACGCGATCCCGAACAGCCGCGGGCGCACGCCGTCGAACACCGCCGCCGCCCGGTCGAGATCGCCGGGATCGCCGGATCCGTTGTGCGGTGCCGCGTCCGTCACTGTCGTTGTCCCCCCGTCCCGGCGATCGTTTCCGTCCGCATACCCGGAAAGGGGTGGATCACGGCAGCGGCCGTCAGCCGCGCAGGGTGCCGGCGTCTTCGCAGGCTTCGTACGTGGCCGAGGCCCGCCCGAGCTTGCTCTCGTGCTCCAGCAGAGTGACGGCCAGCAGGCTGAGCCCGGTGGCGATGCCCTCCAGCCGCCCGCCCTTCGCCTGCAGGTACGTCCTGGCGTAGTCGTCGTCGCCCAGGGCGGTACGGGTCACGCCCCACGACGTCTCGAACCCGGACCGCACGCCGAACACGTCCCCGGCCATGCCGTCCGCCGTGCACGCCAGGCGGTTCAGGTGGCTGGGGCTGTAGGCGACGCCATCGAGGTCCACGAGTAGGCAGCTTACCTAAAGTGCCTAAACAATGGTGTAAAGGAGACTTTTGATGCTTAAGTGATGATTGTGAGGGACGGCGGATGACGGCGGACGAGCCGTGGCGGCTGCTGGAGCAACTCGTTCAGGAGGTCAATCAGCAGACCGAGCAGCTCAAGGAGATGCAGCGCAAGGTGCGGGAGCTGTCGGCGACCGCGACGTCCGAGGACGGCATGGTGACCGTGACCGTCGGCCCCCGCGGCGAGGTGCGGACGATCGAGTTCGACCCCCGCGTCTATCGCCGGCTGTCGCCGTCCGAACTGTCCGCCTGTGTCGTCGAGCAGATCGGGCACGCGACCCGGCAGGTCTCCGCCGGGATGAAGGAGCTGATGGAGCCCTTCGTGCCTGACCTGCCCTTCGACGACCTCTTCGGGGAGGGGACGGACTTCGAGTCGTTCCTCCCGCGGCCGCCCGGCGCCACTTGATGGGGCTCGACCTCAGCCTGGTGCCCGAGGTGGTCAGGCCGCTGGCGCTGCCGTTGACGGGCGGCGCGGTTCCCGAGGCCGACGTGCCCGGGATCATCGCCGAGGCGCGGGCGCTGGAGAGCCTGGCGGACGATCTGGCCGCGATCAAGGCGGACGGCGCGGGCTCGGTCGCGCGGCTGCTGAGCGGCCATGCGTGGCAGGGACCGGCCAAGGCCGCGTTCGAGCGGTTGTTCGCCATGCTGGGTGGGGAGCAGGGGGGCGGTGGCGAGCGGCAGACGCTGATCGATCTGCTGGAGCGGGCGCTGCGGGAGGAGGCGGCGTCCCTGCGGCAGCACGGCGTGCGGATGGAGCACACCGAGTGGATGATCTACGCGTCGCTGGCGCTGCTCGGCCTGATGATCGTCCGGCTGCTGGTGTTCATCGCGGCGAACGGTCCGGGGGTGTTACGGCTCATCCAGCACCACGCGCTGATGACGCGGATGAGCATTCAGACGTTCAAGAAGCTCGTGCTGCGTAACACGTTGCTGTTCAGCGGGATCATGGGCGGGCTGGACGCCCTCGTGCAGATTCTGCAGTGGGGGTTCGGGGTGCGCGAGGCGGGCGACATCGACTTCGGCTCGCTGGCGGTGTCGGTGGGGAGCGGGGCGCTGACCGGGGTGCTGTTCACCGGCGCGAACGCGGGGTTGTCGCGGTTGCTGAGCCGGCAGACGGTGTATCTCGGGTCGAAGGCCGAGCTGGCGGTGCGCGACAGGGTGGTCGCGATCACGCAGAGCCTGTACGGGCAGGCGCTGGTGGGCGGAGTGGCGGCCACCGGGGGGTCGGTCCCGGGGCTGGCGCTCAGCGGGCAACTCGATGCCGAGCATCTGGCCTATGCGTTCATCTCCGGTGTCGCGGGGGGTGTGGACGTCCCGGCGGCGGCTCGGGTGGGTTACCTGCCGATGAACGACGCGATCGGCGGTCGTCCGTCCGGTGCCGGCTCGGCGTACGCTCCGGGCGGCGAGATCGGCACGATGCTGACCACGGGCGCCGACCCCGGCCCGCCGCCGCCACCCCTGCGGGGCGCGGCCGGAGGGACTCCCGACGACCTGGGCAAGGTTCCCCCAGGGACGACTATCTATCTCTCCCAGCCCTACCAAGGTGAGTCGGTCGCGGGCCAGGTCGTCGGGCGCAGGGAGACGCCCGTGCCCGACGGCGGCGGGCACGGCACCGGCCGAGGCACACCACCGCCCCGCCCACCGGAACCCCCGACGGCCGAACGCGCCCAGCCCGGCCGACCTCCCGCCGACGGCGCTTCGCCCAACGGCGCTTCGCCCAACGGCGCCGCGGCCGGGCGGGTTCCCGCCGACCCCACCCCTGCCGATCCCACCTCGGCCGACCCCGTCAAGGGCGAGCAGGCCGCCGGAGAGCGCGCCCCTGGCGATGGCGTTCCGGGTGACCGCGCCCCGGGTGACCGCGTTCCGGGTGAGCGGGTTCCGGCTGAGCGGGCTGCGGGTGGGCGTGCGCCCGCCGAGCTTGCGCCCGCGGACGGTGCGGGCCCCGCCGCCCCGCGGGCCGAGGCCGGGAGCCCGGCGAGTCTGCCGCGCAGTTCGCTGCTCCCTGCCACCATGTCGGCGAACAGCCCTCCCGCCCTCGACAGCGCCTCCGACGGCGCCTCGGAACGGGAGGCGGCCCAGCCGAGTGCCCAGGGCCGTACGGAACCAAGGAGCGGCGCGGCCGAACCGCCACCGGCCGGTCACGACCGGACCCACGACCGGGCCGGTCAGTCCCGCATTGACGATTCCGCCCTCCCGGCGCCCCACGCTCCACGGGCCCAGGACACCGCGCAGGCGGGCGATCCGCAGGCGTCGCCGCTTTCCAGGACACCCTCCCCTGACCCGGCGGGGCGTCCCCCCGACCAGGCAGCACCGCTCCCGGACCGGGGAGGACCACTCCCGGACCGGGCAGGACGTCCCTCCGACCAGGCAGGGCCGCTCCCGGATCGGGCAGGGCCGCTCCCGGATCAGGGCGGACGGGCCGCGGACGGGACGGGCGCGACGCAGACGGCGGTGGCGGGGCCCGTCACGGTGCGTCCCGCCGAAGCGCCGACCGGTGGGGATCGAACGTCCGAGGCCGCCCTCGCTGATCCCCCTCCAGCGACCGTGGCGGAGGCGGCGGCCGGGCGGCCGCGTCCCGCTGACCAGGGAGCCCCGGCGAGACCCCTGGACGGACCCGCCACCGGCCCTCTCCGCCAGGGCGACCCCGGCCCGTCCGCGGTCCGCTCCAGGGCGCTGCCCGACGACCCGGGCCAGATGGAGCCCGCGACGCGCCGGGTGGCGGCCCTGCTCAGCCAGGACGGCCAGTACAGCCCGGTCAGCGCTCTCGGCTGGAAGACGTCCGACGCCACCACGGTCAAGGGCCTGATGGACTCGATGCGTTCGTCCACGAAGGACATGCTCGCCGGGGGCCAGAAACAGGGGCTGCGCGAGCGGGTCGGCGATCCGGGGTTCGACCTTGTGCTCACCGAGCGACAGGTCGAGGGCAGGACCATCAGGACCTGGCTGGCGGTCGACAGGAACTCCCTGGCGGACGGCCCAGGCAAGCCCGCGCAGGGCCGGCGGATCCTCCGCCAGATGCCGTTCGACTCGCCCGAGGCGCTGGAAACGGCCAGGCGCCTGGCCGTCGAGGAGCTTCTCAAGTCGTACGGATTGGGCGTGGGCGAGATCCTGCCGGCGCGGCTGGCCATGAACCTGGCTGCGGCCGACGAGTTCGGTCTGACCAACCTCCTCGACCTGCAGACGTACGGAGATTCCAGCCGCAACAGGACCGCCAGGAAGTACTACGCGAACAGCGGCGACATGCGGCGTGACTTCCTTCGCGCGCAGTACGAGCTGACCCAGCGCGAGCTGGCCCGGTACGGCATCGAGGAGCTGGTGCTCTACCGGGGGATGCGGTTCGACCAGGGCTACCCGATCGCGGGCCTGGACGGCGTCGCCGACGGCGAGGTCGTCCAGGCTCCACCGGGTCTGCCGCTGCAGTCGTGGAGTTCCGCGCAGAGCGTGGCCAAGCGGTACACCGGCCTGGGCGAGGGGGTGGTCATGGCAGGCGTCTTCCCCGCCTCGCGCGTGCTGTCCACGCCGTGGACGGGGTTGGGCGTGCTTCCGCTCGGCGAGTTCGTGCTGCTCGCCGGGCCGGGCGAGGTGACCGTGCGGAACCCGCCGCACGTCGTCCCGGCCGATCCCGGCACGGCCGGCCTGCCGCCCGGCTGGCAGGCCGCCAAGCTCTCCAACCGATGGACGGAGTGCGCGCTGGGACACAGTCACCGGGGGGCCGAAGGGCAGGCGGGTCTGCTGGCCTACCACCGCGTCTCCGGTGACGACGTCCGCGTCCTCATGCAACTGCGTTCCATGGAGACGGACCATGGGGGGACCTGGGATCTGCCCGGCAGCCCGCGCGACGGCGGCGAGCACCCGGTCCCCGCCGCTCTCCGCGGGGTCGCCGAGCGGAACCGGCTGGATCCGGGCGAGGTGACGGTGCGGGGCGTCCATCGCGACGACCACGGCGGCTGGGTGCACGACACGGTCATCGGCGAGATGTTCAGCCTGGCCGACGTGTGGCCCGCGTCCATGGAGTCCCTCGACAACGTGTGGGTGCCGCTGCGGGAGGTGTCACGCCTCGACCTGCATCCGGACCTCGCCCACGCGTGGCCCGGCCTGCGCGCGGAGCTCGAACACGTCCTGATGGGCCACGAACCTGCCGCGACCACCCCAAAGACGACAAATCCGGACGTGGCCGCTCCGAAGGCGGCGACCCCGGACACGGCTGCTCCGAAGGCGGCGACCCCAGATGTGGCCGTTCCGAAGGCGGTCGCGCCCGAGGAGGCCACCGCGGGGGCGGCCGTCCGGGAGGGGGCGGGGCGGGTCGGGCAGGACCCCCGGGTGCCCGGCCCGCCGTTCCCCGGCGAACACTGGGGGGTGGCGGACGCGCGGCCCCGCAACTTCGCCGAGGCGGCCGCGATCGTCTATCGCTGGACGCCGGGCGACCCCCCGGACCCCGCAGGACCGGCCCAGGACGGCCCGGCGAACCGGATCGAACGGCTGCTCAACGGCGCCCCCGAGAACCGGGGCGGCGGGCCGGACGAGCAACTCCTGGCCGAGGGCCGCCGCCTGGCCGAGGGCCTGCCGGTCACCGACAAGAGCGACAGGACGGCGCTGGCCCTGGCGTCGATGAGCCGGGCTCTCGGCGAACCGAACCCGCGGCGGGCGATCAGCGACGTGGCCGCCGAGTTCGACATGGCGCTCGAAACCGACGCCCTGGTGGATCTCTTCCACGATGCCCGGATGGCCGACCTGTCCCCGGAGAGCGCGCGCGGCCGGGCAGCCCTGGTCGCCGTGCTCAGCCGGGCCATGGAGGTCGACCCGCTCCGCTGGACGGGACGACAGCACCGGTCCGTGTTCGGGCTGAGGGAGGTCACCCCCGGGCAGGCGCGGACCGTGGGGCTGCTGCTCGCGATGACAGGGGAGCCCTACACCCGGAGCAGGGCGGAAAGCCTGGTCCGGCCCCTGCGGCAACAGCACGGCCTCCGGACCACCCGGGAGCTGATCCCGGTGGTCCAGGCGGCCTTCCACGAGGGACACCTCCCGGTCGTGCGGACCAGCGCCGCGGACTTCCTCGCGGCCATGGACCGGTTCCGGCTGGAGGACCCGCGCCTGTGGGAGGGCGCGCTGCTCGCCGACAGGTACGCCGTGACCGATCCCACCGTGGACGCGACCCGCACGCTCGCCCTCCTGGACGAGCTGGTCACCCCCCGCCGCGACACGGTCCCCGACTCCTTCCTCTCTCCGCTGGAGCGCCTGGCCGAGCAGGTCGGGCAGGGACGCCACGTGGAGCAGCTCGTCCACCTGGCCGAGGACGCGCGGGCGCACGGCGCCGATCTCTCCCGGGTACGCGGCCCTCAGCAGGTCGCCGACCTCCTCGCCACCCACCGGGCGCGGGACCCCTACCTGTGGGACGGGCTGCCGATCGCGGCCGACCGCGGCATCCGGGGCCTGGGGCACGACGAGGTGCGAGCGCTGGCCCGGCTGACCGAGATCACGGGCTCCGAGTCGCCGTCGCGGATGTGGGCGCTGGACCCCCTGCGCCGCCTGGCGGGGGACGCGGGCCTCGACCATTCCGCGCCACGGCTGGCGGCACGGGCGGCCGAGCTCCAGCGGGCGGGCTTCGACCTGTTCGGGCCGGTCGATCGGAGTCAGGTGCTCGACGCCCTGACCCACGACGCGAACCGGCCGGAGCCGGTCGGGCCGCAGGGACTGGAGCCGGTCGGGCCGCAGGGACTGGAGCCGGTCGGGCCGCAGGGACTGGAGACGCCGGGGCCGCACGACCTCTCCCCGCCGGCCGTCAGGGACGCCCGTCAGGCGGCGATCCGCGAGCACGCGCAGGCGCGGGAGGCGTACGAGCGGGCCCATCCGCTCCGCCGCGGCGCGTTGTCGCGGTTGCCCGTCAGGGATCCCCTGGTCGCGGTGGCGCGGGATCGGGTCGTCGCGCTGGAGGCTCGGGCCAGGTCGTGGCAGCGCTGGCCGGACCGCCCCGAGGTGTCCTACACGAGGGACTTCGCAGCGTACCGGCGCGCGTACGAGTCGGCGGTGCGACGCGCGGTCAGGGGAGAGCAGGTGGTCCCCTACATGATGGAGGACGCCACCGCGCTCCTGGGGGCTCGCGAAGGCGGCCGCGGGTTCGGCCCGGAGATCGAGTTCGAGCTGCCGCCGCTCGGGATCGGCGAGCGCAGGCTGGCTCTCGCCCGTGACCTGCACAAGGCCGGACTCACCGCCGACGCCCAGGCGCACTCGTACCACGCCATGAAGGATCGGGGCTACCGCTCGGGACGCCCCGGCGACGGCGGGCGCGGCCTGTGGCTGCTGGAGATGGACAGCTCGGTCGGAGGCGAGCTGGTCCCGCCCATCCTGTACGACGAGCGGGCCACGTGGCAGAACCTCGCCCTCGCCTGCGAGATCATCCAGTCGCACGGCGGATGGGCGAGTGTCAGGACCGGCGGGCACAACCACGTCGGCACGTTCGACTACGACCACCTCGTGCCGAACCACGTCACCCTCGTGACCTACGTCCAGCGGCACACCGACACGTTCTTCCGGCTCGCGCACAATCCCGAGCTGGAGAGCCACCGGGGCCTGGAGTACTGCCACCCCAACGAACTGCCCGGCACGGGCTACGCGTCGGTGAGCGCGGTGCGGCAGGCCGACACCCGCCGCAACGTCGTGCTCAATCTGGACGGCATCGCGGGGTCGGCCAAGGACCACGTCGAGTTCCGGGTGTGGGACGGCTCGCTCGACCCGGCGGTGATCCAGGCCCATCTGAAGCTCTCTCTCGCGACGGTGGAGGCCGGTCTCCGGCTCGCGACGCTGGGCCTCCCGCCCAACGGCGGCCACCACGACCGGCTGGGCACGCACGCCGAGCGCTTCCGCGGCGTCCCCGAGCCGGACCTCACCGAGGCGGGCAGCCTCTCCTTCCGCCGTATGGTGGACGAGCTGTTCTGGCGGGAGGCCGACAAGGCGCAGATCACCGCCCTGTACGCGGCCACCCGCTGGACGCTCCCCCCGATGGGCTCCGAATGAGAGGCCGCCCGATGGCTGTCATCATCCGCAACACCTCGGCGACGGCCCCGCCGCCGGTCCCGCCCGCCAAGGACGACGGCCGGCCGTACCGCTTCGAGATGATCCACGCGGGCGGCACCCGCCGCGGCTACGCCGACGAGCCGGTCGAGCTGGTCGGGATGCTCGTCCCCGGCTACGACGGGCTCGCCACCGGCGCGGAGCGCGCGGCGGCGCGGGTGCGGCTCGCCCTGGACGTCCAGGTCAGGCTGCAGGCGCGGCTCGCGGCCGACGGGCGGCTGGACGCGTGCGGCCCGGCCGAACGCGCGGTGATCCTGGGCGGACGGCACGAGCCGCCCGCCCCCGTACGCTGGCAGGCGCCGGTCCCCCTGGTCCTCGTCGCGACCCACTACGAGCCCCAAGGGGCGCTGCCCCGGCCGGGCGGCCCCGCGGACCTGCAGGTCTGGCTCGACCCGGCCGACGACTGGAGCCTGCTGACCAGCCTGCACACGGCGGGCGTGATCACCGTGAACGCACGTACCAGCCCCTGAGACCCTGACCGCGAGCCCCGCCGTTCTCAGTCGCCCGGCTGCCGCGCGAGCGAGACCCCTGAGGGCAGTCCCGTGACGCGCACCGCCCCGGACCGGTCGACCGCCACGTCGACCGGCGCTCCCGCGACCCGCAGCCCGCGCACCGCCAGCGCGCCGAGCGGCGCGCCAGGCAGCGGCCGGACCACCGCCCGGCCGCCGGGAACGTCCGGATACAGCCCGACGGCGGCCTGAAGGAGGGTCACGGCCGCCGCCGCCGACCACGCCTGGGGCCGGCACGACGCCGGGTAGGCGATCGGCCGCCCCATGAGCGCGCGATCGTCCCCTGCGTGCAGTTCGGGCAGGCGGTACCCGAACGCCTCGGCGGCGGACAGCACCCCTTCGGCCAGGTCGGCGGCGAGCGCCCCGCCGTGGCGGGAACGGGCCAGTCCGGAGATGACGATCGCGGTGTCGTGCGTCCAGACGGAGCCGCAGTGGTACGACAGAGGGCTGAACGCGGCGTCGGCCGTGGACATCGTCCGCAGCCCGAAGGCCCCCGACATGGCCGGGTCCCGCAGCGTCTCGGCGATGCGCAACTCCTCGGCGGGGGTGAGCAGGCCGGTGCCGAGCAGGTGCCCGATGTTGCTGGTCAGCGCGTCGACCGGCCGTTTGTCGCGGTCGAGGGCGAGCGCCGGGTAGCCGGCGTCCACCCAGAACCGCGCGCGGAAGCGCTCCGCCATCCGCCCCGCGTAGTCGCGCCAGCGCTCGGCCCCCGGCCTGCCGTACGCCTCCAGCAGCGCGGCCCCGGCGACGGCCGCCTCGTACGCGTAGCCCTGGACCTCGACCAGGGCGATGGGCGGCTCGGCCTGCCTGCCGTCGTGGAAGCGCATGGCGTCGCCGGAGTCCTTCCAGCCCTGGTTGGCCAGGCCCCGCGAGCTGGTGTCGATGTACTCGAGGAAGCCGTCGCCGTCGGCGTCCCCGTGCTCGTCCAGCCAGCCGAGCGCCGCCTCCAGCACCGGCAGCAGCGCGCCCACCTCGTCCTCCGGCATGCCCCAGCGCCAGGCGTCGTGCAGCAGGCTGATCCACAGGGGGGTGGCGTCGATGGTGCCGTAGTAGGCGGCGGGCAGGCGCAGCCCGTTCCCCTTGACGGTGAACTCGCCCCTGCGCAGCTCGTGCATGATCTTGCCGGGGGCCTCGCCGGAGCCCGGGTCCACCTTGACGCCCTGGCGGCGGGCCAGCACGCGCAGGGTGCCCGCGGCCAGCTCGGTGCCGAGCGGCAGCAGCATGCGGGCGGCCCAGATGCTGTCGCGGCCGAAGAGGGTCAGGAACCAGGGCACGCCCGCGCCGAGGAAGGTGTCGCCCGGCACGCCGGTCTCGGTGAGGCGCAGCGACTCCAGGTCGTCGAGCGACTGGCGGGTCAGCCGGACGAGCCGGGCGTCGTCGGCCTCGACCTCCGGGCGGCTCCACTCCGGCGGGCCGGGCGGCGCGGCCACCGCCGCCTTCGGGTCCTCCACGCTGACGCCCCACCGCAACGTGACCCGCTGCCGGGGCGCGACCGTCACCACCCGGCGCAGCCCGGCGCCGTCCGCCTCGAAGCCGGGACCGGCGACGGTGACGCGAATGCCGCCGGTCTGCCAGGTCAGCTCGCCGCCGCTCACGGCGGGCGGGAGCGGGTCGGCGGCGCCGCCCGACTTGACCACCTCGATGGGCGCGAAGTCGCAGCTCAGCGTGACGGAGACGGTGCAGGTGACGGGCTCGGCGGCGGTGGAGGCGATCGTGATCTCCTCGTCCATGGCGCCCGGCGTGACCACGCGTACGCGGTCGATCCGGACGGTCGGGTCGGGTCCGGGGTCGCCGAGCCAGCGGGCCAGGCCGACGAAGCGGGAGACCCCGGGGGCCGGTACGGCATGGCCGATCGGCTCCGGCTCGCGGCCGTCGATCTCCAGCCCGGCCCGGGAGAGCACCCGTGCGTCGGCGTGGAAGAGCCCCTGCACCCCGGCCGCCCTGATCTGGCCGTCGGTGCCGCTGAGCGCGGTCGTCGGCGCCAGGACGGTGCTGACGAGGTCGTGCAGCAGCGGTTGCAGGTGATGGTCGGCCACTGTGAGAACCCCTTGACACTCCGTTGATTTGAACGATCTAATCCTGTCATATCTCAGTTTGATCGATCAAACCCCCAGAAAGGTCATGAATGGCGGAAAAGGTGACGATCGCCGAGGTGGCCCGTTACGCCAACGTGTCCCGCCAGACGGTCTCGAACGTGCTGAACACCCCCGAGGTGGTCAAGGAGGAGACCAGGCAGCGCGTGCTCGCCGCCGTGGAGGCGCTCGGCTACCGGGTGAACGCCGCGGCCAGGCAGATGCGTACCGGCAGGTCGCGGCTGCTGGCCACGCGGATCGAGACGACCCAGGACGGGATCAACGTCTACGACCGCTTCCTGCACGGTCTCACCGAGTCGGCGGCCAGGTCCGGCTACCGCGTGCTGCTCTACACCGCCACCGACGACCGATCCGAGATCGCCACGATCGATCAGCTTCTGGGGGAGTTCGAACCCGACGGGTTCGTGCTGACGGGCACCCACCACGGCGACGCGCGCACCTCCTGGCTGGCCGGGCGCGGACTGCCGTTCGTGACCTTCGGCCGGCCCTGGGGCGCGGCGGAGTCCGGCCATCCCTGGGTGGACGTGGACGGCGCCGCCGGGACCGCGGCGGCGACCCGTCACCTGCTGGCCGGCGGGCACCGCCGGATCGGCTTCGTCGGCTGGGAGACCGGCTCCGGCGTCGGCGACGACCGCCGGTCGGGCTGGTCCAGGACGCTGGCCGCGGAAGGGCTCGACACCGGCCTGGCCCTGGAGACCGACGGCACCACCGCCCAAGGGCGGGTGGCCGCGCAGGAGCTGGTGCGGCGCGGGGCGACGGCCCTGGTCTGCGTCAGCGACGCCGTGGCGCTCGGCGCGCTCCAGGTCACCCCCGCCGTCGTCGGGTTCGACGACACCCCGGTGGCCGCCGCCATCGGGCTCACCTCGCTCGGCCAGCCTCTCGCCGAGGCCGCCGCACGCTGCGTGGAGCTGCTCACGGATCAGCTCTCGGGCCGGACCGGGGACCGGCCCGCGGAGGCGCCCGCTTCCTCCCCTCTGCTGCTCAGTCCCACCCTGGTCATTCGAAAGGACCCCCGCCCATGAAACGTCTCGCGATCCCCGCGGCGGCCGCCGTGCTCCTGTCCGCCACCGCCTGCGGCAGTGGCTTCGACGACCAGCAGGCCGCGCCGCAGCAGCAGTCCAGCGGCCCGGCCGCGCTGCAGGTCCTGATGGCCTCCTCCGGCGACGCCGAGACGAACGCGGTCAAGCAGGCGGCCGAGACGTGGGCCAAGGCCAGCGGCAACACCGCGGTCGTCACCCCGGCGCAGGACATCCACCAGCAGCTCGGCCAGGGGCTGGCGGGCAGCAACCCGCCGGACGTGTTCTACGTCGACGCCTCCCGCTTCGCCGACTACGCCAGCGTGGGCGCCCTGGAGCCGTACGGGGACCAGATCTCCGACAGCCAGGACTTCTACCCGAGCCTGCGCGAGACGTTCACCTACGACGGCAAGTTCTACTGCGCGCCCAAGGACTTCTCCACCCTCGCCCTCGTCGTCAACGACACGGTGTGGAAGGAGAACGGGCTCACCGACGACGACATCCCCACCACCTGGGAAGAGCTGGCCGCCGTCGCGAAGAAGATCAAGGACGTGACGCCGCTGGCGTTCAACGAGAGCCGCGACCGGCTCGGCGTCTTCATGGTGCAGGCGGGTGGCTGGATCACCAGCAAGGACGGCAAGCAGGCCACCGGCGACAGCACGGAGAACCTCGCCGCGCTGGAGTACGTCAAGGAGCTGCTCACCGGCAAGCAGATCCAGTACGCCAAGGCGCTCGACGCCGAATGGGGCGGCGAGGCGCTCGGCAAGGGCAAGACCGCGATGACGATCGAGGGCAACTGGATCAAGGGCGCGATGACGGCCGACTATCCCGACGTGACGTTCTCCGCGCACGAGCTGCCCGCCGGGCCCGCGGGCAAGGGCACGCTGTCGTTCACCAACTGCTGGGGGATCGCCGCCAAGTCCAGGAACAAGGCCGCGGCCATCGACTTCGTCGAGGCCATGACCAAGGCCGACCAGCAGCTCGCCTTCGCCAAGGCGTTCGGCGTCATGCCGTCCAGGCAGTCGGCCAAGGACGCCTACCTCAAGGAGTTCCCCGCCGACGCCGCGTTCGTCAACGGCGCCGAGTACGCGCAGGGCCCGGTGAACGTCCCCAAGATGGACAGCGTCCTGTCGGACTTCGACGCCGGGCTGCAGCAACTCGTGGACCAGGATCCCAAGGCGATCCTGGCCAGGCTGCAGAAGAACACCGAGAGCGCGATCGGCTGACATCATGCGCAGCCGTACCAGGGAGAACCTCGCGGGGTGGCTGTTCGTGGCGCCGGTGGTGGTGATTCTCGGGCTGTTCGTGCTGCTGCCCATCCTGATGGCGTTCTGGGTGAGCCTGACGGGATGGAACGGGCAGGGCAGTCCGTTCCGCGCCGGCGTGCCGTTCGTGGGCGGGGAGAACTACGCGCGCCTGTTCGCCGAGGAGGGGCTGGCCCGCGAGAACTTCATGACCAGCATCCGCAACAACATCTACTACGTGGGCGCGGTCGTGCCCCTGCAGACGGCGCTCGCGCTGTTCCTGGCGCTGGTGGTGAACAGGCGCAAGACGTTCTTCCGCACCGCGTTCTACTTCCCGTCGGTGACCAGCTCGGTGGCGATCAGCGTGGTGTTCCTGTTCGTCTTCGCCAACTCGGGGGCGGTCAACCAGCTCCTGGCGTTCGCGGGGGTGGACGGGCCGCAGTGGTTCTCCGACCCGCGCGGGGTGATCCACCTGCTGCTCGGCGAGCCGCCGGCGGCGCTCACCGAGCACGGCCTGCTGGGGCTGACCTGGTGGGACTGGCTGTCGGGGCCGAGCGTGGCGATGTGCGCGATCATCGTGCTCGTCGTGTGGACGACGGCGGGGACGTTCATGCTGATGTTCCTCGCGGCGCTGCAGAACATCCCCAGGACGCTCGACGAGGCCGCCGCGATCGACGGCGCGACCCGTCGGCAGCGGTTCTGGCGGGTGACGTTGCCGCAGCTCAAGCCGACGATGTTCCTCGTGCTGACGCTCGGGCTGATCGGCACGTGGCAGGTGTTCGACCAGATCTACGTGATGAGCCAGGGCGATCCGGCCAAGACCACGCTGACGCCCGCGTTCCTGTCGTACCGGACGGCCTTCCGCGACTTCGACTACGGCGCGGGCACGGCGATCTCGTTCGTGCTCTTCCTGATCATCGTGCTGCTGACGTTGTTCCAGCGGTGGGTCATGAGGGAGCGCAGGGCATGAGACGTGTCGTCCTGGCCGTCTTCTCGGTCATCTTCATCTACCCGTTCGTCATCCAGATCGCCAACGCCTTCAAGACCGACCCCGACGCCGCGGCCAACCCGCTCTCGCCCATCCCGCACCCGGCCACGCTGTCGGGCTTCGAGCGGGTGTTCCTCGGCACGGACATGCCGATCTGGCTGGGGAACTCGCTGCTGGTCACCGTCGTGGTCACGCTGGGGCGGGTGCTGCTGGACTCGATGGCCGGGTACGCGCTGGCCCGGCTGCGCTTCCGGGGCCGGCGCGCGCTGTTCGTCGCGGTGGTCGCGGTCATCGCCGTGCCGGGCGTGGTGCTGTTCATCCCGAAGTTCCTGGTCCTGAACCAGTTGGGGATGTACGACTCGTACCTGGCGCTGATCCTGCCGCTCGTCGCCGACGCCGCCGGCGTGTTCGTGATGAAGCAGTTCTTCGAGTCGATCCCGCACGGCGTCGAGGAGGCGGCGCGGATGGACGGCGCGGGCACGTTCCGCGTGTTCTGGTCGGTGGTGCTGCCGATGGCGCGACCGGCGCTGGTCACGCTGACGATCCTGTCGTTCCAGAGTTCCTGGAACGAGTTCCCGCACACCCTGGTCGCCGTGCAGGACCCGGGGCTGTTCACCCTTCCGCGCGGTCTGGCCGACCTGGTCAGCGGCTCGCTCGGCGGCGGCTCCCAGTTCCCGCTCAAGCTCGGCGCCGCGCTCCTGGCGACCATCCCGGTCGCGATCATCTTCGTCGTCTTCCAGCGCTACTTCATCCGCGACCAGAACGAGGGCGCGGAGAAGGGCTGAGGCGGGCACGGCGACGCCGTGCGGGGGCGGTGAACCGCCCGGGGGTGGTTCACCGCCCTTGGAGTGGCTCCCGCCACGGCCCCGTTCCTCGTGCGCACGGGCGTTCCGGCCGATCGGCGGCCGGGACGTCCGTCAGGCCGAGGCGTACACCCGGTGGACGAACTCGGCGAGCTTGGCGTCCGGCAGCTCCTTGGCCAGGTCGGCCTCGCTCACCATGCCCACGATGCGGTGCCCGTCGATCACGGGCACGCGCTTGATCTGGTGCTTGTGCATCTTCTGCAGGGCCTCCTCGACGTCGGCGCGGGCCTCCACCCACACCAGCCCGCGAGCCAGCTCACCGGCCGTGGTCCCCTCGAGGTCGCGGCCCTCGGCGCAACATCTGATCACGATGTCCCTGTCGGTGATGATGCCCTTGAGCCGGTCGTCGTCGCCGCAGATCGGCAGCGCGCCGACCGACAGGTCGCGCATCATCTGTGCCGCCACGCGCAGGGTTTCGTGCTCGCCGATGCACTCGGCTCCCTGGTGCATGACGTCCTGGACGGTCTTGCCGGATCCTGAAGTGTCCATGGGATGCCTCCCAAGACGGTGGACGGCCATTCCTCCTCGCTCTCCTACCCAGCGGACGGGGCCTCACCCCGTGGCCACGGAAATCGCGCGGAGGCCCGCCACGCGGGGCGTGCGGGCCCGCTCGGGCGGGCGGTCGCCGGATTCCGGACGAAACAGCCCTGGGACCGGTGTGGACCGTGGTGTCCGAGGGAAGGAACAGGGAGGCGCCGCCCTCGCTCACGCACTGACCGGGGCGGCGCTGTCCTTTTCCCCCGTGATGCGCCCCGAAAAACGTGTGCCTTCCTCGCCTCTGCGCGCCCATACCAAGCAACTCGCGTTGACTAATTAGCGATTAGTCAACTAGTGTTGCTTGCGCAGCGCTTGGCTGCGGTTCCCCCTTTTGCCCGGGAGGCAAGACGTGTCCGTTCTCCATGCCCGTACAGACCTCCAGCGCGCCCTCGACCGGGCCGTGGCCGACGGCGGCGGTCCCGGCATCGTCGCCGAGTCGCGGGACGGGCGCGGCGAGCCCTGGTTCGGCACGGCGGGCGTGGCCGACCTGGGCACCGGCCGCGCCCGCCGGCCGGGCGAGCACTTCCGCATCGGCAGCTTCACCAAGGCGTTCGCCGCCACGCTGGTGCTGCGCCTGGCGGCCGACGGCGGGCTCACCCTGGACGACACGGTCGCCACCTGGCTGCCCGGCGTGGTGGAGGAGCACCTGGGCGCCGACGGCACCAGGATCACCATCAGGCACCTGCTCAACAACACCAGCGGCCTGCCCGACGCCCTTCCCGGGCAGCAGCCCCCCAACCCCGAGGAGCCGGGCAGGCGGTTCATCTACTCCAAGGTCAACTACAGCCTGGCCGGCATGATCGTCGAAGGGGTGACGGGTTCGACCCTGGCCGGTGAGATCGACCGGCGCATCGCCCGCCCCCTGGGCCTCACCGGCACGTACCTGCCCGGCGACGGCCACCCCCTGCGCGACCCGCACGCCCGCCACTACTCGAAGTCCGACGAGCTGGGTCGTCCCGCCGAGGTGCACGACGTGACCGGCGCGGACCTGAGCTGGGCCGGGGCGGCGGGCGGCATGGTCTCGACCACCTCCGACCTGCACCGGTTCCTGCGGGCCCTGCTGGGCGGCGGCCTGCTCCCGCCCGCGCTGCACGAGGAGATGTTCACCACCGTCCCCACGGAGGGCGCCGACTGGCTGCCGGACACCCGGTACGGCCTCGGCGTCTACTGCCAGCGGCTCCCCTCCGGGCGCACGCTCTGGGGCGGCGGCGGGTTCATCCAGGGCTCGATGACGTACGCCATGGGCGACCGCGACGGGGCCCGTACGCTGGTCGCCAACCTGAACGGCGACTGGAACGACTTCCTGGCCACCTTCACCGACCTCTACGAGACCGGTTTCCGCCCGTCACCCTGACACGCGACCGGGGCGGCGCCTTCGGGGATTTTCCACGGTCGTGCCAAGCGGCGATCAGGATCCGCCCATGGACGGTTTCCCTTCGCCCGAAGACGCCTATCGTGGGCGATATGACTGGTTCATCGGTAGGGCTGTCCACCTCGCCGCGGAGCGGAGCCTGCTGAGCCATGTCAGGCCAGGACGACTGGACCGCTCAACGGTGTGTCTCCGAGCTGGACGACGTGTTCGACACGGCCGTTCGGGCGGCGGGAGCCATCTCCAGCGCCTTGTACCTGATGGCGGACGCCGGTCAGGTGCTGCTCCTGGACGTCGTGACCGGGCTGCCGCGACGGCTCGTCGACCCCTGGCTCAGGCTCAGGCTGGACGCCGCCGCCCCGGCCCCCGCCTCCGTCCGCGATGGCGAGCTGGTCTGGGTGCCGAACCGGGAGGAGATGGTCTCCAGCTTCCCCGCGACAGCGCTCGCGCTGCCGTACCGCTTCGCCACGGCCTCGGTCCCCATCCGGAGCGGGGCCCACGTGTGGGGTTCCTGGGTGCTGCTCTGGCCGCCGACGCACCCCGCCGAACTCGGCGCGGACGAGCGGGACGTCATCTCCCAGGGCTGCGAGAGGATCGCCGGCGTGCTGGCCCGCGCGGACGAGGCGGGGCACCCGTTCCGGCCCTCGGGCGAGCCGCGCGTCCTCGTCCGGCGACGGCGGGAGGAGCCGGATCCCGCGTACGCGGCCGACGCCTTCGACTACGTCGACCGCCTCGATGAGGGCTGCCTCGCCTTCGACCTGGAGGGCCGCATCACCTTCGTCAACGAGGCGGCGGCCGGACTGCTCGGCGGCGACGTGGCCGGCCTGCTGGGCACCTCGCTGTGGGAGGCCGCCGACTGGCTGCACGACCCGATGTTCGAGGACCGCTGCAGGAACGCGCTGGTCAGCCAGGAGATCGTGTCCTGCACGGCGCACTGGGCCGACGGCCGCGACCTGGAGGCCCAGCTCTACCCGGACGACCACGGGCTCAGCCTGCGGATGAACCTCGTCCCGCTGGACCGGGCGCTGCAGGCGCACCCGCAGGCGCGCACCCGCGGCCTGTCGAAAGGCGAGGTCTTCTATGACTTCATCCCGTTCGCGGCGGCGCTGACCCGGGCGCTCAAGGTACGGGAGATCATCGACCTGTTCGCCGACCACGTCATGCCCGCCTTCGAGGTGCAGGCGATGGCGGTGGTGGTCGCCGAGGGCGGCAAGCTGAAGATCGTCGGCTCCCGTGGGTACGACCGCGAGGTGCTCGACCGGTTCGACGGCGTGCCCCTGACCCTGTCCACCCCCTCCGAGCACGTCCTGCGCACCGGGGAGCCCGCGTACTTCGCCAACCGCGGCGAGATGCACGAGCTGTATCCGTACGCCGCCAAGCACGACCAGATGTCCGCCTGGGCCTTCCTGCCCCTCGGCGGCTCGGAGGGCCGGGTCGGGGCGTGCGTGCTCGCCTTCGACAAACCCCGCTCGCTCACCGGCGAGGAGCGCGCCAGCCTGGTCACCCTGACCGGCCTGATCGCCCAGGCCCTCGACCGCGCCCTGCTCTACGACGCCAAGGAACGGCTCGCGCACAGCCTCCAGGAGACGCTGCTCCCGCGCAGGCTCCCCGACCTCCCCGGTCTGGCGGCGGCGGCCCGCTACCTGCCCGCGACCCGGGGCGTGGGCGTCGGCGGCGACTTCTACGACCTTATCCGCCTCAGCGACACCCTGGCCATGGCGGTCATCGGCGACGTCCAGGGGCACAACATCACCGCCGCCGCCCTCATGGGCCAGGTCCGTACGGCCATCCGCGCCCACGCCGCCGCCGGCTCCGGCCCCGGCGAGGTGCTCACGTACACCAACCGGCTGCTCATCGAGACCGAGACCGACCTGTTCACCAGTTGCCTGCTCGTCCATGTCGACCTGCGGCTGCGTACGCTGAGCGCGGCCAGCGCCGGGCACCCGCCGCCGCTGCTGCGCCCGCCCGGCGGCCGGGGCGAGATCATCGACGTGCCCGCCGGGCTGCCTCTGGGTGTGGAGACCGACGCCGAGTACCAGACGCTCGAAGTCCCGTTCCCGCCAGGCGCCCTGTTGACCCTGTACACGGACGGACTCGTGGAAACACCCGAAGCCGACCTCGACCAGGCCATCGCCGAACTGGCCGAGCACCTCACCGCCGCGGCCGGCCAGGCGCCGCCCCAGCTCGTCGACACCCTGCTCAGCCACGCGCCGCACACCACGCAGCGCGCCGATGACATCGCCCTGCTCGTGCTGGAACATCGGGTCAACCACCCCGGCTGAGGAACGAGGAGGACCACGGATGGCAGGCACGCACGGAATCCGGGTGCGCCGGGTGTACGAGGAGCGGGACCCGGACGGCGGCGCCAGGGTGCTGGTGGACCGGCTGTGGCCCCGGGGGATGAGCAAGTCCGCGCTGCACCTGGACGAATGGTGCAAGCAGGTCGCTCCCTCCACGGAGCTGCGTACCTGGTACCAGCACGACCCCGGCCGCTTCCCCGAGTTCGCCCGCCGCTACCGGGGCGAGCTGGCGGACCCCGAACACGCCGAGGCCGTGGCGCACCTGCGCGAGCTGGCCGGATCCGGGAGGCTGACCCTGCTCACCGCCACCAAGGACACCGAGATCAGCGCCGCCGCGGTGCTCGCCGACCTCCTGCGAACCTGAACGGCCGGCGGTGAGCGAGGGAAAGGCGAGGTGGGGCGAGGGATGTGAGAATCGCTCTGATACTGTGACGGTCTCGGAAGTGATCGTCCTCGGGAGGTGAGACCCATTACCGCTCTGTCAGGCCGGGTGCTCTCCTCTCACGGCCGCGCGGCCCGCCGGGTCTAGGCGACCGCGGGGGAGCGCCCGTTCGGTCTCCCCGAAAGGCTGCTCAATGCCGGTTTTCCCATCACCCGTTCAGACCTCGTCCATCGTCACCCGCCTGCGCACCGCCGGGTGCGTCTTCGCCGAGGACGAGGCCGCGCTGCTCGTCTCCAGCGCCGCCACGCCCGGCGACCTGGACCTCATGGTGGCGCGCCGCGCCGCGGGGGAGCCTCTGGAACACGTCCTGGGCTGGGCCGAGTTCTGCGGGCTGCGGGTGTCCGTGGAGCCGGGGGTGTTCGTGCCCCGCCCCCGTACGGAGTTCCTCATCGACCAGGCGATCGCCCTGGCCCGCGAGGTCGGGGGCACGCCGGTGGTCCTGGACATGTGCTGCGGCACGGGCGCGATGGGCGCGGCCGTCGCGGCCGGGCTCGAGCGGATCGAGCTGCACGCCGCCGACCTCGCCCCCGCCGCCGTACGCTGCGCCCGGCGCAACCTGCCCGGCGCCCGCGTGTACGAGGGCGACCTGTACGAGCCCCTGCCCCGCGCCCTGCGCCACCGGGTGGACATCCTGATCGCCAGCCCGCCGTACGTGCCGTCGGAGTCGGTCCCGCTGCTCCCCGCCGAGGCGCGGCTGCACGAGCCGCTGATGGCCCTGGACGGCGGCCACGACGGGCTCGACGTCGTCCGCCGCCTGATCGCCGGGGCGCCCGGCTGGCTGACCCCCGGCGGGCGCCTGCTGGTGGAGACGAGCGAACGCCAGGCGACGGCGACGGCGGACGCGGTGTCCGCCGCCGGTCTGACCGTCCGGGTGGCCACCTGCGACGAACTGGACGCCACCGCCGTCATCGGCACCGCCCCCGCCCCGGCCCGCTGACGATCGCCGGTGCGGTCGTAACGGCTCACCACTCTCCTCGCGGGTGACCGAGCGGGTCGTCCCGCGATTGTCGAACGGGCAGGCGCGAACACTCTCACGGCGATCGGAGAACAAAGGGCGACGACTCGTACGAGGAGAGGCGGCCGATGACACCCAGAACGACGGCGAGAGCCGTGGCATGACCCAGATGACGCAAGAGACGACCGACGCCGAGCTGATCGAGCACTCCTTACACCAGCCGGAGAGCTTCGCCGCGCTGTTCCACCGCCACTTCCCGGCGATCCACGGCTACGCCGAGCGGCGGCTGTCGCGGCCGCTGGCCGATGACATCGCCGCCGAGACGTTCCTGATCGCGTTCGACCGGCGCGACACCTACGACCTGTCCCGCTCGGACGCCCGGCCCTGGCTCTACGGGATCGCCTCCAACCTGATCTCCCGCCACCACAGGACCGAGATCCGCCAGTACCGGGCGCTGGCCAGGACGGCCGCGAACGAGGTCGGCGAGGACCACGCCGGGCGGGTCGCGGACGCGCTCGACGCCCTGGCCGCGCGCGGCCCGCTGGCGGCGGCGCTGGCCGGGTTGCCGGCGGGGGACCGGGACGTGCTGCTGCTGGTCGCCTGGGCCGAGCTGACCTCCGACGAGGTCGGCAGGGCGCTCGGCGTCCCGGCGGGCACGGTCCGCTCGCGGCTGCACCGGGCCCGTACGAAGATCCGCGCCGTGCTGGCCACGGCGCCCGTTAGGAAGGAGCGTTGATCATGGGTGACCACTCGCAGGCCGACCTGGAGGCGCTGCGCCAGGCGTGGCCACAGCCCGCCCCGCCGTCGTCCGATGCCTACACCGCCGCCAGGGACGCGCTCCTCCGCCGCGCCGACACGACGGCACCCCGGCGGCCCGGTCGTTTCCGTCTGTCCGGAGCGGGCCGGCGGGTCGTCGCCGTCGGCGTGCTCGCCGCCGCGATCTCGGGGGTCGCGTTGGTGGTCGGCCCGATGGGGGATGAGGCACCGCGTTCGGTGGTGCCCGTCCTGGCGCTGCCGGCCGCCAACGCGCAGGCGTTGCTCGGCCGGGCCGCCGAGGTCGCGGGGAGCCGCGCGTTCACCGCTCCCCGGCCTGACCAGTGGGTCTACATCGAGACGCGCGTGCAGGGCGTGCCGAACGCCGCCCAGGGTGAGGTGCAGACGCCGGAAACGCCGCTGGAGAGCCGCGTGGCCCGGTCGTGGACCCGGGCGGACGGCAAGGAGGTGGCCGTGTTCGAGGACGGCGAACTGGTGCGCTCGCCCACCGGCGGCGCCATGCCTCCCCAGGACTACGCCACGGTGGCGGCGCTCCCCACGGACTCCGGCGCGCTGCTGGCCTGGATGTACGAGAACCTCGGCGACATTCCCGGCTCCGACGAGGACCGGCACAACTCGGCCTACCGCCTGCTCGGCTCGTTGCTCGCCCAGAACCTCGTGCCCCCGGCGCAGGAGGCGGCCGTCTACCGGGCTCTGGCCAAGATCCCCGGGGTGACGGTGAACCCGGACGCGGTCGACGTCGGCGGGCGTCCGGCGGTGGCGGTGTCCAGGACCGAAGACGGCTGGGTGAGCCATGAGCTGCTGCTCGACCGCTCCACCTACACCTACCTGGGCGAGCGTTCGATCGCCGGTGCCGACCACACCGCTCCGGGACCCGGCGCCCGCGTGGAGGAGGGCCGGAAGATCGTCAACCTGGGGCCCGCCTACACGATCAGGAAGGGAACGATCATGACGCTCACCGTCCGCCTGGACATCGGGGTCACCGATCGCCCCGGGGTCGAGCCCTGAGCGGTGGGCGCCGGTGGGCGTCGCTGCTGCTGCTGGCCCTTCCCACGGTCGCCAACGTGGCCGGTGGGTTCGGCTGGATCTGGACGCCGGGGCTCCCGCCGCCGCTGCTCGACCTGCTGGCGCGGACCGCACTGCTCGACGCGTGGCTGCTGGCGGATCTCCTCGCCGCCTCGGGCGTCCTCGGGGCGGCCGGGGTGGCGGCGCAGGCCGCGCGGGAGCCGGTCGTCGGCGCGCTGCTGCTCGCCGTGGTCTCGGCGGTCAGCCTCGCCGTCGCCGTGATCGGCGGCGGCTGGCTGCCCGCATGGTACGGCGTGACGTACGCCGCGGCGCTGACCCTGCTGCGAGCCTCGAGATCGCCGGACGCCTGACACGAAGGGGATCGGCCTGGCAAAGGCGCTGCCAAGCCGGTCTCCGCCGATCACCGCCGACCGTTAAGGTGGGGCATCCGTAGCGTGACCGCAGGATGGCGGCACGGTGAGCGGGGCACGACGCGCAGGCGTCATCGGGCCCGGCCCGCCCTGAGGCAGCAAAGGACGAACGGTGAGCACTGGCACCCCGCGCCCCACGGTCGGCGCCGTGGTCCTGACCATGAACGACCGCCCCGCGGAGTTCGCCGCCGCCATGCGCTCCCTGCTGGCACAGCGGGGCGTCGACCTGGACGTGGTGGTCGTCGGCAACGGCTGCGTACCCGACCAGGTGCCCGGCGGCGTACGGACCGTCGAGCTGCCGAGAAATCTGGGCATCCCCGAGGGCCGCAACGTCGGCGCCGCCAACGTCGAAGGTGATCTGATCTTCTTCTTCGACGACGACGCCGTGCTCCCCGACCCCGACGCCCTGTCCCGCCTCGCCGCGGAGCTGGCCGGCGACCCGCGAAGGGCGTTCGTCCAGCCGCGGATCGCCGACCCGGTCACCGGCCGCACCCTGCGGCGCTGGGTGCCGCGCCTGCGGGTCTCGCACCCCGGACGGGCCGGCACCGTGACCGTCATGGCCGAGGGCGTCGTCATGGTCCGGCGCGAGGCGTTCGAGGCCGTCGGCGGGTGGCCGGGCCACTTCTTCCTCTTCCACGAGGGGGTCGACCTGGCCTGGCGGCTGTGGGATCGCGGGCTCATCGGCCACTACGCGCCCGACGTCATCGTCCATCATCCCGCCACCAACCCGGCCCGCCACGCGGACTTCTACCGGCTCAACGCCCGCAACCGGGTCTGGCTGGCCCTGCGTAACCTGCCCGCCCCGCTGGTCCCGCTCAACCTGGCCACCTGGGCCCTGGTGGCGCTGTGGCGCTTTCGCGAACCCGCGGCGCTGCGCGCCTGCCTGGCCGGGCTCGCGGAGGGGCTCGGCGGGGGATACGGCGCCCGGACCCCGATGCGCTGGTCGACGGTGGCCCGCCTGGTTCTGGCGGGGCGGCCGCCCATCTGCTGAGCCGCGCAGGAGGGCCTGCCCGGGGTCGTTCACGGGGAGCGGGAGACGGTACGCGCCGAGCTGAGCCGCCTGCCCAGCCGCTGCGCGGGAGCCTCCACGAACCGCCAGGTCAGCGCGCTCAGGCCGAGCAGCAGCCCGATCACGCCGGTCAGCGCCACGAGTCGCAGGCCCAGCGGCACGGCCAGCGGCTCGGGCCAGAACCTTTCGACTCCTTCGAGTATCAGCGGGTGCAAGAGGTAGATCGAGTAGCTGATCACCCCTAGCCAGGCCAGCACCCGGGGCACTTCGCGATCCTGTGCCGCCATGCCGACGGCGAACGCGACCCAGGCGACGACGATCGCCGCCTGCAGGCCCGGCTGGTCGCGCGCCACCCAGATCCCCGCGATCGGCACCAGCACCACCCAGCCGGCCCGTCTCCAGGAGATCTCGCCCTGCCGGGCCCGGTACAGCGCGGTGCCGGCGAACATCGTGGCCAGGATGAGCAGCCCCTGCTCCGGCACGGGATAGCTCTGGTTGAGCGCCAGCAGCCCCAGCACGGTCACCCCGATGACGAGCGCACCGGCCCGCCTGACCGCCGTCCCGCCGCTGAGCACGGCGAGCAGGCCCGCCGCGAGCAGCACGGTCACGGCCACCACCACCGTCAGCATGCGGCCGGATCCACCGGTGGAGAGCAGCGCGGCGGGCAGCGCGCCCGCGCCCAGCAGGGCGGCCGTGGCCAGGCCGAGAGCGGTGGCCGTGCTGCCCCGGTGCAGGCCGAGCGTGAACAGCGCGGTCACCAGCAGATAGAAGGCCATCTCGTACGACAGCGTCCACAGCACGTTGACGAGGTTCGGCACGTGCAGCAGGTTCTGCAGCATCGTCGCATGGCCGACCACCATGGAGACCGGACGATCGCTCCACCAGACGTGCAAGCCGTCCCAGCCCGCCAGCATGAGCAGCCCCACACCCGCCGCGCACACGCCGAGCAGCGGGTAGAGCCGGAAGACGCGGGAGATCCAGAAGGCTCGCACGCTCCCGCGCCGCTCCAGCGAGGCGGGCACGATATAGCCGCTGACCAGGAAGAACACCATCACCCCGCACCAGCCGGGTTCGAACACCGCCTTGACCGGCAGCCGGGCCTCGGGTAACAGGAACTTGAAGGCGTGTTCGAGCACCACCAGCATGGCGGCGAGGCCGCGCAGAGCGTCCAGCCAGGCCGCACGCCTGCTGGGAGGCGGACACGGCACGGGGGCGCTGAGCATCCGGCAATTCTAGCGATCAACGCGAAGTCACCATTTTCGTGAGGTAACCGCTGGTAACCGCGCCATCCCCGGGCGGTGAGTCACATCTCCCCATTCGGCTAGACCCTTAGTCAAATTTCGGGCATCCTGGTCGAGATCTTCAGTCAAACCGAAGGGGCATCTCGTGCGAGTTCCTCGCAAAACCATCTTCGTCGCGACGGCACTGTGCCTGAGTGGCGTCTTGGCGACTCCGGCGAACGCCGCCGCCCAGAGCCCGGAGAGCATCTGCGGGTCCGGGTTCGGGCGCGTCTCCGGCGGGACGAAGGCCGTCTCGACGACCAGCGGCCGCCGGTACGGCACGGTCTACCTGCTCTACAGCCGCAAGACCCAGGAGAACTGCGTCGTCACCATCAAGTCGAGCTTCGTCGGTACGAAGACGCCGGTGAGCGCCCAGCTCACCGTCCAGCCCAAGGCCATCAAGGACAACCCGCAGGACCCGATCTATCGCCACAACACCGGCAATTTCAAGTACTACGCCGGTCCGGTGAAGTACTGGGCCAAGGACCTGTGCGTGAAGTTCTGGGGCACGATCAAGCAGCTCGGCCACGACCCGGCCGTCGCGCGGGGCGGTCGCCAGTCCTGGGAGAACTGCGGCTGACCCAGCGCCAGCCCGCGACCCTCGCGCGAACACGTGCACGCGCCCCCCGACGGGGCGCGTTCGTACGTCTGAACACCCGTCGCCCCCCGGTCCGGCCGGGAGGGCGACGGGTTCGGCGGTGGGGCAGTAGGCTTAGCTATGACCAAATGACCAAAGGAGTCATAGCATGGCAGTCGCGTTCACGGCCGAGGAGAGGGCGCGCATCGCTCGCGAACTGCTCGACGCCGGTGAGGAGCTGTTCACCACGCAGGGTCTGAAGAAGACCTCGCTGGAGGAACTCGTCGCCCCTGCGGGCATCGCCAAGGGCAGCTTCTACGCGTTCTTCGACTCCAAGGAGTCGCTCTACCTGGAGGTCATGCTCGGCCGCGCCCCGCGCGTGGCCGCCCGCGTCACGGCGGCCCTGGCCGATCCGCCCGGGGAGGAGAGCCTGGTCGCCGTCATGCACGCCATCACCGCCGTGCTCACCGGTGACCCCCTCTACCGGCGGCTGCTCACCCGGCCGGACGAGCTGGAGGCCGTGACCAGGCGCGTCGGCCCCGACCAGATCGCTCGCGTCACCCCGCTGATCGTCACGCCGCTGCTCGACCACCTGGCCGCCGGACAGCGCGCCGGGGTGCTGGTCGCGGACATCCCGCCGGAGACCCTCGTCGGGGTGATCCGCGCGGCGGGCCTCGTCGTCGTCGCCCGCGACCGCTTCGGCCCCGCCTACGAGCAGGTGCTCGAGGCCACCATCAGGACGTTGGCCAGGGGGATGCTCGCATGAGCGTTCTGGACAGGTACGCGCGGATGGCCGGGATGAGCGAGGAGGCGTGGCAGCGGCACGCCAACCCGTGGAGCGTCTGGACCCGGTTCGCCGCCATCCCGGTCGCCATCCTGGCGATCTGGAGCCGCGCGTGGATCGGCTGGTGGGCGCTGGTGCCGCTGGCGGCGGTCGTCCTGTGGCTGTGGGCCAACCCGCACGCCTTCCCGCCCGTCGACAGGCCGGCCGCCTGGTCCTCCCGGGGCATCTACGGCGAACGCCTGTGGTTGAAGGACCGCTCGCGCATGCCCGCCGGGTTCGAGGTCGTCCAGCGGATCTGGATCCTCGGCGCGCTGGCCGGGGCCGCCCTGCTGACGTGGGGGCTGATCGCCCTGGCGGTCTGGCCGGCCGTGTTCGGCGCGACCCTCATCGTGTACGGCCAGCTCTGGCGGATCGACCGCCTGGGCGTCTTCTACGACCAGGTCACCTCCGAACCCCGGCGCTAGCTCGGAGGCTCTCCCGGCCGATCGACGACGCCACTCGCCAGTTCGGCGGAGAGGTAGTCGGCTCCTCTGGGGATGGCTACCTCCCCGTCAACCATGTGGTCCTGAAATTGCACGACATGTCTGCCCAGGTACGCGTAGGTCGTGGGATCGAGGACGATATAGGAACGCTCGACCAGCAGGCCGCGCCCGTTGTAGCAGCGTGGACAGGCGGCGGGGCCGGGCTCGTAGGCGATGCCGAGACCTGTCCTGCCCGCCGCGTCACGCACGCCCGCGTCCACGCGCACGCCCGGGATCTCGGCCATCGCGCGGAAGATCGCCGCATGCAGCTCGGGCGGCAGGGGGACCTCCTGGTCCAGGTAGACAGACAGCACACGGAAGGCCCGCTCGTTCGCGGGCTCGGCCGGTGGGTCTTCCGGCTCGGCCGCCCAGAACCGGTCGGCCTTCACCTGGGCCAGGAGCTTGCGCGGGTCGGTGGGCAGGGCCGCCAGCTTGGCCGCGAACTCCCGCGGGGTCAGGTCGTCGTCCGTGGGATCCGGCGTGTGCGTGACCGTCTCGATCGGCCCTTGCCCCTGCCGGTGGGCCTGCCGGAGGCCGTCGTAACGGGTCCAGTACTCCTCCACCTTGTCGCTGCCGCCGGGCTGCCGTACGACGCGCTTGCGGTAGATCCACTGCTCCGGGCGGGGTGCGGCAGTCGGCCGGCGGCGCTGGACCACCCAGGCGGCCTGCTGGAGGACGGTCTGCGCGCTCACCGACTTCGTCCTCGGGGTCGCGGCCGGCCCGGCCGGCGGGGATCCCGCTCCGGTCAGGGCCACCGCCCCCACGAGCACCGCCGCCGCCGTGACCGTCGCGGCCGTCAGCAGGAACGGGACGCCGCGCAGGCGAGCCCGGCGCGGCAACGCGCGGGCGCGCACGACGCGCAGCCGTTCCGCGCTGGGTGCGGGAACGTCCGCCCGCAGCTCACGCAGCACTTCCAGGTCATCCACGAGCGGCCTCCTCTTCGACGGCGGACGGGTCGCTTCCGCCCAGGGCTTCCCGGGTCTTCTTCCGGGCACGATGCAGCCGTGATCGCACGGTGCCGATGGGTATGCCGAGGGCCCGCGACACCTCCTCGTAGCTGAGGTCCGCCCAGGCGATCATCAACAGCACCTCTCGGTCCTCGGGTGACAGCACCGCGAGCGCTCCCGCCAGCTCACGGTGTGCGGACGAGGCCGACACCCGGGCCTCCACCCGGTCGGTGTGGCTCTCCGCCACCTCGTCCGTCCCGATCCTGGACAACGCCAGGTATGCCCTGACCTCGGTACGCCGGTGCTTGCCGATGAGGTTGGCGGCGATGCCGTAGAGCCACGGGCGGGCGTCGCGGTGGGTGGTGTCGTAGCGTTTCAGCCTGCGAAAGGCCGCCATGAACGTCTCGGCCACGACATCGTCGGCCAGGGAGTCGCCCAGTCGCCGCGCGACGTAGCGGTGAAGCGCGGAGGCGTGCCGATCGAACAGCGCGGAGAACGCGGAGGGGTCGCGAAGGGCACGGTCGATCACCTCCGCGTCATCCGGCTCGTTGTCTGTGATCAAGCTTGGGCTCCGTTCGGCTGGGTCTGATCACCCTCTTTCACCCGATACCGGGAATCGAGTTCTCGGGGCCGAGACCCGCACCGGGCGTCCGGCACGGCGGGCAGAAAGTTTCAGAGGTGTACATGCGCCTGAAAGAAACTTTGAGCAGAAGGCGCAAAAGTCTGGACCAACGGCGTCCAGGAGGTGACGATCCGATCATCGATCGATGACCGCGGATACGCCCGGGTGCCCGTCGTCCCGGGCGTGACCCCTGTCCAGGATGGCCAATCGGCGGATCGACACCGGACGTCGTTCGCTTCGCGGCGGCGGAGAACTACCGGTCGCACTGTCGAGATCGTCTCCTCGAACTGCGAGACCCGCCGGGTCTTCGCGCCTCCGATGGAGGCTGAGCACCGCACAGCTCGTTCAGCCAGTCGCCCCATGAGCCCCTGGAGGAGCTTAATGGACCTGCCGAGTGAGTTAGACCTGCCCAACTCCCGATGGAACGGCCTTCAACGAACCCCACAAGGGCCGGACAACCCGGACACGTCGTGGAATCGTTTCGCGACGGAAAGAGCCAAGCCGGAGTCGCGCTGGCCACGCAGGCTGGCCCCGGTTCTCTCGATCGTCCTCGTGGTGGAGATGGCGTACGCCATGCCCGCCTACGCGGCCCCGCGCCCGGCTCCGGCCGTGCGGAACGAAACGCCGGTGACGGGCGGGAAGGTGCCCGTCAAGCCGCCGCTGGCGGATCCCGCCGCGGCCAAGGCGTGGACGGCGCCCCCCAGCGTGACCTGGCCCAAGCCGCAGAAGGCGGAGCTGGGCGGCTCCGTCTCCACCCTGGCGGCCGGTTTCCCGGTGAAGCTGGCTCCAGAGCCGGCCAAGTCGGACACGGCCAAGTCGGGCACAGCAAAGGCCGAAACGGCCAAGTCGGACACCGCCGAGGCGGCGACCCCGATCAGTGTCGAACTGCTCGACTCCGATCTGCTCGGCCTGGCGATGCGCGTGTCGCCGGGGCAGGGCGTCGCGGCGGCCAAGGCCGAGAAGAAGACCCGGCTGGAGATCGACTACTCCGGCTTCCGGTACGCCTCCGGCGGCGACTACGGCTCACGTCTGCGCCTGGTGAAGCTGGAGGAGTGCGCGCTCACCGGCGCGACCGGCTGTGCCCAGCCCGAGCCGGTGAAGAGCGACAACAACCTGACGAAGGGCACGGTGACCGCCGAGGTCGAGACGAGCGGCCTGTACGCGTTGACCGCGGCGGCCTCCGGCCCCTCGGGCGACCACGCGGCCACCTCGCTGGCGGCCTCGTCCGACTGGAGTGTGGGTACTCAGTCGGGCGACTTCACCTGGGGCTACGAGCTGCGCACGCCTCCGGCGCTGGGCGGTGAGGAGCCGGGCCTGTCGCTGGGTTACTCCTCGCAGAGCGTGGACGGGCGCACCGCCTCCACCAACAACCAGGCGTCCTGGGCCGGTGAGGGCTTCGAGCTGAACCCGGGCGGCTACATCGAGCGCAAGTACAAATCGTGCATGATCGACGGTAAGAAGACCGGCGACCTGTGCTGGGACCAGGACAACGCCGTCATGTCCCTGGGCGACTCGTCGGTCGAGCTGGTCAAGGACGCCACCACGAAGCAGTGGCGGCCCAAGCGCGACGACGGCACCAGGATCGAGGCGCTGACCGGCGCGACGAACGGCGACAACAACGGCGAGTACTGGCGGGTCACCACGCCCGACGGCTCCCAGTACACCTTCGGCCTGAACCGGCTGCCCGGCTGGGCGACCGGCAAGGCGGAGACCAAGTCCGTGCAGACGGTGCCGGTGTTCGGCAACAACAGCGGTGAACCCTGCTACAACAGCACCCCGGCCAACGCCTGGTGCCAGCAGGGCTACCGGTGGAACCTCGACTACGCCGTCGACACCCACGGCAACGCCACCACCTACTGGTACACGCAGGAGACCAACTACTACGGCCGCAACATGAAGCCGGAGCTGGGCACGCAGTACGTGCGCGGTGCGTACCTCTCCCGGATCGACTACGGCTACCTGAAGAACGAGCTGTTCACCAGGTCGCCCGCGGCCCGGGTGGTGTTCGACGTGGCCGAGCGGTGCCTGCCCAGCGGCACCGTGACCTGCGCGGCCGCCGAGCTGAAGAAGGAGACCGCCAGCCACTGGCCGGACGTGCCGTTCGACCAGATCTGCGACTCGGGCGTCAAGTGCACCGACCGGCTGGCGCCGACCTTCTTCACCCGCAAGCGGCTGACCAAGGTCACCACCCAGATCCTCAACACCGACCCCGCCAAGTGCGCGGCCGCGCAGTACTGTGCGGTGGACTCGTGGGCGCTGACGCACCAGTTCCCCGCCTCGGGCGACGGGATGAGCCCGGCCCTGTGGCTGGCCTCGATCCAGCAGACCGGTCACGTCGGCGGCACGCTCACGCTGCCCGCGGTGAAGTTCACCGGAGTGCAGCTCCCGAACCGGGTGGACGCGCTCGAGGGCCGCGCTCCGCTGGTCAAGTGGCGGGTGCAGGCGATCGGCAACGAGTCGGGCGGCGAGCTGCGGATCGCGTACTCGGCGGCCGACTGCAAGCCGGGCGACGTTCCCACGGTGGACAAGAACACCAGGCGCTGCTTCCCGCAGCGCTGGGCCCCACCGGACGAGGCCGAGGTCACCGACTGGTTCCACAAGTACCTGGTCACCCAGACCGTCGAGGTGGACCGCGTCGCGGGCTCGCCCAACGTGGTCACCGACTACGAGTACCTGGACGGCGCCGCCTGGCACTACGCCGAGAACATCCTGGTCAAGCCCGAGCACCGCACGTGGTCGGACTACCGGGGATTCGGCCGGGTACGCGTCCGCGAGGGCGACGGGCAGGACGGCAAGCGCACGCTGACGGAGTTCCGGTTCTTCCGCGGCATGCACGGCGACAAGCTGGCCGACGGCTCCAAGCGCAGCGTGCAGGTGGCCGACTCCGAGGGCGTCAAGCTGGACGACCTCGACCAGCTCGCGGGGTTCGAGCGGGAGGAGGTCCTCTACGACGGTGACGGCGGGGCGCTCCTGACCGCGACCGCGCAGACACCGTGGTCGGTCAAGACGGCCGAGTCCACGCAGGGCGGCGTCACCAAGGCCGCGCACGTGGTCGAGGAGAAGTCGATGGTGACCCGCACCGCCCTGGCGGGCGGCACGTGGCGGCGCACCGGAGAGGAGCGCGCGTTCGACGCCAAGGGCCTGCTCCTCCAGGTCCACGAGCAGGGCGACCTGGCCAGCGCCGACGACGACGAGTGCACCCGCTACACCTACGCCCGCAACGACACGTCGTGGATGCTCGACTACCCCAGCAGGGTCCAGACGGTCTCCGCGGGCTGCGGCACCGCGGTCGCCGCGCTGGCCGCCGACGAGACGATCTCGGACGAGAAGATCCAGTACGACGGGCAGGCGAACGGCCAGCCGCCCACCACGGGCAACGTCACCTCGGTCCAGGAGCTGGTCTCGGCCGACGGCCAGACGATCACCGGCAGCTCCCACACCTACGACGTCTACGGCCGGGAGACCAGCGAGACCGACCCGCTCGGCACCAAGTCCGTCACCACCTACAGCCCGACCGCGGGCGCCCCGGCGACGGAGACCACCGAGACCAACCAGCTCGGCCACGCCGAGCGCACCCAGCTCGAACCGGCCTGGGGCGAGCCGGTCGCCGAGATCGACGCCAACAACCGCCGCGTCGACCTGGAGTACGACGCGCTCGGCCGGGTGACCAAGGTCTGGCAGGCCGACCGCAGCAAGGCGGACGGGCAGTCGCCCAGCACCGAGTACTCCTACACGGTGCGCACCGACGGCCCCAGCGTCGTCACCACCAAGACGCTCAACGCCGACGGCACCTACACCAGCAGCCACGAACTGTTCGACGGCCTGATGCGTGAACGCCAGACCCAGGAACCCGCGCCCAGGGACGACCAGACGACGGATCCCGCGCTGCGTGACGGCCGAACGATCACCGACACCTTCCACAACTCGCTGGGCGAGGAGTACAAGGCCAACACCGGCTACTTCGCCACCGGCACGCCGTCCACCAGCTTGCTCGCGGTGGCCGACGCCGACGTGCCCAACCAGGTCGTCACGTTGTACGACGGCACGGGTGAGGTCAGCGCCGAGGTGCTCAAGGCGAAGGGCGTGGAGAAGTACCGGGTGTCGGCCAAGGAGGAGGGCGACCGGCTCCACGTCACACAGCCGCAGGGCGGCACCGCGACGACCAGGATCGCCGACGCGCAGGACCGGCTGATCGAGCTGCGCCAGTACAAGGGCTCGACCCCGACCGGCGAGTACGACTCCACCAAGTACGCCTACGACGAGGCCGGACGCCTGTCCACGGTGACCGACCCCGCGGGGAACGTGTGGCGCCACCACTACGACCTGCGCGGCCGGGAGGTCAGGACCGAGGACCCGGACAAGGGCGTCACCACGACGACGTACAACGACGCCGACGAGGTGGTCACGACCACCGACTCGCGCGGCAAGACGTTGTGGTACGGCTACGACCAGCTCGGCCGCAAGACGGAGCTGCGCGAGGGCTCGTCCACCGGGCCGCTGCTGGCCGAGTGGAAGTACGACGCCCTGGCCAAGGGCGAGCTGAACGCCAGCATCCGGTACATCGGCGGGCAGGCGTACAAGGCCGAGATCAACGCGATCGACGCCGAGTACCGCGCGCTGCGCCAGACGGTCACCATCCCGGAGCGGGAGGGCAAGCTGGCCGGCTCCTACCAGCTCAACACCCGCTACACGCTCGACGACCAGGTCCAGTCGGTCAGCTTCCCCGCCGCCGGCGGGCTGGCCGAGGAGCAGGTCGTCTACACCTACGACGGGCTCAGCCAGCCGACCAAGGTCACCGGCCTGTCGGCGTACGTGAGCGCGGCCCGCTACTCCAAGATGGGCGAGACCCTCCAGTACGAGCTGGGCGAGGGCACCAAGAAGACCTGGCTCACCTACACCCACGACGAGGGCACCCGCAGGCTGACCAGCATGCGGCTGGACCGGGCCGGTGCCGCGGCCAGCGATCTGGACCTCAACTACACCTACGACGCGGTCGGCAACATCACCAAGGTCGCCGACAAGGCGAGCGGCCAGGACACGCAGTGCTTCACGTACGACTATCTGCGCCGCCTGACCTCGGCCTGGACCGCGACCGACGACTGCGCCGCGACCACTCCGCAGTCGGGCAAGATCGGCGGCGTGGCCCCGTACGCGGTCAGCTACGCCTACGACAAGACGGGCAACCGGACCAAGGAGACCAAGCACGCCTTCGGCAGCGCGGGCGAGCAGGTCCGCGACTACACCTACCCGGCGCAGGGCGGCAAGCAGCCGCACGCCCTGCAGAGTGTCGGCGCCGACCTGTTCGAGTACGACGCCGCCGGCAACACCACCAGGCGCAAGGTCGGCACCTCCGACCAGAGCCTCGTCTGGGACGCCGAAGGCAACCTGGAGTCGGTCACCGAGGCGGGCAAGACGACCTCCTACGTCTACGACGCCGACGGCGACCGCCTCATCCGCAAGACTCCCGCCGACACCACCCTCTACATCGACGACATGGAGCTGCGCCTCGACCACGCCAAGAACGTCGTCGAGCAGACCCGCTACTACACCATCGGCGGCGAGGCCATCGCGGTCCGCACGCCGGACAACCAGGTCTCCTTCATGGCCAACGACCACCAGGGCACCGCACAGGCCATGGTGAACGCCGCCACCGGGGACCTGGCCATCCGCAGGCAGACCCCGTTCGGAGAGGATCGCGGGGCACCACCGTCCTGGTGGCCGGGAGAACGCGGGTTCGTCGGCGGCACCGAGGACGCGAGCACCGCGCTCGTCCACCTGGGCGCCCGCGAGTACGACCCCAAGCTCGGCCGCTTCCTCTCGGTGGACCCGATCATCGACGAGGGCGATCCGCAGCAGCTCAACGCCTACGCCTACGCCAACAACAGCCCCGTCACCATGAGCGACCCCGACGGGCAGATCTTCTGGGTGGTCGTCGGCATCGCGGCCAGGATCGCGGCCCGCCAGATCGCCAAGAAACTGGCCCAGGCCGCTGCCAGGCGGGCGGCGGCGCGGGCCGCCGCCAGGCGCGCGGCGCTCGCCGCCGCCAGGCGCAGGGCAGCGGAAGCGGCCAGAAAGCGGGCGCTGGAGGCGGCCAGGCGCAGGGCCGCCGCGGAGGCCAAGAGGAAGGCCGCGGAAGCGGCGAGGAAGAGGGCCGCGGAGGCGGCCAGGAAGAGGGCGGCGCAAGAAGCGAGGAGGAAGGCCGCGCTGGCCAGGCAGCGGGCGGCCGCCGCGGCGGCCAGGCGACGAGCGGCGGCGGCGGCACGGCGAGCGGCGGCGGCCAGAAACCGGGCCGCGGCCGCGCGCAGGGCGGTGACCAGGCGTGCGAGCAGGCCCAAGGCCACGGTCAGGCATCGGCCCGCCGCCCGTCCGACCAGTCGCAAGGCGGTCCAGCGGCAGTCACCGCCCAAGGCTCAGCGAAACCCGCCGAACACCGGCCAGACTCAGTCGCGCGGGCTGACCGACGCGCAGAGACGCTCGATCGACGAGCAGTTGGGGAGGGTGCAGCCCACCAGCGCCCACCAAGGGACCAGTCGGAGCGAAGCTGCGCGCATGGCTGACCAGGGCACCGGGCACGGCCCAGCCTCCAAGCCGTACGCGTCGGACTTCCCGGCCAGCAAGAGGAAGGGATGGACGATCGTCTGGCGCGTCTGGCAGATCTTCAGACCGCCGACCGGCCCCAGCTAGGAGCGATGCCGTGGTCAAGCGTGACACGGCGTAGCCGAGGTTAGTCGAAGAAGGAACGGAGCCCCCGTCCGAACGGCGTCGATCGAGATCGCCGTTCGGTGCGGGGGCTCCGTCAGCCGTTGAGCTGGGCGGAGAGGAGGCGGGCGTAGGCGCCGCCGGTGCCGAGCAGTTCGGCGTGCGTGCCGGCCTCGGCGATCCGGCCCTGGTCCAGGACGATGACGCGGTCGGCGGTGCGGATGGTGGACAGGCGGTGGGCGATGACCAGGGTGGTACGGTCGCGCCGGGCCGCGGTCATGGCGGCGGCGACCTCCTGCTCGCTTTCGGCGTCGAGGTTGGAGACGGCCTCGTCCATGATGAGGATGGGGGAGTCCTTGAGCAGGGCGCGGGCGATGGCGATGCGCTGGCGCTGGCCGCCGGACAGGCGGGCGCCGAGTTCGCCGGGCAGGGTGTCGTAGCCGTCGGGCAGCCCGGTGACGAACTCGTGGGCGTGCGCGGCGCGGGCGGCGGCCTCCACCTCGTCGCCGGTGGCGTCGGGGCGGCCGAGGCGGATGTTGTCGCGCAGCGAGACGTTGAACAGGTAGACGTCCTGGGGGACGAGCGTGATCAGGCGGCGCAGGTCCTCCTGGGGGAAGTCGCGCAGGTCGTGACCGCCGATGGTGATGGCGCCCGAGGTGACGTCCCACATGCGCATGAGGAGGCTGGCGCAGGTGGACTTGCCCGCGCCGGAGTGGCCGACCAGCGCCACCGTCTCGCCGGGGGCGAGGTCGAGGGTGAGGCCGGTGAGCGCTTCCTGCAGGTCGGGGCCGTAGCGGAAGCGGACCTGCTCGAAGCGGACGCGCGGCTCGACGGGGCCGGGCGGCGGGGCGCTGACGCGGTCGGTGACCGGGGCGGGGGTGGTGAGGATGGTCATGATGCGGTCGCCGGCGGCGACGACGAGGTTGAGGTCGCGGGCCACGTCGGTGACGGCGATGACGGGCGCGAACGTGGTGGCGGCCAGGACGACCGACACCGGGAACAGGGCGGGTTGCAGGCTGCCCGCCGAGGTCAGCAGGGCGGCGGTGACGAGGACGGCGAGCAGTCCGAGCGTGGTGGCGGCGTTGGTGACGGCGTGTTCGAGCCCGGAACGGCGGCCGTGGGCGAGCTTGGCCTCCAGGAGGCGCCGGTCGTGCTCGGCCAGTTGGTCGAGCTGGCGGGGCCCGGCGCCGGAGGTGAGGAGTTCGCGCAGGCCCTGGAGGGTGTCGACGGCTTCGGCGTTCAGTTCGCCGAGCTGGGCGCGCAGCCGCACGCCCTGGGCGGCGGCGCGCTTGCGCAGCCAGGCGGGAAGGAGGGCGAGCAGGATCAGGGCGGGCGCGAGGGCCGCGGCGAGGGCGGGGTGGAAGACGGCCAGCGCGGTCAGCGCGGCGACGGGCACGGTGACGGCGCTGATGAGCGGGCTCAGGGTGTGGGCGAACCACAGCTCCAGTTGCTCGACGTCCGAGATGGCGGTGGAGCCGAGGTCGCCGGAGCGGCGCTGGAGCAGGTAGCCGGGGGCGAGGCGGTCGAAGGCGGTGTACACGCGCCCCCGTACGTCGGCCAGCACCCGGAAGGCGGCCACGTGGGCGAGGTACGACTCCAGCCACGGAGTGAGGGCCAGGAACGGAAGCAGGAGACCCAGGACGATCAGGCCGCCACGCAGGTCCTCCGGGCCGGCTCCGGTGATGGCCCGGCTGACGACCCAGGCGCCGACGGCCGCGGAGGCGAGCACGACCAGGTGGTGGGCGATGCCGCTGGCGATGGCGGTCAGCAGCAGCGGCCGATGGGGGCCGAGCAGCGCCAGGATCGGACGGAAGCGCGACCCGCCGGGACCGGCGAGCGCGACGGCGGCGGCGGTCATCGGGCGCCTCCAAAGCGTCGGGGGAGGGCGGTCATCGGGCGGTTCCCCAGGCTTCGGGGGAGGGCGGTCATCGGGCGGTTCCGTTCTGGGCGGCGACCAGGCGGGCGTAGGCGCCCTGTCCGGCCAGGAGCTCGCCGGGCGGTCCTGCCTCCTGGATGCGGCCGTCGGCCATGACGATGACCCGGTCGGCGGACTGGACGGTGGAGAGCCGGTGCGCGATCATCAGCGTGGTCCGGCCGCCGGACAGGGTGTCGAGGGCGTGCTGGATCGCCGACTCGTTGGCGGCGTCCACGGCCGAGGTGGCCTCGTCGAGCACGAGGATGGGAGCGTCCTTGAGCAGGGCGCGGGCGATGGCGATGCGCTGGCGTTCGCCGCCGGAGAGCTTGAGTCCGCGCTCGCCGACCACGGTGTCGTACCCGTCGGGCAGGGCGGTGATGAAGTCGTGGGCGCGGGCGGCGCGGGCGGCGGCTTCGAGTCGGTCGCCGCTCGCGTCAGGACGGGCGAGTGCGAGGTTGCGGCGGACGGTGCCGTGGAAGAGGTAGGTGTCCTGGGAGACGACGGCGACCAGGGCGCGCAGCCGCTCGAGGGGCAGGTCGCGGACGTCGACGCCGTTCACGGCGATGCGCCCGCCGGAGGCGTCGAAGAAGCGCAGCAGCAGCGCGGCGACGGTGGTCTTGCCCGCGCCCGAGCGGCCGACGAGCGCGACCCGTTCGCCCGGCGCGATGTCGAGGGAGAACCGGTCGAGGGCCGGGCGCTCACGCCCCGGGTAGCCGAACGTGACGTCGTCGAAGGTCAGCGAGGGCGGCCCGGTCAGGCCGAGCGGGGTGGCGCCCTGCTCGGGCTCGGGGGCGTCGAGGATCTCGAAGACGGCCTTGAGCGACGGGACGGCGTTGTAGCTGGCGTGGTAGGCGGCCTCCAGCTCCTTCAGCGGCCGGAAGCTCTCGGCCGTGAGCAGCAGGATGATCAGCAGCTCGGTGACGGTCAGCTCCCCGGCGGCCAGCCGCAGCGCGCCCGTGCCGAGGGCGACGGCGGTGCCCAGGCCGATGATGAGCGCCACGCCGCCGACGTAGCCGGTGACGATGGCCATGAGCCGGATCGAGTCGCGGGAGAACCGCTCGGCCAGCCGGCCCAGCTCGGCGCCGCGCCGGCCGCTGGCGTTGAACGCCTTGAGCGTGGCCATGCCCTGCAGCGCGTCGAGGTTCTCGGCGTACAGGCCCTTGTAGCCGCGGAACCAGGCGGCGTTGCGGTCGCGCAGCACGCGGTCGGACAGCAGGGGCAGCACGGGCAGGAGCAGGGCGCAGGCCAGCACGACGGCCCCGACCAGGGGATCCAGCGTGAACAGGTACGCGGTGACCGCGATCGCGCCGATGACCGCGGCGATCACCTGGGGCAGGAACCTGCCGAGATACGCGTCGGCGGTCTCGATGCCGTCCACGAGCGTGGTCTGCGCGGAGCCGGTACGCCCGCGCTGGGCGTGGGCGGGGCCGAGCCGCAGCAGCTTGGCGGTCAGGCGGCGGCGCAGCTCGGCCTTGACCGCGCCCGAGGCCCGCAACGCGGCCGGCTCGCGCACGGTCAGCGCGACGCTGCGGACGAGTTGCAGGACCACGACCCCGGCGACGAGCCAGACGATCGAGCCCGCGCCCCGGCCCGCGAAGATGCGCGACAGCGCCTGGGCGACGAGCACGCCCTGGCCGACGTAGGTGGCCGTGATGGACAACAGCAGCAGGACGAGCCCGGCCAGCCGCCACCGGATCCGGGGCGACAGTGCCGGCAGTCGCGAGATCACCGCTCCTCCTTGAGGCGTTCGAAGACGAGCTGGGTGCGGTGGACGGCGCGCACGCCGTACACCTCGGAGATCAGGTCGGGGGTGAGGATCCGGCCGGGCGGCCCGCCGGCCACGATGCGGCCGGCGCTCATGACGTAGAGGCGGTCGCAGAACGCGGCGGCCTGGTTGAGGTCGTGCAGCACGGCCAGGGTGGCGATGCCCAGTTCGCGCACCAGGTGGAGGAGCTCCAACTGGTGCCGGATGTCGAGGTGGGAGGTGGGCTCGTCGAGCAGGAGCAGGCGGGTCCGCTGGGCCAGGGCGCGGGCGAGCAGGACCCGCTGCTTCTCACCGCCGGACAGGGTGGCGAAGACGCGGCCGGCGGCACCGGCCAGACCGACGCGCTCCAGCGCCCGCGCGCACAGCTCCTCGTCCGTACGAGCGTCCGCCCGGTACGGGGTACGCCCCATGGAGACGATCTCGGCCACCGTGAAGTCCAGGTCGGCCGGTGTCTCCTGGGCGACCACGGCGATGCGCCGGGCGGCCTGGCGGGCGGGCATGCGGTGCACGTCGTCGCCGTCCACGGTGATGAGCCCGGCCGAGGGCCGCAGCGCCCGGTAGATCGAGCGCAGCAGCGTGGACTTGCCGCAGCCGTTCGGTCCCACCAGGGCCACGAACTCGCCGTCGTCCACCAGCAGGTCGGCCTCGTGCACGATGGCGGCGCCGTCGACGCCGACGGACACGCCGCGCAGGTCGAGCCTCACAGGACGCTCACCGCCCGGTCCGCGGAGCGGCGGCGCAGCAGCCACAGGAAGAACGGCACCCCGAACAGCGCGGTGACGATGCTGAGCGCCAGCTCCTGCGGCGCGTTGACGGTACGCGCGGCGATGTCCACGAGCTGCAGGAACACCGCGCCGAGCAGCGCCGTCACCGGGAGGACCCGGCGGTGGTCGGCGCCGACGAGCAGCCGGGCGGCGTGCGGCACGATCAGCCCGACGAACGCGATCGCCCCGCTGGTGGCCACCAGCACGCCCACCAGCAGCGAGGTCAGCACGAACAGGCCCAGACGGAAGCGGTTGACGTTCACGCCGAGCGAGACGGCCGTCTCCTCCCCGGCGGCCAGCGCGTTCAGCGGACGGTGCTGCAGCAGCAGGTACGTCACCCCGGCGACCAGGACGACGGCCGGCAGCGGCAGCAGGTGCCAGCGGGCCCCGCCCAGGCTGCCCATCAGCCAGAACAGCACCTGCTGGGCGGCCCGCCCGCTCTGCGCCAGTTGCAGGACGAAGCTGTAGGCGGCCTGGAACAGGTACGCCAGCGCCACCCCCGCCAGCACCAGCCGCGACGGGGTGATCCGCCCCGACCGCTGGGCCAGCACGTACACCAGGCCCAGGGCCAGCAGCGACCCGGCGAAGGCGGCGGCCGACAGCGACACCCCGCCCAGCGCCGAGGCGCCCAGGATCAGCACGAGCACCGCCCCGAACGAGGCCCCCGAGGAGACGCCGAGCAGGAACGGGTCGGCCAGCGGGTTGCGCACCAGGGCCTGCAGCACCGCTCCGACCACCGCCAGCCCGGCCCCGACCAGGAGCGCGAGCAGCGCGCGCGGCAGCCGGAACTCCCACACGATCTGCTCCTGCACGGACGTCCACGTACGCGGCACCGCGCCGGGGACGACGCGGTCGGCGACGATGCCCCACGCCTCGGGCAGGGCGACGTGCACCGCGCCGATGCTCACCGCCAGCCAGGTCGAGGCGACCACGGCCACGGCCAGCGAGACGACGAGCACCACGAACCGGCCGCCGCGCCGGCGGCGCGGCGGGGTCGCGGCGCTGACCGGCGGAGCCGAGGCCAGGCCCTCCCGGGTCTCGCCGGTCATCCGGCGAACGCGTCGGGGTGCAGGAAGCGGGCGATGTCGGCGACGGCCAGGAGGTTGCGGTAGCCGGGGTGCTGGGCGGCCACGGGAAGCGCGAGGTAGCGCTGCTCCTTGGCGGCCGGGCTGTTCCTGGCGATGGCGAACGCCTCGGCGGCCTTGGCGGGGGAGCTGGGCGTGTCCTCGCCGCGCAGCGTGGCGTAGTCGCTGACCAGCAGGGCCTCGGGCTGGGCGGCGCTGATCTCCTCGGCGCTGACCTCGGTGTAGTCGCCCTTGACGCCGGCCAGCACGTTCACGCCGCCCGCCAGGGTGATCATCTGGTTGGTGATGCCGCTGCCGCCGTACGCGTTGACCGGGCCCTTGCCGCCGTCGGTGGCCAGCACCTTGACCGGGGTACGGCCCTCGACGCGCTTCTTGACGTCGTCGAGCCCGCCCCGCAGCTCGGCGACCAGCGCCTCGGCCCGGTCGGAGACGCCGAAGATCTTGCCGAGGTTGCGCAGGTCGGTGTAGGTGTCGTCGATGGTGAACCGGAGCACCTCCTCGGGGCTGCACCAGCCGCCCAGGATGTACACGGGGGTCCCGGCGGTGTTCAGCTCGTCCACGCCGGCGTAGCCGCCGGCGGCGTCGAAGCTGGCCATGGCGTTGTCCAGGACGAAGTCCGCGCCCTGGGCGAGCATGACCTCCTTCTGCGGCAGCATGATCGTGTCGGAGATCTCCGGGATCCGGTCGTACTGCTCCCGCTGGCCCGGCAGGAACGGACTCTCGGAGAAGTTCGTCCGGCCGGCGATCCGGTCGGCCAGGCCGAGGGCGAGCAGGGTCTCCAGGGCCGGGTGGTAACCGGTGACGACCTTGGCGGGTGGCCGGTCGAAGGTGAGCTTGCGCCCGCAGTTCTCGATCGTGACGGGGAAGCCGGTCGGCGGGGCCGCCTGTCCGCCGGGCCGGGCGGCTTCCTGGGTGGCGGGCGCGCAGGCGGCCAGCGACAGCGCGGCCACCAGGACGAGCAACTTTCTCATGATCCGGCTACCGCCTTGAGCAGCGCGCTGTCGCGAACGGTCGGGATGGCTGGGGCAGGGCGGGACGGGCGGCTCATGCGATGAGTCTCCGGAGGTGAAAGGCCAGATGATCGTGTAGCGAGAAGCACCTCATTCTGCACATATGTCGCAATTGCTAGCAAGTCGCATCTGTCTGCCCGCCGGACGGCGGCGGCGGCGGTCTCGTACGCCGGGCTGGGGATCCCCTTGGCCACATGGTGCCCATACGTCGCAGGAGTCAAGGTTCTCCCGCTTTGACGGAAAATGAAGGTCCGCCGACGCAGGCTTGACGCACGATTAACCCCCAGGCCGGGACCGCTTCGTAGCATTGCGCTCAATGGCACAAATGCTCAAGCGATTCGGCGGGCAGGCACTGGTGGCCGCCCTGGTTGTGTGCGCCTGTGCCGCCGGGGTGAGCGGGGCGGCCGTGCTCAGCCGCGACGACGACCCGCCGAAGCCGCCGATCGCCGAGTCGATCTCCGGATCCGGTTCGAGCGCGCAGGAAGGCGCGATGGAAGCCTGGCGCGCGGAGTTCCACCGCATCCATCCCGGCCTGGAGGTGCAGTACAGGTCCAGCGGGTCGGGCGCCGGGATCGACGACTTCATCAGCGGCAGAACCGCGCTCGCCGGGTCGGACGTCGCGATGCGCCCCGACGAGCAGGTACGGGCGAACCGGCGCTGCGGCCGCCGCGCCGTCCACCTGCCCATGGTCGTGGGCCGCATCGCGCTCGCCTACAACCTGCCGTCAGTGCCCCACCTCCGGCTCTCCCCGGCCACCGTCGCGGACATCTTCGGCGGCCGGATCGCCAGGTGGGACGACCCGCGGGTCGCCGCCGAGAACCCCGGCGCCCAGCTCCCGCGCACGCGCATCCGCCTCTTCCACCGCTCGGACGACTCGGGCACCACCCACAACTTCACCGCCTACCTCAAGGCGGCGGGCCGCTGGCCGCACGAGCCGTCCAGGAAGTGGACCGGTAAAGGGAAGGGCGTCGCGAGGTCCTCCGGGGTGATCGACGCCGTCCGGGACACCAAGAACTCCATCGGATACGTCGAGTACGGCCTCGCCACCAACGCCGGCCTGTCCACCGCCCAGGTGCGCAACGCGGGCGGCGAGTTCGTCCAGCTCACGCCGGAGAGCGCCGCCACGGCCCTGGAGAACGCTCGGGTCGTCGGCGAGGACGGCGACCTGGTGGTCCAGCTCGACTACCTGACCAGGGCCAGGGGCGCGTACCCGATCGTCCTGGTGACGTACGCGATCACGTGCCAGCCCAACCGGGACCCGCTGGTGCGGGCGTTCCTGCTCTACGCCGCCGGCGACGCGGGCCAGTCCAGCCTCGCCCTGTACGGCTACGCGCCGCTCCCGCGTGACCTGCTCACCAGGGTCCGCGCCCAGCTCGACGCCATGGACGAGCACACCACGACGAGCAGCGCGCCTGCGGAGGAGTAGCAGATCCGCCGGACGGGTCCCATGAAGGGTCAGAGTGGCAGGAACCGGGTCAAGGACCAGGCGGCGAACCCGAAGAAGGTCACGGCGACGACCCGGCTGACCGCAGGGGCCGCCCTCCGGTACGTGTCGCGTACGAGCTCCAGACCCGACAGCCACGCCAGCAGCGTCCCCGAGACGAGGCTGCCGAGGAGGGCCGCGGCGAGGAAGAGGGGGATCGTGGCGGGCGTCAGCACCTCGACCCGGTCACCGAGCACCGCCGTGAAGATCGCGAGGGTGACCGGGTAGCTCTTGGGATTGGTCACGCCGAAGGCCGCGCCCCGCAGGACCGCGCGCCGGCCACCGAGCGGCGCGACCGCCTGCGGGGCGCGGGCGGACGCGAGCGCCCGCCCGCCCAGGTAGATCAGGTACAGCGCGCCGGCCACCGTCAGCACGGCGAAGAACACCGGCGAGACGAGCCGCACCCACCGCAACGCCACCAGCGCCAGCGCGGCCCACACGAGGTCGCCCGCCAGGTGCCCGAGGACGAAGCCGAAGCTGGAGCGGCGGCCGCCACTGGCTCCCAGGTGCAGCACCATCAACACCCCAGGCCCGGGTGTCAGGACCACCAGGGCGCAGGACAGCACGGTGGCGACCAGGAGTGGGAGCACTACGACGATCCGAGCACGGACTGCGTCATGCGGCCCGACCCGGTGACGGTGCCGGACCTGTCGGCGTAGGAGCGGATCGTGTGGGTGGCGTCGATCAGCTCGTCCCAGGGGACGCGGCTGAAGATCTTGCACCAGTCCTTGGAGACCTCGTCGAAGTCGACCTGGTCGATCGAGCCGTACTTGACCGGCATGAGGTCGAGCAGCGCCTCGTCGAGGATCTCGAAGCCCCGCTCCGCGGCCTCCCGCCTGGCGAGGTCGGGATTCATCAGCCACTTGCCGGTCAGCGCGCCGAAGTCGGGGTAGAGCGGCTGGGCCTCCAGGGAGGCCATCATCTCGTTGTCGATCAGCCATCGGGCGAACCGGACCGTGTTGTCCAGGCTTTCCGCGGTCTCACCTGGGCCGCCCAGGACGAGCGAGCCGTGGATCAGGATGCCGGCCTCCTTGAACAGGCCGCACGCCCGCCGGTTGTTCTCCAGACTGTCACGAGGCCCCTTGAGCACCTGGAGCATCCGGGTGTCCCCGGCCTCCAGGCCCATGTTCACCCGGAAGACGCCGAGCCGTTCGTACAGCTCGACCAGGCGGGGCGTGGTCTCCGCGGCCTGCGTGTAGACGAAGAACTTCGGGTCGCCGATGTCGTCGGGCTTCGCCTCGACCACCGCCTTCACCCAGCGCGGCGAGCTGCTCATGCTGTCGAACGCCTCGTAGAAGATCGAGGCCGAGATCTGCTCCTGCGCGGCGCGCACGTCGTGCCAGAACATCTCGGGGGAGGAGAAGCGCAGGCTCAGGTCCATGATGCCGCAGAAATGGCAGGGCGACTTCACCCGCGCGCAGCCGCGCGCGCGGTTCATCGTGGTGACGCCCGTGATGGTGTCGCCCTCGTGCAACTCGCCGTAGCGCTCGAGGTAGTTGTCCAGGTAGCGGCTCCAGTTGAGGTCGGGCATCAACGTCCGGTCGGGCACGGGGATCGCGTCCAGGACCATGGTGCGGAACGCGCCCCCGCCGCCCTTGACCTCTTCGGGGGGAATTTCCGGCAGGCGGTTGTGGGCGATCCCGTCGGGCGTGCGGTGCAATAGCTCCGGCACGCTGTCGATCGGGCGCTCCCCGTCCAGGGCGCTCACCAGGGCCGACAGCGAGAACTCGCCGACGTCGGCGGCGCACACGTAGTCGACGGCCTCGCGGTGCCGCAGGATCTGCTCGCCCATGGCGGTCGCCTGGTCGTTGCCGAAGACCGTGACCGCGCCGGTCTCCTTGCCCAGTTCGGCCAGGCGGAGCGCGTTGCCGTACGACGTGGCCAGGACGCCCACGCCGAGGACGTCGGGGTCGAAGTCCGCGATCAGCCGTTCGATCTCCGCCATCGGGGTGATCTGCCCGTCGACGGCGATCACGTCCAGGTCCGGATGGTCCCGCCGGAGCACGGTCGCGAGCGAGACGACCCCCAGGGCGGGGAAGGTGCCGTCGTTGGCGACCGAGACGATATCCGCATCACTGCCGGCGTTCACGAGCAGGACATTGCGCACTTTCATGGATCGAGTTCCTCTCTGAAAGGATGAACCGTTTCCCGGCCGGTCCACGGACATTCGCCCCGGCCGTTAGTGCATGAAGATCCGTGAAGATCTCCGTCTCACTCTCACCCACCCGCGCGGACAGGCTCAATCCCCCAGACTCAGGGGATTGACTATCGTCATATGTCATTGACATTCGTGTGATTCACGGTGTAACCGGATCCGCCGGGACGCGCACGCGAGGTCGGGAGGTCTGCCGCGCGCGGAAACCGCGCAGGCCGGGGCGCCGCTTAGCGGTGTTAAGGTGTTCGGCGATGGCACAGAAGGGACTGGCGCGCGACACCGTCGTCCGCGCCGCGCTGGAGCTGCTCGACGAGGTCGGCCTGGAGGGCCTGTCCGTGCGCCGCCTGGCCGCCCGCCTGGGTGTCCAGAACCCCGCGCTCTACTGGCACTTCCGCGACAAGCAGGAGCTGCTCGACGAGATGGCCCGCGAGTTGCTCGCCCCCGACCTGGGCGGGCCCGGTGAGGGCGAGTCGTGGCGCGAGTGGCTGACCCGTCGCGCCCACCGCTACCGGCGTACGCTGCTGAGCCACCGCGACGGCGCCCGCCTGATCGCGATCGGCAATCCGGGGCCCGACGTCGCCCGGGGCTTCGAGCAGGAGCTGGCGATCCTGACCGGGCTCGGCTTCACCCCCGCGCGGGGCCTGCACGCGATCGCCGCCATCAGCCACTACACCCTCGGCTTCGTGCTGAACGAGCAGGCGGTGCGGGCGCGGCAGGACGCCGGAGCGGGCCTCGACCTCGCCGCGTACGCCGCCGAGTTCCCGCTGACCGTCGCGGGTGTCAGGGAGGGCGGGGCGCCGACGAGCGACGAGGCGTTCGCCCACGGCCTGCGGCTCATTCTGGACGGCGTGGCCGCCGCATATTCGGCCTGACTTTGCCCCTTTATGTAGTGCGGCATGCCGTTGTTTGGTCGTGGACTTCACCGGTCATCCGCGCTTTCATTTCCTCCGTCGATTTTCAGGACGGAGGAACACATGGCACATTCGCGAAAGATAACCGGAATCGCCCTGTCATTCGCGCTGGTGGTGGCCGCCGCTCCAGCCTCGGCGGCGGCGCAGCGGCAGGAGCCGGTCCGCATCACGCGCTTCCTCGGGGAGCAGCGCATCGCCCACCTGACCACGTACGAAGGCACCACGGTGGGCGGACTGTCCGGGCTCGACCGCGACCCGGGCACCGGCACCTGGTATCTCATCTCCGACGACCGCTGGCGCTACAACCCCGCCCGCTTCTACACCGGCCGCCTCGACATCAACCGGGAGACGGGCGAGTTCACCGGCGTACGGCTGACCGGGGTCACCACGCTGACCAGGGCCGACGGCACCCCCTACCCGGCGTACGGGAAAGCGGGGTCGGCCGACCCCGAGTCGATCAGGCTCGACCCGTGGAGCGGGCGGCTGCTGTGGGGCGACGAGGGCGACCGGCCCGACCCCCGCAATCCGAACATCCCGATCTCGCAGTCCGCGGTGCACACGGCCGACCTCGAAGGGCGGAGTACCGGGGAGCTGCCCGTACCGGCCAATCTGCGACTGACGGACGCCGAGCGCGGGCCGCGGCGCAACTTCGGATTCGAGGGCCTGGCCGTCACCGAGCGGACCGTCACGGCCGTCACCGAGGGGCCGCGCTTCGAGGACGGGCCGGTGCCGACGGCCGAGCGCGGCTCACCGGCCAGGCTGACCGTGTGGAACCGCCGGGGCCAGGTCCGCGCCCAGTACGCCTACCCGCTCGACCGGCTGCCGACGCCCCCGAAGCCCGCCACCGGTGACGCCGACAGCGGCGTGTCGGAGATCCTGCCCATCGACGAACACCGCTACCTGGCCCTGGAACGATCCTGGATCCAGGGCGTCGGCTACCGGGTCAAGCTGTACGAGATCGACGTGCGCGGCGCCACCAACGTCCTGGGCCGCGACTCCCTGACCGGCGACCGGTACTGGCCGGTGTCCAAGCGCCTGGTCCACAACCTCGGCGACTTCCGTCCCCCGGTGCAGAACCTGGAGAGCATGTCGTGGGGGCCGCGGCTGGCGAGCGGCGAGTGCACGCTGGTGATCGGCTCCGACGACAACTTCGACGGGAGCGAGGCCACGCTGTTCATGGCGTTCGCCGCCACGGGCTGCAGGCGAGGCTGACACCCCAGACGTCCCCATGCGTCCCCCACGGGCGGGCCGGTCAGATGCCGTGGATGCGGCGGCCGGTGATGTGCTGGGGGACGATGCGGATGTAGAGCTGCCGCTCGCCGCCCGCCCACGGGGTGACCCCTGAACCGACCGCGTCCGCGATCTCCTCCGGCGGCACGTGGTGCGCGGGCCCCTGCACCAGCACGCTCCACCCCTCCCGGTTCACCTCGTCGATCCTGTCGATCTGGAAGGCGATCATGATGTCGACGCCTTCCAGCCCCGTGCGCAGGTCCTGGTCCATGGCCCCGCCGGCGGCGGTGCGGAAGACGATGGCGCCGTGGTGCAGCCGATAGTTGACGGGCAGCACGGTCGGCCCGTGCGAGCCGCTGAACGCCACCCGCCCGATCCCGCCCGGCTCGATCAGCCGCCGGCACACCGCCTCGTCCAGCGTCTCCAGGCTGGCATGGGCCATGGCGGGGCCGCGCCCCGGCGGCCGGTCCTGCCCGCCGCCGAGCAGGTCCTCCGCCGTCGTGCCCAGCGCGTGGGCGAGCCGGTAGAGCGCCCCGGTGTCGGGGGTGTCGGCGTGCTCCTCCAGATACTCCAGGTAGCCAGGTGACATGTCCGCGCGCTCGGCGACCTGCTCGCGGGTGAGGCCGAGACGCTCGCGGTGGTGGATGATACGGCGGCCGAGATCGCCGGTGCCTGTCATGGTCACGTCTCCTCGGAAGTCGGACAGCGGATCGAACGGCAGGTCGGGGGGCGGTTCACAGGTACGGCGCGCGATGCCGTTCACGCGTGCCTCCCGATGGTCGGCGTCGACGAACAGCCGGCGTCCCCGGTAGCGGATCGGCATCGACACCGGCCCGAGCCGGCCGGGCAGCAGCGGATCCAGCCGCAGCCCGTCACGCCGCAGCTCCAGCCCCAGGTAGCAGCGCTGGATCAGGTCGAGCGTGCCGCCCATGGCCCCCAGGTGGACGCCCTCCGCGGTGGTGCCGCCCTGCACGTCCTCGAGGTCGCTGTGGAGGGCCTCGGTGAAGAACCGCCACGACTGCGTCTGGCTGGAGCGGGTCCGGTTGGAGCGGGCCAGCACCCAGGCGTGCACGACCGCGCTGAGGGTCGAGCCGTGGCTGGTGCGCCGCAGGTAGTAGGCGACCGTACGCGGGACGAGGTCCGGGCCGGCCCGGTAGCCGAGCCGCTCCAGGAGGGCGGCCAGCTCCTCGCCGGTCAGCAGGTAGCAGAGCATGAGCGTGTCGGCCTGCTTGGACGCCTTGTACCGGTTGACGTCGTCGCCGTCCGCCTCCAGCGCCCGGTCCAGCCGGCGCACCCCGCGGTAGCGGTCCCAGTCGAGCTCCAGCAGGTCGCCGTACCCGGTGAACTGGCTGATCACGCCCTCGTGGAAGTCGACCCGCAGGCGGCGGCCGACGTCGTCCCAGTGGGCCAGCTCGTGCGCGCCGGGGGCCGCCTCGGGCACGAGGGCGGCGGTGTCGCGGGCGCGCGCCATCAGCCAGGCGGCCATGACGTTGGTGTAGGCGTTGTTGTCCACGCCGGGGGTGGCGGCGCCAGGGTAGGCGTCGTGGTACTCGTCGGGGCCCATGACCCCGCGGATCTCGTACCTGTCGCCCGCGGGGACGGCCAGCGAGGCGAAGAACCTGGCGATGTCCAGCAGCAGCTCGGCGCACCACGGCGGCATGGAGCCGGTGGCCAGGTAGTGGTGCCACACGTTGTGGGCGACGGCCAGGCCGACGTGCCGCTGCAACCGCGAGTGGTCGGGCAGCCAGCGGCCCGAAGCCGGGTTGAGGTGCAGGGTCTGGGTCTCCTCGCGACCGTCGCTGCCGCTCTGCCAGGGGAACATCGCGCCGTCGTGACCGGCCTCCCTGGCGGCGTCCCTGGCCTCGGGCAGCCGCCGCCAGCGGTAGCGCAGCAGCCCGCGCGAGATCTCCGGGAAGCGCAGGTCGAGCCACGGCTGCACGAACAGCTCGTCCCAGAACACGTGCCCCCGGTACGCCTCCCCGTGCAGCCCGCGCGCGGGCACCCCGACGTCGAGCCAGGCGGTGTGCGGGGAGAGCGTCTGGAGCAGGTGGAAGATGTGCAGGTGGACGATCCGCGACAGCTCCGCGCCGTCCACGTCGAGCCGGGCCCGCCGCCACAGCCGCTCCCAGGCGGCCTCGTGGCGGGCCAGCAGCTCGCCGAAGCACGGCGCCCTGCGCACGTGCCGCAGCGCCGACGAGCGCGGGTCGTGGGAGGCCGGATCGCGCGAGGAGGTCAGCGCGACAATCTTCGTGAACGTGCGCGGCTCGCCCTCCGGCAGGTCCAGCACGTGCTCGGAGGTGAGGCGGCCGGGGCCCAGCGACGGGCGTACGGCGGGGGCGTCGGCGTCGATCCGGGCGGCCAGCGCCACCACCACGTGGGACGAGCGGGTGGCGGCCGTCAGCCAGCCCAGGTCGTCCTCGGTGCCGGTGGCGTGCCCGGTCAGGTGGTCGCCGCGCAGGTCGCGGTAGCGGGCCACGCCCCGGTTGGCCACCCGGCCCTCCAGCCCGGCGCGTACCCGCAGCGGGCCCGCCCAGTTCTCGGCGGTGAACGTGGTCTCCAGCGCCGCCACGTACGGGTCGGCCATCGACACCAGGCGGCGCTGGCGTACCCGGGTGACGCGGCCCGCGCCGTCGCGCCAGCGCAGGTCGCGCACCAGCACGCCGCGCCGCAGGTCCAGCTCGTGCCGGTAGAGCGGCAGGTCGGCCCGCTGCGGACGGAACCAGCCGGAGCCCGGCGTGGCGAACGTCAGCGGCAACCAGTCGGGCAGGTTGACGAGGTCCTCGTTGGTCACCGTGTGCCCGGCCACCACCGAGTCGAGCCGGTCGTAGCAGCCCGCCAGGTACGTGCCCGGCGTACGCGGCTCCCCGTCGGGGGTGGCGCCCCGGGTGGCGAACCGGCCGTTGCCCAGCGTGCACAGCGCCTCGCGCGTCCCCTCACCTTCCGGGTCGAAGCCGTCGTACACCAGGGTCCAGGCGCTCATCGCCGCCCCACGGGCACCCGTCCCGCGACGTCGGTCTCGGCCAGGTCGGACACGACCACGTCGGCCCCCGAGGCCCGCATCGCGGCGGCCCGTCCACCGCTCCGGTCCACCGCGACCACGAGCCAGAACCCGCCCCTGCGGCCCGCCCGTACGCCCGCCGGGGCGTCGTCCACGATCGCCACCTGCTCGGGCGGCAGCTCCAGCCGCCGCGCGGCCTCCAGGAACAGCGCCGGGTCCGGCTTGCCCGGCAACCCCAGCCGGGCCGCGTCGTCACCGTCCACCAGCACGTCGAACAGGTGCAGCAGCCCCGCCGACGACACCACCGCGCGGCAGTGCCGGCTGGCCGAGACCACCCCGGTACGGCAGCCGCGCCGACGCAGCTCGTGCAGCAGGACGACCGTGGAGGGGAAGGCGGCCACGCCGTGCCGCGCGATCTGCTCGGCGAACAGCGCGTCCTTGGCCAGCCCCAGGCCGTGCACGGTCGGCGCGCCCGGCTCGTCGTCCGGGCCGCCCTCGGGCAGTGAGATGCCGCGCGAGGCCAGGAACGTGCGCACGCCGTCCAGCCGGGGACGGCCGTCGACGTGGGCCAGGTAGTCGGCACGGACGTCGAACGGCTCGGAACGGCCCCGCAGGAACGCGTCGAACACGTGCTTCCACGCGGCGGCGTGCACCCGGGCCGTGTCGGTGACCACGCCGTCGGTGTCGAAGACGACGGCGCGCACGCTGGTCAGGTCGAAGGTGGCCATGCCTGGACGCCTACCCGCGCAGGCCGCCCCCAGCCCTGCGACCTCGGCCCGCGTCACGCCGCCCCCTCGCACCCCTGGCCCGCCCGGCGAGAAGAGCGGCGGGAGGGGCGCACGCGAGCGGCCGAGTGGGTACGTCTTTCCTCATCAGGCCGCCCCTGGCAGGAGGTTCCGCATGATCGTCGTACGAGCCTTGCCGCTGCTGGCCGCGCTCGCCGTCGCCGGTGTGGCGGGCTGCGGAGGGCCGGCCGGGCCACCGGGCACCGGGACGCCCGCCGCGACGTCCACGGCCGACCCATCATCCCCCGCCCCCGACACCGCCGACACGCCCGACGCCGCCGAAACCCCTGACACCGCCGACACCCCCGGCCCCGGCACCCCGGCCCCCGACTCGCCCTATCCCACCGAGACGCTGATCGCCGGTCACTACCAGCCGCTGTGGCCGTTTTCCGGCCCCGACGACGTCGCCGCCTGGCAGCGCGCCCACCAGAAGGACGGCCGCGACGCCTGGCACCTCGACCCCGCCCGCACCGCGATCGCCTTCACCCGCGACTACCTCGGATTCGAGGGGATCGACCGGGCCGTCAAGACCGTCCGCACGGGCGACCACGCCCGGGTCCACGTCGGCTACCGCAGCCCAGAGGGCTCCGAACGGTCGGTGGCGGCCGTCGTGCACCTCATGCGGTACGGCACGGGCGTACGCGCCCCCTGGGAGGTGGTCGGCACCGACGACACCACGCTCTCCCTCACCAGACCCGCGTACGGGGCCGCCGTCGGCTCCCCGCTGACCGTCGGCGGACGCATCACCGGCGTGGACGAGAGCATCAGGATCCAGGTGCTGCGCCCCGGCTCGTCCGGCCCGCTGGGGGAGCGCTGCTGCCTGAGCGCGGGAGGGGAGGACGCGGCCTGGTCGGCGCGCGTCACGTTCACCGCCCGTCCGGGCCGGACGCTGACCGTCGTCGCCTCCACCGGCGGGCACGTCGCGGAGGTCGAACGCTTCGCGGTGACGGGCGTGCGCGTGCCCGCCTCGTGAACCGCCTCGCGCGCTGAAATCCTCGACTCGGCAACGCTCCGGCCCCGACACTGGACCGATGCCCCCGGTGGCGGGGGATGATCGTCCATGGGACCCGCCCTTCGGCCACCGGACGGCCGCTCGGTGACCGCGACGCTTCGAGGTGCTCATGAGCCACGTGCAAGACCCCGCGCCCGCCTCGCTGGCGGAGCTGGCCCGCAGGCACGGGCTGCGCCCCGCCATCGCGCGGCCGCGGTTCGCCGCCTACGTCCGCCAGCTCTGGGAGCGTCGGCACTTCGTGCTGACGTACGCGACCTCGCGCAACGTCTCGCGCTACTCCGGCTCGGCGCTCGGGCAGCTCTGGCAGGTCATCACCCCGCTGCTGAACGCCGCCATCTACTACGTGATGTTCGGCCTCATCCTGGGCGGCAGCCACGGCATCGACAACTATCCGGCGTTCTTGCTGACCGGGATGTTCGTCTTCACCTACACGCAGCGCACGGTCACCGCGGGCGCGAAGTCGATCTCCGGCAACCTCTCGCTGATCCGCGCCCTGCACTTCCCGCGCGCCTCGCTGCCGCTGGCGTACACGATCCAGGAGCTGCAGCAACTGGTCGTCTCGATGGGTGTGCTGCTGGTGATCGTGGTGATCACCGATGAGCTGCCGAACTGGTTCTGGCTGATGATCCCGATCGTGCTGCTGCTGCAGACGATGTTCAACATCGGGGCCGGGCTGATCCTGGCCCGGCTGGGCTCCTCGCTGCGCGACCTCAACCAGTTGCTGCCGTTCATCATGCGGACCTGGCTGTACGCCTCCGGCGTGTTCTTCGCCATCCACGACAAGGTGGTCGACAGCGCCGGGCTGCCGGAGTGGGTGGCCACGGTGATGTACCTGAACCCGGCGGCCTCGTACATCGAGTGGATGCGCGACATCCTCATCGGCGACCACACGCCGCCGGGGATGGTGTGGGTCTCGTGCCTGGTGTGGGCGGTCCTCGCGCTGGTCGGCGGGTTCTGGTACTTCTGGCGGGCCGAGGACCGCTACGGGCGGGGCTGAGCCGCGGCCTCGCACGGGGACGACCGGCCGGGATGAAGCGCCGCCGCCGGGGAGTTGCACGAGGTGAGGCGTCCCGGACTCGTCTGTTCGCGGATGCCGTCACGGCGAAGGAGAGCCCATCACATGACCACGAACCCCGACTCCCCGGAGTCCGCCGCCCCCGTGCGCCAGCTCAGGCTGGTGGTCGAGGCGGACGACTACGAGGCCGCCCTGGCCTTCTACCGGGACGTCCTCGGCCTGCCGGAACAGGCCGCGTTCTCCAGCGGCGACGGCGCGCGGGTGGCCATCCTGGACGCCGGCCGGGCCACGCTGGAGATCGCCAACCCGGCCCAGAAGGTGATGATCGACGAAGTCGAGGTGGGCCGGCAGGTGGCGCCGAGGATCCGGGTCGCGTTCGAGGTCGACGACGCGCGGGCCACCGCCGACCGGCTGGTGTCGGCGGGTGCGACCGAGGTCGCGCCGCCCACGCGCACGCCCTGGGAGTCGCTCAACGCTCGCCTCGACGCCCCCGCGGGCCTGCACATCACGGTCTTCCAGGAGCTACGCACGCTGACGGAACGCGAGTCGCTCGACGGCTTCGGCAAGGACCACCCCTCGGGCTCCTGAAATCCCCTGCCGGGCGCACGCGTCCCCGGATCCGCCGGTTCCCCGTCCGCTGACGAGGAGTCGGCGGTGCGGCGTCACTTCGAGCGTGCGCCCCGGCGCGACGGGCGGTGCCCGTTGTGCGGCGTCTCGACGAGCGGGGTGTCGACGAGGTGCTCGACCAGGAACCAGATCTGCAGCTCCCCGGTCCGGATGACGTCGGAGACCAGCAGGTCGTTCGTGCCGTCGTCACCCATCTCGGCGGCGCGGGCGGCCGCGTCGTGGGCGGCGAGCAGGATCGTCTCGTGCGCCTCGATCAGGCGCGAGAGCATCGCCGGCACCTCCTCGGCGCCGTTCGGCGGCCGCGGCACCACGGTGATCTCCGCGACGTGCCTGGGGTCGCCCACCGCGATGCCGCCGAGCGTCTGCACCCGTTCGGCGATCAGGTCGACGAGCTTCTCCTGCTCCTCCGCGTGCTTGTCGAGCAGCAGGTGGAGCTGGTAGAAGGTGGGGCCGCGCATCAGCCAGTGGTGCTTCTTGTAGAGGGCGTAGAGGATCTGCGTGTCGGCGAGGATCTGGTTCAGCCGTTCGCAGGAGTAGCTGCGGGCCTCCTCCGACAGGGCCAGCGGCCACGTGCGGACCGTGCCGAACTCCTGGATCTCGGTGCCGTCCACGTGCAGCCACGGCTGGCTGCTCGATTTCTTCGACGCTTTGGTGCTGCCTTTGGCGCGCACGATCATCTCCTGGTGGGGTGAGTTTGAGCGGATCCGACCTCGAACCTTCCCGTACGTCCGCCAACGGAGCCCCAGATACCGCCAGGGCATGGCAAAAGTTGCATAACCCGCCCAAGCGGCGCCTCGCCCCGGATAACTCGTTTGCCCCGCCAGGGGGCGCGTTGACAGGATCTCCGTCATTCCTGCCTTCCCCAGCCGGAGCCGCCGTCCGAGATGTTCTTCCCCCCGAGACCGGCGTGCGTCCGACCATCCGCCGTTCCCGGGGCTGGGGCCTGATCGGGCGGCACGGCGACGCCTTCGCCTGGAGACCGCTCGGGTTGGGGGTACGGCGATGGCGCGGGGCCGTCCCCTTGGGGAGGGGACGGCCGGGCGAGGACGGGGCAGGCCGCGAGCGCGTCAGACGCGGTCGGCGGCGATCAGCAGGTACTGGAAGCTGCCGCTCCGGTACGCCTCGAGGAAGGCGTCCTCGATGCCGGTCACCAGATGCGTCCTGGCCCGCAGCTCCCAGTAGGGGATGGTGGCGGCGGTGAGGTCCACCACGCTGACCGGGACGAGCCGGTTGGCCGCCATCTCCCTGAAGTACGTGCTGCGGGCGTGGATGTCGCAGATGTAGTGGGCGTTGATCTGGCTGATGGCCCGGGAGGGCAGGCCGTAGGCGTCGTTGTAGCAGCCGGTGATGCACACGTAGCGGCCACCGCGGCGCAGCAGCCTGGAGTGCTCGGCGAACAGCAGCGACAGCTCGACGTACATCGTGCTCTCGTTGTTCCAGATGGCCTGGAAGGCGCCCGTGGGGAAGCCGGTGTCGAGCATGTTGCGGAAGTGGAAGCGCACCTTGTCCGCCACGCCGCGTTCCTTGGCCTGCTGGTTGGCGAAGGCCACCTGCGACTCGGAGATGGACACGCCGTCGACCTGGCAGCCGAAGCGCACGTTGGCCAGGAGGCTGGAGCCGCCCCTGCCCGACCCGGCGTCCATGACGCGGTGCTCGGGACGCAGCGGGCCGAGGTGCGCGAGCAGCAGCTCGGCCTGCGCGGTCTCCAGCCGGTGCAACTCGTCGACCACCCGTCTCTCCCTGGTCTCGGCGGGGCCGTCGAGGACCGACCAGTCCACCTCGCCGATGCCGTAGTGGTGGTGGTAGAGGCCGTCCACCTCGCCGAGGCGCAGGTTGACCGGGTTCTCCTCGGTGTTCCAGTAGTCGGCCACGGATTGCTGGTAGAGGCTGCTCAGCACGGGAGCGGCATTGGGGGTCACGGGGGTCATGGTCACCGCGTACTCCTTAGTCGTCGGTTGTCGATGGTGGGAAACGGGGTCAAGACTGATAGCGGGTGGTGCTGCCGTGCCATTCGAGGCATCCGGCCATCCACCCCTGCGCGCCGCGCAGGAACCGCTTCAGCTCGGGGAAGGGCAGGGCCGACAGCTCGCGGCGGCTCCGCTCGAAGCCGCGTACGAAGTGGTTGTGCAGGCGGACCGCGCGCTCGGTGGCCTCGCGGATGGAGCAGCCCTCCTCGGCCGCGATCAGCAGGATCACGTTGGAGTCCGGCAGCTCGTCGGCCGCCTCCCTTTCCACCGAGTGCAGGTCGTTGACCAGGACGCTGGCCGTGCCCGCCTGCATGAGGGCGGTGTGGAAGCGCTGTTCGCCGAACAGGTCGGCGGGCAGCTCGTAGCCGCCGACGATGTCGATGAGCGTCATGGAGGTGTAGAAGCTGTCGTGCTGGCGGGCGGCGAGGTAGCGCCACACCGGCGGGGGCGTCTCCAGGTAGCGCCAGGCGGCGTAGGCGGCCCAGCTCACGTACATCTGGCTGGTGATGTTGCGGATCCGCATGACCTGGCCCGGGCTGGAGTGGCGGGCCACGTGGCTGGTGGCCGAGCGCAGCGCGACCAGGACGGGATCGCCGCGGACGGCCTCCTCCAACTGGACGGTGTACTCGCCGGCGTCCGGCGGCGGGTCCATGGCCGAGGTGACCAGGGCCAGGCGCGGCGGCAGCTCGGTCGGGGCCGCGCCCAGCTCGGTCTCGTCGGCGTAGTAGTCGTCGGCCGCCCACCACGCCGCGTTCATCTGGGCCGCGATCAGCACCATGTCGGGGTCGTCGGAGTCGGGGTGGGCGAGCATCGCCAGCCGCCCGAACCCGGTGGCCGCGAACTCCTCCATCCGCCCCTCGTGGATGCCGGTCCGCTCCGCCCACGCCACCAGCCGCCGGTTGACCTCCTCGCCGAGGTCGTCGTCGACCCGGACGGTCTCGGGGCAGTAGAGCGGCGGGTACGTGCCGTCGCCCCACTCCCGCTCCCGGTAGGCCAGCGGCGCCAGGCTGTGGCGCCGCTCGCCCCCGGAGACCGACGGCAGCGAGACGCTCCAGGCGGGCGGGCCGCCGTCCTCGTGCCCGTCCCCGTCCTCGAACCCCTCGAAGCGCGGCCGGTACGGCTGCAGCGCGGCCCGCAGGCTCAGCGTGTACGCCCCCAGCCCGGTCGGCCCGGCCGGCACCGGAGCGGCGGAGGCGTCGAAGGGTGAGAAGTTCGACATAGGGCACCTCTTCCTTGGGTCGGCCGGTCAGGAGCGAGGGGCGGCGACGTCGACGTCCTCCAGGATCCCGATCGCGTCGGGCACCAGCACCGCCACCGAGAAGTAGGCACTGACCAGGTACGACATCACCGCCTGCGAGTCGATGCCCATGAAGCGCACGTTGAGCCCCGGCTCGTACTCCTCGGGGATGCCGGTCTGGTGCAGGCCGACCACGCCCTGGTCGTCCTCGCCCGTACGCAGGGCCAGGATCGAGGTGGTGCGCGCGCCCGAGATCGGGATCTTGCCGCACGGGAAGATCGGGATGCCGCGCCAGGCGGGCACCTCGTGCCCGTCGACGTCGGCGCTGCCCACGACCAGCCCGCGCTTGTTGCATTCGCGGAAGAACGCGGCGATGGCCTTGGGGTGGGCCAGCAGCAGGCGGGTCTTGCGGCGCATGCTGATCAGGTCGTCGAGGTCGTCGGGCGTCGGCGGGCCCGACCAGGTGTAGATGCGCTGGTCGTAGTCGGTGTTGTGGAGCAGCCCGAACTCGCGGTTGTTGAGCAGCTCCCACTCCTCGCGCTCGCGCAGCTCGTGGATGGTCAGGCGGAGTTGCTGCTCGATCTGGTTCATCGGGTCGTTGTAGAGGTCGGCCACGCGGGTGTGCACGCGCAGGACGGTCTGGGCGACTCCCAGTTCGTACTCGCGGGGGTACAGGTCGTAGTCGACGAACGTGCCGTCGATCACCGGCTCGCCGGTGTGGCCGGCCGCGACCCGCACCGCCGCCTCGCCGCGCCGGTTGACCGGCCGGCGGAGGCTTTCGAGGTGGCGGGCGAGGTGCTCGCGCAGCGCGGGGGAGCGGTCGGCGACGCGGCGCAGCTCCCAGCCCGGCGCGACCAGCAGCGTGCAGGCGGTCGCGGCCCTGTACGTGCACGGCCAGCGCGGGTCGTCCGCGGTCAGCACCTCGTCGCCGAACTGGTCGCCGTCGGCGATGATCCCCAGGAACTGGGGGCCGTCGTAGGGGCCGGTGGCCAGGCGTTCGAGGCGGCCGTGCGCGATGACGAAGGTCTGCGTCACCGGGCGGCCCGCCTCGGCGACGATCTCGCCGGGGCCGAACTCCCGCGCGGTGAACGTCGAGGCGATCTCCGCCAGTACGTCGGCGTCGCCGAAGCCGCGCAGCGCGGGGATCTCGGGCAGCGTCTCCGGGACGACGCGTACGTCGTCGGCCCCGCTCTGCGTCACCCCGACGCGCCCTCGGCCCGCCCGATGCGTCAGCCGCCGGTTGACCCGGTAGGTGCCGCCGCGCACGTCGACCCAGGGCAGCATGCGCAGCAGCCAGCGGGAGCTGATGGCCTGCATCTGCGGGCGGGTCTTGGTGGTGGTGGCCAGATTCCTGGCGGCGCTGGTGTCGAGGCTCAGCCGCGTTTCCGTCGGCTCCGTGGGCATTTTTCCTCCGGAGATCGGCAGGCAGTCGCTACTAAAGGTAGTGAAACGGATACTGAGCGTAGAGTCCCTGGGTGGACAGGAATCCTGGCGGCCGAGGAAGATCGATGTGCCCGCGCCGCCACTGGCCTACCGGGGCGATGACCATGCCTGTTCGGGGCCGTCGGCCGGTGGTGCGGTGGCGGTTTGAGGGTGTCTGTTGCCCGGTGCGTGCGGGTTCCCGGTCGCTCCGTGGTGGGTGGCCCGGGAGCTTGGCGGGGGCGACGTCCAGTCCGAGCCTGCGGACGGGAAGGGCCGTCCGCGGCGTCAGCCGGCTGCCCAGTCGCACCACGGCCGCCCGGTGGGCGGCGAGCGGCGGGGCGCCGGCGTGAACGTCGCCCCTTGCTTGGACAGCGCGGCCAGGCCCAACGGTTCCATCGGGATGTGAAACCGGTCTCGCGTTGTCGCATGCTCCCGGATCGGGATACTCTCATCATCCAGATGATGAAAACATTTCAAATCGGGAGACCGGCCTGATGATCGACGTGCCTGAGATCGACCTGACCGACCCCGCGGTGCTGCTGGACCTGCCCGCCGCGTACGCTCCGGCCAGGGAGAAGTCCCCGGTGGTCCGCCTGCTGGCGCCCGGCTTCGGCCCGTTCTGGGCCGTGACGCGGCACGCGGAGGCGCGGGCGGTGCTGTCCGATCCGCGCCTGGAGATCAACTCCGGCAGCTTCATGCGCCCCGACGTGCCCGAGCACTGCCGGCCGTACATGCGGACCATGTCCGAGATGAACGGCTCCGAGCACACCCGCCTGCGCAGGCTGGTCGCGCCCGCGTTCACGCCGCGCAAGGCGGCCGAGTTCGGGCCGCGCATCGAGGCCGTCGTCGAGCGCCTGCTCGGCGCGCTGCCCGAGCGAACCCCCGCCGACCTGCTCGCGAGCTTCTCCCGGCCGCTGCCGATGGAGGTGATCTGCGAGCTGGTCGGCATCCCCGACGCCGACCGCCCGAACTGGCACGAGTACGGCGTCGCCGTCGCGGCGGGCCACGGCGAGGCGTTCGGTGCGGCCATCCCGGCGATCATCGAGGGCGCCAGGGCGGCCATCGCCGCGGCCAGGGCAGAGCCCGCCGGCAACCTGGTCTCCGACCTCGCCCGCGTCGCGGAGGAGGACGGCGACCGCCTCTCCGACGACGAGCTGGTCACCATGGTCTGGCTGCTGGTCCTGGCCGGTCAGACCCCGGCGAACCTCATCGCCAACGCCGTGGCCACCCTGCTGGCCCACCCCGGCCAGCTCGCCGCGCTGCGCGACGACCCCGGCCTCATGCCGCGCGCCGTGGAGGAGCTGGCCCGCTGGTGCGCCCCGCAGATCATGACCGTCCCGCGCTTCCCCAGGGAGGACGTCGAGATCGGCGGGGTGACCGTGCCGAAGGGGGAGCCCGTGACGGTCTCGGTCGTCTCGGCCAACCGCGACCCGCGCGTGTTCGTCGAGCCCGACCGGCTCGACCTCACCCGTGAGCCCGCGCCGCACCTCGGCTTCGGTCACGGGGCGCACTTCTGCGTGGGCGCGTCGCTGGCTCGCGTGCAGACCGGCGTCGCGCTGGGCGTGCTGCTGCGCCGCTACCCGGGGATGGAGGCGGCCGGGGCGGCGGCGTACCTGCCGGACCCGGGGACGCTGCGGCTGGCGTCCCTGCCCGTGACCTTGCGGCCGGCGGGCTGAGGCGCCGCTGTCGATCTGGACATTTGGTGATATACGGGGGCAGGGTATAGCTTAACCGGCGTTGAGCTACGACGGAACGACCTCGAGGGCACCATGTCTGACCCCACGCACGCCGGACACTCCCACCATCACTCTCAGGAGCCTTCTCAAGAGCCCTCTCAAGGGCAGGGCCACGGGCACGCGCCCAAGGCGACCTGGGGTGTGGCCGTGTCGGCGACGCTGCACTGCCTGACCGGCTGCGCCATCGGAGAGGTGCTCGGCCTGGCGATCGCCACCGCGCTGGGCTGGCACGACCTGCCCAGCATCCTCCTGGCCGTCGCGCTGGCCTTCGTCTTCGGCTACGCGCTCACGCTGCTCGGCCTCCGCCGGGCGGGCGTCGGCTGGCGTGCCGGGCTGCGGCTCGCGCTGGCCGCCGACACCGTGTCCATCCTCGTCATGGAGATCGTCGACAACGGCGTCATGCTCGCCGTCCCCGGCGCGATGGACTCCGGTCTGGCCTCCCTGCTGTTCTGGGGCGCGCTGGCGTTCTCGCTGCTGGTCGCGTTCCTCGTCACCACCCCGATCAACAAGTGGATCATCGGTCGCGGCAAGGGACACGCGGTGATCCACGCCTACCACCACTGACGGTCACGCGGGCTGTCCGCCGCGACGCGGCGGCCGGCCCGCTTGACGACCCCGCTCTCAGGGTGCACTAACGGCGTGGCCGCATTTTTCCGGATTTCCGGTCATCGTGCGGCGACGCTCGAAGCGTGTCAGGGGTGAGTTCCACCGACGAGAGGAGAGCGGGGTGGACGCGGACTTCGCGGACTTCGTCCGGCACCGGGGTGACCACCACCTGAAGACGGCGGTCCTGCTGACCGGTGACTGGCACGCGGCCGAGGACCTCGTGCAGTCCTGCCTGGGCAAGCTCTATCACGTCTGGCACCGGCTGGACACCACCAGCGAGCCCGACGCATACCTGCGCCGGATCCTGGTCAACACCCACCGCTCGTGGTGGCGCGCCCGATGGCGCCGTGAGATCCCGCGGGCCGAGCTGCCCGACCTGCCCGGCCCCGGTGACCCGGGGGAGGGCGGGGCCGTGGCCGAGGACGTCCGCAAGGCCCTGGCCAGGCTGCCGGTCAGGCAGCGTACGGCCCTGGTGCTGCGGTTCTTCGCCGACCTGTCCGAGACAGAGGTCGCCGACCTGATGGGCTGCTCGGTGGGCACGGTCAAGACCCACACGCGTCGCGGCCTGGAGGCCATGCGGCGGCTGCTCCCGCGGGAGTCGGTGGCCGGCCGTGCCGAGGAGGAAGGGAGCGGGATCCGGTGAGACAGCGACAGGACGAGCCGTACCGGCAGGAGGAGCCTTACATGGAGGAGCGAGAAATGCGCGCCCTGCTCATCAAGGGGACCGAGGACCGGCCGCCGGGCATCCAGCTCGTCGCCGCGCCGCCCGTCCGCCGCCGGGGCCGGATCCTGGTCCCGTTCGGCACTGTGACCGGCACTGTGGCCGCCGCGGCGGTGGCGGTGGCGGCCGTGGTCGCGGCGGTCACGGTGGTCGTGCCCGGGAGCGGGTCCTCGGCACAGGCGCAGGCCAGGGTGGTCGCCGCGGTCGAGAACACCGGTCAGGAGAGCTACCGCATCCACACCGAGTCGGGGGACAAGACGTTCGAGGGCGCGTTCGACCCGGTGCGGCAGGTGGGCGTCATCACCCGGCAGGACGGGACCGAGACCCGCTTCGTCGGCGACACGGTCTACGTGAAGGAGAGCGGGAGCGCGACCTGGACGGCCGCGCCGCGCGACCTGGCGGAGCTGGAGAGCGCGCCGCCAGCCGTGTCCCTGGTCAAGCTGACCCCGCTGGACCCGCAGGCGGCGCTGCAGCGGCTGCGGTCGGCCACCGACGTACGCGAGCAGGGCCCGGCCTCCGGGGACGGCTGGAGCGGCGACCGGTTTGCGTTCACCCTCGAGGACGCGCCGGACCACAAGGCGGTCGGGATCACCGGCACGGTGGACGTGGACGACCAGGGACGGGTCCGCCACCTGGAGGTCCTTTACGGCAAGACCGGCCACAAGGTCGTCATGACCGTCGGGGACTTCGGCGCCCCCGTGTCGGCCGAGGCCCCGCCCGCCTCCGAGGTACGGCAGGAGCCCCCGCCCAAGCTGGGCACGGAGAAGCCGGTCAAGGAGGGTGTGGAGCCGGCCGTCCGGCCCACCTGACCGCCCTACCTGACTGCCCCGCCTGACCGGCCCGCCCCGCTCGCCGCAGCTCTGGCGGGCGGGCGGTGTGGGCGGTCAGTCCGTGACGCCGAGCTGGGTGCGGACCTGGGCGAGCAGGTCGCGCGGGAGCGGCGCGTAGCCGTACAGGGCGAGGCTGGACTGGCCCGCGTCCCCGGCCATGTAGCGCAGGAACGCCTGCACCAGCGGGTCGGAGTTGCGCGAGCAGGTGATCTCGTACGTGACCAGGACGATCGGGTAGGCGCCCTTGGTCCTGGTCAGGTAGTCGAACTGGAGCACCAGGTCGCCGTGCCCGCCGACGATCCTGGCGCTCTCCAGGGCAGTGGTGGCGCTCTGCGGCGACAGCGGGACGAACTCGCCGGAGGCGTTGCGCACGTGGGCGGTACGCAGGCCGGCGTTGCTGGCGAAGTCGTACTCGACGTACCCGATGGAGTCCGTGGTGTCCTGGACGGCCTCGGTGACGCCGGTGGAGCCCGTGACGCCCTCCCCGGTGCCGGTCCACCTCCTGGACGGCTGGTACGGCCAGCGGCCCGCCGCCTTGAGGTAGGTGGTGAAGTTGTGGGTGGTGCCGGACTCGTCCGAGCGGTGGAAGACGCGGATGCCGGTGTGCGGCAGGCTGGCGCCGCGGTTCTCGGCGGCGATCTCCGGGGCGTCCCACCTGGTGATGCGCCCGCTGAAGATGCCGCTCATGGTGGCCGGCGAGAGCCGGAGGTTCGGCACCGACTGCAGGTTGTGGGCCAGCGCGATGGGACCCACGACCATGGGCAGGTGGATGGCGCGGCTGTCGCAGCGGCGGTCGGCGCGTACCTGCTCGTCGGGACGCATGGCGACGTCGGATCCGGCGAACGAGGTCTTGCCGGTGATGAAGTCGCGGATCCCGGCAACCGAGCCGTTGGGCTCGTACTGCACCTCGAGGTCGGGATGAATGCGGTGGAAGTCGGCACGCCAGGCGTCCATCGCGCCCTGCTGCGCGCTCGACCCAGAGCCGGAGATCGACTCGACGACCGGCGGGTTCTGGGGCATGTCCTCGCGGCTGAGCACCACCGCTCCGCTCAGCCCGGCGATGCTGGCGACCAGAAGCAGAACAGCAAGCAGTGCCGGACCCGCGATCCATGTCAGCTTTTTAGACATTGAGGATGAGTGTATGAAGTGCTCATGTCTCCGGGGTTAACGCTGCGTCAAGCCCGGGGCGGCAAACCTTCATTTTCCCGTCAAATGGGATAAGTCGCCCTGGCTGGCGAAAGGTCACGGCACCGCGCCCTCGCAGGCTCTTCCGCACAACTTACACCTGATCGGCACAGAACGTGCGCCGCACTCTTCTTCCCGCGATTCTTTACGCAATTCTTTACCTGACGAACCGGTGTGACCGCTGCACCTGATAATGGGCACCCGGCCGCGAGAAAATCGGTGTGCCGGGAGATATATAAAGCGCGAGGGCCACGTCGCCCGCTGGTTCTGACGCCTTGTGGTCAGGCGCCCTCGGTGATCTGCCGGAGAATGGCGGTGTAGCGCTGGAAGGCTTCGCGCCCCTCGTCGGTCAGCGCCAGCCAGGTCCGGGGGCGCTTGCCGACGAAGCCCTTCTTCGCTCGCACGTAGCCCGCCTTCTCCAGCGTGGTGATGTGCTTGGACAGCAGCGAGTCGCTGACCTCGATCGTGTCCCTGAGGTAGCTGAACTCGATTGTCTCCGCCGCCGCGAGCATGGCCATGATCGACAGTCGTACCGGCGCGTGGATGATCTCGTCGAGCGCGTGCTGGGGGTGGCTCACCGGTCATCCTCGGAGCGGAGCACGCGCACCGCGCCGTAGAGCAGGGGGGCGGCCGCGACCAGCGCGACCAGGACATCGGCCGCCACCCACTCCGTCCCGGGCTCCCGCGGGCGCAGGAACATGTTGTAGAGCGACGCGAGCACGGTCGTCCCCACGAATGCCCAGGTGACGGGGTGGGCGATCCGGGATATCAGCCGGCTGTGGACGCGCTCGCGGAAGGCGAGGAAGGCGCCGAGCACCAGACCGACGATGAGGAGCAGCCGCAGGCCGTTGGATTCCTGGACCTCTTCGGGGCCGAGCAGCGCGGCGAGTTCCGATGCGGGCGCTAGAGCTTGATCCGGCCGGTCAGCCACCATTCGAGGTACTCGGCCAGGCCGGGAGCGACCCAGGTGCGGCTGTCGTTCATGTGGTTCCAGGCGAACACGTCGGTACGGCCGGTGTGGGGGACGAGCGCGAACTGGTCGCCGTTGCCGGCGTCGGCGAAGAAGAGCAGCGGGTCGAACGGCATGTAGAGCGATGCGTATCCGTTGTTCCGGCGGAAGGCCAGGTTGTCGGCGGCGACGCGTTCGGCCGGCCAGATCAGCCCGAGGCCGTACGCGCCTTCGACACCGTCGCTCTCGCGCAGCAGCGCGGCGAGTTGGTCAGGCAGCCGATGGCCGAGGAGCCGCTCACACTCCTGGATCGCCGATTCGGGTGCGGGCGGGCGAAAGGTCGTCTCGTCCGGCAGGGCGGAGATCAACGCGGTCCACATGGTTCGATCATGCCCGACGAACCCCTTTGCGGGCCGCCGATCAGCTCTTCGGGCAGTCCCGGGGGCCGACGCTCTGCCCTGCGCCGACGACGGTGACCTGGGCGCCCCCCGGTACCGTGGCGGTGGCCGTGCACACGATCTGCCCGACGGCGAGTGCGGACAGTTCGCCGGCCGGAGTGGACAGGGTCACCATCAGATGGCCGGCCGGGCCGGCGTTCACCGAGAGCGGGGCGGCTTCGGGCGGGACGTCGGTGGTCAGCCCGCGTGCCTGTTCCACCGCGGTGGGCCCGGCTGCCAGCAGCGCGAGCGTGTCCTCGATGAACAGGGGACGACCACGGGGCCCGTCCCGCGTCACGGCGCTGAGCCGGCCGTCCTTCACGAGGTAGAGGTTGATCGTCGCGGGCAGTGCGACGGGACCGCTCGGCGGGGGGCCGACGCGGATGACGTCGCTGGGCCGCACGCCGCAGCCGGTCACCGCGACGAGTGCGATGAGGCCCGCGGCGAGCACGCGGCGGGCGGGCCAGGTCCTCACGCGGGGCCTCCCGTGTCGGTCTGCGCGTCCGGATCGTGTTCCCGGCGTGGCAGGCGCAGCGTGAAGACGGCGCCGCCGTCCGGGGCGTTGGCGACGGTGAGATCGCCTCGGTGCAGGCGCGCGTTCTCCCGCGCGATGGCCAGGCCGAGGCCGCTGCCCTCGGACCTGGCCCTGGCCGCGTTGGCCTTGTAGAACCGGTCGAACACGTGCGGCAGCACCGCTTCGTCCAGCCCCGGTCCGTGGTCGCGGACCTCAAGAGCGATCCAGTGCGGGTCGGCGGAGAGCTTGACCGACACCGGCGGCTCGCCGTGCCGCAGGGCGTTGCCGACCAGGTTCGCGAGGATGACGTCCACCCGGCGCGGGTCCAGCCGGGCCGTCACCGCGGGTGGCAGCTCGGTGCGCACCGGCTCCGACCAGCCCCGGGTACGCAGGGTCGCGCGCACCAGCTCGGCCACGTCGACCTCGTTCAGCGCGAGGGCCGCGACGCCGGAGTCGAACCTGCTGATCTCGATGAGGTCGTTCACCAGCCCGGTGAGGTTGAGCGTCTCCTGGCTGACCAGCCTGGCGGCCCGGCCGGCGGGCTCGGGCAGCCCGGCCGCCTCCTCGTCGAGGACGTCGGCGACCGCGGCGAGCGCGGCCAGCGGGGTGCGCAGCTCGTGGGACACGTCGGCCACGAACCGGCGGGCGTCGGCCTCCATCTCGCGGAGCTGTCTGACGTGCCGTTCCAGCTCCGCGGCGGTGTTGTTGAACGTGCGTGCCAGGTCGGCCAGCTCGTCGGAGCCGCGGACCGCGATCCTGGTCCGCAACTCGCCCTCGCCCAGCAGGCGCGCCGCCCGGCCCAGCTCGCGCACCGGGCGCAGCACCCCACGGGTGGCCAGCAACGCGAGGACGACCGCGAACACCAGGACCGCCCCGCCGATGAGCCAGGCTTTGGCGGCGAGCAGGTCGATGCTGCGCTGTTCGGGATGCAGGCTGTGCGCGACGTAGACCTCGATGCCGGACGCCCGCGTCGGCCGGTCCCCCTCGGCGATCAGCACCGGCGCGCCGATGATCAGGAAGGGCCTGCCCCGCCACGTCACACGCTGCCACGCGATGACGCCGTCGGCCACCGCCTGCCGCAGCGGCCGCGGGATCACCCCGGGATCCAGGTCCGACGGCGAATGCGCCGCGCCGTAGACGGCGATCGCGGGGGCGTTCCCGTCGGCGACGGTGCGGGCGATCTGGCCCAGCTCGGCCGCGTCCGGCGTCGGACTCCGCAACGGGAAGAGCGCCTCCAGGCGGCTCCTCATCACCTGGAGCGCGGGATCCTGGGCCCGCTGCAGGATGTCGTTGCGGGCCTGGGCGTACATCCCGCCGGCCACCGCCGCCGCGGTGACCACGCACAGCAGCGCGAACGCGGACAACAGCCGGGCACGCAGCCCCAGACTCGGCCGAGGTGCCATCGGCGGCTCACACCGGCCCGAACCGGTACCCGAACCCACGCACCGTCTGCACGTAGACGGGCGCCGCCGAGTCGTCCTCGATCTTCGCGCGCAACCGCTGCACGCACGCGTCCACCAGACGCGAATCGCCGAAGTACCCGTGCTCCCACACCGACTCCAGCAACTGCTGGCGGGTGTGCACGCGGCCCGGCGTGCCGGAGAGCTCGAGCAGCAGGCGCAGCTCGGTGGGGGCGAGGCTGACCGGCACGCCGCGGTGGGCGACCACCAGCCCGGCCCGGTCGATGGTCAGGTCTCCGTAGCGCTCCAGCTCCGCCTGGTCCCGGCCGACCCGCCGGAGCACCGCGCGGATGCGTGCCTCCAGCACCCTGGGCTGCACCGGTTTGACCACGTAGTCGTCGGCGCCCGCCTCCAACCCGGCCACCACGTCCATGTCGTCGCCGCGCGCGGTCAGCATGATGATCGGCACCTCCCCGGCGGCCCGGATGCGGCGGCAGACCTCGAACCCGTCCATGCCGGGCAGCATCAGATCGAGCACGACGACGTCGGGCAGGTCCGCACGCAGCCGGTCGAGCCCCTGCTCGCCGGACTCCGCCGCGCGCACCCGGTGCCCGTGCCGGGTCAGGGCCAGCTCAAGGCCCTCCCGTACGGCCGGGTCATCCTCGATCAACAACACTCGCGACACGCTGCCGAGCATCTCAGCACGCTCCGTAACTCGCCCGCCGGTCAACACCATCCACTGTCGGCCGGCCGTGTCCTCGCCGCGTCCGCGCCATGTCATGGTTGTGTCACGGCCGAGCCGACGATCGCGCGGACGGTCGCGCCGTCGACGAACGGTGACATGCGGCGGACGACGCGCGCACATTCGGCACCAATCGTAGTTCGTCATGAACGAACCACGGACCATCCCACCTCGGCCCCGAGATCGGCTGTTCGCCGCGGTCACGCTGGTGCTCGCCGTTCTCCTGCTGCCCGCGGCGTTCGTCCGCCGTCCCGGCCGCGCCCGCGAACTGGCCTGCCGATGGGCATTACGGATGCGATTCCCCGCCGAGGACCTCACCGGGCTCACCGACGGCACCATGGCGGCGTTCACCGCGGCGCGCACCACGGCGCTCTGGCGTCACGGCCAGCTCATCGGCCTCACCTCGGGCTACCGCGATCCCCTCGTCCAGCAACGGATGTTCGACGAGGAGGTGCGCCGCTCCGGCTCCCCGGCCTCGGCACGCATGCTCGTCCTGCCCCCGGCGGAGTCCAACCACGTCAAGGGCATCGCGCTGGACGTACGCCCCCACGAAGGCGCGCGCTGGCTCGAGGAGCACGGCGCCCGCTACGACCTCTACCGCCTGTACGACAACGAGTGGTGGCACTTCGAGTACCGCCCGGACACCGGCGGCACCCCGCCACCCCGGCGCCCCCACCCCGGCCTCGGCCACGTCAGCGAGAGAGGACAGGGGTTTGCCGGCGGGGAGTGACCACGCGTCCGGATCGCTGGGACGGCGTCTGCGAGCGGCGCGCGAGACGGCGTTCGCCGGGCGGGAGGAAGAGCTGGCGGCTTTCCACGCGGCGTTGTACGGCGGCGGCCGCAGCGTCCTGTACGTGCACGGTCCCGGGGGCATCGGGAAGTCGGCCTTGTTGCGGCGGTTCGCCCGCGAGGCCGCGCTGGCGGGGCGGCCGGTGTCCATGGTGGACGGGCGCATGTTGGAGAGCGCGGTGGAGTCGGCGGCGGCGTTCGAGGCCGAGGCCGGGCCGGCGCTTCGCGACGGGGACGCGGTGCTGCTGGTCGACGACTTCGAACGAATCCAGGGCCTGGAGGGATGGCTGCGCGAGCGGTTCCTGCCACGGCTGTCCATGGGGGCGCTGGTGGTGATCGCGGGGCGGTACCCGCCGGACCTGCGGTGGCAGGCGGATCCAGGATGGGCGGGCGCGCTGGAGGTGCTGCCGCTGCGCGGCCTGCTGCCCGGAGACGCACGGGCCCTGCTGGACTCCTCCGGGACGCCGGCCGAGTCGCGCGAGCCGCTGCTGGCCTTCGCCGATGGTCATCCGCTGGCGCTGCTGCTGGGGGCGGCCGTGGCGGTGAAGGACGGCGGGGCGGGCCGGCGGTGGACGCCGGATCAGGGCGTGGTGGCCACGCTGCTGGATCACCTGGTCGGCGAGCCGCCCTCGGCGGCGCATCGGCGTGCTCTGGAGATCTGCGCGCACGCGTACACGACGACGGAGGACCTGCTGCGGGCGGTCCTGCCGCAGGACGCCGGGACGTTGTTCCGGTGGTTGCGGCGGCTGCCGTTCGTGGAGTCGGGCAGCCTCGGGCTGTCCCCGCACGGCGTGGTGCGGGAGGCGCTGGAGGCGGACCTGCGCTGGCGGGATCCCGAGGGGTACGCGGTGATGCACGACCGCGTTCATGCGCATCTGGCGGACAGGGTGCGCACGGCGAGCGAGGCGGACGTGCCCGGCGCGGTGGCGGCGCTGCTCCACCTGCATCGCGACGGCGGGACGCCGGCCGGTGTGCCCGGCCGCCACGACGAGGGCGAGTTCCTGGAGGAGGTGCCGGGGGAGGAGGACGTCGGCACGTTGCTCCGGGTGGCGACGGCGGCGGAGGGCCCGGCGTCGGCGGCCCGCGCCGCCTTCTGGGCGGAACGTCGGCCGGCGGCGTTCCGGCTGTATCGGCGGGCCGGGACCGGCGAGCCCGTGGCCGTCTCCGCGTGGTTGCGGCTGGCGGAGCCCGATGAGGAGGAGCTGGCGGCAGACCCCCTCGTGGCCAGGGCGTGGGCGCACGCACGTGCCACCACGCCGGTGCGGGCCGGTGAACACGTGGCGGTCGGCCGGCAATGGGTGCTGCCGTCCTGTCGCGGGAACTCGCCGGTGACGGATCTGGTCCTGTGGCGAGTGATCGGCAATTGTCTGCGGTCCGAGCGGATGGCCTGGTCGTACGTCGAGCTGCGGCATCCGGACCCGGCGTGGGCGGAGCGTCTGCGGCGGCGTTACGGGATGCGTGACATCTCCGGGCGGCCGGGGCCGGGGGATGACGGATACGCCCTGTTCGCTCATGACTGGCGGGCCGTGCCGGTGCGGGCGTGGCTGGAGCGGATGAGTCGGCCGCTCGTCGCGGGGCCCGCCGGCGGCCAGAGCGCCGCGACGGCGGAGCTGGCGGTGCTGTCGCGGGCGGAGTTCGCCGAGGCGGTGCGCAAGGCGCTGCGCCAGGTGTCGCGGCCGGACGCGCTGGCCGCCTCCCCGCTGACGCGTACCAGGCTGATCGCCGAGGTGGCCGGGCAGGACCCGGCCAGCGCACTGGGTGACCTGCTCCGCCAGGCGATCGACGGCCTGCGGGAGGATCCGCGGGCGGTCAAGTTCCACCGGGCGCTGTCCGCCACGTTCCTCCACGGCGCGCCCACCCAGGAGCTGGCCGCGGAACGGCTCGGCCTCCCCTTCACCACCTACCGCCGCCATCTGACGGTCGGCCTCGAACGCGTCTGCGCCGACCTGTGGCACCGGGAGCTGTACGGCATCGGCGGACCGGCCTGACCCGTGAGCGGCGTAGGGCCCGTCAGCGGGCGAGTGCGAAGCGGGCCGCCGCCTCGGCGTGCAGTCGAGCGCTCGGCAGTACCGGGATGGCGCTGTCCTTCTCGCTGATCAGCAGTTCGATCTCGGTGCAGCCGAGGATGACGCCTTCGGCGCCGTCGTCCGCGAGGTCATCGATGATCTGGGTGTAGGCGTCTCTGGAGGATTCCCGGAGCACTCCGCGCACCAGTTCGTTGAAGATCACGTGATGGACCTGTTCCCGCTGCTGGCGTGGTGGGATGAGCACGTCGAAGCCGTGGGCGGTCAGCCGGTCTCGGTAGAAGGGCTGCTCCATGGTGAACTGGGTGCCCAGCAGGCCGACCTTGCGCATGCCTCTGGCGCGGATCTCGGCGCCCACGGTGTCGGCGATGTGCAGCACGGGCACGCTCACGGCCCGTTCGACGTCGTCGCTCACCCGGCTGAAGGTGTTGCTGCAGATGAGCAGGAGGTCGGCGCCGAGATCCGCCAGGTTCCTGCCTGCGCCGGTGAGGAGCGTGCTCACTTCGTCCCAGCGGTCGGCGAAGATGAGGTCTTCGACGGTCGTGTAGTCGATCGACCAGATGAGGCTGTTGGCGGAATGGCTGCCGCCGAGCCGCTCGCGTACCTGCTGGTTGATGATCTGGTAGTAGATCGCCGTCGATTCCCAGCTCAACCCGCCGATGAGACCGATGGTGCGCATGGAACTCCGTTCATTGAGCAATGGAGCGGTCAACGGGTCGGCGCTGCCAGCGCGCGGGCGAGGGCGTCGAGGCCGATCTCGCTGGAGGCCTTGACGAACACCACGTCGCCCGGTTCGAGCAGTGCGGTGGCCAGGTTGAGGGCTGCGGCCGCGTCCTGGGCGGTGTGGACGGTCACGCCGTGGTTCGAGGACTGTGCTGCCTGTGCCATCGCGAGTGGGTCTCCTGTTCCGACCGTGATCAGTACGTCGAAGCGGAGGTCGGCGACGAGCCTGCCCATCTCTTCGTGCCGGGTGCGGGAGGCGTCGGCCTGTTGTCCCATCGCGCCGAGCACGGCGACGGTACGGCGGGTGCCGGCCAGGGCCTTCGCCGCCCTCAGTCCGGCCCGCATGGATTCGGGGTTGGCGTTGTAGGCGTCGTTGACGATGGTGATGCCGTCGGGTCGTTCGACGATCTCCAGTCGCCCGGCGGAGCGCCGTCGTGCGGCGTTCAGGCCGTCGGCGATCTCGGTGGCGCCCAGGCCGAGTGCGGTGGCGACGGCGGCGGCGGCCAGGGCGTTGCTCACCTGGTGTTCGCCGATGAGGTTGAGCTCGACCGGGGCGCGGCCGGAGGGTGTCACCAGCTCGAACGCGGTTCGCGCGCGGCCGGCCGTCCGCACGTCTTCGGCTCGCACCTGGGCCTGCGCCGACTTGCCGTACCACAGGATCGGGGCTCTGGTGCGGCCGGCCATGCCTTTGACGTAGGGGTCGTCGGTGTTGAGCAGGGCGAGCCCGTCCGCCGGTAGTGCTTCGACCAGTTCGCCTTTGGCTTCGGCCACGTCGGCGGGCCCGCCTCCCATGCGCTCCGCGTGTGCGGTGCCGACGTTGAGTACGAGTCCGATCTGGGGTGGTGCGAGCCCGGTCAGGTAGGTCAGGTCGCCCTTGCGGCTCGCGCCCATTTCCAGCACCAGGTATCGGGTGGCGGCGTCGGCGCGCAGCACGGTGAGCGGCAGCCCGAGCTCGTTGTTGAACGATCTGTCGGTGGCGATCGTCGCGGCGTGTCGTTCGAGGACCTGGGCCAGCAGGTCCTTGGTCGTGGTCTTGCCCACGGAGCCGGTCAGGCCGATCACGGTCGGGCTGATGTGGTCGAGCAGGTGCCTGGCCAGCAGGCCGATGGCGAGCTGGACGTCCTCGACCACGAGGGCGGGCACGCCGACGGGCCGCGTGGCCAGCACGGCGACGGCGCCGTCCGCGACGGCACGGGCCGCGTAGTCGTGACCGTCGACGCGGGCGCCGGCCGTCGCGGCGAACAGGCCGCCGGGCGTCACCTCGCGGGAGTCGACCGCCGAGGGCGCCGTCACCAGCGCCTGCGGGTCGCGCACGTCGCACAGGTTTGCGCCGAGGACCTGCGCGATCTCGTTCAGCGTCATGGGGATCATGAGCCGCTCCTGGTGAAGGCGAGGTCGATGAGGCGGCGCAGCAGGTCCGGGTACGGGATGCCGCTCGCGGCCCAGGCCCTGGCGTAGACGGAACGGGGGGTGAAGCCGGGCATGGTGTTGATCTCCAGCACGTACAGGCGTCCGGTGTCCTCCTCGTAGAGGAAGTCGGCGCGGGACAGGCCGTAGCCGCCGATCGCCCGGAAGGCGCGCAGGGACAGCTCGCGCACGTCCTCGGCGACCCGTTCCGGCAGGACGGCGGGGATGGTGGCGATCTCGGCCCGGCTGAGGTACTTGGCCTCGTAGTCGAGCCAGTCGCCGGGCACGATCAGCTCGCCGGGCACCGAGGCGTCCGGGGTGTCGTGGCCGCCGAGCACGCCGCAGATGATCTCGCGGGCGGTCACGCCCTGCTCGACGACGACCATCCGGTCGTGGGCCAGCGCCAGCTCCACGCCGGCGCGCAGCTCCTCCATGGAGGTGACCCGGGAGATGCCGATGGAGGAGCCCAGGCCGGCCGGTTTGACGTACATCGGCCAGTCGAGCGACTTCACCAGACCCCAGTGGTCGGTGGTGGTGCGCCATTCGTGCTCGGTGAACCACACATGCGGGGTGACCGGAATGTCCTCCGCCAGGAACGCGCGCCGCATCGCGACCTTGTTCATGGCCACGGCGGAGGCCAGGACGCCGCAGCCCACGTACGGGATGCCCAGCGTCTCCAGGTGACCCTGGACGACGCCGTCCTCGCCGAACGGCCCGTGCAGCACGGGGAAGACCACGTCCGCCAGATCGCGTCGCAACTCCACCGGCCACCTGCCCTGCCGGTCGATGATGACGGCGACGGGCTCGTACAGATCCCTCGGCAGAGCGTCGAGCACGGCCTGCGCCGACTGCAGCGACACCTCATGCTCGGCGGACGGCCCACCCGCCAGCACGGCCACGCGTACGCGTTCAGTCACGATCAATGAGCCTTCCTCGGTGGCACGGCGTTCGCCGTCGCAGGACGAGCCTGCCGAGTGTCGGCTCTCCGGCTGACCGGTTCCCAGGCCATTCGCTGTCCACTTCCTGACCGAGGCGCATTGCTCAACGTCTGCGGCAGGCATCGGGATTACTCACCGAGGTGGTGCGGTGACGGTCTACGATGCCAGGCATGGCCGTCCCCGAGCTGATCCGCATCGTCACCCGTTCCTCGCCCATGGCGCTCGCCCAGGTCGAGCGGGTCCGCCACGAGCTGGCCGGGCTGCACCCCGGCATCCGGACGGAAGTCGTCCCGGTCACGACCTCGGGCGACAGGTGGCAGGGCGCCCTGTCGGCGCTCGGCGGGAAGGGCGCCTTCACCAAGGAGGTCGATGAGGCGCTGCTCGCGGGGCAGGCCGACGTGGCCGTGCACTGCATGAAGGACGTGCCGGCCGACCGGCCGCTGCCCGCCGGGACGGTCTTCGCCGCCTACCTCAAGCGCGACGACCTGCGCGACGCCCTGGTCCACCCCGGCGGGCTCACGCTGGACGAGCTGCAGGAAGGGACCCGGGTCGGCACCTCGTCGGTCCGGCGCATCGCCCAGCTCGCCTCCTCCCATCCGCACCTGCGGTGCGTGCCGATGCGCGGCAACGCCAACCGCCGCCTGGACAAGCTCGACGACGGCCAGGCCGACGCGCTCCTGCTGGCCGTGTCCGGGCTGGAGCGGATCGGCATGCGGGGCCGGATCAGCGAGGCGCTGTCGCTGGAGACGATGTGCCCGCCCATCGGCGCCGGCGTGCTCGCCCTGCAGTGCAGGCAGGACGACGCGGCGACCATCGACGCCGTGGCCGGGCTGGGGCACGCCGACACCTGGCGCGAGGTCACGTCCGAGAGGATGCTGCTGCACGTCCTCCAGGGGCACTGCAACAGCCCGATCGCCGGATACGCCCGCGCGGAGCGCGACGGCCGCCTGTCGCTGCGGGCCCGCGTCTTCACGCCGGACGGCAAGACGGTCCTGGACGCCCACGAATGGGCGGGCCCGCTCGACCCGGCGACCCTGGGCACGTCGGTGGCCGTCGCCCTGCTGCGCCAGGGCGCGCGGGACCTCATCGACGCCATCCCCCACTGATCGCCGCCGACGTCGCACGCCCCGAGCCGGAGAGAGCGGCCGAGCCGGGGAGAGCGGCCGAGCCGGGGAGAGCGGCCGGGCCGGGCTGGGTCCGGGCCCGGCCGGGTGTCACCGTTCCCGGCCTCGGCGCGCCAGATGGACGATGACGTCGGCGGAGATCTCGACCGTCGCGGGCAGCACCCGCCCGATCCGGCCGAACACCTGCTCCCGCGCCAAGGGCGGCAACATGAGATAGGCCGAGACGGTCGAGAGATGGCCGAGGTAGTCGCGGGCGCTCATCGTCAGGCGCCGCTCGATCGCGCACTGCCGGACGTCGGCGAACCATTCCGCTCGCTGGAGCTCCGTACCCGGCCACTGCATGGCCCGCTCCGGGGGCGTCCCGTCCGGGGACGGGATCTCGTCACTGGCCAGGAACGGCGACCGCGCCGCCCGGACAGCCTCCGCCACGGCCGGGTCGGCGAGCTGGAACGGCCCGCCGAACGAGGCGAACACCCCGCCCGGCTCCAGCAGCGCGGCCATGCGGGACCACCGTTCCTCCGGGCTCGTCCAGTGCAACGCCGCGGCCGCGTAGACCAGCCCGTACCGCTCGCCGGGTCGCAGGTCCTCGAACGCGGCCCGCACGGTCCTGACGTCCGCAGGGACGTGCTTGCGCAGCTCGGCGAGCATGGCCCCATCGGGCTCGGTCGCGGTGACCGCGACCCCTCGCCGGGCGAACAGCCGGGTTGCCTTTCCCGTCCCGGCGCCGATCTCCAGAGCGGTCCGTACGGGCTGGGCCGCGTAGGCCGTCACCACGTCGAACAGCTCGTCGGGATAGCCTGGCCGGAACCGTTCGTAGGCTTCCGCGATCTCTCCGAAGCTCAGCGCGCGACTGGACATGCCGAGCATCCTGACACGATCCGCACCGTCAGCGCTCGGTCCGCCGTGACGGCCCGCTCAAGGGTGCGGCTTGCCGTACGCGGGCGGCCTCCCGGGTGAGGTGGTCGCGTTCAGGAACGCTGGTGGCGGCGCCGGCGGCCGCGGCGTACAGTTCGGCGGCGCGTTCGAGGTCGCCGGCGCGCTCGCGCAGGTACGCCGTCACCGCCGCGTGCCGGGGCACGTCGGGGGGCACGTCGGCCAGCGCCGCCAGACCGGCCTGCGGCCCGTCGGCCTCGCCGACCGCCACCGCGCGGTTGAGCCGTACCACTGGGCTGCCGTTGAGGCGCAGCAGTTCGTCGTACCACTCCACGATCTGCACCCAGTCCGTCTCGCAGGTCGTACGGGCGTCCGCGTGCAGGGCGGCGATCGCGGCCTGCGCCTGGTACTCGCCCAGCCGGTCACGGGCCAGCGCGCCCTGCAGAATCGCCACCCCCTCGGCGATCAGGCCGGTGTCCCAGAGCGACCGGTCCTGCTCGGCGAGCGGCACCAGGCGGCCACCCGGCCCGGTACGTGACGCGCGGCGCGCATGGTGCAGCAGCATGAGCGCGAGCAGCCCCGCGACCTCGGGCTCGCCGGTCAGGGCGACGAGCTGGCGGGTCAGGCGGATCGCCTCGGCCGCCAGGTCGACGTTTCCGCCGTACCCCTCGTTGAAGACGAGGTAGAGCACGCGCAGCACCGTCCCGAGATCGCCGGGCTGGTCGAGCGGCAGCCCCGCGATCCGCCGCTTGGCCCGGCTGATCCGCTGCGCCATGGTCGCCTCGGGGACGAGGTACGCCGTCGCGATCTGCCGCGTCGTCAGGCCGCCCACCGCGCGCAGCGTCAGGGCGACGGCCGCGGCCTGCGGCAGGGTGGGGTGCGCGCACAGGAAGTACAGCCGCAGCGTGTCATCCGCGGCGGGCGCGGGACCGGCGGGCGGCTCGGCCTCCACGGCGAGTTCCCGGCCCCGCCGCGACGCCTCTGCACGGGCGGCGTCGAGGAACTTGCGCCACGCGACCGCGACGAGCCAGCCCTTCGGATCGCGCGGTGGGTCGTCGGGCCAGGTGTCCACCGCCCGGATCAGGGCCTCCTGCACGGCGTCCTCGGCCGACGCGAAATCGGCGCCGCGCCGGACGAGGACACCGATCACCGCGGGTACCAGCTCCCGCAGCAGCGAGTCGTTCAATCGGTCACCGTGTGCGACTCGGTGAGGAACGGCCGGACCTCGAGCCACTCGTGGATCGGCTCGCCCCCGGCCCCCGGAGCCGCGGACAGCTCCCCAGCCAGTTGGACCGCGCGATCCCAGGACTCCACGTCGATGATCATCCAGCCGGCGATCAGGTCTTTGGTCTCGGCGAACGGGCCGTCGGTCACCGGCGGCCGCCCTTCGCCGTCATAGCGGACGAACGCGCCGCCGGGCGCCAGCGCCTGACTGTCGACGAACTCGCCCGTCTCCTCCAGCCGGGCCGCGAAGTCACGCATGTACTGCATGTGCGCGTCGACCTCCTCCGGCGTCCACCGGTCCATCGGCGCCCAGTCGGAAGCGGGGGCCGGGGCGCCTCGGTAGTGCTTCAGCAGCAGGTATTTCATGGTCGTTCTCCCTTTCGCCGTGCGGCCCGTCGTGGCCGCTCGTGTCCCTGGGACGGAGCCGGCGCCGCGTTCTCGACACCGTCTGGGACACTCGACGAAATTTCTCAGCGTGCTCCCGCCTCGGTCTGGTCCCCGAGGCTTCTCCGCGCGGTCAAAGCCGACCGTATCGGATCGCCCCCCGCGACGCGGCCCCCGCGCGGTCGGGCGGCGGGGGCCGGTCAGGCGGTGGTCAGTCGGCGCAGATGGCGAAGACGCTGATGCCGACGTCGTTGTAGCCGATCTGGCGGCCGATGCCGATCCAGCCGCGTCCGTCGTCGGTGGGGAACGACCCCACCAGGATGGCCCCGTTGCCGCGCGCCTCCGCGCCGCCGCCGAGGACGCGCTTGGAGCCGGGGCAGAAGAGCGTGCGGCGTTGGAAGTTGGGGACGTTGGCGTTGGGCAGGGTGACGAGCTGGTAGCCGGGAGGCAGGGTCGCCGCTTGGTGAGCGGCTGCCGCGACCGGGGTGGACGCCTGGGCGGCGACGACGGCGCCCGTCACGCACGCCGCCGTCGCGAGAGCGGTGATGGACAGGATCAGGGACTTCTTGGACTGCATGATTTCTCCTTCTGTCCTGTTCCCTGGCGGGCACGGCTTCCGGACAGCAGGCGGCACGTGGGAGGGTGCGTGTGCTGGGGGCGACGTGAACTCAGGGAGTATGAGCCTGACACGCTGAGTATCTGGTCAGTTGCACTCCGTGTCCATAGGTCGCCGAGTCAAATGACGCGAACCGACTCCGGGGCGGGGATCAGTGGCGGCCGGGGCGCGCGGGGGCCACGACCGCACGGCGGCGGTGCGGGCCGTGGCGTGGCGTGCGCGGGCTCCCCCTCGGGTGGAGGCGGGAGCCCGCGGTTTACTGGCCCGCCACCGTCACTGTGGCGAAGGCGTTGACGATGCGGTGGTCGGAGCAGGCCCGGTCGCGGTTGGCGCCGCAGATGTGCCCGATCGGCTGGGAGTCCTCCCGGTAGCCGGTGAGCTTGTCGGCCTCGGCGAACACGAGGTCCACCTTGCCCGGCTGGCCGCACGAGCCCGGGGTTCCGCCCTCCGTGGTCTGCTCTCCCCAGCCGGGGCAGATCGGGTCCTGGTCGTCGAGTTCGTGATAGCGGCCGTGGTTGCCGGTGTTGTTCACGGTGTCGACCGTGGGGGAGTACCAGTCGTCGAGCAGCGGGCTGTGCGGCTGGAGGTTGAAGTCCCCGGCGATCAGCACCGTGTCGCCCTGGGCGCGGTAGCGCTCTATGACGTCGTGCACGTAGGCGAGCTGCGCCGCCTGGGCGTCCTTGACGTACGTGAGGTGGGTGGTGCAGAAGCGCAGGTGCGGCTGGGCGGCGACGGGCGCGCACAGCAGCTTGCGCTGTTTGTCCTCGGCGGCCTGCGGAAGCGTGAACCGGTCGGTGGGGCCGAGGGCGAAGCGGCTGAAGATCGCGACACCGTAGCCCGTTCCCGCGCAGTACTTCGGGTCGTCGGCGGGGGTCACACGTTCGTAGCGGGCGAAGTTGAGCGGGTTCTGCGGCCAGCCGATCCGCTGCAGATAGTCGATCACCGCGCCGTACTGGTTGTGGCACATCTCGTTGACCGACACGAAGTCGGGCTTGCGGGCGCTGATCGAGCCGCCGATCGCCTGGATGATGCCGTTGGTCGTGGAGCCGAGATGGGTGCCGTGGCCGCCGATGTTCCAGTGCCAGATCTGGTACGTCGTGGCCGTGCTCGTGCGGGCGTGGGACGGTGTCGTCGTCGTCACGGCGATCGTGACCGCCATCGCGATCATCATCCACAGCCGTCGCGAGGCGCCTCGCGATAAACCGATCTTCATATGATCAATGTGCACCACTTCTCCTGTCATGACACCTGTCAGGTGACCGGTCCGCCGAAAACCGGCGGGCTCAGTGCGGCCCGGCGGGGCCGTCCGCCGTACCGGGCAGGTTCCGGCCCAGGCGGGCGAGCGGGGACGTGGCCATGAAGAGCGGGGACAGCGCCAGCGCGACGGCCGTCAGCAGCAGGCTCGTCCGCGGCCCGGCCACGCCGGCCAGATGGCCGCCCAGAAGGGAGCCGAGCGGGGTCAGGCCCATGCCGAGGAAGTTGACCGTCGCGACGACCCGGCCCTGGAGGGGGATGGGGGTGATGGCCTGGCGTACCGTCACGACGGTGACGTCCACCACCTGGCTGAAGACGCCGAACAGGAAGTTCACGGCCATGAGCGCGGCGATCGTGAGCGTGGACGAGCCGTGCAGCGCGGGGACGCACAGCATCACGCCGTCGGCCAGCACCGCGGCGGACACCATCACGACGCCGTAGCCGTACCGCGCGGGCAGTGTGGCCGCCAGCACGGAGCCCACCAGCGCGCCCGGCCCCATCGCCGCCAGCACCAGCCCGACGGCGACGCCGGGCAGGTGCAGCGTACGCGGCAGGAAGAGCAGGTAGACGGTCATGAACGCGGCGAAGGAGAACTGGAAGAGCGCCGAGGAGATGCCCACCGCCCGCAACGAGGCGTTGCCGGCGACGAGGCGCAGCCCTTCGTGGATCTGAAGCCACACGCCTGGCGCAGAGGGTCCGGAGGGCGGCTCGGGCATCGGCTCGGGACGGCGGATCCGCTGGATCGACAGGAACGACAGCGTGAAGCAGAACGCGCTCGCCGCGAGCGCGATAGGCGCGGTGAGCAGCGACACCAGCGCGCCGCCGAGCGCGGGCGCCGCGATCCGGGCCGCGGAGCCGCTGCCTTCGAGCACGCTGTTGCCCTGGGCGAGCTGCCCGCGTCCGACCAGACGTACGAGGCAGGCGTGGTAGGCCACGTCGAAGTACACGGTGAGGACGCCGACGAGGAACGCGACCAGGAGCAGCAGCGGAACGTCCAGCAGACCGAGGAGGTACGCGGCGGGGACGACCGCCAGCACCACGGCCCGGCCGGAGTCGGCCAGCACCATCACGGTGCGGGAGCGCCGGCGGTCCACCCAGGCGCCGACGAGGAGCGAGAGCAGCAGGATCGGCGCCTGCTGGACGGCGCGCAGGGCGCCGGTCTGCTGGGGGTCGGCATTGAGCGCGACCACGGCGACGAGCGGCAGGATGACCTGGCAGGCGTGAGCCCCCAGTTGGGAGGTGGTCTGGCCGGCCCAGAGCCGGCGGAAGTCGTCATCGCGCCACAGGCTCGGCGGGCGCGGGTCGTTCATCGACGGCCTCGCACGGGCGGGCGCGCGGGCACGTCAGGGGGAGCGAACGGCACAGGGGTTCCTCGAAGTCGGGGAGAACGATGCCCGCCGAGGGGAGCGCGGGCAGGGGAAGGCTGCTGTGCCGCAGGTCGGATGCGGCACGCGGTGACAGGTCAGGAATTGCCTGAGGACGTCAGCGCGTGCTCGGTTGGCCGGGCATCTCCGCTCCTCCATGGATCGTTCGCTGTCCGGAGCCTAACCGCCGGGCATCGCGGCGTACAAGGCGATAATTCCCCTGCCCTGCCCCGCGACCGCACCGAGGCCCGCCCGCCCGCTCGCCGGACGGCGGGAAGCCCTGATCAGTCCATGTCGATGGCGTCGAGGTGCCGGAGCAGGCGCGAGAGAACGCGCACGCAGGCGTCGATCTCGGTGTCCGTGAGGCCCTCGCCGACCTGGCGCAGCACCGCGCGCTCGCGGTCGATCACCGCGGTGATGGCGGCCCGGCCCTCCCCGGTCAGCCGGATGAGCGAGGACCTCTTGTGGGCCGGATTGGGCGCGAACTCCACCAGCCCCCGCGCGGCCGCGTCGTTGATCATGCGCTGGACGAACTGGCGGCTCAACGCCTGCGCCCGGCCCATCCGCGGGACCGTCATGGGCCCGTGCCGGAGGAGGAGGTTGAGCACCGCCCGCACTCCCACCGACAGCCCCTCGATGGGCGCGTCCTGCTCCACCTGGCGATAGGCCCGCCGATACAGCGGCCCCACCAGGTCGAACACCTCGGAGAGCCGGTCGGCCGGCTCGGGGTCCTTCTCGTTCACCCCACCATGATGACACCTGGGTTGTCATGTTCAAGCGAAAATGACACCCTGGTTGTCATGAAGGACCTCTTCTGGATCGACACCGGCACCGGCCGGCCCCTCGTCCTCCTGCACGGCGGCTTCGTGGACCACCGCATGTGGGACGCCCAGATTCCGATCCTCGCCTCGCGATACCGGGTGATCGCCCCCGACGCCCGCGGCCACGTCCGCTCCGCCAACCCCACCGGGCCGTACCGGCTCGCCGACGACCTCGCCGCGCTGCTGCGCCATCTGGACGCCGGGCCCGCGGTCCTGGCCGGGGTGTCCATGGGGGCGGGCATCGCGGTCGACACCGCGCTGGAGCACCCGGAGCTGGTGGCCGCCGTGGTCGTCAGCGGCGCGGGGACCAGCCAGCCCTCCTTCTCCGACCCCTGGACCACCCGGGCCCTGGCCACGTGGCACGCGGCGATGGCCGCCGGTGACCTGGACGCCTCGGTCGAGGGGTTCATGCTCTTCGCCGCGGGGCCGTACCGGACCCTGGACGACCTCGACCCGGAGTTCGCCGGACGCCTGCGCCGGATGGCCAGGGACACCATGTCCAAGCACACCGTCGGCGAGCCCCAGCACCTCGTCCCGGTGCTCGACACCTGGGACCGCATCGCCAAGATCGACGTCCCGGTGCTGGCCGTCAACGGCGCTCTCGACTCGCCCGACCACCTCGGCATGGCCGAACGCCTCGCCAGAACCGTCGCCGACGGCCGCACGGTCTCGATCGACGGCACCGCCCACTACCCCAACATGGAACGCCCGGACCGCTTCAACGACCTCCTCGAAGACTTCCTGCACACCCTTTCCTGAGGACGGCGGGCAGGCACCGACCTTCCCGGGGCGGAGATCAGGGGCGCCGTGGGTGCGGTCTCCGCGATCGCCGAGACCAGGGACGGGACCTCCGTCCTGTGCCGATAGACCGGCATCCTGTGCGGACGGGCCGGGCCCTCGACGGGGGGCAGGGGGCGGCCGGGCGGCTGAGATCCAGGCTTGTACACTCTTGTCGTTTCTCGGGGGATTTCGGGGGAGTGGCGCGTGCCGCTGGAGCAGGTCCTGGTGTTGCTGACCGCGGCGGCCGGAGCGGGGTGGGTCGACGCCGTCGTGGGCGGCGGCGGACTGTTGCAGCTCCCCGCCATCCTGATGACCGGCATGCCGACGGTCGAGGCGATGGCCACCAACAAACTGTCGTCGGTGTTCGGCACCGCCTCGGCCGCCGTGACGTACACGCGCTCGACCAAGGTGGACCGCCAGGTGGCGATCCCGGGTGCGGCGCTGGCCGTGGTGAGCGCCGGGCTGGGCGCGTGGGCGGCGGCGGCGATCTCGGCCGACGTGCTGCGGCCCGCCGTCATGGTGGTGCTGCTGGCGGTGGCCGCGTTCGTGACGTTACGCCCGGCGATGGGCGCCGTGCCCGTCCCGCACCTGCGTACCGGGCCCAGGGTGGGGGTGGCGGTGGCGACGGCGGGCGTGGGCATCGCCTTCTACGACGGCATCATGGGGCCGGGCACCGGGACGTTCCTCATCATCGCCTTCACCACCATCCTCGGGCTGGACTTCGTCTCGGCGTCGGCCTCCGCGAAGATCATCAACGTCGGGACCAACGTCGGGGCGCTGGTGGTGTTCGGGGCGCAGGGGCACGTGCAGTGGGCGCTCGGGCTCGGCATGGCGGTGTGCAACGTGGCCGGGGCCCAGCTCGGCGCGCGGATGGCGCTCAAGCGGGGCGCCTCGTTCGTACGGATCGTGCTGCTATGCGTGGTGGTGGCGATGGTGGTCAGGCTCGGCTGGCAGCAGTTCGCCTGAGCCCGAGCCCGAGCCCGAGCCCGAGCCCGAACCTGAGCCGGAGCCCGAGCCCGACCCCGAACCTGCGCCCGAGCCGCCCCGCGCACGCAGCGCCGTCGCCGTCAGGGCGACGAACGCGGCCAGCAGCGCCGGGATGGCCAGCGCCCGCGGCAGCCCCGCCAGCTCAGCGACCCCCCCGATGAACACCGGCCCGCTCAGAAAGCCCAGGTAGCCGATCGAGGCCACCCGGGCTAACGCGCGCCCGGCGAAGGCCGGATCACGGTGCCCGGCCGCCGAGAACACCTGCGGCACGATGCACGACAGCCCCGCCCCGAAGCAGGCGAACCCGAGCACGCCCGCCACCGGATTCCCGCCCAGCAGCGCCAGCCCCAGCCCGGCCGCCGCGAGCAGCCCGCAGCAGCGCACCAGCGCCACCGGCCCGAACCGGGCGGCCAGCCGATCGCCCGCCAGCCGCCCCGCGGTCATCATGATCGAGAACGCCGCGTAACCGGCGGCGGCGAAGCCCGGCGAGGCCGCCAGGTCCTCCCGCAGGTAGACCGAGCTCCAGTCGGCCGAGGCCCCCTCGCCCACCATGCACGAGAACGCCAGCACGCCGAGGAACAGCGTCCCCTTCGGAAGCCGGGCCCGCCCACCGGCCGTGGGCGCCGGAGCGGGGGAGGAGCGCAGGGCCCAGCGCGCGCCCCACACGGCCAGCACCGCGATCACCGCGCCCGCCGACCAGAACGTGACCGCCGGAGTCAGCTCCTGGTGCGCGAACAGCCCGCCTGCCGTCGCCCCGGCGAACCCGCCGACGCTGAAGACGGCATGGAACGACGACATGATCGGCCGTCCGTGTGCCCGCTCCACCTCCACGGCGTTGGCGTTCATCGCCACGTCGAGCACGCCGTGCACGATCCCGAACACCAGCAGCGCCGCCGCCAGCGTCCCGAGGTCCCCGGCGTAGGCGGGCGGCACCAGCACCACGCCCTGCAGCAGGGCCGCCGGGACCAGGACGCGGTTGCTGCCATAGCGGTCGACCAGCCGGCCCACCGCCGTCATCCCCGCCATCGCCCCGGCCGCGATGGCCAGCAGCGCCAGGCTCAGCTCGCCGTCGCCGAGCCCCAGGCTCTCCTTGACGGCCGGGATGCGCGCCGTCCACGTGCCCACGGCCGCGCCGGACAGGAAGAACAGCAGGCTGACGGCGACGCGCTCGCGTCTCACCCGGCCTCCCTGACCAGCACTCCGGCCGCCACCAGCGCGTCGCGCTCCTCCGGGGGGATGCCGGGGTCGGTCACCACCACGTCGAGCCGGTCGATCGGGCACACCGCGCCGAACGCCGTACGGGTGAACTTGCCCGAGTCGCACGCCACGACCACCCGCCGCGCCGCGCCGATGGCCGCCTGCTTGACCGCCACCTCGGGCAGGTCGTGCGCGGTCAGGCCGTGCTCGGCGGACAGGCCGCAACAGCCGATCACCGCCGTGTCGAAGCGCAGCGCCCTGATCGAACTCTCGGCGAGCGGGCCCATCACGTTCAGCTCGCCCTTGCGCACCTCGCCGCCGGGCAGCACCAGCCGGACGCGTGGCGCGGCGGCCAGCACCCGTACGGCCTGCAGCGCCAGCGGCAGCACGGTCACGCGCCGGTCGACCAGGGCACGGGCGACCTCCAGCACGGTGGTGCCGCCGTCGAGCACCACCGCCTCGCCGTCGGCGATCAACGCGGCCACCTCCGCGCCGATGCGCCGCTTGGCCTCGACGGCCTCCTGCTCGCGCACGCCGAACGGCGGCTCCTCGCCGCGCAGCAGCAGCGACAGCGCGCCGCCCCTGACCCGGCGCACCACCCCCTGCTGGGCCAGCTCGTCGAGGTCGCGCCTGATCGTCATCTCCGAGACGCCGTGCTCGACGGCCAACTCGGCCACGGACACGCTGTCGTGCGTACGCAAGGTGTTCATGATGGCTCGCACACGATCCATGTGTTCATACAAACACAAGGTATGTGCGGAATACAATGAGGGTCATGCGCGCCAGCCGCCTGCTCTCGCTGCTCCTGCTCCTGCAGACGCGCGGCCACATGACCGCGCCCGAGCTGGCGGCCGAGCTGGAGGTGTCGGTACGCACCGTCTACCGCGACGTCGAGGCGCTGTCGGCGGCCGGGGTCCCCGTCTACGCCGACCGTGGCCCCGCGGGCGGCTACCGGCTGCTCGACGGCTACCGCACCCGGCTCAACGGGCTGACGGCCGAGGAGGCGTCCTCGCTGTTCCTGGCCGGGCTGCCGGGCCCGGCGGCCGAGCTGGGCCTGGCCGAGGTGGCGGCCAACGCGGAGCTAAAGCTGCTGGCCGCGCTGCCGCCCGAGCCGCGCTCCCACGCCGCCCGGATGCGCGAGCGCTTCCTGCTGGACGTGCCCGGCTGGTACCGCTCGGCCGACGACGTGCCGCACCTGAGCGAGGTGGCCGAGGCGGTGTGGGACCAGCGGCCGCTGCACATGACCTACCGGCGCTGGGGCCGTAAGGAGGTGGACCGGGTGGTCCACCCGTACGGGCTGGTGCTCAAGGGCGGCTCCTGGTACCTGGTGGCCGCGCCGCCCGACGGCTCGCCGCGTACGTACCGGGTGGCGCGCATCCTCACGCTGGAGACGTTGCCGGGGCGGTTCACGCCGCCGGAGGGGTTCGACCTGGGGGAGTTCTGGCGGGCGTACGCCAAGGAGTTCCGCGAGCGGATGTACACCGCCGAGGCCGTCATCAAGCTCGCACCCGGGCGGGGCGACCTGCTGGCGTACACCATGGGCGCGGACGTGGTCGGCGCCGCGCTGGCCGCCGCCGGGGAGCCCGACCAGGAGGGCTGGCTCACGCTCACCGTGCCGGTCGAGTCGATCACGCACGCGCGCTGGCTGCTGCTGCGCATGGGCGCGGACGTCGAGGTGCTCGGCCCGCCGGAGCTGCGGGCCCTGATGAGCGAGGCGGTCACGGAGCTGGGCAAGCTCTACGGCTGACGGTGGGGTGCGGCGGTGGGGCGCGGCGCTGGATGGCGATGGCGGCGCGGTAAATCGGGCGATTTCTGGACGCCGGTCTGTCAGCATCCCGGCATGTACCTTCTCGCTTTCGTCGGCGCGTGCGTCCTGGTGGCCATGGCGCCCGGGGTCAGTACGGCCATCATCCTGCGCCAGACCGTCCGCGCGGGCCGCGGCTCGGGGCTGGCCGCCACCCTCGGCAACGAGACCGGCATCCTGCTGTGGGGCCTGGCCGCCGCGTTCGGGCTGTCGGCCCTGCTCGTGGCCTCGCAGCTCGCGTACGACATCATGCGCGTGACCGGCGCCGCCGTGCTCGTCGTGATGGGCGCCCAGGCGCTGTGGCAGGCCCGCAAGGGCGCGCACGCGGCGAACGCGGACCCGGCGGCCGAGGGGGAGGCGCTGCCGGGCCTGCGCGCCCCGTTCCTGGCCGGTCTGGGGACGTGCCTGGCCAACCCGAAGGCGGCGGTGTTCGCGATGTCGTTCCTGCCGCAGTTCGTCCCGGCCGGGCAGAACGTGACGGCGACGCTCGTGACGCTGGCTGTGGTCTGGGTGGCGGTGGACCTGGTCTGGTACGGCCTGCTCGTCTGGGCGGTGGCCAAGGCCAGGGAGTGGCTGGGCCGGCCCGTCGTCAAGCGGCGGCTGGAGCAGGTCTCCGGCGTCGTGCTGATCGGGCTGGGCGTGCGGATGGCGGCCGAGAGCAGGTGACGATCCGTCCACGGCACTGGCGACAGAGGAGGTCCAGGGGCGGTCGCTGGATTACCTTTGGTGCATGACGAACGACCTGGCGACCCTCATGAGACAGGCTCAGGACGACGATCCGCTGCTCGCCCTGCACGCCACCACCGCGTTGCGCCGGGAGATCGAACGTCTGGAGGCGGTCCAGGTGCGGCGGGCCCGCGTGGCGGGGCTGGCCTGGGCGCAGATCGCCGACGCGATCGGCGTGAGCAAACAGGCCGTGCACAAGAAGTACGGCCGCCGCTGACCCCCGGCCATGAGGGCCGCGTGATGCCCTAGGCGGGCACCGGCGCCGAGCCGCCCCCGACGCCGCCCCCGACACCGCCCCCCAAGCCGAGGCGGCGGGTCACCGTGGCGACCGCCTCCAGCATCCGGTCGACCTGGGTGGAGGTGTGCGCGGCGGTGACGCTCAGGCGGATCAGCGCCGACCCCTCGGGCACGCCGGGCGGCAGCATCACGTTGGCCAGCACCCCCTCCGCCAGCAGCCCCGCCCAGAACCGGCAGGCCGCCAGCGCGTCGCCCACCCGCAGGGACACGGTGGGCGTGCCGCCCGGCGGGATCGCGAACCCCATCGCGACCAGCCCTGACCTCAGGCGCTCCGCGGCCGACAACGCGGCCCGGCGGCGCTGCGGCTCCGTACGGATGATGTCGAGCGCGGCCAGCGCCGCCGCCGTGCAGGCCGGCGGCAGCGACGCCGAGAACAGCGCCGAGCGCGCCGTGTGCCGCAGGTAGTCGATGACGTGCCGGGGCCCGGCCACGGCCCCGCCCAGCGTGCCGAAGCACTTGGAGAAGGTCACCGTCTGCACGTCGACCGCCGCGCCCAGGCCGTAGTGCTCGGCGGCGCCCCGCCCCCCGGCCCCCAGCAGCCCCGCGTCGTGCGCGCTGTCGAGCACCACCCGAGCCCCGTGCCGGGCCGCGAGCTTGGCGATACCCGGCAGGTCGCACAGGTCGCCCCCGACCGAGAACATGCCCTCGGTCAGCACGAACACCCCCTCCTCCGGCCCCGCCTCCTCCAGCAGGGCGCCGAGCTGGGCCATGTCGTTGTGCCGGAAGCGCCGCAGGCGGGCCTGGCCGAGCCGGGCGGCGTCGAGCAGCGAGGCGTGCACGTGCCGGTCGGCCAGCAGCACGTCACGCGGCCCGAACAACGCGCTGAGCGCCAGGTTGGCCTGGTAGCCGGTGGAGACCACCATCGCCGCCGGCTGTCCGAGGAACTCCGCCAGCTCCCGCTCCAGCCGCTGGTGCAGGGCCAGCGTGCCGTTGAGGGCCCGCGAGCCGGAGTTGCCCGAGCCCAGCCGGCACAGCGCCGCCGTGCCCGCCTCCTTCAGCCGGGGATCGTCCGACAGCGCCAGATAGTCGTTGGACCCGGCCAGCAGCACCCGCCGCCCCTCCACCACGGCCTCGCCGCCGCCCGGCCGCTCCTCCACCGGCAGGTAGAAGGGGTAGAGGCCGGGGGCGGCCAGCGCCTCGATCTCCTGCGGGAGCCGGCATTTGACGAACGGGTCGGTCACGCGGCACTCACTTTCCGGCTCAGTCCGAAGCATTCCGGCGACTCACTCCGCATCGGACGATCGTAGCTGACAGTGTCCGAGCGTAAGGGTAGAGTAACCGCCGCCGGTCCGGACCGCGCATTCCGACCGCGCATTCCGGACCGGGCACTTTCGTGCCGGGCGGCGGCCTCGGCCCGCGCCCCGACCCCAGCCCGGCAACCCCTACATCCGACGAAGGACGTACGTATGACAGAGGAAGAGATCTTCCACCAGCTCCGCGCCATCTGCGCCCGGATCCTCTCGGTGGACCCGGCGCTCATCACCCCCGACACCGACCTGCGCGAGGAGCTGGAGGCCGACAGCCTCGACATGGCCGAGCTGGCCGCGGCCAGCGAAGACCGCTTCAAGCTCGTGGTCGACCTCGACACCGCCAAGCAGGCGCGCACCCTGGCCGACGTGACCACCCTGGTCCGCGCCGGGGCCCAGGCCGGCTGATGCGCGGACGGGTCCGCGTCGCCGTCACCGGCCTGGGGGTGCGCACCCCGGCCGGAAACGACCTGCGCACGTTCTGGGGCACGCTGGTCGACGGGCGCTCCACCGCGCGCACCATCACCTCCTTCGACGCCGGCGGCCTGCCCGTCGGCTTCGCCTGCCAGGTGCCCGACTTCGACGTCTCCCCCTACGTGAGCGGCAAGCAGGCCCGCCGCATGGACCGCGCGACGCTGCTGGCCGTGTGCGCGGCCGACGACGCGCTCGCCGACGCGGGCGGCGCGCACGTCCCGCCCGAGCGCCGCGCGGTCGTCACCGGCACCGCGCTGAGCGGCACCGAGACCACCGAGGCCACGCTGCTCGGCCACGCCGAGCCCGGCGACGTCCGGCCGACCGCCCTCTACATCCCGCGCACCATGCCCAACGCCGCCGCCGCCTTCGTCAGCATGCGCCACCGGATCCTGGGGCCCAGCCTGACCGTCTCCACCGCCTGCGCCTCCGGTGGCCACACGATCGGCGAGGGGCTGCGCCTGCTCCGCGACGGCTCGGCCGACCTGGTGGTGGCCGGCGGCACGGAGGCGTGCGTCACGCCCACGATCCTGCTCGCCTTCCACCGGTGCGGCGCGCTGTCGCAGCGCACCGCGGAGCCGGAGCGCGCCTCGCGCCCCTTCGACGCCGCCCGCGACGGCTTCGTGCTGGCCGAGGGCGCCGCGTTCGTGGTGCTGGAACGCCTCGACGACGCCGTACGCCGCGGCGCCCGCGTCTACGCCGAGCTGGCCGGCTACGGCCGTACCTCCGACGCCCACCACCTGACCATGCCCGACCCCAAGGGCGAGGGCGCGGAGCGGTGCGTACGCCAGGCGCTGGCCGACGCCGGCCTGCGGCCCGAGGAGGTGGCGCACGTGAACGCCCACGGCAGCGGCACCCCGCTCAACGACGTCACCGAGGCCCAGGTGATCGCCCGCCTGTTCGGCCCCGGGCAGGTGCCGGTCACCTCGACCAAGAGCGTCCTCGGCCACGCGATCGGCGCGGCGGGGGCGATCGAGGCCGTGGCCGGCGTGCTGACCGTGCACGAACGCCTCGTCCATCCCACCATCAACCTCGACGTCCTCGATCCGGAGTGCGAGATCGACGTGGTGCGCCGGCCGCGCCCGCTCGGGCCGGGCGCGGTCGTGTCCAACTCGTTCGCCTTCGGGGGCCACAATGCGAGCCTCGTCTTCGCCTCCGTCTAGCGCGCTCGCCGAGCCGGTACGCGGCCGGCGCGCGCTCAGGGAGTTCGTCGAGCTGCCCTACCTGCTGCACGGGCGCGACCCGCACTTCGTGCCGCCGCTGCGCGGTGAGTGCCGGCGGCTGCTCGACCGGCGGCGCAACCCGTTCTTCGCCTACGGTGACGTCGAGCTGTTCACCGTGCGGCGGGGCGGGCGCGTCGCGGGCCGGATCGCCGCCGTGCACAACCCCCGCCACAATGCCGTCCACGCCGCGAGCGACGGGTTCTTCGGCCAGTTCGCCTGCGCCGACGACCCCTCGGTCGCGCGCGAGCTGGTGACGGCGGCGGCGGGATGGCTGCGCGGGCGCGGGCTGGAGACGATGCTGGGGCCGGTCAACTTCACCACGAACGACGAGTGCGGGGTGCTGGTGGAGGGGTTCGGGGCGCCGCCGAGCGTGATGATGCCCTACAACCCGGCCTACTATCCGGCGTTGCTGGAGTCGTCCGGGCTGGCCAAGGCGAAGGACCTGTGGTCGTGGGAGCTGCGCGGCGGGCCGGTGGAGGAGCGGCTGCTGGGCGTGGCGCGGCGGGCCGAGCGGCGTCACGGGCTCACCGTGCGCGCCCTCGACCCGGCCGCCTTCGAGGCCGACATGCTGCGGGTGAAACGGGTCTTCGACCGGGCCTGGCGCGGCAACTGGGGGTTCACGCCGATGACGGACGCCGAGTTCGAGGTGGTGGCGCGGCGGCTGCGCAGGGCCATGCGGCCGCAGCTCGTCCAGCTCGCCGAGGTGGCGGGCGAGCCGGTCGCGGTGGCCCTCGTGCTGCCCGACCTCAACCAGGCGCTGCCGGCCGCGCGGGGGCGGCTGAGCCGGTTCGGCCTGCCCACCGGGCTGGTACGGCTGTCGCTGGCGGCGCGGCGCATCGACCGGGTGCGGGGGGTGCTGTTCGGCGTCGTCCCGCATCTGCACGGCCGGGGTGTCGAGAGCGTGCTGTTCGCCCGCGCGGTGGAGGCCATCGCCGCCTGCGGCTACCACGGGGGCGCCGAGCTGGGCTGGACGCTGGAGGACAACCGGGCGGTCAACCGCTACCTGGCCGGGGCGGGCTGCACGCGCGCCAAGACGTACCGCGTCTACGGGTGCGCCCTGTGACGGGCGTCTGCGGCCCGCCGATCGGGCGCGCGTGGTGAGCCGCGTCCGCTATCTGGTCACGGGCGCGACCGGGTTCGTCGGGTGGCGGCTCACCCGCCTGATCCTCGCGCGCGGCGGCGCCGTCACCGCGCTGGCCCGGCCCTCGCCCCGTGCCGAGGCGCTGCGGGCGGCGGGCGTCGAGGTGGTGCACGGCGACCTCGCCACCGGCTGGGGCATCCCCGAGGCGGTGCGCGACGCCGACCGGGTGATCCATCTCGCGGCCGTGCTGCGGGCGCGCGGCCCCGCCGGGTTCCGCGCGGTCAACCGCGATGGCGTGGCCCGGCTGGTGCGCGCCCTGGCCGCGCTGCGCCGCCCGCCGCGCCTGGTGCTGTGCTCGTCGCTGGCCGCCGGTCCGGCGATCTCCCTGTACGGCGCCAGCAAACGCGAGGGCGAGCAGATCGTCAGGGACCACGCGGGCCAGGTCCCCTCGGTCATCGTGCGCCCCGCCATCGTCTACGGCCCGGGGGAGCCCGCGCTGCTCCCGTCGCTGCTGCCCATGGTGCGGCGCGGCCTGGTCGTCAAGCCCGGGTACGGCCCCCGCCGCTACGGCCTGGTCTACGTCGACGACCTGTGCGCCGCCCTGCTGGCCGCGGCCGAGCGCGGCCCCGTGCTGCGGCCCGATGACACCCGCGCCGGGACATATCCGATCAGCGACGGCAACGCCTACGAGTGGGCCGACATCTGCCGCGCCCTCGCGGGGGCCGCCGGTTGCCGCGAGCCGCTCGTGCTGCCGCTGCCGGTGCCCGTCGTGGGCGCCGTGGCGGCCGTGGCCGAGTTCGCCGCCGAGCTGGCCGCCGGGGCGGTGCCGGTGCTCAACCGGGACAAGGCGCGCGAGATGCGCCGGGCCGACTGGACCTGCGTGCCCGACGACGCCGTACGCGAGCTGGGGTTCGCGCCCGCCACCACGCTCAGGCAGGGGTTCGAGGCCGCGCTGCGTACCGTACGGTGAGGGCGTACACGGCCAGCGCCACCGCCAGCCCGGCGATCGCGTCCACGAAGTAGTGGTACCAGTTGTACACGACGGCCACCGTCAGCCCCGCGGTCAGCGTCCACAGCAGCAGGCGGACGTTCCTGGAGACGTGGCGGCGCAGGCAGAGCAGCGTGATCCAGGCGCCGGCCACGTGGGCCGACGGGAAGCAGGCGCCGGGCGGGTCGAAGGCGGCCATGATCTCGTTCTGCACGGCGGTGATCAGGTAGCCGGAGGGCCGGTGGGCGGCGAACGACTCGGGCGCGGCCAGCGCCGGTCCGGCCAGCGGGACGGCCATGAACCCGATGTAGCAGATCAGCAGCGCGGTCACCGCGGCGAACAGGTACCGCTCGGCCAGGTGACGTCGCCCGCGCGCGTACAGGATGACGGGGATCAGGAAGCAGCCGTAGAAGGAGAAGTAGCAGAACGTCAGCACCTCGGTCACCAGCGGCGTGCCCAGGGTGGCGACGGCGGCGTTGGGCGCGAAGCCGAACGCCGCCCGCTCCCAGGCGTGCACGGCGTCGTCGACGAAGCGGCCGTGCAGGACGGTGGCCGTGCGGGCGGCGGCGCCGTACGCGAGCGGGAGCACGAGCAGCGGCACGACGAAGCGCAGGAACGAGACCGCCCGGTGGCCGGGGAACCGTTGCGCGGCGCGGGCGAGGGCGAACAGGAGCACGATGGCGAGGACGTATCCGGCGAGCAGCGCGGGGCGGTCGGGCAGGCGGTGGTCGGCCTCGGGTGCAAACCATGACACGACCCCGATAATCGCCATAAGACCGAAATAGGCCAACAATAGTATTTCAACCTTGCGAAATTTCACCATACCCCGCACGTATCCGCCGCCGTTCCGCCGGCGGCCCAATATAGCCGCGCCCCCGGCGTACGCGTTCCCGTTCGACCGGCGGATAGCGGGAAGATAACGTGGGCGAGGATGAACGGTGAATTCGGCGGCGGTGCGATTCCCCTGACGTTCGGCGACCATTATGCGATCCGGCTCGGGGCGGGGGCCGTTCACGACTCCCGCATGCACTACGGGGTCGCCGTGCGCAGGCCCGGCCCGCCGCCGACGCCGGAGGAGCTGTGCGAGCTGGTGGCGGAGCGGGTGGCCGTGCAGGCTCCCGCGCTCGGCTACCGGCTGGCCGGGAGGGGGCGGTGGGCGCGATGGGAGCCGGATCCCGGCTTCGACCCCGCCTGCCACGTCGAGTTCCACCGGCTGCCGCCGGGAGCCGGGGTGCACCAGGCGGTGCTGGAGGCCATGCGGGTCCGGCCGCTGTCGTGGGACCGGCCGCTGTGGAGCCTCATGGTGCTGCACGCGGACTCCTGGCCGGAGCATGTGCTGTGCTACCGGGCGCACCACGTGTTCCAGGACGGGATGGGGATCGCGGGCGCGGCGCGGGCGCTGCTGGGCGGGGAGACGTTGCCCGCACCCGGGGGCGGGGCGGCGTACTGGAGGTCGCCGGGCCCGGCCCGCCGGGCACTGGCCGACCTGCGACGCCTGGCGGCCGCCTCACCGCCCTGGTTCACGGCGCGCGACAGCACCTGCGACGGCGCGCGCGAGAGGGTACGTGATGGCGCGTGCGGCAGGGCATGTGACGATGCGCGCGACGGCGCGTGCAAGAGCGCCTGTGACAGCGCGTGTGATGGGGCTGATGGCAAGGTGCATGACAGGGTGGGTGGAAGGGGGCGCGACGGGGCGGGTGACAGCCTGGGCGACAGGGCGGCGGGGGATCTGCGGCTGGAGGTCGTCAGCCTCGACCTCGGGCCGTTCCGCGCCATCGCCCGCGCGACCGGCGCCAGCGTCGCGCAGATCGGCCTCGCCCTGGTGGCCGGCGCCCTGCGCGCCTGGAACGCGCCCGCATCCAACCCGCCTGCATCCAACGCGCCCGCATCCAACGCGCCCGCATCCGGCCCGCCTGGGCCGGTGGTCGCCTTGCCGGTCGGGCTGTGCGGGCACCGGCAGCACACCGGCCTGGGCAACCACACCGGCCTGCTGCCCATGGCCCTGCCCTGCGCCGAGCCGTCCCCGCTGGCCCGGCTGGCCCGGGTGGCCGAGCAGACCACGATCAGGCGCATCGGGCGCGCCCGCCAGGCCGCCCATACGCTCTACGACCTGCCCGCCGGGCTCGCGGTGCCGCTGCTGCGGCTGCTGTCACCGCTGTTCAGGAAGGCCACGCCGAGCCGGCTCAGCGTGACAGCCGTCCCCCTGCCGAAGGAGCTGGCCGCGCAGGGTGAGGTGTTCGCGGTGCCGGGGCTGCCACCCGGCCTCGCCGGGATGGTGGTGATCGTGCCCGCGGGGCCGTCGGTGACGTTCTCGGCGGTGTTCGACCCCCGGGTGTCACGTTCAGAAGAGCTGCTCGGCCTCCTGCGGAAGGAGCTCACGGAGCTGCACGCGCAGGCCACCAGATGAACCGCCCCAGGTGGTGGGCGAGGGCCGGCACCAGGAACGAGCGCACCACCACCGTGTCGATGACCACCCCGACCGCCACCAGCAGCCCGAGCTGGACGACCGGCACCAGCGGCAGCACGGTCAGCACGAAGAACGCCGCCGCCAGCACGACCCCGGCGGCCGTGATCACCCCGCCCGTCGCCCGCAGCGCGTGCAGCGTGGCCTCGCGCGTGTCGAGCCGCATCGCCTCCTCCCGGACCCGGGCCATCAGGAAGATGTTGTAGTCGATGCCGAAGGCGACGAGGAAGACGAACGCGTAGAGCGCGAACGACGCGTCGATGACGGGATAGCCCAGGAACTGGGTGAACACGGCCGAGCACAGCCCCAGCGTGGCGGCGAACGACAGCACGACCGTGCCCATCAGCAGCAGCGGCGCCACCAGCGAGCGCAGCAGCACCACCAGGATCAGCCCCACGACCAGCAGGATCAGCGGCACGACGAGGACGGCGTCGTCGAGGGCGGCGTCGCGGACGTCGAGCAGCTCGCTGGTGAACCCGCCGAGCAGCACCGCGCCCCCGGCGACGGCGCGCACGTCGTGGCGCAGGCCCTCCACCAGCCGCTGGGCGTCGGGCGTGTTGGGCTCGGCGGCCAGCACCACGTCGTACGTGCGCCACGGCGCGGGCGGGCCGGGCCGCACCGACACCACCCCCTCGGCCCGCCGCACGGCCCGCGCCACGGCGGCGGCCACGTCCTGCCTGGCCAGCACCACGACCGGGGCGCTGGCCGGATAGTGCCGCCGCAGCGCGTCGTTGCCGGCCACCGAGTCGGTACGCATCGTGAAGAGCGCCGACGGCGGGATGCCGGAGGCGTCGAGCGTGGTCAGCCCCACGCACGACAGGACGAGCAGCAGGGCCGAGCCCGCCCACGAGGCCAGGGGACGCCGGCCGACGAACCCCGCCACGCCCCGCCACAGCCCGTCGCGGGCAGTCTCTCCGGGGAGCGGCGTGCTCGGCCAGAAGGCCCGCCGTCCGCCCAGCAGCATCAGGGCGGGCAGCAACGTCACCATCACCGCCATCGTGATCAGGATCCCGACGGCGGCCGCCGCGCCGATCGAGCGCAGCGCGTTGGTGTCGGCCACCACGAGGCAGCCGACGCCGCCCGCGACGGTGAGCGCGGAGGCGACGACCGTGCGCAGGCCGCCCGGCAGCGAGTCCCTCAGCGCCTGCGCCGCGTCGGCCGTCGTCCGCAGCCGCTCCCGGTAGCGGGCCACGAGCAGCAGCGCGTAGTCGGTGGCCACGCCGAACACCAGCACCGTGAACACCTCGGGCGTGGCCGCGCGCAACGTCATCAGCCCCGAACGCGCGAGCGCGTAGACGGCCGCGGCAGAGCAGAGGTAGGCCACCACCACGGCCAGCATGGGGATCACCCACAGGACGGGGCTGCGGTAGACGGCCACCAGGACCAGGAAGACCACGCCCACGCTGAGCGCGAGCAGCGTGCCGTCGACCTGGCGGAAGGAGTCGACGTAGTCGGCGGCGGCCCCGCCCGCGCCGCTCACGTGGCTGACCAGCCCCGGCGGGCTGCCCTCGGCGGCGATCTGGCGCAGCCGTTCGACCAGCGGGCTGATGAGCACGCCCGGCTTGCCGGACAGCAGCACCGTCACCTGCAGCGCCTGCCCGTCGAGGCTGGGCACGGGAGCGGAGGCGGTGCCCACCACGTCGGGGACGGTGGTGAACTGCCGCAGGTCGCGGCGGGCCGCCTTGAGGTCACCGGGCTGGAGCGGCCCGGAGCGCTCGTAGACGACCAGCGCGGGCACCACCCGGCCGGACTGCTCGGCCAGCAGGTCGAGGACGCGGGCCGACTCGGCGTCTCTGGCCAGCATGGAGGTGCCGCTGGTGATGCGTACGTCGTCGAGGGGGCCGCTCGCGAGCACGGCCGCCACGCTGAGCGCCACCCACCCGAACACCACGCCCGCCGCGATTCTCCGCGCGACCGCCGAACCAAACAGAACCGACAACTGCCCGCCCACCCCCGGCCTTTGCGTGACGGCCTTTGTGGGAAAGTGCCGGCCGGCACGTAGACCCTAAATTCCCGGTCCCGCTTAAACAAGTTTATGCAGGTGTCTTATATTTGCGTCATCAAGCCCATTAATACCCTGATGCCCGGCCGCGCCGAATGTGATGGCGAGGGCCGTTCACTCGTTGTGCAGGACGCGCGCGATCGTGAGCCGGGCCGCCGAGCGGGCGGGCACGTACGCGCCCAGCACCGCGATCAGCACCCCCGCCGGCATCAGCAGCGCGAGCATCGGCAGCCGCCAGACGTCCAGCATGAACGCGGGCAGCATCAGGTCCGCCGCGTCGGCCATGGCGGGGACGATCAGGCGGTGCGCCGCCACCCCGATCGGGATCCCGAGCAGCCCGCCCGCCGCGCCCACCGCAGCCATCGACGTCACCATCATCACCGTGACCTGCCGCGGCGTCATCCCGATGGACTTCAGCACGCCGATGTCCCTGCGCCGCTCCCGGGTGTCGAGCACGACGGTGTTGAACACGCCCAGCGCGGAGACCGCGGCCAGCAGCACCGTGAGCACGGTCGCGAAGCCGGTCACGGCCAGAGCGGTCCCGTCGCTCCGGCTCTTGGCCGCCGGGTAGAGGCCGGGGGCGGCCGCCCTGACGGCGGCGTGGTAGGAGTCGACGCCGGTGCCGGGGGAGAGACGGACCTCGTACTGGTTGGCCTTCGTGCCGGGCGCGAGCGTCGTCAGCGTCCGCCAGTCGGCCTGGACGAGGTCGGGGGAGCCGTCCATGGTGACGCCGACCACCGTGGCCAGGGCCCGCCCCGCGCCCAGGGAGAGCGAGATCCGGTCGCCCACCGCCAGGCCGTGCCTGCCGAGGAACGCCGAGGTCACCACCGCTTCACCCGGCCCGCGCAGCCAGCGGCCCGCGACGACGGTCTCGCCCAGCGTCGCCGAGTTTCCGCGCAGGAACCTGCCCCTGATCGGCTCCGGGTAGCCGGTGAGGTGGAGGTCGATCCAGGCGACGGCGGTCACGTACCGGGTGCCGGGCAGGGCGCGCAGCAGCGCCTCGATCTCGGCGTCGCCGTGCCGGGGCGCGATCTGCCGTGAGCGCGGCTGACCCACGTGGACCACGGTGTCGACGTGGCCGACGCGCTGGGCCGCGGCCCCGTACGCGGTCATCGTGCCGGTCAGGCCGGTCGCCAGCGTCACGGTGGCGGCGCCGAGCACGACGGCCGCCATCGTCAGCACGGCCCGGCCCGGACGCGCGAACGGCAGCCCCAGCCCCAGGCTGACCGGCCGGGGCAGCCGCGCGCCCGCCAGCAGCCGCTGCGCCCGCCGCCCCCGCCCGGAGCGGGACGCGGCCCCGGCGCTGATCGCCCGCGCGGCGGTCAGCCGGTGCGCGCGCAGCGCGGGCACCAGGGCCGCCAGCACCACCACGGCCGGCATCCCGGACAGCGTGGCGGCGTACACCCAGGGGCCTACGGTGACGGTGAACATCCCCTCGCCGATGTCGCGCAACAGCGGCCGCACCGCCAGGCCGCCCGCCACCGTGCCGAGCGCGCCGCCCGCGGCGGCCGGGACCAGGACCATCGTCAGGTACACGGCCACGACCTGGTTCGGCGTGAACCCGAGGGCCTTGAGCACCCCGATGTGCCGCGCCCCGGCCACGACCGCGCCGCCGACCACGTTCGCCACGATGAGGACGGCCACCACCAGCCCGAGCCCCCCGAACCCGGCGAGGAACGGCAGGAACACCGAGGCCGTGCGGCCCGCGTCCCGCTTGACGGCCAGGTACGACCGCGAGCCCACCAGCGCACTCTCCGGCAGCCCCGCCGTGATCGCCGCCGTGCCCCGTCGCACCTCGGCGTCGGTGGCCGCGGCGTCGAGCCGGTAGAGCATCTGGTACGCGGACGGCCGCAGCGCGGCGGCCTGGCCCGGGGTCACCCACGACTCGGCGCTCCCGCTCACGCTGGAGGCCAGGCCCACCACGGTGAACGCCGGGCCCTCGGCCGTGGTGAACCGTACGCCGACGAGGTAGGAGAAGTGGGGGCCGGGCGGCCGGTTCAGCACGATCTCGCCGGCGCGGGCGGGCGGGCGTCCGGCCCACAGGTCCACCCGGTCCACCGGCCCACCGGGGACGGGACGGCCGACGAGCGCGAGCGGGCCCGGCGGCAGGTGCTCGACCGTGTCCGGGATCGTCACGACGGCCTGCGGGAACGGGCCCGCCGCCGCCTCCACCCCGGGCACCCGGGCCCCCGCCGCCAGCCGCGCCGCCGTGACCTCGGCCGAATCGTAGGAGGTCACGACGTGCGCGCCGTTCTGCTCCGCGAAGGCCCGGTCGAACGGCGCCGACACGCTCTCCAGCAGGCCCAGGGCCACCACGACGGCCACGGTGGAGCAGAAGACCACGACCCCGAGCACGAACGTCTGCACCCTGCGCCGCCGCACCGCCGCCCGCGTGACCCGCCACACCGCACCGGCGCCCAGGCCGGACGCGGCGCGTTCCGACGTCGGGTGACCGGGCGAGGACCTCGGGAGGGAGGTGGTCATGGGGTGCGCTCCAGACCGTGCTCGGCGACCACCAGGCCGTCGGCCAGCTCGACCAGGCGGCCGGCGCAGCGTTCTGCCAGGTCGGGGTCGTGGGTGACGATCAGCAGCGTCTGCCCGATCTGGTTGAGGTCGATCAGCAGGTCCATCACCTGCTCGCCGGACCTGCTGTCCAGCGCTCCGGTCGGCTCATCGGCCAGCAGCAGGGCAGGACGGTTCATCAGCGCCCTGGCCACGGCCACGCGCTGGCGCTCCCCGCCGCTGAGCGCCGCCGGGTAGACGTCCGCGCGCCCGGCGATGCCCAGCTCCTCGAACAGCTCCATCGCGCGGTCGCGGGCCCGGCGCGCGGGCGTCCCGGTGAGCTGGGCGGTCAGCGCGGCGTTGTCCAGTGCGGGCAGGTCGTCGATGAGGTTGAAGAACTGGAAGACCATCCCGACGTGGCGGCGGCGGAACAGCGCCAGCTCCGTCTCGTTCATCGCGCCCAGGTCCTGCCCGCCCACCTGGACCGTCCCCCGCGTCGGACGGTCCAGGCCGGCGACCAGGTTGAGCAGCGTGGACTTCCCGCAGCCCGACGGCCCCATCACGGCGACCGCGTCCCCGGCGTCGATCCGCAGCGACACGCCGCCGAGGGCCCTGGCCGCGCCGTACTCCTTGTGGACGTCGTCGAGCTGTACGACGGCGCGTCCACCGGGGTCGTGGTGTGTGTCCATGGCCCAGAACCTAGAGCGGGCGGCGCGTCAGGGCATCCCGCCGGGGATGTAGGCGTGACGGCCGTCATCCCGTGGATGTAGGGCCGGGGGAGGATGTGGGGGTTCGCGGGTGACGCGAAGATGGTCTCGTGTGGGAATGGCTGATCGCCGCCCTGGCGGTCGCGTGCGGTGTCGCGGGATGGCTGGCGGTGGCACTCGTACGGACGCGGCGCCGCTACCGAGCCGCGCTCGGCGAGCAGGGGCGGCTGCTGGAACGGGAGCGCGAACGGGCGGCCTGCGCGGCCGTCGACGCCGAGCGCGCCAGGATCGCCGCTGAGCTGCACGACATCGTCAGCCACAACGTCAGCCTCATGGTGGTCCAGGCCGGGGCCGCCAGGGAGGTGCTGCCCACGATGCCGGGCGAGGCCGAGACCGCGCTCAGGGCCGTCGAGTCCGCGGGGAGGGACGCGATGACCGAGCTGCGCCACCTGCTCGGGCTGCTGGCGCCGTCGCCCGACGGCGACGACGAAGGCGTCGGGGACGGGGCCGACGGGGGTGACCTCGCGCCGCAGCCGGGGCTGGGCCGGCTGGGGGCGCTGGCCGACCGGATCGCGTTCGCCGGGCTCCCGGTCGAGGTGCGCGTCTCCGGCCCGCCCCGCCCGCTGCCCGCCGGGATCGACGTGACCGCGTACCGGATCGTCCAGGAGGCGCTCACGAACGCGCTCAAGCACGGCGACGGCGCCAAGGCCGAGGTGAGCGTCCGCTACACCGACCAGTACCTGCGGGTCGAGGTGCTCAACACCGGGCCGAGCGTGCTCACGGGCGCGGCCGGGCGCGCGGACGACGGCGGACGGCCGGCGCACGGGGCCGGGCGCGGGCTGCTGGGGCTGCGCGAACGGGTCGCGATGTACGGCGGCGACCTCGACGCCCGGCGGCGGCTCGGCGGCGGCTACCGGGTCCGCGCCCGCATCCCCCTGGACCGCCCGTGACACACCCGGCCACGGAACCCGGCGGGGCTTCGGAACCGGGGCCCGTGCCGGGTGCGGGCCCGCGCGTGTTGATCGCCGATGACCAGGCGCTGGTACGGGTCGGGTTCCGGCTCATACTGACCGCGCGCGGCATCGACGTCGCGGGCGAGGCGGCAGACGGGGCCGAGGCGGTGGCCGAGGCGCACCGGCTCGCACCCGACGTGGTGCTGATGGACATCCGCATGCCCGGCATGGACGGCCTGGAGGCGGCCCGCCGGGTGCTCGCCCACGACCCGCGCTGCCGGGTGATCATGCTGACCACGTTCGACCTCGACCGGTACGTCTACGCCGCCCTGGCCATCGGCGCCAGCGGCTTCCTGCTCAAGGACGTCACCCCGGAACACCTGGCCGCCGCCGTACGCCTGGTCGGCACCGGTGACGCGCTGCTGGCCCCGTCGATCACCCGCCGTCTCGTCGAACGCTTCGCCGCCGCCGACCGCGCCCCCGGCGCCCCGCCCGTCGCCGTCCACGGCGATCTGGCCACCCTGACGCCGCGCGAGCTGGAGGTCCTGACGCTCATGGGCAGGGGCCTGTCGAACGCCGAGCTGGCGTACGCGCTGACGCTCAGCGAGGCCACCGTGAAGACGCACGTCGCCCGCATCTTCGCCAAGCTCGCGCTGCGCGACCGCGCCCAGGCGGTGGTGCTCGCCTACGAGACGGGCCTGGTCAAGCCGGGCGGCGAGTAGCCGCGGGCCGGTTCCGGCGAGCACGGGGGCCCGGCCGGTGGCCTCGCGGGCCGTGCCCGCGAGGCCACCGGGATCCGGTGGCGGGATCTCGTTACGACCGCGCGAAGGTCCAGCCGGGCATCCCCGGCACCGGACCGGGCAGCGGCCTGGTACGCAGCGGGCCCACCTCGGCGGGCGGCACCGCCTCACACCGCGCACCCTTGGCGGGCGCCTTCAGCGAGACGAGGTAGTCGTCGATGGCCGTGGTCGGGCACTCGCCGCGGCCGTAGATGCCGTGTCCCCACCCCTCGTACGTCAGCAGCCGGGCCTCCCGCCCGATCTGCTTCGCCGCGTTGACCGCCCACGGGTAGGCGGTGGCGGGGTCGTGCAGGGCGTTGCCCAGCAGCAGCGTGGGCGTGCCCGACACGTCCAGGCGGTGCTGCGGGTTCGGGATCGGGGCGGACGTGCCCAGGCAGGCGACGGAGATCCCGTGGCCCGCGGAGCTGATCAGCATGTCGGGCGCGATGGCGGCCGACCTGCGGATGTGGCGCTCGTACTCACGGTAGTCGCGGATCGGCAGCAGGTAGTCCTGGCAGAACACCTGCGTGGCGTCGTTGATCACCTGCTCCGAGCGGGTGGCGAGGGGCGTCAGGATCGCCTTCGCCTCCGACGGGGTCCCCTCGGCCAGCGCCTCCAGGAAGTCGGCCAGCTCCTTGAACGCCGGGCCGTAGAACGCGCCGAACGCCTGCCCGATGAGGCCCACCTTGGTCAGCTTGACGCCCGGGAAGCCGGGAACCTCCAGCTCGCCCCGGTCGGCGCGGGCCAGCAGGTCCCGCCAGACGGCGCGTACGTCCTGCCCGTGCAGGGCGCAGGAGGCGGTCTTGCCGCACCAGGCGACGAACTCGTCGAAGGAGTCCTGGGCGGTCCACGACTCGGTGTCGAGGAAGGCCCTCGTGCCCAGGCTGTGGTCCATGTTGCTGTCGAGGGTGAGCGCGCGCACGCGGCCGGGGAACTGCTCGGCGTAGAGCTGGCCGATCAGCGTGCCGTACGAGACGCCGTAGTAGGTGAGCTTGTCGTCGCCGAGCGCGGCGCGCAGGGCGTCGAGGTCGCGTACGACGTTGCCGGTGTGCACCTGGTCGAACAGCGGGCCGGTGCGCTGGCGGCAGTCCTGGCGGTAGCGTTCGTTGTGCGCGAGCAGGGCCTCGAAGTCGGCCTGGCTCTTGATCGACAGCGGGTCGGGCGCCTGCACGGCGAGGTCGAGCGAGCAGAGGATGGGGTGGCTGCGCGCCACGCCGCGCGGGTCGAAGCCGACGACGTCGAAGCGGCTGGTCAGCTCGGAGCTGAAGCCGAGCCCGCCGCCGAGCACGGCCGCCACGCCGGAGCCGCCGGGGCCGCCGGGGTTGATCACGAGGGAGCCGATGCGGGCGGCGGGGTCGGTGGCCTTGCGGCGGGCCAGCGCGAGCTCGAACTTCTCGCCGTCCGGCTTGGCGTAGTCGACGGGCACGGTCAGCGTGCCGCACTCGACCGCGGCGTTCTCCGCGCACGGCGCCCAGGCGATCGACTGCGCGGACGCCGGGGTGGTCGCCCCGCTCACCGGTCCGGCGGAGGCGGTGGCGGAGGCGGAGGCCACGGGCACGAGGGGTGCGGTCAGCGCCGCTAAGAGGCCGAGGGACAGGACGGTTCTTCGCATATCACATCCAAACGTCGGGGAGTCCGATCATGGACCCTGCCCTCGACAAGGTCATCCACCTTGAGTAGGAGGTCGTGTCATCTTTTCGGCGTCGGATGTGCGGTGGCGCAGATCATCTGAACGCCATGCATCGGAGATAGGATGGCCCGCATGAGCGGCGCGCGGCACGACCAGCTCTCCGGCGAGGACAACCTGGGCTGGACCCTCGGCGTGCTGCTGCGGGCCTACCACGGTTCGGTGATCACGGTGATCGGCGACCTGCCGCACGGCCCGCGCGGCTACCAGACGCTGGCCGCCGTGGTGGGCGGTGACCATCCGACCCAGCTCGCCCTGGCCGCGCATCTGGGCATCGACCGCACGGTGATGACGTACCTGCTCGACGACCTCGTCAAGGCGGGGCTGGTCGAGCGCCACCTCAACCCCGCCGACCGTCGGCAGCGCCGGATCGTGGCCACGGCGGAGGGCGTACGCGTGTTCAAGGACCTCGCGCGGCGTGTGCGCGACGCGGAGGACGAGCTGCTCGGGGCGCTCGACGCGACAGAGCGCGACACGTTCCGCGGGCTGCTGTGGCGGGTGGCCTGCGACGTACGCGACCTCGAACCGGTCAGAGATCCGTGCGACGTGGCCGAGGAGATGCTCTCCGACGGCGCCTGACCGTTCCCGCCCGTGCTGCTCCTCCTTCCGGTCGTCCGCCGGTCCTCTCCTGCGCTCTTCCCGCGCCTTTCGCGTCTCGTGTGGCGCGGGCCCGCGCCTGGAATGTCCGGGATCAACTAGCTGTTGTGCAACTCGTCTGGCACAGAGATAGTCTTCGGAGCAACACATCTGCCTCGCGCAGGCGGAGGAGGAGGGCACATGCCTGACTACGGGCACGACCTGACGTTCGGGTCCTTCATCACGCCGGGGAACGCCTCGCCGCAGGAGGTCGTCGCGCTGGCACAGGAGTCGGAGGCGGCCGGGCTCGACCTGGTGACCTTCCAGGACCACCCCTACCAGTCGGCCTTCCTCGACACCTGGACCTTGCTGTCCTACGTCGCCGCCAAGACCGAGCGCGTCCACCTGTCGGGCAACGTGATCAACCTGCCCCTGCGCCCGCCCGCCGTGCTCGCCAGGGCCGCGGCCGGGCTCGACCTGCTGAGCGGCGGCCGGTTCGAGCTGGGCCTGGGCGCGGGCGGCTTCTGGGACGCGATCGCGGCCATGGGCGGCCGGAGGCTGAGCCCCGGGCAGGCCGTGGACGCGCTCAGCGAGGCCATCGACATCATCCGCGGGCTGTGGGACGCGGGCAACCGTTCGCTGTTCCGGGTGGACGGGACGTACTACCGGGTCGACGGCGCCAAGCGCGGGCCCGCCCCGGCCCACGACATCGGCATCTGGCTGGGGGCGTACAAGCCGAGGATGCTTCGCCTGGTCGGCGCCAAGGCCGACGGGTGGCTGCCGTCGCTGCCGTACATGAAGAGCCTGGACGAGCTGGCCGCGGCCAACGCCACCATCGACGCGGCGGCCACCGAGGCGGGGCGCGACCCGTCCGCCGTCCGCCGCCTGATCAACATCGGCGGACGGCTCGGCGGCCAGCGCAGTGACCGGCTGCTGACCGGCCCGCCCGAGCAGTGGGCGGAGCAGCTCACCGCGCTCACCCTGGAGTGCCGCTTCTCCGGCTACATCGTCATGGCTGACGACCCCGGCACCATCCGGGCGTTCGGCCAGGAGGTCGCTCCCCTGGTGCGCGAACTCGTGGCGCGGGAGCGGGGCGTCGTCCCGGGGAACGCGCGATGAGCACCGGCCACGGTCACCCGCTGCGGTTCGGCGTGCTGCTCACGCCGGGCGGCTCCGAGCCGGAGGCGGCGGTCGAGCGGGCGCGGCTGGCGGAGGAGCTGGGTTACGACCTGGTGTCCTTCCTGGACGAGCCCGCGGGCACCGACCCATGGACGCTGCTGAGCTGGGTCGCGGCCCGCACGAGCCGCGTCCGCCTGGCCGCCCGGGTCGGCCCCGAGGCCGATCCCGCGGTGGCGGCGCGCGCGGCGGCCAGCCTCGACCTGCTCACCGACGGCCGCGTCGAGCTGGTGCTGAGCACGGACGGAGCGGACGGAGCAGACGGAGCGGACAGAGCGGACGGGGCGGACGGGGCGGACGGGAGGGTGGGTGACGTGGTCGGGCGGCTGGGTGAGGCGGTCGACGTCATCCGCGGCATCTGGGCGGCCCACCACCGCGCGCCGCTCACCTTCGACGGCGAGCACCACCGCCTGGACGGCGCGGAACGCGGCCCCGCCCCGGCGCACAACATCCCCCTGTGGGTGGCGGCCGAGCCACACCCCAGCCCTCTGAGCCCCAACCCCCTGAGCCCCGGCCCTCTGAGCCCCAGCCCCCTGAGCCCCGGCCTCCTGAGGCTGGCCGCCGCCAAGGCCGACGGTCTGCTTTTCGCACCCGGGGAATCCGAGACCGCGATCGACGCGGCGGCGGACGGCCCGTCCCCCACACCCGGTGGGCCAGGAGCGGAGATCGACGCGGCGGCGGAGGCGGCCGGGCGTGACCCCCGGGAGCTGCGCCGCCTGGCCCGCATCGCGCCCCGGTCCGGCCCGGCCGGAGCGTGGGCGGCCGACCTCCTGGCCCTGATCCGGGCCGGAGGGCTCAGCACCCTCCTTCTCGCCACCGACGACCCCGGGATCCTGCGGCGCTTCGCCGAGGAGGTCGCCCCCGCGTTGCGCGCGGCGTCCTGGGAGGAGCCGAGCCAGGTCAAGAGCGTGTTCGTCCGCAGGCACCGGCGTGACGGCATCGACTACGACGCCGTCCCCGCCGCCCTCGCCCCGACGGCCGTCGAACCCGGCGACGCCGGTTACGCCCGCGTCCGCTCCACGTACCTGCGCGGCGGCTCACCCGGCCTGGTCCTGCGCCCCGGCACGCCCGCGGAGGTGGGGCAGGCGGTGGTGTTCGCGCGCACGCAGCCGGTGAAGCTGTCGATCCGCAGCGGCGGCCACGGCATCAGCGGGCGTTCGACCAACAACGGCGGCATCGTCATCGACCTGTCGCGCCTCAACGCGATCGAGATCCTCGACAAGGCGGCCCGCCGCGTCCGCGTCGGACCGGGCGCGCGCTGGAGCGACGTGGCCGCCGCGCTCGCCCCGCACGGCTGGGCGCTCAGCTCCGGCGACTACGGCGGCGTGGGCGTCGGCGGCCTGGCCACCTCGGGCGGCATCGGCTGGTTCGTCCGCGAGCACGGGCTGACCATCGACCACCTGCGCGCCGTGGACCTCGTGCTCGCCGACGGCAGCCAGGTGCGCGCCGACGAGGAGGAGAACGCCGAGCTGTTCTGGGGCGTACGCGGCGCGGGCGCCAACTTCGGCATCGCCACGTCGTTCGAGTTCGAGGTGGACGAGGCGGGCGACGTCGGCTTCGCGCAGTTGGTCGTGGACGCCTCCGACACGGCCGGCCTCCTCGAACGCTGGGGAGCCGCCATGGAGGCCGCCCCGCGCGACCTGACCAGCTCCCTGATCATCGGCCGGGCCCAGCTCGGGCAGCCGCTGATCGGGCAGATCATGGCGGTCGTCGACTCCGACGACGCCGAGACGATCGTCAACCGGCTCCAGCCCGTCGCCGCCGCGGCGCCGCTGCTCGACTACTCCATCCAGGTGCTGCCGTACGAGGAGGTCATGCGGGTCGGGCACGGCCCGCACGACGGCCAGGGGGAGCCGGTGACCAGGGCCGCGCTCGCCGACCACCTCACGCCCGAGCTGTCGGCGGCGGCGGCGCGGCTGGTGGCGGGCGGGCAGACGTACTTCTTCCAGGTCCGCGCGGTCGGGGGCGCGGCGTCGGACGTCGCCGCCGACGCCACCGCCTACGCGGGCCGCTCGGCCAACTTCCAGCTCGTCGCCTTCGGCCCCAGCCGCCGGGGCCTGGACGCCGCCTGGGACGGCCTGCTCCACCACTTCAACGGCCTCTACATCAACTTCGAGACCGACCTGCGCCCCGAACGCCTCCACGACGCCTACCCCGAGCCCACGTTACGACGGCTGCGCGCGCTCAAACGCCGCTACGACCCGGACAACGTCTTCCGCGACAACTTCAACGTCACCCCCACCGAGCCCTGAACGACCCAGGACAAGCGCTCGTCAGGTGTCCCGGGGGCCTGGCCGCCACACACCGGGTGGGCCGCGTCTGATCCGGCCCGCTGGAGGCCGGTGACGGCACCGGCCTCCAGCGGGTTCGCTAGGAATACTTGGTCTTGGCGCTGCACCTGGCGTTACGCAGATAGCCGAAGATGAATCCGCCCACCCATCCCAGCATCCTGGCCGCCCCCGGATAGCCCTTGGCACTCGACCAGTTGCCCAAGGCGTTGGAGAACATGGTGCCGAACACCTCGCCGCAGTTGAGGCCGTTCTTGACCCGGGAGTACTGCGACAGGCGGGAGAGCGCCCCGATGACCCAGGCGATGGCCCGCCCGATGTACTTGACGACCTTCTGCCCGACCCATTTCAGCGCCCGCAGGCACCAGTTCTTGCTGACCCGGCAGGCCGTCCACGCCAGCCGCGCGGCGCCGAGGATCGCCAGGATGATCGCCGGGATCGCCCTGCCGTCCAGGTCGGTACGGTTGACCGGGTCGGCGCAGGCGTACTCGTAGGCGTTGCAACTGCCGTCCACCATCGGGTCCGACTGCAGGAACCGCCCCAGGTCCGGCGAGTAGAGGCGCACCCCCATCAGGAGGTTGCCGCCCATCGCCTCCCCGGAGCGCAGCTTGCCGCCGAGCCAGCCGTAGCGCTGGCCGCTCTGCCCGCCGGCCGGCTCGCCGAACTCCTGGTAGTCGAACAGCTCCGGCTCGCTCAGGGCGCGGTCGACGGTCGCGGCCACGTCCCCGTGCAGGTTCGTCAGTTGCAGCAGCACGCTGCCGTCGGCGGAGGACGTCGCCACCAGGTCGTTGTCCGGCCCGGCGATGATCCGGGTACGGGCGCCGTTCTCGTCCTCGGCGATCCAGGTCGGCTCGTCGCTGTCGTCACCGTAGTGGTTGACCTTCGCCGCGGTGTTCGTCCAGGTGCCGTCCACCTGCGTCTGGGCGCGGGACGTCCGCGACCGGTGCATCGGGTCGAGCGTCCAGGTCTGCCGGGCGTCGCCGGCCTCCTGGCTCTGGACGAGATCGTTGGCGAAGTACCCGTTGGCCACCCCGTCCGGCGTCCTGGTCGTCCGGCCGAACGCGTCATAGACGTATCCCGCCCTGGTCAGCCGGTCGGCGGAGTCGTAGCCGTAGCTCTCCGACGAGTCGGCCTCCGCCGTGTCGCACGAGCCGTCCGCCGCCGGTTCGAAGACGGACCGGCCGGTCCGGTTGGAGCGGGTGTCGTAGGCGTACGTACGGGTGACGCAGCCGGCCGTGCCGGCGCCGCTGTGCGACACGGCGGTCAGCCGGCCGATCCGGTCGTAGGAGTAACGCTTGGCGCCGCCGGTGTACTCGTGGGAGATCCACTGGCCGGCGCTGTTCTTGACCACCGACTCCGAGAAGACGACCGCCCCGTCGCTGTCGCGGGTGTAGGTGCGCGACACCGGCTGGAGGTTGGCGTCGAGCCGGTCCGTACGGGTCAGCCCACCGGGATAGGTGAGCTTGACCAGTTGCCCGTCCGGCGAGTACGCGGCCGAGAACGTGCCCGCGATGTTGTCGGTGTACCCGGTCACCAGGCCGCGCGGCTCGGCCTCCCGGTCATAGGTGAAGGTGCCGGAACCGGTCGGGTCGGTCACCTTGGTCCGCCTGCCGAACCGGTCGTACTCGGTGACCGTGGCGGAGCCGTCGGCGTCGGTGTAGCCGACCAGCCTGCCCAGCACGTCGTACTCCCGGACGACGGCGGCGCCGTCCGCGACGGTGCGGGCGACCCGGCCGCCGGCGGGGTCGTAGGTGGTGGTCGTCGCGGGCACGGCCGCGCCCAGGTCGGACGTGATGGTCCTGCCCGTGACGCGGGCGGCGGCGTCGAACGTCGTCGTCGTGGTTCTCGTGCTGCCACCGGAGGTCTCCTTCACCTCCGCCTCGTCCAGGTAACGGCTGTAGGCGCTGACCCGACGGACGGGCAGCTCGTCGGTCATCCGTGCCGGGTCGTGCCCGGTGACCTCTCCGGCGGCCCTGGTCAGGCAGACCTGACCGGCCCACTCCGGCCGGTCGCCGCAGGCGGCCTCCGCCGCGTTGGCCCCGGCCGTGTAGTAGACCACCGCCAGCGTACGGGCGTCGGAGCCGTCGGCGCCGACACCCAGCGACTTCACCACCCGGCCGGCGTCGTCGTAGACCCGGTAGGAGGTGAGGTCCGCGCCACCGGCGTCGGTGACGGTCCTGGTCGGCAGGCGCAGCGCCCAGCCTGACGTCCCGCCGTGCTCGGGGGCGTACCCCTTCCTGGTGACCCGCAGGCCGAGCGCTGGGTAGCCGTCGATCCTGGCCCCCTGGGTCTCGGTCGTGACCAGGTGGTAGCGGGTTCCGTCGGGTTTGTCCTCGTCGTAGGCCATGGTCACGCTCGGCCGGCCGATGACCGTGGACCCGGCCTCGATCGCGCCCAGAGGCCCGCCGCCGTCAGGGTCGGCGACCTGGCGTTCCATCACCATCGTCACCGTCGGCCCGACCGCCTCCAGCAGGTTCACCCCGTCGGTGCTGTAGGCGTTCGTCGTGGACAGCGCGTACGCGCGGCTGGCGGTGTCGGAGTCCAGCAGACCGAGCGCGGCGAGGTCGGTGCCCGCGTTCGGCAGCAGGCCGAGCGCGAGCGAGCGGTCGGTGGCCTCCAGGGACCGGACCACGTTGCCGAACCTGTCGTACTCCTGGGTGTCGACGGCGCCGCCCGGACTGGCCACGTTGACCGCCTGACCGTGCGGGTTCAGGTAGTAGACGGTCGCGAACCGGTACCCGGAGGTGCCCGGCACCGAACCGGTGGCGCTGTTGCGGCCCGGGATGTCCTCCGGCCCGAAGACGGCGACCGCCTCGGTCGGCACGTCCGACTGTCCCCAGGTGGCCGCGGCGGCGGCGTTCAGATCGTACGGCCCGCCCGCCGCCTTGGTCAGCGGCGTGTTGTAGACCAGGTTGACGGCGGTCTCCCCGTCGGTGGCGGTCTTCGAGCCCGGCTGCAGCGCGGCCCGCCGCACCCGCAGCAGCTTGCCCGGGTCCTCGTCACCGGCCAGGTCGGCGATCTGGTCCGCGGTCAGCGCCCGCCCGTAGATCCGTACGTCGTCGATGCCGCCGTGCCACAGGTTCGCGGCGGCGCCCGCCCACTTGGCCCGGCCGATCACGTAGTTGCCGGACGCGTTCCAGCCGCCGGCGGCCGCGGTGGCCGACTGCGCCACCCCGTTGACGTAGAGGGTCATCCGGCCGGTGGCCGGGTCGTGGACGCCGGTCAGGTGGGTCCACTGGCCCAGCGTGGGCGCGACGTTCGAGGTGGCGCGCACCGCGGACGAGCTTTCACTGTCGGCGGTGACCCGTGAGAACGCCCACCGGTCGGTCGCGGCCACGTAGTTGAGGAAGAACCCGCTGGTGGACGAGCCGTCCTTGGAGACGATCGTCCGGTTGACCGACTTGTCGGTCAGGCGGGCCCAGGCGGAGACGGTGTAGGCCGAGGTGTTCGGCAGCGCGGCCCCGGCCACCTGGACCTGCGCCCCCGCCGTGCCGCCGAACGTGAGCGCGCGGTCCTCGGCCCGGCCGGGGTCGTTGCCCTGGCCCCAGCCCACACCCGCGGCGATCGTGCCGTTCCGGCCGCTGCCGGACGAGTCGGCCGCCGAGGTCCCGGAGCCGGCGTCCAGGTCCCAGCGCAGCGCGGCCGTGTCCACGTCCGGGTTGCCGTGGTCGAACATCCACGGCAGCTCACCCGGCGGGGTCGCCTTGGTGACCCGGCCCGCGGCGTCGTACTCGTAGGAGGTCTTCAGCGCGGGGCTGACGCGCGGGTCCCACACCTGGCGCAGCCGGCCCAGGTGGTCGTAGGCGTAGCGGGCGACCTCCTCGCCGGTGGTGGCGGAGGCCGCCGGGTCCCAGGCCCAGAGCTTCACCGCGACGACCCGGTCCGCGTGGTCGCCGAACACGGTGTCGCTCAGGCCCGGCGCGGTGGCCGCGGCGTAGACGTACTCGAGGGCCTGGCAGCCGCGTGGCAGGGTGGCACCGGAGCACTTGCCCGCGTCGTCCACGCCGGGCTGGAGCGGGTTGACCACCCGCTTGAGCAGCATGCGCCCGCCCGAGGTGTCGTAGCCGTAGCGCGTGGTGGAGGTCCCCGCCGCCGTCCACGTCGAGGCGAGCGCCCAGACCCCGCCCTGCCGGGTGAACTCGGAAACCGTCCCGTCGCTGTCGGACAGCCGGTACGTGTCCGCGCCCGCCTGCGCGAGCGTCAGCTCTTCCACCCCCGGCTCCGGTGTGAACGTCGACCCGTCCGCGTTGCGGGAGAACGTGAGCCAGCCTCCGTCGGTCGTGTTCACCTGCGCCACCGACGGCTCGGGGAAGGCCAGCGTCGTGTACGTGGCCGCGGCCGGCCCGCCGACGATCCCGGTCGACCAGGACGGCCCGAACGGCGCCACAATCTCGGTGAACGACAGGTTGTCCCAGTAGACCTTCTTGCCGGAGCCGCCCTGCGCGCCGTTGTAGAGGCGGAAGAACGCCTCGGTGGCGCCCGCCGGCACGGTGAGATCGACCGACAGCTCCTGCCAGCCGTCGGTGTACCCGGCCATCGGCGAGGCCACCTCGCGGTAGACGCCTCCCACCCGCGTGAAGCCGACGATGCGCAGGCCGCGCGAGTCGAACGCGGGCGTCAGCCCGGTCGCCGCCGGCACGTGGATCCAGCCGGTCATCCGGTAGGTCCGGCCCGCCTGCATGCCCAGCCGCAGGCCGCCGGTGTCGCCGCCCACCGCGACGAACGTGTCGTTGCTGGTCGTGGCCACCGGAGTGATCTCCAGCGAGTCCACCGGGTCCTCCTCGCCCTGGCCGTACGCCGTGGAGCGGGTGGCGGCGGACGTCCCTGCCGCGGTGAACCCCGTCAGGTCGGAGACCTGCTGCTGGGCGACGGTCAGGCGCTCCGGCATCGCCACGTGGCCGGCGGACGTGCCCCGCGACGCCGCCGTCCGGGTCACCGTCAGCCCCAGCTCGTCCACGTCGGTCGCGGACTGGCCGTGGTCGCCGTTCAGCAGGTTGACCATCCCGGGGCCGATCTCCTCGTCGGCGCCGTGGTCGCCGTTGGTGTCGACGGTGACCCGCACCCAGGGTGTGTCGTAGACCGGAGTGGTCGAGGTCGCGGTGTAGATCCGGGCGCGGACCTCAACCACGCCGCCGACCTGCCCGAGGGTGTGGGTGGCCGACCAGACGGCGTGCCCGCCGAGCGCGCTGAAGGGCACCGGGCTCGCGGCCGTGGCGATGATCGGCGCGCCGGCCGCCGAGGTGAGGTTCGCCGAGGGGACCGGCCGTGCGGGAGCGCCGGGCCCGCGCCGGTACTCGAAGTAGGCGCGGGTGTAGCCGGCCACTGGCGTGGTGATCTGCAACTTGGTGCGGCGGACGACGTTCGCGCCCGCCAGCGGCTGGGCGAGTGCCGCGTTGCCCGCCGAGAAGGTGTAGTTGTTCGGCTCCGACAGGTTGCCTGCCCGGTCCTTGGCCTGCACGGTCAGCGTGCGCTGGCCGTCCTGGGGCCGGAGCGTCACACTGGCGGCGCCGGTCGTGGCCACCGTCGTCGTGTCGCTGTCGGTGTCCATCCGGTAGATGAACCCGGCCAGGTCGGCGGTGTCCGAGGCGGGCGTGAAGGTGAACGCGTCCGGCGCCCCGGCTCCGCCGTGCGGCTGGCCGTCGTCCTTGTAGACGGTCGCGGACACGAACGGCACGCCCGGCCGGCCGGAGTCGACGGTCAGGTCCGACCACCCGGTCCACGGGCCGTACCCGTGCTGGTCCTTCGCCCTGACCCGCCACTGGTACGTACGGCCGCTCTCCAGGGCCGCGCTCACCTTCCACGACGCGGTCGACCCGTTGGACCAGGCCGGACTGCCGGAACGCGGCCCGGAGGCGGCCACCGAGGCGCCGGTGGCCTTGTCACGCACCTCGAACTCGGCCTGCAGCGCCTGGCCCGCGTTGCCGTCGTTCAGCTTCGCCGACAGCGTCGGCTGGGTCGCCGACGTCCACGCGTCCGCCTCGCAGGCCGTGTAACACGGCGACACCGAGGCGGCCGACGGCACGGCGGGCACCGCGTTGTAGGTGATGGAGATCGATGGCGGGTTGGCGCCCTCGGCGGAGTGGAACCGCTTCCAGGACAGGTGGTTCGTCTCGCTGGTGCCGCGCAGCATCAGGCTCACGTCGTTCCAGTGCGAGGCGGCCGCGCTCTGCAGCGCCTTGGCCACGTCGATGGTCACCCAGCCGTCGCCGCAGGCGGTGTTGTACCCCTTGGTCTGCGTCGACGTGCCGACCTTCTCCCGCGCCACCGGCTGGCTGCCGATCCGTACGGAGGCGTCCACCCGGTCCGTGCGCCACGCCTCCCAGCTCGCGGTCGAGCAGGACCACGAGTGGTAGTTCCACAGCCGCAACTGGGCCCCGATGATCTGCGTGTCCCAGATGCCCGTGGTGGCGAACCGCAGGAACGACCGCGCCACGAACGACCCTCCGTCGTCGGAGTAGCCGAGCTTGAGATCGGCGGACCCCGACTGGTCGGAGGTGTATCCGGTCTGCACGAAGGTGTCGAACGCCACCGGCAGCGATGACGGTGGGTCGATGGTGACCGGGAAGCGCAGGTCCGCGCGCTCCAGGAAGGCGGCGTCCGGGGTGAGCGTCATCGTCGCGCGCCCGGCGCCCCGCGGCTCGGTGGTCAGCTCGACCCGGCCCCGGTTGCGGTGCTCCAGCGTGAGCGGCGACACCTCGGCGTCCCACATCTCCGGGGTCTGCGCACGCGACACCGTGCGCCCGGCCTGGTCCTTGAACAGCAGGCCGCCCATGCCGTCCGGCGCGGCCGACAGCCGCCCGGTGCGGATCGGCAGCGTGAGCCGCCGAACCCGGGACAGGGCGGCCCGGTCCTTGGCCACGAAGAACTGCTGGTAGCCGGTGGCGTGGGCCTCCAGCACCAGGTCCACGCCGGGCATGATCCCGGGGTAGGTGGCGACCCGCCCGGATAGCACGGGCTCGGGGAGCGGGCCGGTCCACGAGACGCTGGTCCGCTCCTCTCCCTCGCCCAGCCAGACCACCTCGTGCTCGCCCACCTCGGCCGCCGCCCCGGCGAAGCGCAGGCCCCGCGGGTGCGCCTTCGGGGCCACCGTCCCGTCTGCCTGGCGCTGCAGGGTCAGGTCGACGGGGACCCACTTGCCGCCCTGCTTGACCCGTACGGGCGCCAGCGACTGTTCGCGGGTCACGGTGCCGTCGGGGTTGGCGAACACCTGGGTGGTCTCGGTGCGCTCGCCGGCGATCTCCACCCGGCCGTCGCACAGTCGCGCGGCGACGGCGGCGGAGGTGGCGTCGGCCCGCTCGGCCGGGCACCCGCCCGGCTCGCGCGCGGCCTGCTTCGACGTGACCCGTTGCGGCGCCGCCACCGAGGCGGCCGCCTGCGCGGGCGGGGCCGGGATTTCGGACAAAGTAAAGGCCATGACTACCGCCATGGCCGAACAGATGATGGGGGTCCACCGCAGTCGTGATCTGCGGTGGGGGGATAACGCGCGCGGCCGGGCCTTTGGCATGGAGCACATCCTGGGGGGTGAAAGATCCGCTGGGAGCCTTCAGAGTAGGCGACAGTTTGGGCGGCTTCCATACCTTTGGTAACCCGAGTGTGCACGGCGTGCGACGGACCGTGTCCCACGGATCGTCCGGGCTTGACCTTGACGTAGCGGGAACGTTTTGACTGGCGGCAGGCCAGCGACTCCCGTGAGAAAGGCGTGCACGATGACGACCCTGCCGTTCGACCGACCCGGCCCCCTCGTACCCCCTCCCGAGTACGCGCGCCTGCGCGAGACGGAGCCCGTGGCCCCGGTGCGCACCCCCGACGGCCGGACGGCGTGGCTGGTCACCTCGTACGAGGCCGTCGCCGCCGTGCTCTCCGACCGGAGGTTCGGGCTCGCGCCGCCCGGCGTGCCGCACGAGGGCAACGACACGTTGTTCCAGGACGGCGAGGCGCACGCGCGGCTGCGGCGGCTGGTGTCGAAGGCGTTCGGCCCGCGCGCCGTGGACGGGCTGCGCGCCCGCGTCGAGCGGCTGGCGGACGACCACGTGGCGGCGCTGGCCGAGACCGGCCCGCCCGCCGACCTGGTGGCCGGGCTGGCGGCGCCGATGTCGATCACCGCGATCAGCGAGCTGCTCGGCGTCGAGATCGGCGACCGCGAACGGTTCCACGCCATCGCCGGGGGCACGGGCGGGGCCGACTTCGTGTTCGGCGCCCCGGACGAGCTGGCCCAGGCCGCCCAGGCGTGGGAGGAACTGGCCGGGTACGCCGCCACGCTGGTCGAGGCCAGGCGGGCGGCCCCGGGGGACGACCTGCTCAGCTCGCTCATCGCCGTACGGGACGCCGACGACGGACGGCTGAGCGACGGCGAGCTGGTCGCCATGGCCGCCACCATCGTCTCCGCCGGCTACCTGTCGGCCCGCAACGCCATCTCGACCGCCGCCCTCCACCTCCTCGCCGAGGATCGGCTGCCGGACGCCGCCGACCCCGGGCGGCTGGCCGCGACCGTCGAGGAGGTGCTGCGCCTGCAGTCGGGGCGGACCGGCGAGCCGTTCCCCCGCTACGCCCAGGCCGATCTCGACCTGGCCGGGGCCCGGATCGCGGCCGGTGACCTGGTGCTGGTACGGCTGGAGGCCGCGCACCGCGACCCCCGGCAGTTCGACGAGCCCGACGCCTTCCGGCCGGAGCGGCACTCCGGCTCCGGTCCCGGCCCGTCGCTGGTGTTCGGGCACGGCCTGCACTACTGCCTCGGCGCGCCGCTGGCCCGGCTGGAGGTGGCCGCCGCCCTCGGCGCGCTGGCCCGGCGGCTGCCCGGCCTGCGGCTGCGGGATCCGGTCGACCAGATCGTCTGGGCCCACGACGGCGTCGACGTCGGCCCGGCGGAGCTGCACGTCACCTGGTGATCGGGGCTTGGCCCGTGGGGTGCCTCTGCTGAGCGGATGTCGGCCCGTGCTGGGCTCGACCTGGTGATCGGGCCTCTGCTCGTGCCGTGCGTTCGTGGTGATCGGCGTCAGTCCGTGCGTTGGAGCAGGAGCGTGACGAAGCCCAGGGTGTCCCGGTAGCCGGTGAGCCACAGCTCGCGGTGTTCGCGGGCGGCGGAGAGGGCGGCGTCGCCGTCCGGGCCCGGGTGGGCGAGCGCCCAGCGGGTCAGCGTGCCGGTCCACGACCACTCGTACTCGTCCCATTCCGCCCTTGAGCTGGTGTGACCGTGGACGGTGGCGAAACCGGCGCGCTCCATGCGCTCCACCGTGCCGGCCAGGTCGGCGTACTCGTCGGGCTCGGCGTCCAGCCGGGTGAGCAGGTCGGGGGTGGGCGGCCGTTCCCAGAAGCCCTCGCCGACCAGGGCGAGCCCGGAGGAGGGACGCAGGTGGGCGCGTACGGCGGTGAGCGTGGCGGCGAGCCCGCCGAACGCGTGGGTGGCGCCGACGCACAACACCAGGTCGTACGGCCCGTCGGCGGCGAAGGCGGTCGCCGGGACACGGTGCAGCCGCAGCCGGTCGGACACACCGCGGCTGTCGGCGTCCCTGGCGGCGGCGGTCAGCGCGGGCTCGGACACGTCGACCCCGTCGGCCGTCGCGTCCGGGTAGAGCGCGAGCGCCCTCGTCAGCCACGCCCCCTCGCCACAGCCCAGGTCGAGGATGCGAGCCTTCGGCGGCAGCTTCGCCCGGGTGAGCAGGCGCTCGAGGCCCTCCTCGCTGATGGGGCCGGAGATGGGGTGGTCGGCGTGGGCGAGGTGGCTGAGCTGTTCGCGTTCCATTCGAGGGACTATGGCGGATCGGCGGACGGAGTGCCAAGCGAGAAACTGTGGCGGGTCGCGGGGGCGTCGGCGGGCGAGCGGAATTTGTCGGTGCCGGGCGGCATCCTTGGCGTGCGGCGTCACTGCCAGGGCGCGGGAGTCATGGGCGGCGTGCGAGGTTCTTCCGCCGCCCGGTCACGTTTCCGCCCTCGCGTCCGTCATAGCGGTGACGCACGACGGCCACCGGCCGACGAACGACACAGGAGCTGAGGACGAACATGACGAACACCGATCTGCGCGGCGCGGTGGAGGGCCGGGTGCTGCTGCCCGGCGACGACGGGTTCGAGGAGACGGCCAAACCGTGGAACCTCGCGGTCCGACAACCCGTCGCCGCCATCGTCGAGGCCCGCGACGCGGCCGACGTCGCGGCCGTGGTCCGCTACGCGGGCCGCGCCGGGCTCACGGTGAGCGCCCAGGCGGGCGGCCACGGGGCCTCCGGTGACACCGAGGGGGTCATCCTGCTGCGTACCGGGCTGCTGGGCGGCGTCGAGGTGCGGGCCGGGGAGCGGGTGGCCCGCGTGGGCGCGGGCGTGAAGTGGGGTGAGGTACTGGCCGCGGCCGGGCCGCTGGGGCTGACCGGGCTGGCGGGCAGCAGCCCCATCGTGAGCGTGACCGGCTTCACCCTGGGTGGCGGGCTGAGCTGGTTCGGCCGCAGGTACGGCTTCGCCGCCGACAGCGTGCGCTCGTTCGACGTCGTACAGGCCGACGGCGAGCCCGCGACGGTGACGGCCGACTCCGACCCCGACCTGTTCTGGGCGCTGCGCGGCGGAGGCGGCGACTTCGCGGTGGTCACGGCGGTCGAGTTCGAACTGCATCCGGCGCCCGCCCTCTACGGGGGCCGGACGATCTGGCCTGGTCATCGGGCCCGCGAGGTGTTCGACGCCTTCCGCGAGATCACCTTCCAGGCCCCCGACGAGCTGAGCCTGTGGTTCAACCGGGTCCAGCTCCCGCAGGCGCCGCCCATGGTCACCGTGGACGCCGCCTTCCTCGGCGACGAGACCGACGGGCGCGCGCTGCTCGGCAGCCTCGACAAGATCGACGATGTGATCGCCGACCAGCGGCGTCCGATGGCCGTGGCCGACCTGGGCGACATCTGCGCCGACCCCACCGACCCGTCACCCGGGCGCTCGCGCGGCGAACTGCTGACCGCACTCGACGACACGGCGGCCGGGATCCTGCTCGACGCCCCGATGGAGCCGCTGCTCGGCGTGCAGCTCAGACACCTGGGCGGGGCGCTGGCCGCCGCGCGGCCGGACGCGGGGCCGAGCGGTCCCCTCGCCGAGCCGTACCTGCTCTCCCTGCTGGGGCTCGCGCCCACCCCCGAGATGGCGCGGGCCGCGAGCATCCGGCAGGAGCAGTTCGCCGAAGTGCTCGGCGGGCTGGTGAGCGGGCGCAAGCCGTACACGATGCTGGGGAGCGGCGAGCGGGCCTCGGCGGCCTTCACCGAGGCGGACCTGGCCCGGCTGCGGGAGATCAAGCGGGCCCGCGACCCGCACGGGGTGCTGCGCGCCAACTTCCCCGTCCTGGCGTGACCCCACCCCTCGGGGTTGCGCGGATCGTGAGTGCCGCAGCGGCCGGTGCCTGGGCGGGAGGTCCCGCCCAGGCACCGGTCCGCTACCGTACGGGTGACGCCAGGCCCAGGCCCTGCGCGATCCGCATGCCCAGCTCGCGGTCGACCTTGTTCCAGTACTCCTTGACGGCGCGCTCCTGGATGAAGCGCTCCACGCCCTGGCTGAGATGCCAGACGACGTTCTCGACCAGATGGTCCCGGTCGGTCGGCGTCATCACCTGGCGGTAGAGCATGCCGGGCTGGACGAAGTCGTCGTCCTCGCGGTGCTTGACGTAGGCCGTACGCATGATCTCCCCGGCCGCCACGGGCCAGGTGAGATCGTGGTAGCGCTCCGGATCGGCGCGCGGCCCGCCGTAGCTGTTGGGCGCGTAGACGGGCTGGCCGTCGTTGTGGCGGTAGCACATGGGGCCGTCTTTGTTGTAGCTGTGCACCTCGCTGATCGGCCGGTTGACCGGCAACTGGTTGTAGTTCGTCCCGGTACGGTAGCGGCTGGAGTCGCCGTAGGCGTGCAGCCGTCCCAGCACCATCCGGTCCGGGCTGGGCCCGATGCCCGGGACGAAGTTCGCCACCTCGAACCCCACCTGGGTGATCTCGGCGAAGAAGTTCGCCGGGTTGCGGTCGAGGACCATGCGGCCGATGGGGATCATCGGGTAGTCCCCGTGCGGCCACACCTTGGTGATGTCGAACGGGTTGAAGCGGTAGTCGGCCGCCTCCTCGAACGGCATGATCTGCATGTCCAGGCGCCAGGCCGGGTACTCCCCGCGGGTGATCGACTCGAACAGGTCGCGCCGGTGGTAGTCGAGGTCCTGGGCGCGCATCGCCCGGGACTCGGCGTCGGTGAAGTTGGAGATGCCCTGCTCGGTCTTGAAGTGGTACTTGACCCAGAACTTCTCGCCCCCGGCGTTCTCCCACAGGTACGTGCTGCTGGCGAAGCCGTCCATGTGCCGCCAGGTGCGCGGGGTGCCCCGGTCGCTCATCAGGATCGTGACCTGGTGGGCCGATTCGGGGGAGAGCGTCCAGAAGTCCCACTGCATGTTGTTGCTGCGCAGGCCGCTGTCGGGCAGGCGCTCCTGCGAATGGATGAAGTCCGGGAACTTCATCGGGTCGCGGATGAAGAAGACCGGCGTGTTGTTGCCGACGATGTCGTAGTTGCCCTCTTCGGTGTAGAACTTGATGGCGAAGCCGCGCACGTCGCGGTCGGTGTCGGGGTAGCCCTCCTCGGCGGCGACCGCCGAGAAGCGCACGATCAGCGGGGTGCGCTTGCCGACCTTGTTGAGGAAGGCCGCCTTGGTCCACGGGGAGACGTCCGCCGTCACCTCGAAATAGCCGAACGCGCCGCCGCCCTTGACGTGGTACACGCGATCGGGGACACGCTCGCGGACGAAGTGGGCCAGCTTCTCGTTCAGGTAGACGTCCTGGAGCAGCACGGGTCCGGCGGGGCCGGCCGTGAGCGAGAGTTCGTCGCTGGGGAGTGGACTGCCGGCGTCCGTGGTGGTGTTCGGTGGTTGATATTTCATTGTTTTCCCCCCTTTCCCTGCCCCTTCCCTCCGCTCCCTCCTGCTCACCTGAGCCCGGCTCGGTGGCTCGGCGAGCGGGTACGGCAAGCGGCTGCGGCGGGCGGGTGCGGCAGGCGGCGAGCGGCTGCGGGGCCGGGCGGGGACAGCATGACCAGGGTGGGCGGGCAGCGTCCCTCGTGGACGAGCGGGTGCGGCTCGGCCCAGCCCGTGTCCACCGCCTCGGCCGCGTCGCCCTCGGGCAGCAGCAGGTGCAGGCTCCCGTCGGACAGGCCGTGCAGATGGGCGATCTCGGTGCTGTCGCGGACGAACGCCGAAGCGGGGGCCCAGCGCGTGCTCGGACAGTTCTGTCTCTTTAGTATTCACCATTAGTTATCATACAAATACCCTCCGAAGTGATTGGGTGGAGGTCCTCGACCCCTCGGGCGGGAGGAGCCGACAGGGAGGCACTCTCGTGTGCCTCAGGAGTTCCTACAAGCGTTGGCCTACACTTGTTGTCATGGCGTTCACCGAGAGATCGGCGACCACCAGGACCTCGATCCTCGCGGCCGCCAGAAAACTGCTCGTCGAGCGAGGCTACGAGGCCATGACGATCCGGGCCGTCGCCTCGATGGTGGGCGTGGACCCCTCGATGGTGATGCGCTACTACGGCAGCAAGGCCGGGCTCTTCCGCGCCGCCGTCGACGTGGACCTGCGGCTCGCGAGCGTCGACCGGCCGGCGCCGGAGCGGATGGGCGAGGTCCTCGTACGGCACTTCCTGGCCCGCTGGGAGGGCGAGCAGGCAGACGACGTGCTGGTCCTGCTGCTGCGCTCGGCCAGCACGAACCCGATGGCGGCCGAGCGCATGCGGGAGGTCTTCGAGACGCAGATCGCCTCCTTCGCGACCCGCGTGACGGGGTCGGACGACGCCGTGTACTGGGCCGGGCTGGTCAGCAGCCAACTGCTCGGCCTGGCCCTGACCCGTTACGTGCTGCGCTTCCCGCCGATGGCGGAGGCCGACGTCGACACGCTGGCCAGGGACATCGGGCCTGTGGTGCAGCACTACCTGATGGGCGCGCGGCTCGGTCGGGGCTGAGCCCGGCCGCGTGGCGGGCGCTACTTCGCGTGTAGCGCCCTCCTGTCGAGAACACCTCAACGACAGGAGACAGGATGACGATTCTCGTGACCGGGGCCACGGGGACGGTCGGCCGCCAGATCGTGGCGCAGCTCGTCGAACGGGGCGCCCACGTACGCGCCCTGACCAGGAACCCGTCCGCGGCCCGGCTGCCCGCCGGGGTCGAGGTGGCCTGCGGCGACCTGGCCGCCCCGCAGACGGTGGCGCCCGCGCTGGAGGGGGTCACCGGCCTGCACCTGATCACGTTCGGCGGCGACGACTACGCGCCGCTGGAGAACGGGCCCGAACTCGTCGAGCTGGCCGCCAAGGCGGGCGTGCGCCGCGTCAGCGTGCTGAGTAGCTGGGACGAGACCTCCGTCGAAGCCGCCCTGCGGGCCGGCGAACTGGGCTGGACGCAGTTGCGCTGCGTCGAGTTCATGGCGAACGCCCTCGACTGGGTCGACTCCATCCGGGACGAGGGCGTGGTACGCGTCTTCGGCAACCACCCCGGCGCGGTGATCCACGAGGCGGACATCGCCGCCGTCGCCGTGACCGCGCTGGTGGCGGACGGGCATGCCGGGGAGACGTACGACCTGACCGGGCCGGAGACGCTCACCCCCGAGCAGCGGGTGCGCCTGATCGGCGCGGCGGCGGGGCGGGAGATCCGCTTCGAGGAGCTGACCGAGGACGGCTACCGCGCCTCGATGCTGGCGGCCGGGGTCGGCGAGGACATGATCGAGTTCGGGGTCCAGCTCGGCGCGAACCCGCCGGAGATGGGGCTGACCGTGCTGCCGACCGTGGAACGGGTCACGGGCCGTCCGGGGCACACGTTCGCCCAGTGGGCGGCCGAGCACGCCGGCGCCTTCCGCGTCTGACCGATCCCGCACCGCCCACAACGCTCAAGGAGAGACATGACCATCCGCCCGTTCCGCATCGAGATCCCGCAGCAGGACCTCGACGACCTGCGCGACCGCCTGGCCAGGACCCGCTGGCAGGACCAGCTCCCCGGCACCTCCTGGGAACGCGGAGTCCCGCTCGACTACCTCCGGGAACTGGCCGACCACTGGCGCACCGGCTACAACTGGCGCACCCACGAGGCCCGGCTCAACCAACTCCCCCAATACACCACCACCATCGACGGCCAGAACATCCACTTCATCCACATCCCCTCGGACAACCCCACGGCGCTGCCGCTCCTGCTGCTGCACGGCTGGCCGGGCTCGATCGTGGAGTTCCTGGACGTCATCGAGCCGCTCTCACGCGACTTCCACCTGGTCATCCCCTCGCTGCCCGGCTTCGGCTTCTCGATCCCGCTGTCCGGCACCGGCTGGGACGCCGCCCGCGCGGGCCGCGCGTTCACGGAGCTGATGTCGCTGCTCGGCTACGAACGGTACGGCGTGCAGGGCGGGGACGCCGGTGCCTTCATCGCGCCCGAGATGGGCAGGCACGCGCCCGATCGCGTGGTGGGGATCCACCTCAACGCCGCGATCACGTTCCCGATCGGGCAGGAGGGCGAGATGGACGCGCTGTCCGCGGAGGAACGGCGGCGCTGGGACGCCATGGAGAACTCCAAAGACGGCTACCTGCAGACCCAGTGGAAGCGGCCCCAGACCGTGTCGTACGGGCTGCACGACTCGCCGGTGGGGCAGCTCGCGTGGATCATGGAGAAGTTCAAGGAGCTGACCGAGCCCGTGGACGGGCTGCCCGAGGACACCCTCGACCGCGACCTCATGCTCACGAACGCCACCATCTACTGGCTGACGGGCACGGCCGGGACGTCGGCGCAGTGGTACTACGAGAACATGAGCGCCGCCGACTGGACCGCTGACGACGCGGGCGCCTGGGGCCAGGACGGCGACGCCTGGGCCACCGGCGACGACAACGCCTGGAGCTCCTCGGACGCGGACGCGGGGTCAGACGCAGGGTCGGGGGCGGGGGACTGGGCCGCCGCGGCGCGGGGCACGGTGCCGACAGGGGTGCTCGTGTCGACGGCCTGCGACGTCACGATCCGCACCTGGGCCGAGCGCGACCACAACATCGTGCACTGGGCCGAGTACGACCAGGGCGGCCACTTCTTCGCCGCCGAGCAGCCGGTCCTCTTCGCCGAGGACGTCACCACGTTCTTCGCCAAGCTCCGCTGACATCTGCCCCTTCCCTGCCCGCCCGTGCTGCCACCGCTCGGCACGGTCGGCCGGGTCGGCGCCACCCGGCCTGGACGGCGATCGGCGGGCGGGCTGGGACGGCGAGCCGCGGCACAGCTCAGCCGGAGACCGCCGCTCCGGCTGGCAGGTTCACCGCGAGCGCGGGGTGCGCGGCTACCACGAGATGCCCGGTCGCGCCGAGCATGACGGGGGCGGTTTGCGCCGCGTGTGACGAGGACGGCGCGTGACGGGGAGGTTTGCGCCGAACGTGACGAGGACGGCGGTGAGTGCGGGCGCGATCGTGTGGGCGTAGAACACCTCGACGCGGGTGATGCCAGCGGTCGCGCGGGCGGCGAGGTCGCCGAAGGGGAGCCGGTCGCGCGTCGTGGGCCGCCGGAGCGAGAATCGCGGCGACAGGCGCGGCTACGTCCCGCTGTTCGGCGATGCGGACTCCGAGAACAGTTGTCAGCCTGGAGTCACTCGCGGGGTCGTTCTCTGGCGGCAAGCGTCCGCGTCCGGTCGCGTGCAGCCCCGACGGCCGCATCCTCGCCTATGGAAGTGGCTCATCGCAATCGAGGGTGCGCCGCGTGAGAGCGTGGCGGTATCGGACGGTTGGTTGGGTCAGGTCATCAAGGAGTGCGGGCGTCGTGCTTCTCGCGGTTGGCGAGGACCTGGTCCATGTGGGTCTGTGCCCAGTGCCTGAGGTCGCGTGTCAGGTGGTGGAGCGAGAGGCCGAGGTCGGTCAGCTCGTAGGTGACGGTGACGGGGACGGTTGGCGTCACGGTGCGGGTGAGTAGACCGTCGCGTTCGAGTGCTCGTAGGGTTTGGGTCAGCATCTTCTGGCTGACTCCCGCCAGCAGGCGAGAGATCTCGGAGTAGCGCATCGTTCGTGCGGCATTCGATGTACCGGGCTGGTCGGACTTGTCTGCTGTGTCGCCGCCAAGCGCACAAAGGATCAGCACGACCCACTTGTCCGAGATTCGGTCGAGGAGCTGGCGGCTGGGGCATGCCGCCAGGAATGCGTTGTACGCCGCCTTGGCCTGCGCCCTCTGGGCGGCCTTCGTTGTCGTCACTGATCTTGCCTTTCACCTGTGGGTGAGTTACGCACTTCTGAGTGCCTACTTCCCCACGGGAAGTAGCTCTCCAATACTCGTCCAGGGAGGTCGAAGATGCCACCCACGGTGAGAAACGAAAGGCACAACGATGAACGCACCCACCACATCACTTCCCGGCGGCACCTGGACACTGGGCGACTCAACCATCACCCGGTTCGGCTACGGCGCGATGCAACTCGCCGGCCCGTGGGTCATAGGGCCTCCCGCCGACCATGACGGCGCCCTGGCCGTGTTGCGTGAGGCGGTCGCGGCCGGTATCACTCACGTTGACACCAGCGACGCGTACGGACCGCGCGTCACCAACGAGCTGATCCGTGAGGCTCTGCATCCCTACCCGGAGTCGCTGTTCATCGCCACCAAGGTGGGGGCGAACCGAGACGGGCAAGGCGGTTGGCCCACGGCCCGGCGACCCGAAGATCTGCGCAAGCAGGTCCACGAGAACCTTCAGTCCCTCGGGGTCGAAGCGCTCGATCTGGTCAACATGCGCATGGGCGATGCCGAGGGCCCCAAGCCTGGTTCGCTCGCTGAGGCGTTCGAGACGCTCGTCGAGCTCCAGCGAGAGGGTCTGATCCGTCACCTCGGGGTCAGCAACGTCACCACCGAGCAAGTCGCCGAGGCGCGAGGTATCGCGCCGATCGTGTGCGTGCAGAACATGTACAACGTCGCCCACCGCCACGACGACGACCTCGTCGACCGGCTCGCCGCCGATGGCATCGCCTACGTGCCGTTCTTCCCGCTGGGGGGCTTCACGCCGCTACAGTCCGAGGCGCTTTCGGGGGTCGCGGTCCGGCTTGGGGCGACGCCGATGTCGGTTGCGTTGGCCTGGCTGTTGCAGCGCTCACCGAACATCCTGCTCATCCCCGGCACATCATCGACAGCCCATCTGCGCGAGAACATCGTCGGCGCTGGGCTCTCCCTCTCCGAGGAGGACGTGGCCGACCTGGAGAGTATCGGCCACTGAACGACATGCAGGCCGTGCCCGAGTCCAGCGGACAGGCACGTCGCCACCCCTGGCGCGGGTTTCGCTTGCGCTGATCCGACTACTTTCTGCCGGCTCAACGAGTTCGGGCTCGCGGTGACGGGCCAACGCATTGAACTGGATCGAGCGGTCCTGGCTTGCCGGATGGTCGAGCGCGAGAGGTCGGACGAGCGGTGGTGTCGGCGTTGCGAGGAAGAAGTTCTGGATGGATCCGTACGCGATTTACGAGATCACTTCTGGCACCTGCTGACGCCCGCGATCGGTGGGAGCTGAGAATCAGGTGACCGGCGTCGCAGACGGTCCAGGGCGCGAGCCATGGAAGGGCGTCCTGACACCGCCAGCCGCAGCCACCGTGCAGGGGCGCCGGTGACTCCATGGGAGACTCCCTCGATGCCGAGCACCCGCAGCGGCTCCAGCCGCTCACGGGGCGTGGCCCAGGTTTCCCGCCCGGTGCTGCGGCGTGCAGACGGCAGAGGCGAAGCACGCGCGGATCGGTCACGGGGGGTCGGCAGGGCCTCCCAGCCGGAACCGAACCAGAACGTCATGCCCGTTCGTGCCGCTCAGAAGGTCCAGCGGACCTCCGAGTCCGGCCGGTAGCGGCAGGTCGCCCCTGTGGTGACGGAGGCGCGCAGGTGGGCGGCCAGCTCGGGGTGGCGGTGGTCGAGTTGGCGGAGGGTGTTGCGGATGCGGTTGGTGACCGCCTTGCGGGCGCGTTCGGCCTCGTCACCCAGGCGGCGCGGCCGGCCGCCCAGCCCGGCAGCGGTACGCAGCTCGTCGAGCAGCGCCTGCCGCTCCGCGTCGAACCCGGCCGCGCGCCGATCGTCGCCCAGCTCCACCGCGCGGTCGATCTCCTCGTCGAGCAGCTCCAGCCGCCTGCGGTAACGTGTCCGGGCCTCCGCGTCGAGCACCTCGTCGCCACCCAGGCCGCGCGCCGCGATCACGACCTCCCCGCCCGCCGGATTGAGCAGCTCGACCGCCGGCACCTCCCGCCCCGGCCGCCCGATCAGCATGCGCAGATCGGCCAGCCCCTTGGAGTCGGGCAGGTGCACGGACCGGCCGCCGAAGGTCAGCGTCCAGACCTCGCCGTCGAAGCGGAAGGCGTTGGCGCCGGGACGCGGGAGGCGTACGAGCATGCCCAGCTCGGCGGCCTCCCGCTCCACCTCCTCGATCAGCGCGGCCGCGTCGTCGCCTCTGGCCTGCAGCGCCTCGGCCAGACGCGCCCGTGACTCGACCGACCAAGGGCGGGCGCCCAGGAGATCGGCGGCCCGGTAGGCCGAGGTGAAACCGTCGATCGCGGCGTCCCACCGCCCCTGGGCCGCGTCGAGCACCGCCACCCAGTGCGCGTACGGGCCCTCGACGGCGACGGTGGCCGTCACCGCCCACTGCCCGACGTAGGGGGAGATCGCCGCTCTCGCGTGCTCGCAGAGCACGGGATCCTTCGACCGCGCCGCCGCCTGCGCCTGGAACCTCAGCCACAACGGCCCCATCCAGCGAAGGTACTGCTCGCCGGACGCCATGATCTCCGCCAGATGGCGTACGGCGGCCTCGCTCCCGTCGCCGCGCTGCACCGCCGTCACTGCGTGGAAGAGCGGGAAGTGCGGGCTGCCCGCGCCCTCCATCTCGGCGAGCACGTCGTCGGCCACGTCGAACCGTCCCCGGAGCAGCGCGGCCGACCAGCGTTGCAGCCAGCGCAGGTCGCCGCGGCCGATGCCCGGCTGCTCGCCCAGCTCGTAGGCGGCGTCGATGTGCGTCTCGGCCTCGTCGAAGCGGCCGGTCAGCGTGGCGAACATGGCCTTGAGCACGATCGCCTCGTGCCGATGGAGCGCCAGCTCGGAGCCCTCCGCCCTGGCGGCGAAGACCCGCTGCTCGGCCAGGCAACCGGGATCGCCCAGCTCCAGCAGCGCCCCGATGCGCCAGGACCGGGCCGTCAGGTCGAGCTGCCGATCGTGGCTGCGGCGGGCGACGGCCGCCAGCTCGTCGGTGATGGCCAGGCGCTCGGCGGTGGTGCCCGCTCCCCAGATGGCGCCTAGCCGGACCAGCAGGCTGTAACCGAGCGCCTCGTCGTCGTCGCCCTGCCGGGCCAGGTCGGCGGCGACCTCACTCAACTCGCGCGCCGCCGCATCCAGCCGCCCTCCGCCGTCACCCCGCATGGACGCCTGCCGCCGAACCTCCAGCAACAACTCCGCCCGAGCACCCCCGATCGTGTCAGCGCCCGCTCCTGGGCCCGCTCCTGGGCCCGCTCCTGGGCCCACGCCCATGCCGACGCCCGTGCCCACGCCCGTGCTCTGCGCGTCCGGCCGTGCGCCGGTCGCCGGGGTGAGCGGGGCGCCCAGGTGGGGCGGGGGGTCGTGCCGGGAAGCACCGGCGTGGACCAGCCGCTGGTGGGCCTCGTGGACGAAGTCGGTCCAGCGGTCCTGGCCCGCGTAGCAGAGGTCGTGCAGCTTCAGGGCCGCGATCGCGAGCAGGTCGGGCGCGTCCAGCCCGCGAGTGATCGCGATCGCCGCCTCCACCGTACGCACCCCCGCCGCCGCATCCCCCGCCCGGTGCTGGGCCACGCCGAGGTCGAACCCGATCGTGGCCCGTCGTCGCCGGTCAGCGGAGGGAGTGCGCTCCAGCGCGCGGCGGTAGTGCGTGACGGCCTCCTCGTCGGCCATCCGCCCCTCGGCGTCGCGGGCGGCGGCCAGGAGCAGATCGGGTGCTTCCGGGACGGCGGCCAGATAGGCATGGTGGGCGAGAGTGGCGGGCAACGGCGTGTCCAGAGCGCGCAGGGCGGCGGCGTGCAGGGTGCCGAGGACCGGCTCGTCGAGGTCGGCATAGAGGGTCTCGCGCACCAGATCGTGTACGAAGGCGTAGTGCCCGTCGCCGCCCGAGGTGACGAGCTTGGCGGAGACGGCCTGGTCGAGCTCCATCCGCACCGGCCTGGCCAGGGCCGTGGACACCGGCTCCTCCGCGAACTCCCGCCCGAGCACCGCCCCCATCCGCAGCACGTCGAGCACGTCGTCGGCCAGCCGGGACAACCGCCGCCGCACCGCCGCCTCCACGCCCGGCGGGATCGTGGCGAGCGGGCTGCCGCCCTGCCACAGCCGGGCGGTCTGCTCCACGAAGAACGGATTGCCCCCGGTGCGCCGGTGGATCTCCGAGATCAACTCGTCGGACGGCGGCACCCCCGTCGTACGCGCCACCAGCCGGCCCACACCCGCACGATCGAGGCCCGCCAAGGCCAGCGTCGTGGCCCTGGCCTCCAAAGGCAGGCTGAGCGCGCCCTCCACCTCCGCGTCACGATAGGTGCCGATGACCAGCAGCCGTTCGAACCAGGCATGCCCCACCACGAACTCCAGCAGCCTCAACGACGCCGCGTCCGCCCAGTGGAGGTCTTCGAGCACGACCACCACCGGCTGCTCCCGCGAGGCGCTCACCAGCAGGCCCGTCACGGCGTCGTAGAGCTCGAACGCCTCCCCGTCGCCCCGCGTCAGATCCTGGGGCGTGGCACCGGGCGAGAGCTGCCGGACCACCTGCACCCACGGCCAGTAGCCGGGCGCTCCCTCACCCTCCCAGCACGCCCCGGTGAGCACCCGGGCGCCGCCGCGCACGGCCTCCTCGGCCGCATCCGCCACCAGCGCGCTCTTGCCGACCCCCGCCTCGCCCGTGACGAGCACCAGCGCCCCGTGGCTGACCAGCGCACGCTCCACCTCGCCGCGCAGGATCGCGGCTGGTCGTTCCCGTCCGATGAGCATGGCCATGCGTGGCACCCTACGCGGCCGGACCGACAATTTCGCCCGCCGCTCGACTCGCGTCGGGACCGAACCCTTCAAGAAGCCCGCATCCCACGAACGACCACCGCTGTGGCACGACATCCCAGGTCAAGGGCCTTGTGTGCGGTGAGCGGGGCGACGAGGGCCGGAGCACGGACCGGACCCGGGCACCCGGCCAAGCTCGTGACTGGGTCGAAGGCAGAGAACGGGCGGGTCCGCAACGGATCGAGGGCGGGGGACGGGCGGGCCTGGGGACGGGTCGGGGCTCGGGGCGTGAACAGGTCGGGGCGGGCGCCGGGGTGAGGGGTCACGCGGCGCCCGCCGCGACGGTCGCGGTGCGGCGGCCCTCGGATGCTGGAACGCCGGCCGTGGCGTCCGAAGGACACCGCACCGCGAGAACGTGGCCGCGACCCCTCAACGGGACGGGATCACGGCTCTTCAAGGGGACAGGGCCGCGCGCCTCTCAGGAAGGACGCCGTGCAAGGACGTCCTTCCTGACCCGGTAGGCCCGCGGGCCGGTGGGTTCGGGGCCGGGAAGGCCTTGAGGCCCGGTGGACCTGTGGCCCGGTGGGTTCGTGCGGGCGGGCTCGCTGAGCGGCAAGGCCCACGAACGGGCCGACCCGTGAACGGGCAGGTCAGCGGCCCGCCAGCACGAAGGCGGGAGCGTCAGCGCTGGACGCAGCTCGCGTTCTGCGGCGAGGCGATCGGGACCTTCACCCCGACCCCTGCCGCCTCCAGACCCGGGACGCAGAACTTGGCGTTGTTGAGGACCCCCACGGTGCTTTCGATGCCGCTCGGGATGTGGGCGGACGCCGGAGCCGTGAGCGCGCCGAGGGCGAGGCCCCCGGCGGCGGCGGCGATGGTGAGCCTGCCCAGGAGCGAGAGGCGGAGTGGTGAGGTGCCGGTTGGAAGATGCATCGGGACTGCCTTTCTGGTTGCGGAGGGGGCCAATGTTTCCGTGGGGTGCTTTGCCGCCAGCGACAACTACGGAACGTGACTGTCGGTTACTGTGAGCTGTCAGTCGCGCAAGCACGACCTGTCCCGGCCCTCTCGCATCGGCGGCTCGGTGGCGGCCCGGCGCGCCGGAAATCGATTTTCCGAGTAATCGATTTCCAAGGATCAAGATCGTGCCATCCCTGAGACGAAGACCACGGCAGGCGCCCCAAGCCCCACATGACCGCAGACCGTGCGGGCACGCGGCTCGAACAGCACGCCACCCCGATCATGCGGCGACCGTCCAGCACTCTAATATCGATCTCGTGTACGGCCACGACCACCCGGCGGCGCAGCTCGCGGACGAGCGCCGCGACCAGCACGACCCGGCGGGGCGGGGCTGATGTTCCTCGGCGTGGACATCGGGACCTCCAGCTCGAAGGGGGTGCTGGTCGCGCCGGACGGGGTCGTGGTGGCCACCGCCGTACGCGAGCACCGCACCGCCACCCCGCACCCCGGCTGGTTCGAGCACGACGCCCTCGCCGTGTGGTGGGCGGACTTCACCGCCATCGTGGCCGAGCTGGCCCGTCCGGATCTCGCGCCGAGCATCGCCGCGGTCGCAGTGAGCGGCATCGGCCCGTGCCTGCTGCCGTGCACGGACGACGGCACGCCGCTGCGCCCCGCCATCCTGTACGGGGTCGACACCCGCGCCACCGCCGAGATCGCCGCCCAGACCGAACGCTTCGGGGCCGAGGCCGTCCTCGACCGCTGCGGCTCACCGCTCACCTCGCAGGCCGTCGGGCCCAAGCTGGAGTGGCTGCGCGCCAACGAGCCCGAGGTGTGGGCGCGGACCAGGCGCGTGTTCATGGCGCATTCGTGGCTGGTGCACCGGCTGACCGGCGCGTACGTGCTCGACCACCACGCGGCCAGCCAGTGCGCCCCCATGTACGACACCCGCGCCCGGGAGTGGATCACCGACTGGGAGATCGCGCCCGGCCTGGAACTGCCGTCGCTGCTGTGGAGCGGCGAGGTCGCGGGCACCGTCACCGCCTCCGCCGCGGCGGCCACCGGGCTGCCCGCCGGGATCCCCGTGGTTGCGGGCACCATCGACGCCTGGGCCGAGGCACTGAGCGCCGGAGTGCGCTCGCCAGGGGACGTCATGCTCATGTACGGCACCACGATGTTCCTCGTCGAGGTCCTGGCGGAGCGAGCCGTCTCGCCGCGGCTGTGGGGCACGGTGGGGGTGTCGCCGGGGACGTACAACCTGGCGGCCGGGATGGCGACCTCGGGGGCGATCACCGGCTGGCTGCGCGACCTGACGGGAGCCTCCTTCGAGGCTCTCACCGCCGCGGCGGCCCAGGTCGGGCGGGGCGCGGAGGGGCTGCTCATGCTGCCGTACTTCGCGGGGGAGCGTACGCCGCTCTTCGACCCGAAGGCGCGGGGCACGATCGTGGGGCTGACGCTGCGGCACGGGCCCGGCCACCTCTACCGCGCCGCCCTGGAGGCCACGGCGTTCGGCGTCCGGCACAACCTGTCGGCGATGCGCGCGGCGGGCGGGGCCGGGAGCAGGCTGGTGGCGGTCGGCGGCGGCACGCGGGGCGGCCTGTGGACGAAGATCGTCTCGGACGTCCTGCAACAGGAGCAGTACCTGCCCGCGCAGACCGTGGGAGCCGCCTACGGTGACGCGATGCTGGCGGCCGGGGGAGTGGGGTCGCCGGTCGACGGCTGGAACCCGGTCACCTCCGTCGTGTCGCCCGACCCGGCGGCGGCCGAGGAGTACGGGCGGTTGTACGAGCTGTATCTGGACCTCTACCGGTCCACGGCGCACATAGCGCACGCGCTCGCCTGACAAAGGCACAGAAGAGCGCAGAGCCCCAGCAGATGAGTCCTCGAGCGCCAGGACGCGAGCCGGGCGGAGTACGCGGGCCGGGCGTGGGGCCGGGCGTCGGGCTGGGGCTCAGGAGGCGGGGCTGGGGCGGGTGCTGCTCTGCCGGGGGCGTAGCTCGGCGGGGAGGACCACGGTGGCCGGCTTCGCGGACGGGGCGGCGATGCGGTCGACCAGGAGGCGGGCGGCCATGCGGCCCAGTTCGTACGTGGGTTGCGCCACGGTCGTCAGCGACGGGCGTACGAGGTCGGCCCACGGGATCTCGTCGAACCCGACCAGCCCCATCTCCCCGGGCACGTCGATCCCCCGGTCCGCCAGGCACCGCAGCGCCCCCACCGTCATCAGGTTGTTGGCCACGAACACCGCGTCGGGACGCGACGGCGACGCCAGCAGTGACGCCATCGCGTCGTAGCCACCCTGCTCGCGAAAGTCGGTACGCGCTACCACGGGCTCGGCCGTCAGCGCGTCGACGTAGCCGCTCAGGCGCAGGTCGGCGGTGCTCACGCCCTCGGGACCCGTGATGCACGCGACCCGTTCGTAGCCGGACTCCAGCAGGTGCCGGGTGGCGGTGCGGGCGCCCGCCTCGTTGTCGACCACGACGGTGTCGACCGTGCCGCGCGGCAGCACGCGATCGATGGCCACGACCGGGACGGGCGAGTCGAGCAGGGTCTTGGCCGCCTTGGCGCTGCCCGAGGAGGAGATGATCACTCCCGCCATCTGCTCGCTCAGCGCCGCCGTGACGTAGGTCTCCTCCTTGGCCGGGTTCTCGTCGCTGTTGCACAGGACGATCGAGTAGCCGGCCTGCTGGGCGACGTCCTCGATGCCGCGGACGGTCTCGGTGAAGAACGGGTTGCCGATGTCGGAGATGATCACCGCCCAGAGCGTCGTACGGCTGCGCCGCAGGTTGCGCGCCACCGCGTTGGGCCGGTAGTTCAGCTCGCGGACGGCGGTCAGCACCCTGGCCACCATGTCGGGATCGACGGTCCGCTGACCGTTGAGCACGCGGGAGACCGTGGCCGCGGAAACGCCCGCCTCGCGGGCGACGTCGTAGATCGTGGGCATCGCAAGACTTTCTACCATCGGCACGGTCCACTCTGCCCCGCGGGTCCTCGACGCGCGCGGACGCCTCTTCAAGGAATCGATTTCCCTTCAAGATTGTCGTGGCACGTTTCGACAGAATTTGAAGTATGCGCATTGTGATGTGCATTGTCGCGAGGGAAGTCAGGCCCGCGCGGCGGCTCGGCGCGCGGGCCGACTGGCAGTCGCCAGGGACTGGGAAATCGATTACCTATTTGGACAAAGTCCTGAGCATGAGTGGCGAACCTTTCCAGGACGCCGGGCATCGGACACCCCGCGAGCCCGCAAGCCGTCGTCGACCGCCGCTCTCAGCCCGGCCCCGCTCCGGGAGGCGGTGTCGCGGGAGTGGTCTCGGGCTCGGGACGGGCGCGGAGCCCGTCGAGGAAGAGCGTCAGGCAGCGTCGCCAGGTGTCGGGGGCGGTGTCGATCGTCTCCCGGATCACCTGCGAGACCGCCCACACCAGGGTGACCAGATCCTCGGCTTCGAAGTCGGCGCGCAGCCGGCCGGCGCGCTTGGCCCGTTCGAAGATCTCCATGGCCTGCTCGAAGCCGTTCTGGCAGACCCCCGACGCGTCGAGAGCGAGGCGGTACTCCCTGACCACGGCGTCGTTGAGGCCCCGGTCGCGAGCCTGGACCGCGAACAGCCCCGACAGGAACGACTCCAGGCCGTGCCACGGGTCGGCGTCGGCCAGCGCGGACTCGATGACCCGGTCGAGCGCGGCCAGCCGGTCGGGGAAGATCGCCTCGAAGAACGTGTCCCGGGTGGGGAAGTGGTTGTAGAGCGTGCCGATGCTGACCCCGGCCCGGCGTGCGATCTCCTCCAGCGGCGCGTCCAGGCCGCGTTCACCGAACACCTGGGTGGCGGCGGCGAGGAGTTTGTCGCGGTTGCGCGCGGCGTCGGCCCGCAGTGGCTTGGTTCCGGCTCCCATGTGCTCATCTTACGAACTTGAGGACGCTCTCAAGTTTCATGCTAGAGTCCGAGAAAAGTTGAGGGATCCCTCAGATTAAGGAGGTAGTGTCATGTCCGCTGTCGCTGGAACGCGCGGAACCGCCCTGGTCATCGGCGCCGGCCCCGGGCTCGGCATGTCGATCGCGCACCGCTTCGGGCGCGAGGGACACCGGATCGCGCTGGTCTCACGTACCGACACCCGGCACGCCCGCTACCTCGGCGAACTCGCCGAGGCGGGCATCGAGGCCACCGCGTACGCCGCCGACGTGCGCGACCGCGACCGGCTTCTCGCCGTCCTCGACACCGTCGCGGAGCAGAACGGGAGCATCGACGTCGTCTACTACGGCCCCGCCGCACCCGACTTCGGCCCCCGGCCCGGACCCATCGAGAGCATCGACGCCGAGAGCGTACGGGAGGCGATGGAGCTGTTGTACCCGGCCGTCGACGTGGTCCACCGGGTCCTGCCCGGGATGACCGCACGCGGCGCGGGCGGGCTGCTGTTCGCCGGAGGGGTCAGCGCGGTCATGCCCATGCCGTCCCTGGGCGCCCTCGCCGTGCTGTCGGCGGCGCTGCGCAACTACGCGGTGACCCTGCACGCCGCCCTCGCCGGGACCGGCGTCTACGCGGGCACCCTCACCATCGGCGGCCTCATCGAGCGCGGTGACATCCACGCCCTTGTCACCTCCCAGCCCGGCCAGTACGGCGACGTCGCCCACGCGACCCTCAACCCCGACGACCTCGCCGAGGGCGCCTGGGAGCTGTACACCAAGCGCGAGCACCCCGAGCGAACCTTCAGCAGCCTCTGAGCCGACGGGCACGACCTCGGCGCCACCGGGCCGCCCAGGCACGGCAGGCACGGCAGGCGCCGCAGGAGGTGGCCCGGCGGACGCCTCGCCCGGTCCACTGCGGCGGCCGTCAGTCGGGTCGGCGTGGTTCGAGTGCCGCGAGGTCGCGCACCGCGTAGCGGCGGTGTTCGCACTCCTCGTCCATCACCACGCGCAGGCATTCGCCGACCGAGCCCGGCTCCTCAGGATAGCCGGGTGCGGGGGCGCGCGTGCACGTCCGGGCGAGCCCGTTGTCGGTGAGGCCGCCGACGATGCCGCGCACCAGCGCCATCCGCTCGGCCCGCGCCTCCATCACCGCCGCGTACGAGGGGCGGGCGTCGAGGTCGAGGCCGAGTGCCGCCGCGTCCGCGGGCGGATAACCGGTGTGGGTCAGACCGAGCCGGTGGAACGGCGTCGGCTCGTCGAGGATCGTCCGGCTCGCCCAGGCGTCGGTGGCGAAGACCAGGTGGCGAAGCGTCTCGACGAACGACCACTCGCCGTCGACCCGTTCGTGGCGGGCCGCGTCCGGCAGCTTCTCCGCCCGGGCGACCGTTTCCGTCCAGAGCCGTTCGAGAGTGTCCCACATCGCGCGGAAGTCGTCGGCCGTCCGCATCGCACGCAGCCGCACGCGTTCGGGGTGCCGCCGGTCCAGCTCGGCCTCGACGAAGGGGGTGACGTCCACGTCGTTGACCAGGAAGTTACGTACCTCTCCCGACACGTTGACGTCCACGAGCAGGGAGTCGACGATCTTGATCCCGCGCAGGTCGCAGTCGCGGAATTTCGCGGTGGCGAAGGTGGCGCCGGTGAAGCTCGCGCCGCGGAAGGCGTCGGTGTTGTCGTACTGCGTCGTCATTCGCGCCATTGTGCCGGTACCGGCCTGACGGCACAGCTCGCCGCGTCAGGCCGGTACGGCATCCCGCGCCAATTTCGGTATAGACCGAAACGAGCCAAGGCTGGACAATCGCGGGTAGCTCGGCCATCGAACGGAAGTCTTCGGGAGGCCCCATGCGAACCTTTCTCGCCGTCCTTCTCGCCGCACTCGCCGCACTCGCCGCCGTGACCCTGCCCCCACCCGGCGCCGCCTCTTCCCGAGAGGCGGTCGCTGCCCCGGGCGGAAAGGCCAACTACGTGGTGACGCTCGGAAACCTCGCCGCCGCGTCCCGGGAGAACTGGGTGCGCCTGGGCACCTACCGGTTCACCGACGACGGGACCGTGACGGCGAGCACGTACCTGTGGTGGCAGCGCTACCCGGAGGCCCGGCAGGGCACCGGGACCGTCCCCGACTCCAGTTGCTCGACGACGTCCGGATCGTCCACCTCGCGGATACGCACCTGCGAGGTGCTCACCGCCGGCGGATTCACCGGAGCGCCGGACGAGACCCGCACCGGCACCTACAGCCTGGCCGGTGACGTGGTGCGCATCCGTTGGAACATCGCCCAGACCTGGAACGAGGAGTGGTACGTACGGCCGTCCGCCGACGGCGCCCTCGCCCGCCTGGACTTCAAGTACAACACCCTCGCCACCCACGGCTACGGCTACGGCAGCAACGCGGACCTCGGCACCCGCCGGGCGATGAGCACGGTCCAGGCGTTCCCCGGCGTGCTCAAGCAGGACCTGGTGAGCTGGTCGGGCGACAACGTCGGCACCTCCAACGGCCAGACCTTCGCCCACTCGTCCTTCCGCACCTGCGACACCACCACCTGGTGCCTGACGTACGTGCAGCCCTCGTCGGCGGGCGCCTGCCAGGCCGCGGGCGGGTGCCCCAACTACGGCGGGGGCACGGGCCCGAACGTCAGCTCCATCCAGTACTACCTCATGAAGATCACCAACGCCGACCGCCGCGACACCTTGTGGCACTGGTGCACCTGTCTGGCCATGGAACGCGGTGAGTTCTGCCACTCGGGCAACTCCCACGTCAAGCCGCTCATGCAGATCATCGACGACAACGGCGCGTTCCACGGCTGGGTGGGCGCCGAGGCCGCCTTCTACAACTCGGCCTCGGCGGACCCTCGCAGGTCTGACATGATCTCCGTCTTCCGGATCACCGACTTCCGCTGACCCGCCCGGCCCGTCCGGCCCGCCCGGCCGCGCAGGACGCGGGTGGAGACGCCACTTGAGGCTGGAATTCCGGACCCCACCGGAATTCCAGCCTCTATCCCCTTGACGGGAATCTTCCATCGTTCTTAGCTTTTCGGGCATGACCCTTATCAGAAGACTGGCGACCGTCGCTCTCGCGGTCACGCTCGCCTTACCCACGGCCAATGCGGCCGACGCGGCGCCGGGCGAAGCGGCGTCCGCCGGGAAGATCACCGACCTCGGCGTGCCCCTTCAGGACGTCCTGCTCATCGGCGGCGCGGTCGCCCCCGGCCCCGGCGGCAGGACCGTGCTGTGGTCCGCCTCCTCCGGCGCCCCGGCCAGGCTCAACGCCGTGGATCCCGGGACCGGCGCGGAGGTGGCCAGGTTCGACCTGCCGGGAGCCGGCGGCTCGTGGGCCGTGGACGCCACCCCCGACGGCAGCGTGTACGTCGGCAGCTACGGCGACGGCCGCCTCTACCGCTGGACCGAACAGGGCGGCGTCCAGGACCTCGGCCGCCCGATCGCCTCGGAGAACTTCATCTGGAGCGTCGCCCCCGGCGAGGGCGCGACCGTGTACGGCGGGACCTCGCCCGGCGGCAGGCTGTTCGCCTACGACCCGGCGACCGGCGTGCGCGACTACGGCAAGCTGTCACCGTCCCACGCCTACATCCGCAGCGTGTCGGCCGGCGGCGGCAAGATCTACGCCGGCACCGAGGACCCGGCGGCGCTGTTCGAGGTGGACGCCGCCAGCGGGGCCGTGAAGAGCATCCCGCTCCCCACGGGCCTCGACCCGGTCGGCAAGTGGGCCTACGACGTCAACGTGGCGGGCGGCCACCTGTACGTGCGCTTCGGCGGAGCCGGCCCAGGCCCGCTGCACGTCTGGGACATCGCGGCCGGCGCCTGGGCGGGCTCCCTGGACGCCGCGCACGGCCTCGACGTCTCGGCCCCCGACGAGCGGGGAGGCGTCTACCTGGTGAAGTCCGGCGAACTGGTCCGCTACGACCCGGGCACCGGGACCGTCACCGGCACCGGCGTACCGATCACCGGCAGGGTCGCCAACACGCGCGGCATCGGCTGGGCCGAACTCGGCCTGCCCGACTACCCGGGCAGGAGCGTGGTCGGCCTGCTCTGGCGCGGGCTGATGTTCCGCTACAACCCGCAGACCGGGGCCAAGTCGTTCGTCCAGACCGGGGTCAAGGGCGAGCCCATCGACATCACTGCCCTCTCCGAGGGCCCCGACCGGAGGATGTACGCGGGAGGCTTCCTCAACGGCGGTTTCGCCGCCATCGACCCCGAGACGGGCCGGCCGGAGGAGTTCCACACGTTCTCGCAGAGCGAGGGCATGACCAGCCACGACGGCAGGCTCTACGTCGGCGCCTACCCCGAGGCCCGGGTCTACTCCTACGACCCGGAGCTGCCCTGGAACAGCACGGAGTACTCCCCGAGCCCCGAACCGGGCCCGGCCGCCAACCCGGCCAGGCTCTTCGACCTCAGCGCCGACAAGCAGATCAGGCCCAGGGCGATGGTCTCGGCCGGTCGCTACCTCGCTGTGGGCACCATGCCCGACCTCGGCCACCTCGGCGGCGTGCTGGCCGTCTGGGACCCGAGGACCGGCGCGCTCAAGTCGGCGAAGCGCAACGTGGTCACCGACCAGTCGATCGTCTCCCTGGCCTACCGCGACGGCGTCGTCTACGGCGGCACCTCGATCTACAGCGGCCAGAGCGCCACGCCGCCCACCCAGCCGGAGGCCAAGCTGTTCGCCTGGTCGGTACGTGAGAACAGGCTGCTCTGGGAGCTGGTCCCGGCCCCGGGCAAGCCCGCGATCCCCGCCCTGACCTTCGACGACAGGGGCAGGCTCTGGGGCATCGCGGGTGGCGCCGTCTTCGCCGTCGACGTCGGATCGCGCGAGGTCGTCACGACCGTCACGCTGTCGGCGAGCACGAGCGCGAGCGGCAGGCTCGAGTTCAACCGGCGCGACCGCAAGCTCTACGGCGCGCACGCCGGATCCTCGCTCTTCCTGCTCGACCCGAGGTCGCGGCGGCACACCGTACTCAGGGAAGGACCTGTGCACCAACTGGCGGTGCACAGGTCCGGTGACGTGTACTTCGCGGAAGGGGCGACCCTCCTCCGCTATGAGCCGCAGATCCGGTAGGTGTAGAAGTTCTCGTTGCGTGACAGGTAGAGATGTCCGTCCGGCGCCTTCAGCATGAGGGACACCGGGCGGACGATCTGGGTGAACGCGAGGGTGTCCCGGTCGACCCGGTACGCCTTGCCCTGCGCCTTGGCCCAGATCGCGCCCGCGTGGAACTCGATGTTGGTGTCCAGCCAGACCTGCGTCTGGTTCGCCCACGGATAGTCCTGGTGCTTGGCGGTGCGCAGGGTCTGGCCGGTTGCCGGGTCCATCTCGAAGACGGCGTCCGGGGTCATGCCCCACAGCCTGCCCCGGTCGTCGAAGGTGATCGAGCCGAGTGACAGGTCGCCGGGCACGGGCGCGGTCTTCCACTTCACGGCGTCGGTGGCGATGTCGTAGGCGAAGACGTACGCCACGGTGTCCAGCGGCCGGCCGAGACCGCCGAACGCCGAGGTCGCGCCGTACACGACGCCGTCGCGGTAGGCCAGGCCGACGATGGAGTGGCCGGGGATGATGTTGCGCCTGATCACGGTGTCGCCGGTCGCCGGGTCGTACAGGCCGAGCGCGCCCCCGGCGGCGCCGCTCTTGGGTACGGTGCCGAAGGCCAGGTGGTCGCCCGCCGAGACCATGGCGAACGGCCGGTCCTGCTCCTGCTCTGACAGGGTGAGCAGTTGCCTGGGCGCGTCGCCGTCCCACTCGTAGATGCGCGCGCCGGGATAGACGCCCAGGTAGAGCTTGCCCTTGTGGGTGACCATGCCCTCGCTCTGGCCGACGTTGGGCCAGAACTGGGTCTCGCCGGTCGCGGTGTCGTAGGCGGCCAGCCCGCCGGTGAAGAACCCCCCGGCGTAGACCCGCCCGTCGGGGCCGATCCCCATCGACCTGACGCTGACCGGCTGGCCGTTCAGCGTGGTCTCGAACACCTCGCCCTGGCGGGTCCTGCTGGCGTAGTGCCAGATCTTGCCGGTGGAGGCGGTGCCGACCAGGGTGTCGCCGAGCCAGCCGAGCGGGCGGGCCGCGCCGTCGCCGTAGTCGGTGAAGCCGAGCCCGGTCGCCCGGCCCCGAGCGAGGTCGTATCTCGTGAGTTCGTCGCCCTGGAACAGGTAGACGTCATCGCCGCGCGCGCCGCCGCCCAGGGTGAGGCTGTCCACGTCGTCGACGACGTCCTTCCAGCGGCCCGTTCTCAGGTCGTACACGCCCATCGGGTTGGTGGCGGTGGTGGTGACGAAGCGGACGAGCAGGTACCTTCCGACGATGTCCACGTCGTAGGCCCAGCCGTCACCGGCGATCGGCGCGTCGATGACCTTCTTCACCCGGCCTTCCGGAGTGAGCGCGACGACCTTCATGGACGTGGCGCCCATGCCCGCGTAGATCGTGCCGTCCCCGCCGATGGCCAGGTCCCGCACGTACTGTTCGCCGGGCAGCGGGCTGCCCAGGTCGGTGAACCGGCCGCCGGCCACGTCGTAGCGGAACAGCTTGCCGCTCGGAGAGGTTCCGCCGTAGACGGATCTGCCGTCGCGGGAGGCGGCCACCGTCCAGATGAAGGTCTCGCCGGGGATGGCGATGCCCGCCTCGGTCACCGTGTCCGTCTCGGGGACGTAGCGGAACAGGCGGCCCATCGCGCCGGCGGTGGCATTGTAGGAGCCGACGTAGACCGAGTGGTCGGGCGCGACGGTGACCGCCCACGAGCCGAGTGCCAGCGGCAGCGGGCGTTCGGCGACGAGCGAGCCGTCGCGGGCGTCGCGGATGCCGAGCACAGCCGGTCCCGAGGCGCTGGAGGTGACCGAGTAGACGCGGGGACCTCGCCGGTACGTGGGGTCGAGCGCGGTGCCCGCCGTCGTCGCGCCGACGAGTGGCATCGTGCCGAGGTTCTGGAACCCGCAGCCGGTGGGCGGGGCCGCCTGCGCCGCCGCCGAGGCGGGCGAACTCGCCAGTGCGGGGGCCGGGACGAGCGGGACGAGGAGGAGGGCGGCGGCGAACGCCGCGAGTCGGACTTTCACAAAGCCTCCTAGGCAATTAACGGTCCCGACCGTATTTCGGTGATCAGGTTATGGCAAGAGCCGGGGGAGACCCTGCGGCGCGCGGGCGGGCGCTCGCCGGGCCGGACGGGCCGCCGGTGGACGGAAGCCGGTCGGGCTGGACAGGCCGCCGACGGCGGAAGCTGAACGGGCTGGACGGGCCGGACGGGCCGCCGGGCTGCCATGATGGTGCCCATTTCCGTCAGGAAGGGAAGACGATCGTGCGTGTTGCTCTCGCCGGGCTCGCCACCAGCCATCCGTACACCGACGCCCGCACCCTGGCCCGCCACGCCGAGCTGGTGGTGTGGGAGCAGGACCCCGAGCGGCTGCGGCGCTTCACCGAGGAGCACCCCGGGGCGAAGGTGGCCGGCAGCCTCGGCGAGGCGCTGGCCACCGGGCCCGACGGCGTGGTGCTGACCGTGCCCAACCCGCAGGTGCCCGGGGCGCTGGCGCGGGTGCTCGAGACCGGCGTGCCCTGTTTCGTCAACAAGCCGGCCGTCGCCACCAGGGCCCAGCTCGACGCGCTCGACCGGCTGGCGATCCACGAGCGGGTGCTGTCGACCTCGGTGCTGCGTTTCGCGCCCGCCTTCGCCGGCGCCAGGGTCGATCTCGGGGACGTGCTGGCCGTGCGGGCCACCGTACGCCACGACGTGGGCCTGTGGGCCGGCGGCTACAACGCCTGGCAGGACACCCCGGGCGAGGGGGGCGGGACCATGGTGACCATGGGGATCCACGGCGTGGAGCTGCTGGTCGCCCTGCTGGGGCCGGACGTGCGGCTGGTGGGCGCCGCCGGGGCCAGGCGGCACTACCAGGGGCTGCGCTCGGAGGACACCGGTGTGATCGCGCTGCGGTGGGGCAGCGGCGTCGTGGGGACGGTCGAGATCCTCGGCGTCTCGCGGGACGAGTCCTACGGCGTCACCCTGCACGGGCGCGACGGCTCCAGCGCCATCGTGATCGAGAGCGGCGACGACCCGGTCAGGCAGCTCGGGTACGAGGGCACCATCGACGCGTTCCTCTCCATGGTGCGCGGCGCGCCCAGCCCGGTGCGGTGGGAGGAGACCAGGGCCATCCTGGAAGTGCTGGTCCGCGCCCGCGAGAGCGCCTGACCGGGCCGTACCCGTTGACAGCCGAAGTCGGCCCCGGTTACGGTCTGGACCGTAACTGACCGATGGAGGAGAACCCGCGTGCGGACGACAGCGGAACTCGAGGAGCGGCTGGCGCGGCCCAGCGCCGGGCTCGTGGACGATCTGAGCAGGCTCGACGGCGACATCCTGATCCTGGGCGCCGGGGGCAAGCTGGGGCCGAGCCTGGTCCGGCTGGCGCTCAGAGCCAGCGGCGCGGCTTCCGGCGCGGCAGGGCGCCACGAGCGGCGGATCATCGCCGTGTCCCGCTTCTCCGAGCCGGGGCTCGCCGAGGCGCTCGCGGCGGAAGGGGCCACGGTGGTGCCCGCCGACGTGGCCGACGAGCGGGCGCTGCGCGACCTGCCCGACGCCGCGAACGTCGTCTTCCTGGTCGGCGCCAAGTTCGGCACGCAGGGGCGCGAGCACGCCACCTGGTTCACCAACGCCTACCTGCCCGGCCGGGTCGCCGACCGGTTCAGGGACAGCAGGATCGCCGCCCTGTCCACCGGGAACGTCTACCCGCTCGTCCCGGTCACCAGCGGCGGCTGCACCGAGGACGCGCCCGTGGGCCCCGTGGGCGACTACGCGATGAGCTGCCTCGGCCGCGAGCGGGTGCTGACGCACTTCGCCGAGAGGTACGGCACGGCGATGTCGCTGATCCGCCTCAACTACGCGGTCGAGCTGCGCTACGGCGTCCTCGTCGATCTGGCGCAGAAGGTCCTGGCCGGCGAGCCCGTGGACCTTTCGACCGGGCAGGTGAACGTGGTCTGGCAGGGGTACGCCAACGAGGTCACGCTCCGGTCCCTGGCGCTGGCCGCCACGCCGCCGTACGTGCTGAACGTGACGGGCCCCGAGCTGATCTCCGTACGGCAGGCCGCCCAGGCCCTCGGCGCCGCGCTCGGCAAGGAGCCCGTGTTCACCGGTGAGGAGGCGCCGACCGCGCTGCTGTCCAACGCGGGGCGCTGCCACCGGCTGTTCGGCTACCCGGAGCTGACCCCGGCCGAGCTGATCGAGCACACCGCGCGCTGGGTCGCGGGCGGCGGGCCGCTGCTCGGCAAGCCCACCAAGTTCGAGCGCCGCGACGGGCGCTTCTGACCCGCATGCCATCAACCTCAAAGGGGGACCTTCACGTGCTCAGCACGGCTCCAGAGGCGCAGACGTCTGTGCACGATCTGTTCAGGCGCGGCCTCGTGATCCCGGCGCACCCGCTCGCGCTCACCGAGGACAGAAAGCTGGACGAACGCCGCCAGCGGGCGCTGACCCGCTACTACGTCGAGGCCGGGGCGGGCGGCCTGGCGGTGGGGGTGCACACCACGCAGTTCGCCATCCACGGCACCGGCCTGCTGCCGCCCGTGCTCGAACTGGCGGCGCGGACCGCCGGGGAGTTCGAGCGCGAGGTGGTGCTGGTGGCCGGGGCGACCGGGCCCACCGCGCAGGCCGTGGCGGAGGCCGAGCTGGCCAGGCTGCACGGGTACCACATGGTGCTGCTCAGCCCGCACCGCGACCTCGACGAGAACGCGCTCATCGACCGGGCCAGGGCGGTGGGCGAGGTGCTGCCGGTGATCGGCTTCTATCTGCAGCCCGCGGTGGGCGGACGTCCCCTGTCCAGAAATTTCTGGACGCGTCTGGCTGCGGTGGAGTCCGTGGTCGGCATCAAGGTCGCCCCTTTCGACCGGTACCGGACGCTGGACGTCCTGCACGGCGTCGTACGGGCCGGGCGGGCCGGGGAGGTGGCCCTCTACACGGGCAACGACGACCACATCCTGGCCGACCTCGTCACCGGGCACCGGGTGGTGGTCGACGGGCGCGAGGTCGAGGTCGAGTTCGTCGGCGGGCTGCTCGGCCAGTGGGCCGTGTGGGTGCGGCGGGCCGTGGAACTGCTGGAGGAGGCCAAGCTCGCGCAGGGCGGCGACGACGCGGCGGTGCGGCGGCTGCTCACCCTCGACGGCCACCTGACCGACGCGAACGCCGCCATCTTCGACTCGGCCAACGGCTTCCGCGGCTGCATCCCGGGCATCCACGAGGTGCTGCGCCGTCAGGGGCTGCTGGAGGGACGCTGGTGCCTCGACCCGGACGAGGACCTGTCGCCGGGGCAGTTGGCGGAGATCGACCGGATCTGGGCCGCGTACCCGTGGCTCAGGGACGACGAGTTCGTCACCGATGGCCTGAGCCGCTGGCTGTCCTGAGCGATGAGCTGCTCCGGCCCCGCACCGGCCCGCCCCGCGCCACCGGCGGGGCGGTCAGGCGGTCCGTGGGGTCCGGGCGGTTCGTGGGCTTCGCGGTGGGGTTCGTGGTGGGCTTCATGGGGTTCAGAGGGTGAGGCGGTAGAGGGTCAGGGGGCGTCCGCTGGAGCCGCTGGTGAGGTTGCCCGTCCGCTCCGCCAGGCCCGCCAGCTCCAGGCGGTGGAGCATGCGGCGGGCCGTGCGCTGCTGGACGGCGAGCCGGTCGGCGATCTCGCGGGTGGTCAGCGGCTCGTTCCCCGCGGCGGCCCGCGCCTCCATGAGCTTCTCCAGCGTGGGCACCGACAGCCCGACCCGCCGGGCGATGACCGACAGGTTCTTGTCGCCCGCGGGCACGATCGGCGCCGACTCCAGGACGATGTCCGTGTCCACGCGCAGCGACAGGACCGCGGCGACCTCGCCGAGCCGCCGCGCCCTGGCCAGCGCGCGGCGGGCCAGGCTCTCCGCCTCCGCCGCGCTGCGGCCCAGGCCGAAACCGACGCGGACCACGTCGTTCTCGGCGGCCAGGCGGGCCAGCATGGGCAGCCCCGTGAAGCCGCCCGTGGCGTCGTGCAGCGGCCCTCGGGTCGTCACCAGCAGGTGCGTGCCGCCGCGGAAGGCCGCCAGCGTGCCGCCGAGCGCCGTCGCCTCGCGCAGCAGCCCCTCCTCGTTGGCCACCTCGATGAGCCCGAGCGCGATCTGCGCGTCCTCCTGCACCTGCCCCTCGGCGGTCAGCATGAGCTGGCGCAGCGCCGCGCGTACGGAGTGCACGGACGGCACCAGGCGCAGCACGTGCAACTCGTCACGCAGGGCCTCGTGCACGGAGCTGAGGCAGGTGATCACCGGGTGCGCGGGCCCCTTGCGGTGGAAGGCGATCGCCCGCTTGGAGGTCATCTCCGGCCGGTAGGGAAGCGTGCGCACCCCGCCGGTCGGCAGCCCGGCCTCGGCGAACGTCGCGTTGACGTCGGCGGCCGACAGCGTGTCGATCGACAGCCGGGTGATCTCCTGGCCCTGGTGCTGGAGGCGTACCAGGGCGTTGAGCAGTGTCGCGCCGAAGTAGTCGACGAACGCGGCCGGACGGGTGAGCGCCTCGGCGTCGCGGGAGAGCATGTACGGCACTATGCCGGTGAACAGCCACCCCTCGACGGCGGCGGCGTGCGCCTCGACGATCGCGGGCGCCTGCGACTCGTGGTCGTAGTCGAGGCGCAGCGTGCTGACGCCGGGCTGCTCCTCGCAGACGGCCGCGACGTCGTCGACCAGGTCATGCGGGCCGACGACACCGATGACGATTCCCACCCACGCCTCCCTCTTGCTCGTTTCGGTCTAGACCGCAATCATAACTTGTGAGGTGCCCCGTGAAGTTCCCGTCCATGGCCGAGAGCGACGGCCGTACGCTCGGCGACGAGGAGGTGGCCGCCGTCGAGCGGGTGATCCGCTCGGGCATGCTCAACTCCGTGTGGGGGACCGAGGCGCGCGCGCTGGAGCGCGAGATCGCGCACGTGTACGGCACCCGCCACGCGATCACCTGCAGCTCCGGCACCGCGGCCCTCCACTTGGCGGTCGTCGCGGCGGCGCCGGACCCTGGGGACGAGATCATCACGACACCGATCACGGACTTCGGGACTGTGGCCCCCATCTTGGCGCAAAACGCGGTCCCAATCTTCGCCGACGTCGATCCCTCCGACGGCAATCTCGACCCGGAGGCGGTGGCGGCGCGCATCGGCCCCCGTACGAAGGCGATCATGGCGGTGCACCTGTTCGGCGCGCCCGCCAGGATCGACGAGCTGCGCGCGCTCGCCGACGAGCGCGGCCTGGCGCTGATCGAGGACTGCGCGCAGGCGTGGCTGACCGGGCTCCCCGGCGGCCGGCTCGCGGGGACCGTGGGCCAGGTGGGCTGCCTCAGCCTGCAGCAGTGGAAGCACATCACCTGCGGGGACGGCGGGGTGGCGATCACCGACGACGACGAGCTGGCCAGGAGGATGCGGCTCTTCTCCGACAAGGGATGGGACCGCGCGGCGGGGCGGTCGCACGCCGCCTTCGGGCTCAACTACCGCATGACCGAGCTGCAGGCCGCCGTGGCCCGCGCCCAGTTCGCCAAGCTGCCCGGGGTGGTCGCCGCCCGCCGCCGCACCGCCGTACGGCTGCTCGAAGCCCTCGGGGACCTGCCGGGGATCCGGCTGCCGCGCCCCGGCGGCCACGCCTGGTGGCTCTTCCCCGTCGTGTGCCCGGACGGCGACGCGCCCGAGCGGGCCGCGCACCTGGCGGCGGCCGGGATCCCCGCACGGGCCGGTTACCTCGCCGAGCCGCTGAACAGGGCGCCGGTGTGGGACGGGGCCATCTACGGCGCCGCCCGCTACCCCCTCGACGGCTACCGGCCGAATCCGTGCCCGCGGGCCGAGGAACTGGTGGACCGTACGCTGCTGGTCATCGACTGGAACGAGAACTACACCCCGGAGCACGTGGAGCTGATCGCCCATGAAATGTCGAAATTTCGGGCTCGTCCGTAGTTACGGTCATGTATCAAGCATTGACCCCACCAAGAGCCGCTCACTAGGTTTCGGTCAGGACCGGTATTAGTTTGGAAAGGAAGCCGCCGATGAAAAAGGCAGCGGCAGTCGGCGTCGTGGCCGCCCTGAGCCTCGCGGCCACCGGGTGCGGATCATCCGGCAGCGGCTCGGACCGGAGCACGGTGACCCTGTGGATGTATCCCGTGATCGCGGACCAGGCGAAGAGCCAGGCGTTCTGGGGCAAGGTCGAGAAGGACTTCGAGACCGCGAACCCCACGATCGACGTCAAGATCGACCAACAGCCCTGGGAGGGACGGCAGGAGAAGGTCACCACCGCGCTGGTCTCGAAGACGGGCTTCGACCTCGTCGTGCTCGGTCCGGACCAGCTCCCGCAGTACGCCCAGCAGGGCACGATCGAGGCGGTCGACGACGTCGTCGCCCCCGCCAAGGCCGCCTACCTGCCCAACTCGCTGTCCGCCCTCAGCATCGACGGCAAGCTCTACGGCGTCCCCGTCTACCAGACGATCACCGCCCCCATCTACAACAAGAAGCTGTTCGCGGAGGCGGGCGTCGCCAAGGCCCCAGAGACGCTGGCCGAGCTGAAGGCGGCCGCGCCCAAGCTGGCCGCCAAGAAGGTCGCCGTGCTCGACTACCCCGGCAAGCCCGAGGTCAGCCTCAACCAGAGCTTCTACCCGATTCTGTGGGCCAACGGCGGCAGCGTCTTCGCCGCCGACGGCAAGTCGGTCGCGTTCAACGGCCCTGAGGGCGTGGAGAGCCTCCAGCTCCTGCTCGACCTGAAGGCCGCGGGCGGCCTGCCGGAGAACACCGCCAGCAAGGGCAACGACATCGAGGGCGGCCCGCTGGCGGCCGGCAAGACGGCCATGTACCACGCGGCGACGGCGCTGCAGGCCGACCAGCTCGGCACCGCCATCGGCGCCGAGAACGTCGGCATCGGCCTGCCCCTGGAGGCCAGCAAGCGGGTCGCGTTCGGCATCCCCGGCGCGCTGGTGCTGGCCAGGCACAGCGAGAACAAGGACGCCGCCAAGAAGCTCGCCACCTACCTGGCCTCGCCCGAGGTCTCCGCCGAGCTGGCGAAGGAGTCGGGGTTCTTCCCCGCGCGCACCGACGTGACCGTGCCCGGCCAGTCGGAGTCGTCCAAGGAGTTCGCCAAGTCCCTGCAGTACGCCTTCCCCGGCGACACCCACCCGAAGGCCCGCCAGGTGATGGGCGTGCTCGCCCCGCACATCCAGGCGGCGCTGCTCGGCAAGGAGGACGCCAGGACCGCGCTCGACGCGGCCGCCAAGGAGGCCGACCAGTTGCTCACCAGCGGCGGCTGAGCGAGGAAAGGAAACACCTGGTGCGTCAACGCTTGCGTGACCCGGTCACCGGCCTGCTGTTCGTGCTGCCCGTGCTCGTGCTGTTCCTGACCTTCCGGATCTTCCCGTCGCTGGCGGCGGCGGGGATGAGCCTGACGAACTGGAACATCGGCGGCGACTGGGAGCTGATCGGCGCGGACAACTACGCCCGGCTGCTCGACGACGTGAACTTCTGGTTGAGCCTGCGGGTCACGCTCGTCTACGTGGCGGTCTACGTGCCGCTCACCCTGCTCGTGGCGCTCGGCACGGCGTTGCTGCTCAACCAGGTCGTCTTCATGCGCGGGCTGTTCCGCGGGATGCTCTTCCTCCCGTACGTGACCAGCTTCGTGCTGGCGGGCATCATCTGGCGCTGGATCTACGAGTTCGACGGGCTGATCAACGGCCTGCTGGCCAAGGCCGACCTCGGCCCGGTGGCGTTCCTGGAGGAGTCGGCGGTGGTCCTGCCCGCGCTGGCCGTGGTGTCGGTGTGGAAGGGCTTCGGCTACTCGATGCTGATCCTGCTGGCCGGGCTGAAGTCGATCCCCGCCTCCTACCTCGAGGCGGCCAGGGTCGACGGGGCGAGCGCGTGGCAGCGCTTCCGCAGGATCACGCTGCCGCTGCTCAAGCCCACGATCTTCTTCGTGGTGGTGATCGAGACGATCAGCGGGTTCCAGACCTTCGACACCGTCTACGTGATGACCGGCGGCGGCCCGGCCAGGGCCACCTACACGCTCATCTACGGCATCTACGACCATGGCTTCAGGTCCTTCGACTTCGGCTACGCCGCCACCTGGGGCATGGTGCTGTTCGCGATCGTGCTGGTCGTGTCACTGATCCAGCGCCGCTTCCTGGATCGGGGCAACACATGACGATCACCGCGTCCCGCGCCGTCACCGGGGCCGAGCCCGCCCGCGCGGCCCGCCGCCCCTGGTGGCGGGGAAGGTGGCCGCTGGCGGCCCTGCTCGCCCTGCTCTCGGTGCTGACCGTCAGCCCGTTCGTGGCGATGGTCATCGTGGCGCTGTCGCCCGCGGGCCGGCCGACCGTGCCGGGGCAGTGGCCCGAGTCGCTCACGCTGGACAACATCACGCGGGTGCTGGAGTCGTCCGGGTTCGTCGCCTGGACGGTCAACTCGCTGGTCTACGCCGTGGTCTCCGTGGTGGTCATCCTGCTCACCGCGTCCATGGCCGGGTACGCCTTCGCCAAGAAGCGCTTCCCCGGCAGGGAGGCGATGTTCTGGACGTTCCTCGCGACCATGATGGTGCCGTTCCAGGCCACGCTCATCCCGACGTTCGTGCTGGTCAACAGCCTGAACGGGGTGGACACGTTCTGGGGGCTGATCGTGCCGACGCTGGCGAACTCGCAGGCCGTCTTCCTGATGCGGCAGTTCATCCTGGGGCTGCCGGACGAGCTGTTCGACGCGGCCAAGGTGGACGGGGCCTCCGAGTGGCGGGTCTACTGGACGATCGTGCTGCCGCTGACCAGGCCGATCCTGGCCACGCTCGGCGTGTTCGTGTTCCTGTGGCACTGGAACGACTTCCTGTGGCCGCTGGTCGTCGGGCAGAGCGACGCCACCCGCACGCTGACCGTGGGCCTGACCACGCTGCGTACCGAGGAGATGCAGTTGTCGGTGCTCATGGCGTCGGCGGCCGTGTCGGTGGTGCCGTGCCTGCTGGTGTTCTTCCTGCTGCAGCGGTACCTGGTGAACAGCATCGCGATGACCGGACTGAAATAAGCTCTCTCGGGTGGATATCTCGGCACAGAACCTCCGGGACCGGCTGCGGGGCGCGCTGATCGCCGCCGCGGCCACCCCCATGACGGCGTCCGGCGAGGTGGACCTCGACCTGGTCTCGCGTTACCTCGCCGGCCTGGTGGCCGACGGCGCGACCGGCCTGGCCGTGCTCGCCCACACCGGGCGCGGCCCGTATCTCACGCGGGAGGTGCGCGCCGCCGTCGTCGAGCGCGCCGTCGCCCTGGGCGTCCCGGTGCTGGTCGGCGTGGGCGGCGGCGCGGAGGCCGCCGGTGCGGCGGAGCAGGCGCGGGTGGCGGCCGGCCTGGGGGCGGACGGCGTGCTGGTGTTCCCGTCGGACGGCGACCGGGTGGCGCTGCACGAGGAGGTGTGGCGGGCGGCCCGCCTGCCGATGATCGCCTTCGACCTCTACACCAGCCCATGCCCTCCCGGGGCGATGCGCGAGATCCTGGAGCACCCCGGCGTGGCCGGTCTCAAGACGGCCCTGCTGTCGGACGCGATGGGCTGCCAGCGCGCGATCGCCCTGGCCAGGGAGGCGGGCAGGCTGGCGATCACCGGTGAGGACCGCATGTTCGGCCCGTCGCTGCTGTGGGGCGCGGAAGCGGCCCTGGTCGGGATCGCGGCGGCGAGCGTGGGCGTGACGGCCGCCGTGCTGGAGGCGTTCGAGGGGGCCGACCTGCGCGCGTTCGAGGCGGCGTCGGGGCGGCTCGACCGGCTGGCGCGGGCCACGTTCACCGAGCCCATGGAGGGCTACGTGCAGCGCATGCTCTGGCTGGCCGCGGCCGAGGGCCGGGTCCCCGAGTCGCACGCGCGAGACCCGTACGGCCCGCCCCTCCCGGAGGAGGAGCGGGCCGCGGTGGTTCTCGCCGGGGCCGTCGCCCCGATCACAGCGCCCCGATGACGGTGGTGCGGCTTATCGGCCGTCGATGGCGACGCGGACGAGGTCGCGTCCGCGCACCGCGTACAGCGCCCGCCCCGAGGGGTCGAGCGCCAGCTTCGGCTCGCCCCCGAACCACTGCCCGGCCAGCCCGGAGACGATCGGTTCGGCCGTGAACGCGGCCAGGTCGATCTTGTAGATCCGGTCGCCGTCCGTGCAGTACGCGACCCGGCCGGTGACGAACAGCTCCCCGCCCTTCGACCCGACCGCGAGCGTCCGGGTGACCTTCCTGCGCCGGAGATCGAACTCGAACACCTCACCCGTGTTCGCCAGGCCGTAGAGGAAGGTCCTGCCGAAGGACAGCGAGGAGATCTGGCGGACGCCGGGCATCGGCTCCACCTGCCAGAGCAGCCTCCGCCCGACCAGGTCGAACGCGGCCAGGCGGGCGGTCGTCGTGACCGGCGGCAGGCCGAGGCCCTCCTGGGTGTGGGTGCCGAGGTAGGCGACGCCGCGCCGGGCGGCGACCGAGTAGACGCTCTGGCGCTCCACCACCGGCCGGTACGTCGCGTACTCGCCGGTTCGGGGTGAGTAGAGGGAGAGCGCGCCGTTCATATGGCCTGGCTCCGGCTGGGTGGGCATCACGATCAGGCCCGTGCTGTCGTCGTGGGCCAGGTCCCGCGGGCGGTCCTGCTGGTTGCCGGTACGGGCGACCAGGTCGGCCTCGGCCGCGCCCGCGCGGTGCGCGTACAGGGCGGCCTGGGTGTAGACGCCCAGGTACGTGGTGCCGCCGACGGTGAGCAGGGTCTTCGGCTCGCCCGCGATGCCGAGCCTGGTGACCTCGCCGGTGGCGACGTCGTGCACGTCGGCGCCGCCCTTGCCGCCGACGTAGACGCGCCTGCCGTCGGAGTGCACCGACATCGGCTCCTCCGGGGCCGTCCTGAAGCCGCGCTGCACCAGGTTGAGGTAGTCGAGCGAGCCGGTCGCCGGGTCGTGGACGAAGACCGCGCTGTCCTGGACGCCGTAGATCCGGCCCTCGTGGGCCAGCAGTCGGTGGGTGGCCGCCTCGAAGTACGGGACGCCCAGTACCTCCAGCTTCCCCGAGGCCAGGTCGTAGCGGTAGAACGTGCCCGAGGGGCGGCCCGCGAAGTAGACGTGGCCGTCGTGGATCAGCACCGAGACGATGTACTTCTCGCCCGGGGCGGTGGCCTTGACGAGCCGGTGGCCGTGCGGCGCGGCCTTCTCCAGCACGAGCAGTTCGGCCTGCGAGTTCAGGCCGCAGGCCAGGTGGGTGTCCGACATGCTCATGCTGGCGACCCAGTCGCGGTCGGCCAGGGAAGCGGGGAGCAGCTCGCGCTTCTCGCCGGTCACGCGGTCGATCGCGATCAGGTGGGCGTTGGCGCCGACGCCCGCGTAGACGTGGGTCTCGTCGGCCTGGATGCTGCGGACGTACGCCTCGCCGGGGGCGGGCTCGCCCAGGTCGCGGCTCGTGCCGGTGGCGGGGTCGTACTCCCAGACGCGGCCCGGCTCCGAGGTGCCCAGGTAGACCTTGCCGTCGGGGGAGGAGGCCATGGTCCAGATGTAGCGGTCGGGGTACTCGGCGACCTTGGTGACCTGGTTCGTGGTGGTGTCGAGCCGGTACAGGTCGGATCTGGCGTGGGTGCCGATGTAGACGTCGGTGCCCGTCCGGCACATCGCCCAGATGCCGACGCCCGTCGGGATGTCGAAATGGGCCGTGACCGAATCCTGGGTGAGGTCGTACGCGCCGACCACGTTGGGCGAGAGGCCGCGCGAGCCCGCGTAGAGCACGCCGCCGACGAACTCGCCGTTGCCGAGCGGGCTGGCGACGCTCGCCGGGCCCAGGTCGGTGACGGTGCCTTCCGGCTGCGACGGTGCGGTCTGCTGGGCGGTCTGCTGGGTGGTCTGGCGGGTGCGGGCGCGGGCTTGGGCGGGCTGGGCCGTGAGGGTCGCGGCGGCCGTGGTCGCGGCGGCCGCGAGGAGGAATCGACGGCGGGGGATCATGCGCGGGACTCCCTTGTGAAGTTTCGCCGCACGCTATAACGGACTAGGCCGTAATGTCCAGGTCCTCGAGCTGGAAAAGCTCCGCGGCGTTGCGCCAGGCGACCCGCTCGGCGGCCTCGGCGGTCAGACCCGCCGCGGCGACCGCCCCGAACGCCGACGAGGGGTCGATCAGGGTCGCGTCGGTGCCGAAGAGCAGCCGGGCCGGATCCACGGCCGCCGCCACCTCGGCGATGCGGCCCGCGGGGGCGTGCGACCAGCAGGGCTCCAGGTAGAGGCGGTCGCAGGCGGCGGCGGCCGCGACGGCGTGCCTGAACCCGTCCGCGCCCATGTGCCCGGCGATCACCCGCAGGCCCGGGAGGTCCAGGCAGAGCGCGGCCAGGTCGAGCACCGAGGTGCCCCAGGTGTGCACGAGGGCCGGGCATCCCGCCTCGGCGACCAGCGTCAGCGCGTCGCGGAGCTGGGGGGAGGTGACGGGCGAGCCCGTGTAGTCGGTGTGGATCTTGACGCCGACGAACCTGCCGCCCGGCAGGTACGCGCGCAGGTCCCGCTCCGCCTCGCGCAGCCGGCGCGGGTTGACCGTCACGTAGCCGAGCAGGCGGTCCTGGCCCTCCAGGTGCGCGGCCAGGGCGCGGTTGCCCGCAGGGGCGTCGTAGATGACCGCCTCGGTGGCCGAGACGATCGCCCGGTCGATGCCGTAGCGGTCCATGGTGGCGAGGTTCGCCTCGGCGACGTCCATGGTGAAGAACCACGGGCCCCAGTGGGCGTGCACATCGATGATCACGACTGCGGCCTCCTCGCGGCCTCGGCGGACCCGGTGGGAGCGGACTCGGCAGGGCTCGGCGGGGTCGGCGGGGTCGGCGGGGGCTCGGGGGAGAGCAGCCTCCGGGCGTTGCCCCCGGCCACGGCGGCGATCTCCTCGGCCTTCAGCCCGCTGGTGGCCAGGCGCAGGAGGGGGACGAGGGGTTCGTAGTGGGGAGCGCGCGAGCCGTACAGCAGGCGGTCCGCGCCGAGGTGGGCGGCGGCGAGCTCCAGCGCGTCGGGGGAGTTGAGCAGGCGGGTGGAGGTGTGGAAGCCGGGCTCGTCCGCGGCGGCGACCAGGAAGTCGCCCAGGTGGTAGAAGTGCGTGTCGAGGAAGACCACCCTGGCGCCGAGCCCGGCGAACGGCTGCCAGAACCTGCGTACGTCGCCGCCGGTCAGCACCACCAGGCCCAGCCGCGCCGCCCGCCGGGCGACGTGCCGGACGGACGGGAACCCCGCCTCGACCCCCTGCTCGTCGGGGAACAACCGGACGGCCAGGACACCGGCCTCCGCCAGCCGGTCCAGCTCGCGGGCCGCGCCGATCGGGTCGCGCAGATCCAACCCTCCGACGGGAACGATCGGCGGCAGGGCGACGGGAGCGACCGGCGGCAGGGACGCGCCGTCACCCGGAACCGCCGTGGCCCCGGGCGCGAGCGGCGCGGCGGCCAGCGCGAGCAGCTCGTCGTTGCCCGAGCGCATGTCGAACAGCGCCGCCCGCAGGCTCGCCACCGCCGCCGCCCGGATCCGGTGGGCGTCGAGCGTCGCGAGCACCGAGCCGGGGGCGCCGGGCGGGCCGTCGCGGTCCGGGTACGCCCCGAACAGCACGTCCACGTCGAGCGCCACCTCCAGTCCGCCCACTGCCCGCCACGCGTCGAAGGGAATAGCGGGCTCATCCTTAATCACCATGTGGGACATCATGTCATTGACGAACAGCGCGGATGAATTTACGGTCTGGACCAAAACTGATCGAAATCGAATAGCGAGGTGGACCCATGATCCGCTCCTCCCTGGTCGTCCTGGCCGCGCTCTTACCCGCGCTCCTCACGGGACCGGCCGCTCAGGCGGCGGCCTGCGAGGCTCCGGCGGTGGAGCGGTTCGGCCCGGCGTCCGTCACCGGTGCGATCGTGGGCGCGGCCGTGCACGAGGGGCACGCCTACGTCGTCACCCGAGGGCTGAAACCGCCCGTGCTCGCCGACATCGACCTGGCCACCCGCAAGGTCGTCAGGAGCGTCCCGCTGCCGGACGGCCCGGCCGCGGGCGAGCCGGAGGGCGCGTGGGCGATGGCGGTGTCCGGCGGGAAGATCTATGTCGGCACCTACCCGGTGCCCGACCTGTATAGCTTCGACCCTGCCACGGGTGCCGTGGAGCATTTGCAGTCGTTCGGGAGGAACGGCGGGTTCGTGTGGAGCCTGGCCGCCGCTCCCGACGGCACCCTCTACGCGGGCACCTACCCCGACGGCCGGGTCAGGGAGTACGTGCCGGGCACGGGCGCGGTGCGCGACTTCGGCGTGCTGGCCCAGGGCGAGCGGTACGTGCGCGCGGTCGCCGCCGACGCCGCCCACGTCTACGCGGGCCTGCTCGACAAGGGCAAGCTCGTCCGCATCAGCCGCGCGGACGGCGCGGTGCGGGAGCTGGCGAGCGGCCCGACCGGCATCGGCGCCGTCGCCGAGCACGGCGACCGCGTGCTGGCGGCGAGCGGGTCCGTGCTGATCGACGTGCGCCAGGACGGCACCGACGAACGCCGCGCCACCCTGCCGGGCGGCACGATCGACACGCTGACCGTCGCCGCCGACGGCACCGTCTACGCCACCTCGCGCCCCGACGGCGCCGTCCACCGCTACCGCACGGGCGAGGCCGTCTTCACGAAGGTCGCCGACCCGCCCTCGCCGGGCGACGAGACCAGGCGGCTGCAACTCCTCGACGACGACACCCTGCTCGGCTTCGCCGGCAGCGGCGGCATGTGGTGGCTGGACCTGCGCACGGGCGCGTCCGCGTTCTCCGACCTGATCGACGCCGGTCTGCCCGCCGGCCCGGAACGGCCGCAGAGCATGCTCCTCGTGCCGAACCGCGCCGTCTACGTGGGCGGCCACTTCTCGATGGAGGTGCTCGACCTGCGTACCGGCGCCAAGCGCAGGTTCCGGATGCCGGGCGAGCCGAAGGACCTCGTCCGGCGCGGCGAGAAGATCTACGCCGCCATGTACCCCAGCGGCCAGATCGTCTCCGTCGACCTGCGCACCGACGAGGTGCGCGGCGTCGGCTTCCTCGGGCACGGCCAGCAGCGGCCCTGGGACATCGAGTACGACCCCGCCACCGGCAAGCTCGTGGTCGCCAGCGCCCCGCTCGGCGCCAGGCTGAACGGCGCCCTGTCCGTCGTGGACCCGGACACCGGGCGGATCGAGGTCTACGAGGGCGTCCTGCCGGACCAGAGCCTGATGAGCCTCTCGCTCGACCCCCGAGGCGGCGTCGTCTACCTGGGCGGCGACGTGCTCGGCGGCGGCGGGACCCCGCCGGTCAGGACGTCCGCGTCGGTCGCCGCCTTCGACCTGCGCACCCGCGAGCTGCTCTGGCAGGCGGACCCGATCCCGGGACACCGCACCTTCCAGGACGTCAAGGTCCACGACGGCCTGCTGTACGGCGTCTACAAGCGCGACTCGGGCACCTGGATCGCCCTCGACCTGGCGACCAGGACGGTGGTGCGGCAGGGCAAGCTCTCCGGGTACGGCGAGCTGACCACGCATCGGGGCAGGGTGTTCGCGTCCACGTTCTTCGGCGGCGGGAACGCCTACGAGCTGGGCGCCGAGGCGAGGCTCCTGGCCACCGGGCTCGGCGACGAGTGGTACACCAACCCGCAGGCGCACTTCGAGCCCGGCTCCTGGCGGGCCTGGACGCTCGCGGGCCGGGACCTCGCCAGGGTCAGGCTCGACCCGCGCTGCCCGCCCTTGACCGTCACCCCCTGACCCCCTAGTTTCGGTCTGTGCCGAAATATGTGATCGATGCCCACCGGCTCGTCGGCCCCGTGCCGTTCGACGACCTGCCGGCGGACCCGCGGGGCGAGATGGACCGGCTGGGCATCGAGCGGGCCTGCGTCACCCACACGCTCAGCCTCTACTCCGATCCGCAGGCGGGCAACGAGGCCCTGTCCGCGCTCGGCGACCCCCGGCTCGTCCCGGTGCCCGTGGTGGTGCCGGGGGAGACCAGGGACGAGCTGGACGGCGTACGGATGATCAGGCTGTGTCCGGAGCTGCACCGCTTCGACCTCACGGGGCCGTCCGCCCTGCGCCGCCTGGCCGCGATCGGCCTTCCTGTCGCGATCGACCTGGACGAGACCTCGCCCGCCCAGCTCCGCCACCTCGCGGAGCGCCTGCCCGGCCAGGCGATCCTCGTGCTCAACCCCGGCTACCGCAGGCTGCGCGCGCTGGCCGAGCTGATGGCCGAGGCGCCGAACGTACTTGCCGAGATCGGCACCGTCAACACGCAGGGCGGCGTCGAATGGCTGGCCGCGCGGTTCGGCGCGGGGCGGCTGGTGTTCGGCACCGGCGCGCCCGTCGCCGACGACTGCGGGCCGCGCTTCCTGCTCGACCACCTCGACCTGCCCCCGGACGACGTCGACCGGATCGCCGCCGGGACGCTGGAGGAGCTGCTGTGATCCTCGACGCCCACGGCCACGTGGGGACCTGGCCCGACTTCCTCATCCCCGAGCCCACCGCCGAGCACCTCGTGACCGTCATGGACCGGATCGGCGTCACCGCGATGGGCATCAGCCACCTGCTCGCCGTCGGCCCGGACGCCGTCCGTGGCAACGAGTCCGCCATGGAGATCGCCGCGCGCTTCCCCGGCAGGTTCGGGGTGTGGCAGGTCTACAACCCGCACCACCGCACCCCGCTGGCGGGCGACGGCGTGTGGGGGGTCAAGCTCCATCCCGACGTGCACCGGTGCCGCCTCGACGACCCCCTGTACGAGCCGGTGTGGCGGCTCGGCCTGCCCGTCCTGGCGCACGGGCAGACGGACTCGCCGTGGAGCGACCCGGCGCAGTTCGCCGCCGTCGCCGCCCGGCACCCGGACGTACGGCTGATCATGGGACACACCGGGCTCTGGTCGTACGGGTTCGGCCGCGCGGCCCGGCTCGTGGCCGACCACCCGAACGTCTTCCTCGAGACGTGCGGCTCGAAGATGACCGGCCGCTGGATCGCCCGGCTCGCCGCCCTCGCGGGGGCGGAGCGGGTGCTGTTCGGCTCGGACGCCTGCTTCCTCGACCTGCGCACGGGCTACGGCCGGGTCGCGCTGGCCCCGCTCAGCGAGGCCGACCGCGCCCTCGTCCAGGGCGGCAACCTGGCCCGGCTCCTCGGCCTCGACCCCGCCGGGCTCCCTGATCCCGGCCCCGCCCGGCTCGACGGCTCCGGCTCCGATTCCGACTCCGACTCCGGACCCGGCTCCGGCTCCGGCCCCGATGCGAAGGGACGCCTTTCGTGACGCTCGCCATCCACGGCGGCACTCCCGTCCGCTCGACCCCCTGGCCCGCCTGGCCGCCGCCCCCCGACTCCGCGCAGCGCGCGCTGGTCGCCGAGGTGCTGGAGAGCGGCCTCTGGGGCGCCGCCCAGGGCGGTTCGGTCGTCACGGACCTGGCCGCCGCGTTCGCCCGCCGCTCCGGCGTCCCGTACGGGGTCGCCTGCGGCAACGCGACGCTGGGCCTGTTCGCCGCGCTGCTCGGCCTGGGCGTCGGCAGGGGGGACGAGGTGATCGTCCCCGCGTACACGTTCGTGGCCTCGGCCACCGCGGTGCTGCTGGCCGGGGCCACCCCCGTGATCGTCGACGTCGACCCCGCCGACCTGCACCTGTCCACGGCGGCCGTGGCGGCGGCCGTGACCGGCAGGACATCGGCGATCATGCCCGTGCACCTCGCGGGCAGCCCCGCGGCCATGGACCCGCTGAACGACCTGGCCGCCCGCCACGGCCTGGCGGTCGTGGAGGACACGGCCCAGGCGCACGGCGCGACGTACAAGGACCGCCCGGTCGGCGGCCTGGGCGACGCGGGCGTCTACAGCTTCCAGTCGAGCAAGGCGATGACCGCCGGTGAGGGCGGCCTGATCGTCTGCCGCGACGAGGCCGTGCACGAGCGCGTCTGGTCGGTCTGCAACGTCGGACGCAGGCGGGGCGGCCAGTGGTACGGCCACCCGTCGGTCGGCTGGAACCTGCGCCTGACCGAGCTGCAGGCCGCCCTGCTGCTGCCCTGGCTGGACCGCCTCGACGAGGAGATCGACCGCAGGAACGCCTTCTGCGCGGCCCTGGAGCGGGAGCTGGCCGCGGTCCCCGAGGTCGGCGTGGTGCCCCGGCCCGAAGGCGTCACCCGCGACTCGCGCCACCTGCTCATGCTGCGGACGGACACCGGAGTGGACCGCGAGTTCCTGCTCGCCGCCATGGCCGCGGAGGGCGTGCCGCTGGACGCCGGATACCCGCCGCTCGGCACGATGGCCGCCCTCACCGCCGAGGGCGCCCGCGTCGAGCCGTGCCCGGCGACCGAGGAGGCCGCCAGGACCGTGGTGTGGGTCCGCCAGGCGATGCTCATGGACGAGCCCGCGGCCGCCGCCGACGTCGCCGAGGCCCTCGCGAAGGTCCTCTCGTGCGGTAGGGACACGTCACCGGCATAGCCCGGCACACTCGAACCTCAGGTCACGCCGTCACGCCGTCACGCCGTCGTGCCGTCAGGGCGTCCTACCGTCAGGGCATCGAGGGCGTCAGGGCGTCAGGGCGTCAGGGCGTCGAGGGCGCGGTCGACGTCGGCCTCCGTCGTGTAGACGTGGAAGCTCGCCCGCACCCGCCCCGCCCGCACCGCCGCGCGGATTCCGGCCGCCCGCAGCCGTTCGCCCGGGGCGTCCACCGAGACGATGGCCGAATCGGACGGCTCGAGCCCCAGCCCCGCCCGGAACCGGTTGGCCAGCGCGACGTCGTGGTCACGGACGCGCTCGACGCCGATCTCGTTCAGCAACTCCAGCGCGGGAGCCGCGCCGACGAAGGAGAACCACGCCGGGGACAGGTCGAACGCCCGCGCGTCGTCCCGCAGCCGCAGCGGCGGGCCGTAGTAGGAGCCGCCCTCGTCCGCGCCCGCGTACCAGTTGGCGGCCAGCGGGCGCATGCGTTCGCGCAGGCGCGGCGACAGGTACGCGAACGCCGCCCCCCGTGGCGCCATGAGCCACTTGTACGCCGCGCACGCCAGCGCGTCCACGCCCTCGACCGCCACGGGCAGCCAGCCGCAGGCTTGGGAGCCGTCGGCGAGGACCAGCGCGCCGTGGGCGCGGGCGGCGGCCACGATGTCGGCCAGCGGAGCCACCTCCCCGGTGGCCGACTGCACCAGGCTGAACGCCACCGCCGCGGTGCCGGGCGTGATCGCGTCGGCCAGGCGGTCGGCGGGCACCGTCACGACCTCGGCGGCCACGGCCCAGGGGAACAGGTTGCTGGTGAACTCGACCTCGGGCACGACGACCCTGGCGCCCGGCGGCAAAGCGGTGGCCACGACGGACATGATCTGCGAGACGGTCGAGCCCACGCTCACGTCGGCGACCGGAGCGCCGACCAGCCGGGCGAAGGCGGCGCGGGAACGCCCCACCGAGGCGTCCCACGGCTTCCAGTCGCCGCTGCCGTGCCTCCATTCGGTCAGCACGGCCTGCAACTCCTCGAAGGCGGGACGGGGCGGCAGACCGTAGGAGGCGGTGTTGAGCCAGCCCGGTTCGGCGTCCCAGAGCTTGGCTGTCGTGGCGAGATCCATGACCCCAGCCTAGGGACGGCCGTTCGCGAGGAGGACGGGCCGCCGGCCTCTCACCCCACTCAGCGGCGATAAGTCATGTCTAATCTTCTATTGACATAACTAATCGCTACAACCAGTATTTGGCCATGTCAGAACGTGACCTCCTGCTTCATGTGAAGATCCGCATGGCGCTGGAGGCACGTATCCGCTCCGGCCAATGGGGCCCCGGCACCCGGATGCCCACGGAGGCGGGGCTCTGCGAGGAGTTCGGGGTGTCGCGCATCACCGTGCGGCGGGCCCTGCGCGACCTCGCCGACGCCGGGCTCATCGTACGTTTCCGCAGGCGTGGCAGCTTCGTGGCGCAGGCGATCGGCCGGAACAACCTGCTGCGCTTCACCGGCCTGCTGATCCAGGGGCCGGAGCTGCCCGGCGACCACCTGGTCGTCTCGGCGCGGGTGCTGCCCGCGAGCGCGGCGCGGCTGCGGCTGCCGGGCGTGCCCGGTGCGGAGGCGGTCGTCCAGATGGAACGCCACAAGCTGAACGGTGACGGCAAGGTGGCCCACACCGAGGTGCAGGTCCTGCCCTTCCGGCTCGCCCCCGACCTGCTCGACCAGCCGTTAGAGCCGCTGACCACCCACGCCTACCTGCGCGACCGCGGGGTCGAGCTGGTACGCGCCAGGCTCTACGTGGAGCCGTACGTCCTGGGCGCGGCGCAGGCGGAGCTGTTCGGGCTGGCGGTGGGCCTGCCCGTGTTCCGCTGGACGCGCGAGACCTGGACGCGCCGCGGCGAGATCGCGGAACTGCTGGAGGCGATCGTCCCCGCCGGGTCCGAGCGCTTCTACGTGGAGACCGACCTGAGCGGCTCCGCCCACCACAACTGAACCCTCCCCCGTACGAGATCGGCTCACCCGGACGCCTTCACCCCTGACGGCCACGGCGTCAAGCTCGTCCCCGTCCTCGGTGACCCCGTCTTCTGTGACCCCGTCTTCGGTGACACCGGCCGTCTCGCACAGAATCGCCCCCTTCGGAGGTCGTCTTGACATCCAGATCTCTGACCGCCGTACTCGCAGCCGCTACGCTCGCGCTCGCCTCCTGCGGCGCCCCCACTCCATCGGCCGCCCCCGGCACGCTGGTCGTCGCCGGGTACGGCGGCTCGTACGAGGAGGCGTTCAAGGAGTCGGTCATCCCCGGCTTCGAGCAGTCGTGCTCCTGCCGGGTCACCTACGTCGCCGGCAGCTCCACCGACACCGTCGCCAAGCTGAAGGCGCAGCGGGACGCGCCGCGGATCGACGTCGCCCTCATCGACGACGGCGTGCAGAACCAGGCCGTCGAGGCCGGTCTGCTGGCCCCCCTCGACCCCGGGACCGTCACGAACCTGGCCCGCGTCATCGACCTCGCCCGGCTGCCCGGTGACGTGGGCGTCGGCTTCTCCCTGAACGCGACCGGCCTCGCCTACAACCCCGACTACTACGCCGAGCACGGCCTGCCCGCCCCCAGGAGGCTGGCCGACCTGGCCGATCCGAGGCTCGAGGGCAAGCTGGTGATGCCGTCGATCACGCAGACGTACGGACTGGGCGCGCTGCTCATCGCCGCCGAGGCCGGCGGCGGCTCCGAGCAGGAGATCGACCCCGGTTTCGCGGGCGTCGAGAAGGTCGCGGCCAACGCCGTCACGTTCGACACCACGGCCGACGTGTCCAATTACTTCCTCCAAGGGCAGGCCGTGGCCTCGATCTGGGGTAACTCCAGGGTGCAGATGCTGGCCGAGAAGGGATACCCGGTGCGGTTCGTCTATCCGGAGGAGGGCGCGTTGCCGCTCATCGCCACCGTCAACGTCGTGCAGCGGGCGCCGCACCCCGACCTGGCCCAGAAGTTCGTCAACGCGCTCCTGGAGCCGTCGGCGCAGCGGACGATGGCCGAGTCCAACTTCAACGGCCCGGTGGTCGAGGGCGTCGAGCTCGACCCCGCGCTGGCGGAGAAGGTCGTCGGCCAGGACCGGGCCGCGGGCCTGCGCAAGCTCGACTGGGCCGTGATCAACAAGAACCGGTCCGCCTGGACGGACCGCTGGAACAAGGAGATCGAGACCTCATGACCAGGCTGCTCGCCGCGGCGCTGGCCCTCACCGGCCTGGCGGCCTGCGCCCCGCCCAGCCCGACCGCCTCGACGGGCAAGCTCGTCGTGGCCGGGTACGGGGGCTCCTACCAGGAGGCGTTCGAACAGGCCGTGGTGCCGGAGTTCGAGAAGTCGTGCTCCTGCGAGGTCGTCTACATCGCCGGCAGCTCCACCGACACCGTGGCCAAGCTGAAGGCGCAGCAGGACGCCCCGCAGATCGACGTCGCGCTCATCGACGACGGGCCGCAGGCGCAGGCCGCCGAGGCGGGGCTGCTGGCCAAGCTCGACCCCGACGCCGTCACCCGCCTGGACAAGGTGGAGCGGGTGGCCAGGATCCCGGGTGACGTCGGCGTCGGGTTCGCGCTGACCGCGACCGGGCTGGCCTACAACACCAAGTGGTACGCCGAGAACGGCCTGCCCGCCCCCAGGAGGCTGGCCGACCTGGCCGACCCGAGGCTCAAGGGCAGGGTCGTGCTGCCGTCGATCACGAACACGTACGGCGTGGGCGCCCTCGTCCTGGCCGCCCGCGAGGGCGACGGCTCGATCGACTCCGGCTTCGCCGGGTTGGAGAAGGTGGCGGCCAACGCCTTCACCTTCGACGCCACGGCCGACGTGTCCAATTACTTCCTGCAAGGTCAGGCGGTCGCCACGGTCTGGGGCGGCTCGCGGGTGGAGACGCTGGCGGACAAGAGCTTCCCGATCTCGTTCGTGTATCCGGAGGAAGGGGCCATCCCACTGCTGGCCACCGCGAACGTGGTCAACCGGGCGCCGCACCCCGAGCTGGCGCAGCGGTTCGTCAACGCCCTGCTGGAGCCGGGCATCCAGGAGCGGCTGGCCGCCGAGGGCTACGACGGGCCCACCGTCACCGACGCCCACCTCGAGCCCGAGCTGGCCAAGCGGGTCGTCGGCTCCGAGCAGGCGGCGCACATGCAGCCGCTGGACTGGCGGGACGTCAACAGCCGGCGCGCTGCGTGGACCGACCGGTGGACGAAGGAGATCGAGCGGTGACGAGCACGACCGAGGCCCCCGCCGAGCCCACCGCCGCGCGGCGCGGGCGGCTGCGCCTGAACGGCGTGCGCAAGGCGCTGGGCGGCAAGGAGGTCGTCTCCTCCGTGGACCTGGAGACCGAGCCCGGTGAGTTCCTCACCCTGCTCGGCCCGTCCGGCTGCGGCAAGACGACGACACTCAACATGGTCGCGGGACACCTGACCGCCGACGGCGGCGTGATCGAGGTGGACGGCCGCGACGTGACCGCCGTGCCGCCGCACCGCCGTTCCATGGGCATGGTCTTCCAGTCGTACGCCCTCTTCCCGCACATGACGGTCGCCGACAACGTGGCCTTCGGCCTGCGGATGCGCAGGGTCCCGGCCGCGCGGCGCAGGAGGCAGGTCGCCGAGGTGCTGGAGATGGTGGGCCTGGACGGCCTGGCCGAGCGGCACCCGCGCCGGCTCTCCGGCGGCCAGCAGCAGCGCGCGGCCCTGGCCAGGGCGCTGGTCGTCCAGCCCGACCTGCTGCTGCTCGACGAGCCGTTCTCCAACCTCGACGCCCAGCTCCGGGTACGCCTGCGCGACGAGGTCGCCGCCCTGCAGCGCCGCATCGGCACCACCACGATCCTCGTCACCCACGACCAGGAGGAGGCGCTGGCCGTCTCCGACCGGATCGCGGTCATGGCCGACGGCGTCATCCAGCAGCTCGACCGGCCCAGGGAGATCTACCTGCGGCCCGCCACGGACTTCGTGGCCCGGTTCATCGGCGAGGTCAACGCCCTCGACGGCACCGCCCAGGGCCCCGCCGCCGACGGGTACGCCTGCCGGGTCGCGGGCCGGACCGTGGCCGCCACCCCGGCGGGCGAGCCTCCGGCCGAGGGCGCCGCCGTGCGCCTGTACGTGCGGCCGGAGGTCGTCCGCGTCGCCCCCGGAGGAGTCGGTACAGGGGGAGAGGGCGAGGGGCTGCGCGGCACCGTCAGGGAGACGCGATTCCTCGGCTCGCGCATCCGCTGCGTGGTCGCCACCCCGGCCGGTGAGGTGCGGGCGGCGCTGCCGTTCGACGCGCGGGTGCCCGCGCAGGGGGAGGAGGTGACCTGCTCGTGGCGGCCCTCGGACGCCTCGCTGACGACCCGGTGAAACGGCGGTCCGGCGCGGGCACGCCGCGCCGGCGTACGGGCCTGCTGCTCGCGCTGCCCGCCGTCGCGATCTTCGCGCTGCTGTTCGTGGCACCGCTGTTCACGCTGGTGGCCAACAGCTTCAGGACGCAGACCGGCGCCTTCACCCTCGACAACTACGCGCGCTTCCTCGGCGACCCCTTCTACCGGGGCGTCCTGTGGAACACGCTCAAGATCGCCGCCCTGACCACGGCCGGCTGCCTGCTCGTCGGCTACCCGTTCGCGCTCTACCTGCGCGGCCGCTCGCCGCGCGTGCGGAATTGGCTGGCGCTGCTCCTGCTGTCGCCGCTGCTGATCAGCATGGTCATCCGCGCGTACGGGTGGCTCGTGGTGCTCGGGCCGAACGGCCCCGTCGCCTCGGTCATCGCGTGGCTCGGGCTCACCCCGCCGCAACTCCTCTACAACGACACCGCCGTGCTCGTCGGCATGGTGCACGTGATGCTGGCGTACATGGTGCTGCCGCTCATGGGCAGCCTCGACCGGATCGACCCGACGCTCGTGCCCGCCGCCAAGGGGCTGGGCGCGGGCGGCTGGACCTGCTTCTGGCGGATCACGCTGCCGCTGTCGGCGCCCGGCATGCTGGCCGGGGCGATGATCGTGTTCAGCCTGACCGCCTCCAGCTTCGTCACCCCGGCCATCCTCGGCGGGCCGAAGGTCAAGCTCATGCCGTACTTCGTCTACACCCAGGCCACCACCACGCTCGACTGGCCGTACGCGGCGGCGATCGGGTTCGTGCTGGTGGTGGTCACGACGGGGCTGCTGCTGGGCTACTCGCGGCTGTTGCGGCGGGGGCGCGGGGAGGCGGTGTTCGGATGACGCGGCTGTCGCGCGTGCTCGGTGGCGCGTTCGCGGCGCTGGTCGGGCTGTTCCTGGTCGCGCCCGTGGCCGTCACCGTGGCCTCCTCGCTGACCGCCACCTCGTACGTGACGTTCCCGCCCCGGGGTATCACGCTGCGCTGGTACGCGGAGGTGTTCCAGAAGCCGGAGTTCCTGTCGTCGTTCGCGCTGAGCGCCGGGGTGGCGCTGGCCGCGGCGGCGGTCTCCGCGGTCGTGGGGCTGGCCGGCGGGCTGGCCATCCACCGTCACCGATTCCCCGGACGCGGCCTGCTGGAGGCCGTGCTGTCGAGCGCGTTCGCGGTGCCCACGATCGTGCTGGGCATCGGGCTGCTGCAGTGGTTCGCGCAGACGGGGCTGGCCTCCAGCCCGGTCACGCTGCTGCTGGCCCACCTGGTGCTCACCGTCCCGTACGCGGTGCGGCTGGTGCTGGCCGGGCTGGCGGGCCTCGACCGCTCGGCGGAGAAGGCGGCGGCCGGGCTGGGCGCGCCGCCGTTCCTGGTGTTCTGGCACGTCACGCTGCCGGCCGTGCGCGGGGCGCTGATCGGGGGCGCGTTCTTCGCCTTCATCACCTCCTTCGACGACCTGACGGTGGCGCTGTTCGTGGTCACCACCGACCTGCAGACGCTGCCCGTACGGATCTTCAACTACATGCAGTACGACTACGACCCCACGGTCACCGCCATCGGCACCCTCATGGTGCTGTTCGCCGCGGTCGCGGTCGTCGTCATCGAACGCTTCGTCGGCGTGGCCAAGCTCTTCGGCGCCGATCAGGAGGACAACAGATGAAGGGAGCCAGGGTGCGAGTCGTCGTCATCGGCGCGGGGGTGGTCGGATCCGCGGTCGCGGCCGGTCTCACCCGGCGCGGCGCCCAGGTCACGGTGCTGGAGGCGGACACCCCGGGAGCCGGTACGACGTCCACGTCGGTCGCGTGGGTCAACGCCAACAACAAGACCCCCAAGGAGTACTTCGACCTCAACCACGCCGGGGTCTGGGCGCACCACCAGCTTCCCGGCGACTGGTTCTTCCCCACCGGCAACCTGGAGTGCGCGGTCACCGACGAGCACAAGGAACTGCTCGAGGAGCGGGTCGGGCGGCTGCTCGCCCTGGGCTACCCGGTCGAGCGCGTCACCGCCGGACGGGCACTCGCCCTGGAACCCGACCTCGTGCCCCTGCCGCCGGACAGCGAGTACGTCTTCTTCCCCTGCGAGGCGTACGTCCAGCCGCTGCGCCTGCTCGGACGCCTGCTCGGCGAGGCCCGCGACGGCGGTGCCACGGTGGAGTGCGGGGCCGAGGTCACCGGCATCGAGACCGCGGGGCCGGGGGTGCGGGTGACGGTGGCCGACGGGCGCGTCTTCGCGGGCGACGTCGTCGTCACCTGCGCAGGCCGCTGGACGCAGCGGGTCGCCGCGCTGGCCGGGGCCACCGTCCCGATGCTGGACCCGGCCGAGTCCGGGACGCTCACCAACGGGTTCCTGGTCACCACGACGCCGGTGCCCGCCCGGCTGTCGCGGGTGCTGACGACGGCCGCGCTCAACCTGCGTCCCGACGGCGGGGGGCGGGTGCTGCTGCAGTCGCTGCCCCTGGACGGCCTGGCCGACCCCGCCGTCCCGGTGCCCGGCGAGGTGCCGGCCGAGATGCTGGCGCTGCTGTCCGGCGTGCTGCGCGCCACCGAGGGGGCCGCCGTGGAGCGGGCCGTCGTGGGGCAGCGCGCGATGCCGGGCGACGGGCTCACCGTGGCCGGGTTCGCGGACGCCGGCCGGCGGGTCTACACGGTGGCCACGCACAGCGGGGTCACGCTGGCGCCGCTGCTGATGCGGGAGGTCGCGGGCGAGGTGTTCGGGGAGGAGTCGGCCCTGCTGGGGCCGTTCCGCCCGGCGCGCTTCGCCGACGGGACCGCGGGCCCGGCCCCGTCCCCGGCCCGCCGCCCGGGACAGCAGTGACCGACCGGTCCCGCGCCACAGGCCGGTCGGGTGGGCAGGTCGGTCACGTGGGCGGTGCGAGCTGGGCTCGTACCCATCGGGGGTCGGGGTTGACGTGCGGCCGGCCCGCCACCACGACGGTCGGCACGGTCTCGTCGCCGTCGTTGGCCGCCCGCACCGTCGCCGCGCCGGCCGGGTCCCGCCAGATGTCGACCCAGTGCAGCCGGCGCGCGCTGCGGCCCAGGCGCAGCCGCAGCCGCAGGCAGTACTTGCAGCCCGGCCGCCAGTAGACGATCGGCCGGCCGTCGGCCGCGCTGCGGCGTCGCGCCTCTTCCGCGCCGATGGACCTGGGGAACACCAGCGGCGAGTACACCCCTGCGAGCAGCGCGAACAGCACCAGCGACGCCACGGCCGGGCCGGGAGCGCCCTCGGCGAACTGCGCCGCCGCGACCGCCGAGCCGCCTGCCATCAGCAGAGTCGGCAACATCCACGCGCGTTTCATGATGGCGGCAGGCTATCGGTGGTCGCGAACGCGGCGGCGCCCGCCCCGCCAAGCCCCCGGCGCGCTCAAGGGCGGGGAACGGCGGCCCTTCAGACGCGGCCGGCCGCGATGAGGCGTTCGATGGGCGGGTTGACGCGGGCGAACCCCTCCTGGATCCGGTACAGGTAGTGCGGGTAGGACGAGGTGACCGTGCTCGCCGCGTCCAGCCTGGCCACCTGGTCGGGGGTCAGGCTCCAGCCGACGGCGCCCAGGTTCTCGCGGAGCTGCTCCTCGTTGCGCGCGCCCACGATGACCGTGGCCACGGTCGGGCGGCGCAGCAGCCAGTTGAGCGCGACCTGGGGGACGCTCCTGCCGGTCTCGGCGGCGATCGCGTCGAGGGCGTCCACCACCGTGTAGAGGTGCTCGTCGTCCACGGGCGGGCCGTAGGAGGCCGTACGGTGCAGCCGGCTGCCCTCGGGCAGCGGCCGGCCGCGCCGGATCTTGCCGGTGAGGCGGCCCCAGCCGAGCGGGCTCCACACCACCGCGCCGACGCCCTGGTCGAGGCCGAGGGGCATCAGCTCCCACTCGTAGTCGCGGCCGACCAGCGAGTAGTAGACCTGGTGGGCCACGTAGCGGGGCAGGCCGTGCCGGTCGGCCGCCGCCAGCGACTTCATGAGCTGCCAGCCGGCGAAGTTGGAGGCGCCGACGTAGCGGAGCTTGCCGGCCGTCACCAGGTCGCCCAGCGTGGAGAGGGACTCCTCGACCGGCGTGCCCGCGTCGAAGGCGTGCAACTGGAACAGGTCGATGTGCTCGGTGCCGAGGCGGCGCAGGGCGTTGTCGACCGCCTCGATCAGGCGGGCCCGCGAGGCTCCGGCGCCGTTGGGGCCGTCGTGCAGGGGGAGCACGGCCTTGGTCGAGATGAGCACCCTGTCGCGCCGCCCCTTGATCGCCTGGCCGAGCACCTCCTCCGAGGCGCCGTCGGAGTACACGTCGGCGGTGTCGAACATCGTGAGGCCCGCGTCGAGCGCCACGTCCACCATGCGTGTGGCCTCCGCCACGTCGGTGTTGCCCCACGCGCTGAACAGCTCACCCTTGCCGCCGAACGTGCCCGCGCCGAAGCTCAGCGCGGGCACCTCGAGCCCGGACGCGCCCAGCCGTCGATAGTCCATGATTCCATCCTGCTCTCTAACGGGCCAGATTTACCGTTAAAAATCCTAGCACGCTAACGGTAGATGTGTTTCGTTAAGCCGCCGGCTCCGGCGGGATGCCGGACAGGGCCTCGACCTCTTCCCGGGGGAGAGGGCCGCCGGGCCACTCGACGAGGAGCACCGTGGCGTCGTCGCGCAACCGGTGATCGTGGTAACGGAGGTGATGGAGGATCAGGCGGCGCAGCGTCTCGGGCACGGGCAGCTCGTCGGCCTGGTGCCGGATGAGGAAGTCGGTGAACCGTTCCGTGCCGAACTCCTGGCCGCGGTGGTTGCGCGCCTCGGTGATGCCGTCGGTGTAGAGCAGGAGCCGGTCGCCCGGCTGCAACTGCGTACGCCACACGGTCACCTCCGGCAGCAGGCCGGTGCCCATGGGCAGGTCGGGCGCGCACTCCAGCTCGATGGTGGAACGCCTGCGGATGACGATCGGCGGATGGTGGCCGCAGTTGACCCAGGCGAGGTCGCCGCCGGGGATGTCGAGGGTGGCGATGACGCCGGTGGCGAACCGTTCGCCGCCGAACAGCTCCACGAGCGCCTCGTCGATGCGCGTCGCCGACGCGTCCGGCTCCGCGCCCTCGTGGCGGGCGTTGCGCAGGGTCGTCAGGGCGAGGTTGGCCGTCAGTCCCGCGGCGGTGTCGTGCCCCATGGCGTCGAAGATCGCCAGATGCGCGGTGGAGCCCCCGATGGCGTAGTCGTAGACGTCGCCGCTCACGTCGTAGGCGGGCTCCATCACCGCGCTGACGACCAGCCGCCCAGTCGCGAACGTACGCTGCGGCATGAGCCGCCACTCCATCTCGGCCGACACGCTCATGCGCCGCCGCCGGACGAGCCGGGCGTAGGTGTCGCTCAGCGGACGCTTCGAGACCACCAGCAGCGCCACCAGCCCGGCCAGCCGCTCCATGTCCAGCAGCGCCTCGCGGTCCGCGCCCGGAGCGGTGACCCGCAGGACGCCCAGCCGGTCGGTGTCGTCCACCAGCGGCACCCACCAGTGCTCGGTGTCGCGGACGGTGGCCGGCAGGATCCGGCCGTGCTGGAAGGCCCGGCCGGCCACGGTCCCGTCGATGCGCAGCTCCCCGCGCTCGCCCGCGCCGGCCGGCGCGGGCTCGGCGACCAGCGGCGAGAGCACCTCCTGCTGCAGGTCCGCCAGATAGATCAGCACGTCGCGCAGCCCCACCCGCCCGGCCTGCTCGGAGACCAGGCCGGGGACCTGCTCCAGCGTGCAGGCGTGGCTCGCGGAGATCAGCGCCCCGAACATCGCCGCCCGCGACGCCGCCAGCTCCTCCGCCGCTCTCCCGGTGCGGGACTCTCTGTGACTGGTCATGCGCTTACGGTAACCGTCGGGCGCGCGACGACCGGCGGCCGGGGTGCGACCTCAGGGGGCGCTGGCGTCACCGGTCCCTGGTCGCGGGCGGGGCGTCGGCCAGCAGTGCGGCGGCCATCCGCTGGATCGAGCGGGTGAAGTGGCGCGGGTCGCCGGGCGGGGTCAGGTGGCGGATCAGGTCGCCGTCGAAGACGGCCAGCAGCGCGTGGGCGAGGAAGGCGGCGTCGAGGTCGGGCCGGGCCTCGGTGAACAGCGCGCTGAGGTGGCGGTGCCAGGACAGGTAGCTCGGGTCGCCGTACCTGTCCTCGGCGCACGCCTGCTCGTGCGCCGACAGCAGGACGGCGTTGCCCTCGGCGATCGCGCCCAGCCCGTCGAGGAAGGCGTGCAGCCGCTCGCGGGCGGGCGCTCCCGGCCCGAGGGGCGGGGGCCCGTTCCGTACGGCCTCGCGCAGTTCGGCCGAACGCTCCTCCAGGAGCGCCTGGAGCAGCCCGGCCCGGCTGCCGAAGCGCCGGAACACCGTGCCCTTCCCGACCCCGGCGAGCGCGGCGACCCGGTCGAGCGACACATGGTCGCCCCCGCCCTCGGCCAGGAGCCGCTCGGTCGCCCTGAGCACCGCGCGGCGGTTGCGCGCCGCGTCGGCGCGTTCGGTGCGCTCGGCGCCCTGGGTGGCGGGTGCGGTGCCTCGGGTGTGCTGTTCGGTCATCGATCCCCTCGCCGATGCGGACTGTCGGTCCGTCTATGCTACCGTCCAGCCGTAACCGGACTCACGGTCCGCATATCACCTCATGCCTGTGAAGGAGTCCCCCTGATGGACATGCGCGCACTCGTCGTCGATCCCGGCGTCCCCGGCGCCCTGCGGCTCGGTACGGCTCCCGCGCCCGAGCCCGCGCCGCACCAGCTCCTGCTCGACGTCCGGCACATCTCGCTCAACCGCGGCGAGGTCGCCTTCGCCGGACGCCGCCCGGCCGGCACCGTGCACGGATACGACGCCGCCGGCGTCGTCGTACGCGCCGCAGCCGACGGGACGGGGCCCGCCGTGGGAGCCCGCGTCGCGGCCTTCGGCGCGGGGGCGTGGGCGCAGCGGATGGCCGTGGACACGACGGCGGTCGCCGAGGTCCCCGGCGAGGTCGAGCTGGCGCAGGCCGCCGCGCTGCCGATGGCCGGGGTGACCGCTCTGCGCACCCTGCGCTCCCGCCCGATCCTGGGCCGCACGGTGCTGGTCACGGGCGCGGCCGGCGGCGTCGGCCGGTACGCGGTCCAGCTCGCGGCCCTGGGCGGCGCCCACGTCATCGCCTCCGTCGGCTCTCCCGCCCGCGCAGAAGGGCTGGCCGAGCTGGGCGCCCACGCGGTGGTCGTCGGGCTGGAGGGCGTCGACCGGCCCGTCGACCTCGTCCTCGACAACGTGGGCGGGCCCCAGCTCGCCGCCGCCTGGGAGCTGCTCGCGCCGGGCGGCGGCGTGCAGAACATCGGGTGGGCCTCCGGCGAGCCGGCGGTGTTCGAGCCGTACTCGCTGTTCTCGGTGGGGCCCGCCAAGACGATGAGCACCTTCGGCGACGTCCACGGGTTCGGGCCCGACCTGGCGACGCTGCTGGCGTTCGTCGCGCAGGGCAGGCTGTCGCCGGAGGTGGACTGGCGCGGCACCTGGGACCGCGTCGAGGAGGCCGCCCGCGCGCTGCTGGACCGGCGCGTCGCGGGCAAGGCGGTCCTCGACGTGGACCCCGCGCCCGCCGCCTGAGCGTGCGGGCCGGGCTCAGGCCGTGGTGCGGCGGGCCAGCAGGTACGCCGTGGGGAATCCGCGCCTGGCGTCCTCCCCGGGCGCGACGACCAGGCGCGCGACCTCGGCGAACCCCGCCTCCAGCAGCAACCCGGCCACCCCGTCGGCCGCGTGGCGGTAGGCCGGGTACGTCATGTGGTCGAACGGCTCCGCCGGACCATCCGGCCCGTCGTACCCGGGGAAGCCGAGCAGCAGCAGGCCGCCGGGGGCGAGCACCCGGCCGAACTCGGCGAACGTCTCCGGCAGCAGCTCGGGCGGCAGGTGGATGATCGAGTGGTTGGCGACCACCCCGGCCAGGGTCGCGGCGGCCACGTCGAGCGCCCCCATCAGGCCGACCTCGAAGCGCAGCCCCGGGTGGTCGGCGCGGGCGCGGGCGACCATCTCCGGCGACAGGTCCACGCCGAACGCGTCCACGCCGAGGGCGTTCAGGTGCGCGGTGACGTGTCCGGGCCCGCAGCCGGCGTCCGCCACCGGCCCGCCGCCGCCCGCCAGGACCATGGCCGCGAAGACGGGGATCATCGCGTGGTGCAGCGGGGTCTCGTGGTAGCGGCCCGGGATGCACTCGGCGTAGCGGGCGGCCACGGCGTCGTAGGCGGCGGCGAGCGGGGCGTACGTCATCGGTGGCGGCTCCGAACCGGGGGACGGGGGCTGGGAAGGCACGCCACTGTAGCGCCGTCCTGCGGGGAGCGCGATCGAGGCCGAGCGGCCGGGGCCGCCGCCCGGGGGTCAGGCGGTGCCGTGGGGGTTGTCGATGACGTAGCGCCACCTGCCGTCCGCCCCGCGCCGTACGACGTCGGTGGCGGTGCCGCTCATGTCGATCTCGGTGCTGTCCCGGGCGGTGCCGCGCATCGACCAGTCGACGATGAGCAGGGCGATGTCACCGGCCACGTACGCGTGGCGAGGGCGGGCCTCGATCGGCAGGCCGAAGCTCTGCAGGTGCCGGTTGGCGGCCAGCCGGGCCTCCCCGGTGACGGGATGGCCGGGCACGGGGACGAGGACGGCGGCGTCCTCGTAGGCGTGGTCGAGTGCGCGGGGATCGCCGGTGTTCATGGCCGCGACGAAGAGGGCGGCGGCGCTGTCGGGGTCACCGGTGAGGATCATGCGAGGCGCTGACGAGTCATGACTGTTCATGACAAAATGATCATAACACGTTCCATGGGGTCAGTGCATGATCCCGGAATTGTCGTGGGCCTTCGTCAGGGTCCCGGGCCATGGTCGATGCGGGCGAGCCGGTGTTCACGGGCATGGGTCCCGCGGTCGCCGTTTGCGGTGGCCAGGAAGGGGTCGACCAGGCTGGTACAGGAGGCGCGGCGGCTGCTGCGACTCGTCGGCGCTCCCTGACCGTCCGGCGCGAGGAAGTCCGCCCACCTCCATCGTGGCGAGCGCCCTGCGCGCAGTCGGGTGACGTGCGCTCGCAGGTTCTCGCACGCCTGAGCCGGACGGTGGCGTCCGAGGCCGTACGGCGGTCAGGGGCGGCGGGTCCAGGTGTCGGCGGTGTCGGCCAGCTCGTCCAGCGCCGCCCGCACGCGGTCCTCGTCGCCGGTGGTCAGGTAGTCGATCTGCAGGCCCGCGTAGGCGGCGTTGAGCAGGGTGGCCTTGCGCAACGCGTCCTGCTCGGGCACCCCGTGGGCGCGCAGCACCTCCGCCACGTACTCGGCGCGGTCGCCGAGCATCTTGGGCACGTACGGGCCGGTGAGCCGGCCGGCGGCGGACAGGCCCTCGATCTCGTGCAGCAGCCGCACCATGGGCAGGTCCTCGCCGACGTGCCAGGCCCAGGAGGCGCGGACGACGTCGCCGAGACCGGTCTCCGGGGCGGGCAGGGCGGCGAGCCGGGCCTTCTGCCGCCGGTCGAGGTGGGCCAGGACGGCGCTGATCAGCTCGTCCTTCCCGGCGAAGTGATGGGTGAGGACGTACGTGCTGTGGCCGAGCGCCTTGGCGAGGGGGCGCAGGGAGAGCTGGGCGATGCCGTGCTCGGCGAGGTAGGCGACGATCGCGTCGAGCAGTTCGGTACGGCGTCGCGGGTCGCGGGGCCTGGCCACCTCGGCTCCTTCCTCCCGCGACGGCCGGGGCCGTCGGCCGGACGGGTGGGCAAGAGGTCACAGCCTATTCGCATGACGACCGTTTTGCCGAATAAGCATGACGGTCGTTATGCTAACGGCTCCAACGATCACGGAGGCGGCGGCGATGGCGAGCGCGGATACCCGCGGGGAGACGGTGCTGAGGGAGCACGTGGCGACCGTTCGCGGCGTCCGCCTGGCCTGGTTCGACGTCCGGCGGACCGGAGTGCCGGTGCTGGCGCTGCACGGGCACTTCGGGAGGGGGCGGGCGTTCGCGGCGCTGGCCGAGTCGCTGGCCCCGCGTCACCGCGTGATCGCCCTCGAGCAGCGCGGTCACGGGCACAGCGGACGGGGTGACGGCGACTTCGGCCCCGACGCCTACGTGGCCGACGCCGCCGGGTTCCTGCGCGGGCTCGGGCTGGGACCGGTCGTCGTGCTGGGGCACTCCATGGGCGGCGTCACCGCGTTCCGGCTGGCCGCCCGCCACCCCGACCTCGTCCGGGCCCTGATCGTCGAGGAGGGCGGCGCGTACAACCGGCGGCCCGACGTCCCGCACCCCGTCCTCGACGTACGGGGCTGGCCGCGCCGCGCCCCCACCCTGGCCGCGCTGCGCCGCGCCATCGAGGCCCAGGGCATCCCCGACGCCGGCTACTTCCTGGAGAGCGCCGTCGAGCACCCCGACGGCTGGGGGCTGCTGTTCGACCACGACGACATGATGGCCTCGCAGCAGGCCCTCGTCGGCGACTGGTGGGCCGACTGGCTCGGCTCGCGCTGCCCGGCGCTGCTCGTGCACGGCCTGGACAGCTTCGTCCTGCCCACCGCGATGGCCCGCGAGATGGCCGCGCGCCGCCCCGGCACCGTGCTGCGCGAGCTGCCCGGCTGCGGCCACTGGGTGCACGACGACGACCCGGCCGCCTTCGCCGCCGCCGTACGGGAGTTCCTGGACACGCTCGAGCCGTGACCCCGGCGCGGCGCACGCCGGCCCGTCGCGCCGCCGCCGGGTGCCGCCGGGCGTCACGGCCGAGGAGGGCTACGCCGACCCGGCCGCCTCGCGCAGCGCCTGGAGGTCGATCTTGTGCATGCCCAGCATGGCCTTCATGACCTGCTGCGCCTTGGCCGGGTCGGGGTGGCCCAGCAGCTCGGGCAACTGGCGGGGGATGATCTGCCAGGACAGCCCCCACCGGTCCTTCAGCCAGCCGCACTGCGACTCCTGGCCGCCGTCGGCGGTGAGCCTGGCCCACAGCTCGTCCACCTCCTCCTGCGTCTCGCAGTCCACGTAGAGGGAGATGGCCTCGGTGAAGGTGAACTCCGGCCCGCCGTTCAGCGCCACGAACCGCTGACCGGACAGCTCGAACGAGACCGTCATCGCCGTGCCGGCCGGCCCCGGCCCGGCCTCGCCGTAGCGCTGGACCTCCAGGATCCGCGAGTCGGCGAACAGCGAGGTGTAGAACGTGGCGGCCTCCTCGGCCTGGTTGTCGAACCAGAGGTACGTGGTGATCTTCTGCATGACCGGTCCCTTCATCGGGGTTGTCGTTGTCCGTCACCCAGGCGTCGAACGGGCCGGGCGCGGATCGACACGGATCGACCCGGATTCCGGGAAATCTTTTCCGGCGGACTCCGCTCAGCCCAGGACCGCCCCGATCGCGGTCATGATCGGGATGGACAGGCCCGTCGTCACCAGGACGGCGCCGCGGGCCAGGCGTCTGCCGGTGTCGTACGTGACGGCGTACACATAGATGTTCTGGGCGGTGGGGAGGGCCGCGAACAGGGTGGCGGCCAGGAGGTGCGTGCCGTCGAGGCCGAGGGCGAAGCGGGCGGTGACGTACGCGACGGCGGGCTGCGCGACGGCCTTGAGCGCCACGGCCAGGCCGAGGTCCTTGCCGACGCCGTCCTCCTCGGGGGCGGGGCCCGCGTGGCGCGAGCCGTACAGGCTCAGTCCGTACGCCAGCAGCGCGACGGGGACGGCCGCGCCGCTGAGCAGGTCGATCGGGCGCATCACCGGGACCGGCAGGGAGACCTCGCCGAGCGCGAGAGCGAGCCCGAGCAGGGAGCCGACCGTGAGCGGGTTGCGCAGCGGCAGCAGCAGGGCGGCGCGCGGCGAGCGCGAGCCCTTGTCGAGGATCAGGAAGGAGACGGGCGTCAGGACGAGGAGCTGGAAGAGCAGGATGGGGGCGATGAGGGCGGCGTCGCCCAGCACGTACAGGGAGATGGGCACGCCCAGGTTGCCGGCGTTGACGTAGGAGGAGGCCAGCGCGCCGATCGTGGCCTCCCGTGCGGTGCGCCGCCACGCGAGCTTGGCCACCAGCACGAACACGAGCTGCGTGAACGCCACCGAGATGACCGCGGTCAGCAGCACCGGCGACACCAGCGCGCCCAGGTCGGCCCGCGACACCGTGGCGAACATCAGCGCCGGCGTCGCCACGAAGAACGCCAGCCGCGACAGCACCAGCTCGTCGCTGGGCCGCAGCAGCCCGACGACGCCGATGACATAGCCGAGTACGGCGACCGACACCAAGGCGGCGAACGCCGCGACAACCCCCGACACGTCGTTTCCTCCAAAACCTGGACGTTCAGGAGGCTATCGGAGGCCCTCCGGCGGGGCCCGGCCGGTGCGGCGCCTTCCCCGGACCTCCCCGCCCTTCATCCCCGGCTTCCTCAGGGGATGAAGGGCGGCGGGATGAGGGCCGAGCATAGGTGCCAGTGGAGGGGGTAAGCCCGTCATAGCGGTACTGACCTGGAAAAACGCCATTCAGGCCGGGCGTCGCTAGCGCAACGGGGCAAATGGGGGGTCTCCGGTGGCCATAGACGAAGCGCGTACCGAAGAACCGTCGACCTCGCCGCCCGACCCGTCCAAGGGCCTCGGGCGGCGCCTGGCGAGCTGGCTGTCCACCACCGACCACAAGATCATCGGCTACCTGTACCTGATCGCCTCGTTCGCGTTCTTCCTGGGGGCGGGGGTCATGGCGATGATCCTGCGTGCCGAGCTGTTCAGCCCTGAGCTGGCGCTGGTGACCAACGAGCAGTACAACCAGCTCTTCACCATGCACGGCACGATCATGATGCTGCTGTTCGCCACCCCGTTGTTCGCCGGGTTCGCCAACGTCGTCATGCCCCTGCAGATCGGCGCGCCCGACGTGGCCTTCCCCCGCCTCAACGCCGTCAGCTTCTGGTTGTTCCTGTTCGGCGGGCTGATCGCGGTCAGCGGCTTCTTCACCTTCTCGGGCGCGGCCAGCTTCGGCTGGTTCGCGTACACGCCGCTGTCGGACGGGGTCTACTCGCACGGCCCGGGCGGCGACCTGTGGATTATGGGGTTGGCGCTGGCGGGCCTGGGCACGATCCTCGGCTCGGTCAACTTCATCACCACGATCATCTGCATGCGCGCGCCCGGCCTGACCATGTTCCGGATGCCCATCTTCACCTGGAACGTGCTGCTGACCAGCATGCTCGTGCTGATGGCGTTCCCCGTGCTGGCCGCCGCCCTGCTCGTGCTGGAGGCCGACCGCAAGCTCGGCACCCACGTGTACGACCCCGCCAACGGCGGGCCGATGCTGTGGCAGCACCTGTTCTGGTTCTTCGGCCACCCCGAGGTCTACATCATCGCGCTGCCGTTCTTCGGCATCATCACCGAGATCCTGCCCGTCTTCAGCCGCAAGCCCATCTTCGGCTACATCGGCCTGGTCGGCGCCACCATCGCCATCTCCGGGCTGTCGATGACCGTCTGGGCGCACCACATGTTCCCCACCGGGCAGGTGCTGCTGCCGTTCTTCTCCTTCTTCACCTTCCTCATCGCGGTGCCGACCGGCGTGAAGTTCTTCAACTGGACGGGCACGATCTGGCGCGGGCACCTGAGTTTCGAGTCGCCGATGCTGTTCTCGGTCGGCTTCCTGGTCACCTTCCTGCTGGGCGGGCTGACCGGGGTGATCCTGGGCTCACCGCCGCTCGACTTCCACGTCACCGACAGCTACTTCGTCGTGGCGCACTTCCACTACGTGGTCTTCGGCACCGTGGTGTTCGCCATGTTCGCCGGGTTCTACTTCTGGTGGCCGAAGATGACCGGCAAGATGCTGCACGACGGGCTCGGCAAGGTGCAGTTCTGGATGCTGTTCATCGGCTTCCACGCCACCTTCCTCGTCCAGCACTGGCTGGGCATGCTCGGCATGCCGCGCCGCTACGCCGACTACAGCGCCGTCGACGGCTTCACCGACCTGCACCGGATCTCCTCGATCGGGTCGTTCCTCCTGGGCGCCTCGGTGCTGCCGTTCCTCTACAACATCTGGTACACGCATCGGAAGGGGAAGAGGGTCACCCTCGACGACCCCTGGGGGTTCGGCAACTCGCTGGAGTGGGCCACCTCGTGCCCGCCGCCGCGGCACAACTTCACCAGCCTTCCCCGCATCCGTTCCGAACGGCCCGCCTTCGACCTGCACCATCCCCACGTCGGCGGACGTGCCATCGAGGCGGAGTGACGGCCGTGGAGGGCCTGTCACCCCAGGAGCGACTCATCCTGGAGGCGATCGAGGTGGAGCTGAAGAACAGCGGGCCGGGGCTGGCCCACCGGCTGGACGCGTTCAACGCCCAGGCCGCCCGGCAGGGGCCCCAGCGCTTCGCGGCGCACGTCAGCGGCTGGGAGGTGGCCGGGGTGCTGGCCATGGTCGTGCTCCTGTGCGTGATCATGACGTTGCTGGTCGTCTCCTGCTGACGCGCCCGAGCGGCGTGGCCGCTAGGCTGGCCGCCCGGCCGAGCCAGCAGATCACGGAGGACTCCGGTGGACGACGACCAGCCCAGGTCGCCCGAGCGTCGCCTGAACGGCTACGCCGCCGTCTCCACGTCCCTGGCCCTGCGCGGCGACCACGAGCTGGCCGAACTGCTGGCCGAGCGGGCGGTCCCGCTCGGCAGCGGCATCGGCGGCGCCTCCGCGCTGCTGGAGGTCGAGGGCACCCCCGTCTTCGTCAAGCGCGTGACCCTCACCGACCTCGAACGGCAGCCCGCCCACGCGCGCTCCACGGCCAACGTGTTCGGCCTGCCGCCCTTCTGCCAGTACGGCCTCGGCTCACCCGGCTTCGGCGCCTGGCGGGAGCTGGCGGCGCACACGATGACCACGGACTGGGTGCTGTCCGGGCAGTTCACCGGATTCCCGCTCATGTACCACTGGCGCGTGCTGCCGCAACCCGCGCCCGCCCTGCCCGAAGAGCTGGCCGACGAGGAACGGACCGTCGCCTACTGGGGCGGCGGCGAGGAGGTGCGCCGCCGGCTCCACGCGCTGCGCACCTCCTCGGCGGGCCTCACGTTGTTCCTCGAACACTTCCCGCAGGACCTGCACACCTGGCTGGCCGCCCAGGTGCGCTCCGACGGGGCGGAACGGGCCTGCGCGATGGTGGACCGGGGCCTGCGTGAGGGGGTGACGTTCATGAACGCGCGGGGGCTGCTGCACTTCGACGCCCACTTCGAGAACATCCTCACCGACGGCCACAGCCTCTACTTCACCGACTTCGGGCTCGCCACCTCCTCGCGCTTCGCCCTGTCGCCGGAGGAGAGCGCCTTCCTGCGGGTGCACGCCTCCTACGACCGCACGTACACGATGGCCCATTTCGTGGGCTGGCTGGCCTGGGCGCTGCACACGACCGACGCCGACGAGCGCGACGCGCTGGTGCGGGCCTGGGCCGACGGCGAACGGCCCGGCGGGGTGCCGGCCGGGGTGGCGGCGATCGTGACCCGGTACAGCCCGCTGGCCGCGGTGATGAGCGGCTTCTACCGCAGGTTGCAGCGCGAGAGCAGGCAGGCGCCGTACCCGCTGGAGGAGATCCGCCGTGTCGGCGAGCGGCACGGGCTGCCCGTCGGTGTCTGACCTGAGGTGAGGTTTTATGACCGTGTTGCGGTCCATCGTCCTGTTCGTCCTGGCGGCCCTGGCCGAGATCGGCGGCGCGTGGCTCGTCTGGCAGGGCTGGCGCGAAGGGCGCGGCGTGTGGTGGATCGGCGCGGGGGTGCTGGCGCTGGGCGCGTACGGGTTCGTCGCCACCTTCCAGCCCGACCAGAACTTCGGCCGCATCCTGGCCGCGTACGGCGGCGTCTTCGTGGCCGGGTCGCTGGCCTGGGGCATGGTGGCCGACGGGTTCCGCCCCGACCGCTGGGACGTGATCGGCGCGCTGATCTGCCTGGCCGGGGTGGCGGTCATCATGTACGCGCCACGTTCCTGACCGTCGCGCCGCGGACGGCTCCGGCTTACGGTCGGGCAGCGGCACACGGTAACCCTTTCGTAAGGGGTGTGCGCCACGCTGGGGGCACATGAAGCGCCGACCAGAAGGAAACACCCCATGCGCACGTTCAAGCTCCAGGTCCAGACCACCATCGACGGCTACATGGCCGGTCCCAAGGGCGAGATGGACTGGCTGACGTCCCCCTGGAGCGACGACCTCAACAACTACGTCGAAGCCCTGATGGAGTCGGTCGACCACATCGTGCTGGGCCGCAGGCTCGCCGAGGGGTTCATCCCCGCCTGGGCGGCCGGGCCCGAGGGCGAGACCAAGGAGGGCATCGCCTGGATGAACGACACCCCCAAGGTCGTCATCTCCGACAGCCTGACCGAGTCGCCCTGGCCCAACGCCACCGTGGCCGGGGGAGACCTGGCCGAGACCGTCAAGCGGCTCAAGTCCCAGCCCGGCGGCGACCTGATCGCCTACGGCGGCGGCACCCTGGTGTCGAGCCTGATCGCCCACGAACTGCTCGACGAGCTCCACCTGTTCGTCAACCCGGCCACGATCGGCACCGGCCTGCCCGTCTTCCCCGACCTGGCCGCCGCCCAGCGCTTCAGCCTCGTCACGGCCCGTCCGTTCGAGTGCGGGATCACCGTCCTGCACTACCAGCCGCAGCGCCCCTGAGCGGGCCCGCTTCTCGCTCAGCCGTGGTCGCGCATCCACAGCTCGGCCAGTTCGCCGGTGTCCGCGCTCTGGAACGCCACGCTCCGTTCCTGGTGGTCCACCTGGACGCCGACCGGGCGCAGGTCCGGCACCAGCCCGCTGCGCAGGGCGTCAGCCTCGGGCAGCTCTTCGTGGCGGCCGGGACGCCACCAGTAGACCTGCGGGGAGAGCGCCTTGTCACCCGTGTCGAACAGCCGCCGCGACAGGTCCTGCACGGCCTCCAACGCGGCGAACAGGTGCGCCTCGCCGCCGATCTCGTGGACCAGCACGTACTCGGGCAGCGGGAAGGAGACCAGCGCGCCGTACGGGGCCTGGCCGGTGTGGCGGCGCAGGACGTGCGCGTGCGCGCCGACGTAGCGGTGCGTGCCGCCGATGTGCGTCACCGGCACGCCCCCGACGTCGCTGGTGCTCGCGTAGTGCTCCTCGGCCAGCGAATGCGCCACGGCGGCCCCGAAGGCGGCGTCCTGCGGCGCGTCGCCGAGCCGGGCCCGGTCGAGCGGCATGATCGAGTCGGGGTAGTCGATGACCACGGTCTCGATCAGCCCGGGGGCCAGCCGCCTGGTCACCAGCGAGTCGCGCATCTCGCCGAGGGCGTCGTCGGTGTAGAGGCGCATGCGCAGATCCTGGTCCCGGATCCGCTCGGAGCCGCGGCCGAACGCCGTGACGGCCTGGGCGGCGTACCCGGCCGCGGCCTCCTGCAGCGCGCCGGGGCCCGCGTTCGCGGCGTGGTCGCGCCAGGCGCTGATGTCGGCGTTCGCGGTGCTGCCGTCGGGCAGCCGCACGCTGATGGTGCGCGGGTCGGGCAGAGCCGCTTCGTACCCCTGCTCGGCGAACGCGCGCAGCAGCGCCTGGCCGATGCCGTCCGGTGCGGTTTCTCTCATGGAACGCGCACCATACCGGGAAATGCCCGGCCACAACGGAATCGAGACGCCCCCGGCCGGGCGCGTACCCGGCGGCCCGCGCGAACCCGCTCGGCCGATGACCGCCGACGAGCTGCGCGAGGCCGTCATGCAGCCCGACGTGCGCGCGGGTCACATCGTGCAGGGCGCGCTGGCCGTGCGGATCGTCAGTGGCGCTCTCGGGCGTGTGGGAACGGCGATCGCACCAGGGCCTGCGGGGTCTGCGCGTACCCGGGTCAGGCCACCGCCACCGGCAAGCTGCGGCCCAGGCCGGTGAGGCGAAGCAGCCGGGACATGAACGGGCGGGGCCCGCTCAGGACCAAGGTGATGCCCATCGTCCGGGCGCGGTGGCGGATGCCCACCAGGACGGCCAAGCCGCCGGCGTCGCAGAACGACACCTGCGACAGGTCGATGACGAGCAGGCTCGTGCTGTTTTTCAGCGTGTTCAGCAACTGCTGCCGAAGCGCTGCGGTGGTGAAGATGTCGATCTCGCCCGACAGGCGGACGGTGGTCGGCCGCGAGGAGTCGGCCACGCCGAGTGGGGCGGTGTCGGTCACGGTCATGGAATGTCTCCTTCTTGGAGAAGCTGAGATGGGATGAGATGCCTGCTGACCAGAACGTCGGTCCGCCTGGAGCGCGCGAAGGTGACGATGTCCTCGGCTGTCAGGTCGGCGGTGTTCTGGGCGGTGAGCTTGAGCGCGGCCTCAGCGGGGCCGGCGGCGGTGTCCGGCGGGATGACCAGCAGGACGACCGGCTCGCCGGCGGCGAAGAACAGGGCGACCAGGCGCGGGTCGGCGTGGCGCAAGCAGCCCACACGGACCGGCCGCCCGCGTGCCGGGATCCGGCGCGGGATGCGCTGCCACGCGTCCCGGTACACGCCAACCAGTAGCGTGGTCCGCCCCAGCCGCTGGTCGACGGCGGCGATGAGGCCGGGCAACTCGGTGGCCGCGTCGCGGGAGAAGGGCCACCAGGCGCCATCCACCACGGCTCGCCGATCCGGCACCGGGAGGAGACTGAGTCGTAGCGCGGAATCGACCCGAGGAATCGCCGGCGAGACGGGACTGAGCGGTGCGGGCTGAGAAAGAAGTGCCGGCGTCATGGTCGTTGACCTGTCCGGGCCCCTTCGAAGGGGCCGGTGGTGGTTCGCCGGGGGCGACGCCGACCTGAATGCCAACGCTCGAAAAGTCCTCGGTATTTTTACCCTACCTCGTACTTCCGGAATTCCCTAATTCCGGAAGTAGCTTGTTTGGGCGACTCCCGGAAACAGGCCCTCAGCTCAGGGATCACGCAACCGGCCGGAGCAGCTTCAGGAAACACGCGTCCGACGCTCCTGGCCGGACGCTGCACGACGCTGCCTGCTCGCACCTGAACAGCCTCGAGCGGACGCTCAACCCCAACTGAACCTAAAGTCAAGGGCATGATTTCTGGTGATGGTCTCCGGTTTTGATTCCTCATTTAAGGTCGTCTCTGTAGATGGAAGTCCTGCTTTGGGTAGGGCGGGCCTGCCGTGCTCGGGTCACGGCTTGTCCGGGGAGTCCAGGGAGATCGGGGTGTGCGCGGTGGCGCGGGGGGATCGGCTGGAGAGTCGTGGAGGACGAGATGGCGAATGTGGACGTGTGGGTGTACGCGCTGTCCAGCGTGGAAGGCAAGGAGCAGCGGGTGACACTTCACCAAGGAGGAGTAGGCGGGTGGCGTCAACGGCGCCCCACTGGCTGCCGAGCGGACCTGATGGCCCGTGGGCAGCGGATCGGCGCCCCGGCGGCGCCACGTCCCAGTGCTGCGTGATCGCCTGCGGACGGTGCCGGTCCGGTGTTCCGAAAAGCTGTGGTAACCTCGAGAGCGTTGCAATGAGTTGACCCATAAAATGACTTGATACGCACCTGGCAGAGGTTATTTCCAGGTGCGTTTTTGTATCCGGTCATCTCCGGATGGGCTCTCATTGCGGCGACCCGGCGATTCGCGCGGTGCGAATTGCGTCCCGGTAAATCTCTGAAGGAGATCGTCATAGCATCCGGAACCGTCAAGTGGTTCAACGCCGAAAAGGGCTTCGGCTTCATCGAGCAGGACGGCGGCGGCCCCGACGTCTTCGCGCACTACTCCAACATCGTCGCCAACGGCGGCTACCGTGAGCTGCGCGAGGGTCAGAAGGTGTCCTTCGACATCACCCAGGGGCAGAAGGGCCCGCAGGCGGAGAACATCGTCGCCGCCTGACCTGGCGCGGTTCTGAGCCCCGGCCCGCGCCCGTGACCGGATGCGGGCCCGGATCCGGTTCGGGCCGTACCTTTGTATCCCCCGTGTGGGTTGACGGGGGAGCGGGGCCGGGGCGGCGTATGGTGAGTAGCCTGGGATTTTTCGCATGTCGGCAACCGCGTCGGCGTCGCCCCGGATACAGCCGGCCCGCAACGCCGGAGACAGGCGGCACACCGATGCCGAACCGAGATCCCTCAGTCACGCCCATCACCCTGCGTCCGGCCCGGGTGTCCCTCGAACCCACGCTGACCCGCGACGGAGCCCTCGACGGGGCCTGGTGGCCTCACTCCTGCGACCTTCACCGTGAGCTGCCCGTCCTCGTCCGCTTCCTGGAGCACCGGCTCGGTCCCATCCTGCGGGTCAGACTCGACACCGCCGCCTGGTACGACGTCCCGGCCCACCTGCTCGTCGACGGTCGTTTCGTCCGCGTCAGCGGCTTCTCGGCAACGCCGAACACCATCAGGGTGATTCGCGGCAGCCAGGACGGCTTCATGCTCCTGGTGATCCCGCCGCACACCGCCGGCCCCCTCGCGGCCGCCGCGATGAGAACCGCCGCGCGCACGGGCAATTCCCTGTCCGCGAGCGAGATCCTCGCCCCGTTCCACCTGCTCGCGCATCCATCCACGTCGGGGATGAGAATGCGCCGCTATCAGGACTCCAACAGAGAGGCGGTACTCGCCCTCGTCGACGCCGACCGACTGCCCGGCCAGCCGTCGTGCAGCTTCCACATGCTCGACCAGACGATGGCCGGAACGTCTCTTCCCGGTCAGGGTCCCTGCGACGACCTCGAACTTCCGCGAACCGACGTGCTGGTGAATTCGTACGGCCACGTTGCGGGAGCGGTGTCGTACGCGACACACCGCGATCGCCGCGCCGGACAGATCCTCTGGCTGCACGGGCACGAGATCCTGGACGTCGTGGCGGCCCTTGTCCGCCACGCGCTCCACCGGCTGGGCGGTGGCGCACCCGTGCACGCCTTCGCCACTGCCGTCGCGCCGGGCCTCGGCCTGGCCGGCCTGCCGACGGGACGCCGGCCCTTGACCCGGAAGGTCCTCGAAAACGCGGGCTTCGTCGCGCGGGACTCCTGGCGTTACCTGCGCCGTACGACACCTTGCGATCCCCGCGCCCTCGCGTGCCCGACGGTTGAGGTCGTCGCCAGCACCACCCCGCCGGGCTGGTGGCTGAAGGCCCGGGACGACGACGCCTCGGCCGCGCTGGTCGCCCAGGAGCCGAACGACGGCCTCGGCGTCCTGTGGTGGTTCGGCGCTGCCGCCGGCCACGCCGATGAGGAGTTCGAACGGGCGCTGCTGTTCCAGGCGGACGCCCTGCTACGCGAACACGCGGCCTCGGAGACGATCCTGTACGCCGCCGGTGACCCGGAACCATCCTGGGAGCTGTTCGAGGCCGCCGGTTTCGCGAAGATCGACCATCTCGTCTCCTTCACCCGGCCGAATGCCTCCGCCGACTGACCTAGCCCGAACGCCGTGCCTCTGCGGCTCTTTCATGCGAGACCCGGAGGCCGCGAGTTCCGGCCACGGCCGTCCGTACATGCCGCCGCAGCACCTCACCGAAGGAAAGAGATCATCGTTCCCCGCATCATCACCCCTTCCGAGCAGCCGGCACGACCAGTACGTCGCCACGTCAGCGAGGCGAAGCTGAACGCGCGCGGCCAACTGACCGAGGACGTCGTCCGGTGGACCTGCCCACACGGACTGCAGGCAGGCAAGGGCTGCGTCGCCTGCTACCACGCCTGCGCCGAGGCAGACCCGGCGTTGCCGCTTTGGAGGATCGCGGTGTGGTTCACTTCGGAGCGGCCGATGCCGATCAGGGCACTGAAAGACGTCCGCCGCCATGGCCGCCACCTCGCGCTCGACCAGCCGTCCACCCCTCTGGTGTACCTCCTCAGCGGACAGACGCGGGCCGCCACGGGCACCGAGGCGGTCGCGGGGCTGGTCGGGTTCCTCCTCGACAACCGGCACGTCGTTGACGCGTTCACCGTGACGGAGATCCGCGCGGTCCCCTCCTGACGAGCGCCGGGTCGAGCGCGTCGCCATCACCGTGGCAGGCGGTCGCGCGTCAGCCGTTCGTTCGTGGCGGAGTGGGCGCTTGGGCGGGATTCGCGCATGAACGGGGAGTGAAGGGCCGCTCCGTGAGAAGATCGAGATCATGATTGGACTGCCTGGCTCAAGCCGCCGGGGCGCTCCCGCCCGCACGACGGCCACCTGCACCTTTGTGACGTCCATGCCTGTGACGGGCACGGCCGCGGCTACGGTGGGGGCGGGTAGGGTCGAGTGCTGAGCATGCCCCGAACCGACGTCGCCTCCGCTCCGGATTCCGCCGTGAGGGGCAGGGGCGCGTCCTTAGTGGCCGACGAACGCCAGGCCCCGGATCGGCTGCTCCCGGCGACCTCCGGGGAGGTCCTGTCCGACCAGGCGCCCACCCGAACGGCCGCCGCGCCCACGGCGCTTGCCGAAAGGACGCCTCCCCCCATGGCGGCAGCGCCCACGGCCCTCGTCGACAGGCGCGCGCCCGGTGCGGCCGTCACCCTCACCGGCACCACAGGTGCCAAGGGCGATGCGGAGGCGGACGGGGTGACGGCGGACGGGGCGACGGCGGACGGGGCGACGGCGGACGGGGTGAAGTCCACCAGTGTGCAGGCAAGCGGTGCGAACGCGGATGGTGTGAAGGTGGACGGGGTCGTCGCGGGTGGGCCGGAGGGTGCTGTGAAGGCGGCAGGGGCGGCGATCGGCGAGCCGGAGGGCGGCGGGCCTGAGCGCCGTGGGCCTGAGCGCGGTGGGCCTGAGCGCGGCGGGCCCGGGGCCGCGAGCGTGGGGCGGATCGGCGGCTTGCGGCCGCGCCGGCGGTCCGGTGACGGAGGGGAGGCGTCGGGGGACGACGTCGACCTGGTCGACGCGCTGGCCTCGACGACCCACCGCACGGTGGCCGACTGGCTGACCGAGAGGTCGTCGGCGGCCACCCGGCAGACGCGGCTGCAGGTGCTGGCCGCGTTCCTGCGCTGGCTGCGGGCCACGGCACCGGCGCTCGACCTGCTCGCCGTCACCGGCGCCCACCTCGATGCCTACTGCGACGGGGCGCTCGCCGGGACCCTCATCACCGGAGTACGCACCCCCGGCAGGCCACTCGCCAAGACGACCGTGTCCAGGAAGCGCGCCGTCCTGTCGTCCTTCTACACCTTCGCCTGGCGGAGCGGCGCGGTACGGCACGACCTCACCGACCCCGGCCCGGCCGCCCTCACCCGGAAGGAACGGCTGCTGCTGCGCCGGGGCATCGCCCGGCTGGCCGCCGACGGCAGGGCCGCCGAGGCCGCCGCCGTCGCGCTGCTGGACGCCACCGGCGCGCCCCCGGCGTCCCTGGCCGGGCTGACCCTTCAGGACCTGCGCGCGGTGGTGGACGGCGAGCCCGCCATCGTCACCGTGCACAACAGCCGCGGCGACCTCGTCGCCTTTCCGATACCGCCGCTGGCCCGCCCCCTGCTGGTGGAGAGGTACGGCGCGGGGACCGCCGGAGAGCCGCTGATCAGGCGGCCTGACGGTCAGCCCGTGGACGCGCGCTGGCTCGGCGCCGCGCTCACCGAGGCCGCCCTGGCCGGCGGCCTGCCCCGGCGGCGGGCCGAACTGCTGGATCCGCAGATGCTGCGGGCCGCCACCGCCACCGAACTCATCCGCGACCGGGCGGCCCGACCCAAGACGGCCCAGCCCAAGACCGCCCCATCCAAGACCACCCCATCCAAGACCACCCCATCCAAGACCGCCCCATCCAAGACCGCTCAGCCCAAGACCGCGACCTGACCGGGCCCGGCCCGGCCGTTCGGTCTGGCCGGGCTCCGGGATCCCCGATCCGGCGGAGCGGATCCTCGCGCGGTGGCGAGGCCGGGCAGGCCCCGCCGTGCCGTCACGCGCGCCCGTCCGATCTCAGGGCGACTTGTACTCGGCCGCCTTGCCGCAGTAACTGATCCCGACCGGGGTGTTGCTGTGCCGGCACACCTGGACGACCACCCGGTCGATCGTTTTGACCCCGCTCGCGTCCGACAGGTCGAAGGCCAGATCGACCGCCCCGTCGTCCGCCTTGACCACTTCGGAGTCGACGAGGGACGCGCCGTGGTAGGCGTGGAAGGCCGCCTGGGAGTGCATCTGGTCGGGCGCGCAGACGGAGGTGGCGGGGTCGTCGGCGAGCGTGCCCTTGACCTTGACGCCGGGGCGGATGACGGGCCCTTCCACCCAGTCGAGCGTTCCCTCCGTGACGCCGCGGCGGCACTGGTCGCCGGAGTCGGCGGCGAAGTCCACCGCCGCCGCCTGGGCCGCCACGACGGGCTGGGCGGCCATCAGCCCCGCGGTGAGGACGGCGCCCAGTGCCAGCCGGGTACGTAAGCGCATGGCAACCACCTTTCGTGTGGGAGATCCGGCCCCTCATCGTCGTCCACGCGCGCGACCTTGTCAGCCCGTCAGCCGGGAATGTCAGCCCGGCCCGTCGTGCGGCCCGCGTGCAACGACACCTCGTTGACCGCAGCCACCCGCTGCCTGATCACCACCGTCGGAGAGCTCCACATGCGCGCCGGTCGGCTGGAGGTCTCCCACCGGATGGAGCGCCTCATCAAGGAGGCCCCGCACCCTCCCGGCATCACCCTCTGGGCCGAGTCCGGCTACCAGGTCTCGTTGCAGGAGCTGCTCCGAGGAAATCTACGGGGCCTTCACGTTGGCCGCCTTACCGCTCACCCGGCCTCAACCACGACGGAGGTCCCGATGGAGCATGACGAACGCGACCGACGATACCGCCGCATCGGCACCCGAGGCACAGCAGCAGGGACAGGCCGAGTTCCGCCGCCGTCCGTGCGACGGCGAGCGCCCGTGCCCGTGACCGCTGAGCGTCAACAGTCAGGTGTCCGCTCTGAGCGACGAACGCTCGTGCGGGTAGTGGCCCGCGCGGGGTGACGTCAGCCAGCCCTTGACCGGCCACACCGGCGCTGTGTTCCGTATGGCGTTCTCTCCTCCTCGACCGTGAGTCCCTTGGCGACGATCACTGCGGCTCTCCGCTCTTTGAACTGACCAGTCAGTACGAGGAATAGCCCGCCGCGGTTCGCCGGGCTATGTGAGGGTGCTCGCCAGATAGTCGGCCAGTTCCTTCGGCCGTGACAGCGCCACGGAGTGGCTGCCGGGCAACTCGTCGGGCACGATGCCGAGCCGTTCCCCGACGTGGCGGCGGACGAAGTCGGGCGTGAAGAAGCGGTCGTCGCGCAGCAGCAGGAACCGGGTCGGCACGTCCGGCCAGGACTCCAGCGGCCAGGGCTCGGCCAGGACCTTGTCCATGCTCATGGTCTCGATGCGGACGTTGTTGCGCGCGAGCACCTTCTCGGCGAGCTCGCGCGGGACGTCGTGCAGGTAACGATCGAAGACGTCGTCGGAGGCGGGCTGCTGGTGCCCGCTGCGCTCCCACCACTGTCCCGGCGTCTCACCAGGTGCGGGGATCATGGCGCTGACCATCACGAGCAGGTCGGCGCGGGCCTGCTCGGCGACCAGCGGGGCGATGATCCCGCCCCAGGACAGGCCCACCACGACCAGCCGCTCCGGCTCGCCGATCGCGCGGACGACCGAGTCCGCGTAGTCCCGCAGGCCCGCCTCCGGGTCGGAGGTCGGCAGGTCGACCGCCACCGGCCGGTGGCCCCTGGCCCGCAGCTCCGGCTCCAGCAGGTGCCAGTCGTAGGAGCTGCCGCCGCCGCCGTGGATCAGTGCGAAGGTGGCCACGTCACGACCGCCCGCGCCGGGCGAACTCCTCCGGCGTGGCCCCGCCTGGCAGCCGCGTCTGGAAGTCCAGCACGCCGACCCAGGTCGGGCGGACCGCCACGCGGAACATCCGCAGGCCGGGATGCTCGACCTCGGCGACGTTCCGCGCGCCCTGCTCGGGGCCCGCGTAGCGGTGGTGGGCCTGCCGGTACTCCGGCACCACGCCCTCGACCTCGGTGACCTCGGCCTTGCCGCGCAGCAGTAGCTGCTTGGGCGGGAAGGCGTCCGTGTCGATGGAGATCGCCACGTCGGGCCGCTCGCGCAGCGCGCGGATCTTGGCGGCGGCCGGGAACGTTCCCATCACCCACTCCTGGCCCGTCCACTGGAACATCGTCGGGAACACCCGCGGCGTCCCGTCGGCGGCCACGTAGGCCAGCCGCGCCAGGTCGGTGCCGTTCAGCAGCTCCTGCGCCACCTCATGGTCGAGGAGCCGGACGTCACCCTGGGGTAGCGTGTCGAGGTTCATAGTCCTAAACTAGGACTAATTAGTCCTAGCTGGCAAGGGGATGCGATGCGAAGCTACGACGACCCGTGCGGGGTCGCCAGGGCGCTCGATCACGTGGGCGAACGCTGGGCGCTGCTGGTGGTGCGCGAGCTGCTGCCCGGCCCCAAGCGCTTCACCGACCTGCGCGCGGGCCTGCCGGCCGCGAGCCAGAACGTGCTGTCGCAGCGCCTGCGCGAGCTCGAGACCTCCGGTGTCGTACGGCGCCGCAAACTGCCCCCGCCCGCGGCGAGCTGGATCTACGAGCTGACTCCAACCGGCCAGGACCTCGGCCCCGTGGTGCTGGCCCTGGCCGCCTGGGGATCGCGGAGGCCGCTGACCTCCGAGGCGTCGCTGAGCGTGGCCGCGCTGATGATCGCGATGGAGTCCACGTTCGACCACGAGGCGGCCCGCGGCTTCACCGCGAGCGTGGAACTGCGCCTGGGCCACGACCGCTTCCACGCCGCCGTGTCCGAGGACGGATTCTCGGTGACGAGAGGCCAGGGTGAGGCCGACGCCGTCATGGAGACCGACCCCGACACGCTGCGCTCGGTCATCTTCGGCGGCCAGGCCCTGGATCCCGCCTCGGCGATGGGGGATCGGGCGGTGCTGGAGAGATTCTTGAAGCTCTTTCCGCGTCCGGCGACGAGTTCCTAGTGCTTCCATGGAACCTGCAACCGAGATGGACGTGCGCTGCAGCGCCGGGACAATCAACGAATAGGTGTACGAGAGTCGGTCCGGTCAGCAGGGAAACGCTGCAGCCCGGTCACTCGTAACATGTCGAGCGCAGTGGCCTCGGGGGTTCCCGGCTCGGCCGAGTACACGAGTACGGTCTGGTCGCTGTCCGGAAGCAGGAGGGTGTCGCAATCGAGCGTGATCGAACCCAGCTCGGGATGAGCGATGCTCTTGGTCGCGGTACGCCATGGGGAGGACCGTCCCTCCCGCCACAGCTCGTCGAATCGTGGGCTGCCACGACGCAGTCCTGTGATCATTCGCGCCAGCTCGGGGTCATTGGGGTAACGGGCCTGGGCGGCACGGAGCGTGCCGACCGAGGCGCGAGCGGCCGCGTCATCCTCGCCGACCTGGCAGCGACTACTACCGAGAAAACGTTGCCAGATGAGGTTCCGCTGCCGCTGCGGCCACGCGGACATGTCGCCTTGCAGCGCCGCTCCGAGGGGATTCCAGGCCAGTACGTCGCCCTTGGCCGACAGCACCAGCACGGGCAGATCCGCCATGCGGTCCAGCAGCCGGAGCACGCTCGGCCGTATGACCGTCGCGATGCGTCCGGCCTGAGGCGGCTCGTGACCGGCGAGCCGGAACACCAGGTCGCGGTCGTCGTCGTCGAGCCGCAGCGCCTGGGCCAACGCGGCGATGACCTGGCTCGAAGGCCGCGGCCCTCGCCCCTGTTCAAGCCGGACCACGTAGTCGACGCTCAGACTCGCGAGCATGGCCACTTCCTCCCGGCGCAGGCCCGGCACCTGGCGGCGAGTGCCGGACGGCAGCCCGACGTCCTGCGGTCGCACCCGGGCCCGGGCTGTGCGGAGCACTTCGGCGAGTTCGGCTCGGTCCACTCCTCGATGATGTCGTACGGACCGCGCGGCCGGGTGGTACCGCGGATCCCATGCCTCAGCGGTCCTGGCGTGCCCGGACGCGCGCACCGACGATCGCCCCCATGACAGACATGAAGACGGTGGCACTGGTCACCGGAGCGAACAAGGGACTGGGCCGGGAGACCGTACGCCGCCTGGCCGGGAGAGAATGGCTGGTCCTGCTGACCGCCCGGGACCGGGAACGCGGCATGCACGCCGCGGACACACTGGCGGGCGAAGGACTCGATGTTGAGTTCGTCGAGCTCGACGTGACCTCGGACGAGTCTGCGGCGGCGGCCATGAATGCCGTCTCCGGCCGCGTGGATCACCTGGATGTGCTGGTCAACAACGCCGGAGTCGGCGGCCCGTTGCTGGATCCGGCCGACATGGGCGCCGACGCGCTACGGGAGCTGTACGAGGTCAACGTGTTCGGTCAGGTACGGGTCACACACGCGTTCCTGCCGTTGCTTCGGAAGTCGGAACAGCCCCGCATCGTCATGGTGTCCAGCGCTCTCGCCTCGCTGACACACGCCGGCGACCCCACCCGCCCCGAGTCCGGCTTCCTGGCCATGGACTACGCCTCGTCGAAGGCGGCGCTCAACATGATCGTGTCCCAGTACGCCCGAGCGCTTCCCGGGTTCAAGGTCAACGCCGCGGACCCGGGCAACCCCGCCACCGACATGAACCGTCACACGGGTGTCCACACCGTAGCCGAGGGGGCCGACGCGATCATCAGGTTGGCCACTCTGGACCCTGACGGGCCCACTGGAGGCTTCTTCGACCGTAACGGCCCCGTCCCCTGGTAGGAGCGAAGATGGCAACGATTCTGACGATCGGGCTGCATCCGAACGCGATCGACTACACCCGGCATCCGGAGCTCGACGAGGCGACGCTCACCGCACGGATCGAGCAGGGCGACGCGGCTCTGCGGGCGGCGGGTTTCGACGCGGTGTCGTGCCTGATCGGTGCCGACCCGGACGTGGCGGAAAGGACCATTCGTGAACGGTTGTCCGAGGGCACCTTCGACCTGGCCATGATCGGAGGTGGTGTGCGGATGGCACCCGAGCACACCCTCCTGTTCGAACGGCTGGTCAACGTGCTGGTGGCGACGACACCCGGAATCCGGTTCTGCTTCAACACCTCACCGGAGACGACGATCGACGCCCTTCGCCGTTGGGTGTAGCCGTTCGCTGATGCTCGGCGTTCGTCGGTGGGGACCGGCGCGACAGCCGAGCCCCACGCTGACCAGCAACCGGAAACAACCCAGTCCGGTAGCCATTTACATACATGACGTATGTATATAACATCCTCATCGTCGGATCGAGGAGGGCGCTCATGCGGGCAGTCCAGCAATCGGCGTGAGGAGAGATCGCGACCATGGCGCTGGTCGAGGTGGAGGAGCCTGAGCCGGTGTTCGGTGAGGTGCTGGTCCGGGTGCTCGCGGCGGGGGGTGAGTCCGGTGGATGTCTTCACGCGCCGGGGCCAGGCCTGCAACCGGGTGCTCGACCTGCCGTTCGTCAACGGCAGGGACGTCGCTGGGGTGGTGGAGAGGACCGGGTACGGCGTGACGCGACGTCGTCATCCAGATGTCCGGCGGACAGGCCGGACTGAAGGCGCTGGAATGCCCGCGTCCCGGTGGTGTCCTGGTCAGCGGGCGGGGCGCCTGGACTCCGGGGTTGCAGGAGCGCGCCGGCGAACTCGGCGTACGCGCCGTGACCTTCCTCGTCGATCCCGACGGCGCGGGGCTTGAGACTCTTGCCGGCCTCGTCGCCACCGGCCGTACCACCGGCAAAGGTGTGCTCGTCATCGGCTCAGAGTGACTCAAAGTAGACAAGGAGCGAAGAATTGTCCGAGAGCTATACCGCCCCGGCCAACGTCGTCCGGGATCATGCGCAGGCGAAGAGCCGCGAGGCGGCCCTGCGATGACCGCCTACGTGCTGGTGCACGGCGCGTGGCACGGCGGCTGGTGCTGGCGGCACGTGGCCTCCCGGCTCCGGCGGGCCGGACATGAGGTGCGCACCCCGACGCTGACCGGCCTCGGCGAGCGAGCCCACCTGGCAGACCGCGAGATCGGGCTGCGCACCCACGTGGACGACCTGCTCGGTGTGCTGACGTACGAGGACCTTCGGGACGTCGTTCTGGTTGGGCACAGCTATGCCGGGCTCGTCGTGCGCGAGGCTGCCGACCGTGTGCCAGAACGCGTCTCCCGGCTCATCATGGTCGACGCCTGGGCCGGCCGGGACGGGCAGTCGCTGGACGATCTGGCCCCCGCGTTCTTCTTCGACTGGATCGAGTCCGTGACCGTGGACGGCCTGATCCCGCCCTCCCCGGCCGCCGCCGTCGGCGTGACCGACCCCGACCAGGTCGCGTGGCTGGAACCGAAACTGACCCCCCAGCCCCGGCGGACCTTCGCCGAGCCGACCCGGCTGACCGGCGCCGTCGACGCGATCGACTGCCGCGCGGTGCTGTGCACCCCCGGCGGCCCCATGCCCTTCCCGCGGCTCGCCGAGGAACACGGCTGGGCGACCACCGTCCTGGACGCGGGCCACGACGCCATGGTCACCGCGCCCGGCCCGCTGGCCGACCTCCTGATGCGGGACGTGTACCCGTCCTGAGCCGACGTCGTACCCCAAGAAGAGCCGACGTCGTACCCCAAGAAGAGAGGTGGCCGCATGGCCGAAGTGAAGATCGGCTACCTGCTGCCGACCCGTGAGCAGGCCGTACGCGGCGACGACGAGCTGACGCGGCTGATCACGATCGCCCAGCACGCCGAGGCCCTCGAGTTCGACTCCGTCTGGACTGGGGACAGCCCCCTGGCTCGGCCGCGTGCCGATCCCCTGGTCCTGCTGGCCGCGGTGGCCGTCGCCACGCGGCGGGTCACGCTCGGCACCGCGATCCTGCTGCCCGCGCTCCGGCACCCCATCCTCATGGCACACCAGCTCGCCACCCTGGACCGGCTCACCGATGGGCGCCTGATCGTCGGCATGGGCGCCGGCTTCCCCACCGCCGGCACGCAACGGCAGTTCGAGGCGATCGGCGTACCCTTCCGGAGCCGCGTCAGCCGCCTCGAGGAGTCCATCGAGGCGATGCGGCGGCTGTGGAGCGGCAAGGACGTCTCGTTCGCCGGCCGGCACTTCGACTTCCGCGACGTCACCTTGGCGCCCGCGCCGATCGGCCCCGCAGGCCCGCCGATCTGGCTGGCGGGAAGCGGCGAACCGGCGCTGAGGCGAGTGGCGCGCCTGGGCGACGGCTGGCTGCCCTACCCGCCCGCCGTCGAGGACTACGCCCGCGATCGAGCAACCATCCACCAGACGGCGACCCGTCCGGTCACCTCCGCCCTGTACGCGACGCTCACCCTGGACGAGGACCCCCAGCGGGCGCGTGAACTCCAGCGAAGGAGCATCGAGCCCTACTACAACGCCCCGCTGGAGGTCATCGAGAAGATCCAGGCCCTGTTCGCCGGCGCGCCCTCGGACGCCGCCGCATGGCTGAACTCCTACATCGAGGCAGGAGCCAGGCACATCGTCATCCGCCTGGCCGCCGACGACCACCTCACGGCCCTGGAGGGGTTCGCTGCGAGCGTCCTGCCCCGACTGCACAGATGAGGGACCTCCGGATCCCGGAGCCGCTACCGCGCCATCGGCCGTGCCCTCCTACCCCCGGCCGAGTTCGAAGGGAGTGCCACCGGATGGCCCCGGGATACACGCAGCACGTGTTTCTCCTATCCTCGGGGCAGGGCGAGAGAGGATGAGCGTGTGGCACAGAACGCGGTTGTGCGGCGAACCCAGGAGGAACGCACAAGGGCGACCATGAGCTCCCTGGTCGCAGCGGCGCGTGCGCTCTTCGTGAGCGACGGTTTCTCCGCCGTCACGCTGGACGCGATCTGCCGCCGTGCCGGCGTCACGCGGGGAGCGTTCTACCACCACTTCAGAAACAAGGAACACATCTTCCGCGAAGTCTACGCGGCGGACCAGGAGGAGCTGGCCGCGATCGTCCGGCGCGCGTTCCGGGCCGAGCAGGACCCGTGGGACGGGATAACCGCAGGCTGCCAGGCTTTGCTGGAGGCATCCCTCGAACCCGCTGTACGCCAGATCACCCTGGTCGAGGCACCGGCGGCGCTCGGCTGGACCGCCATGCGCGATATCCAGGCCGGATGCAAGGAGCAACTGCAGCGCGGACTCGTCATCGCCGTCGAAGCGGGGTGCATCCCCGAGCGCCCCCTGGATCCACTCACCTCGCTGCTGTACGGGGGAATCTGCGAGTCCGCCCTGGACATCGCCCGCACGACCGACCAACGCGCCGCGGTCAAGGACACGCTGACCCAACTCGACCTGCTGCTCACCGGCATCGCAGGCCGCGCAGAACCAGGCTGCGCACACAGGAGCCAGGTCACGTCCTCGCGTGATCGGGAGCGCTGAGCAGGACGACGTGGTCGAATTGCGGGTAGGCACCCCAATCAGTGGATCCGTCCGACAGGGTCACCCGGTGGCTCCACCGGCCGGTGTCAGTATCGACGGCGCGATGACCCCGGGCCGTCAGCATCTCTGATGCCGTGGACTTGCCGGTGCCCGACATCCCCGTGACCAAGATCTTCGCCATCCGCCGAGACCACCGAACTGCCCCGATTTCAATCGGCTTCATGTCACCCACGTTGGCGTTTCCGTAGTCCCCGCATCGGGGACTACGGAAACGCACTCGGCTCACTATGCGGGCCACCGCCAGTAAGTGATCAGCGTGTTGCGACGACCCCCTCGAATACACCACGGAGGGCGGGCCGTTCGATGGAGAACTACTTCAGCGGGAACAGCCGGGTGCTGGTCTGCTTGACCCGGTTGCCCGCCACGTCCCACGCCTCGGCCCGGAGGCTGACCGCGCCGGTCGTGGCACCCAGGGCGGGATAGCGGACACTGGCCGTGTACGCGCCGCCTGACTCGCGCTTGAGCGTGACGGGCTGCCAGGTCGCCCCGTCGTCGGTGCTCGCCCAGAGCTTCAGCCCGGCGATCTTCGGCATCGCGGCGGTCGAGCGCGAGTGGTACGCCTCCACCTGGAAGGTGTGCTTGCGCCCGGCCTTCACGCTGTTGGCCGCGTCGCCACCGAGCGCGTAGCTGACGAAGACCGCCGGGGTCGGCCGGCAGTTCTCGCCCCATCCCTCGATGAACCAGGAGTTGCAGGAGACCCCCGGCTGCGTCGCGGCAGCGGCGGGCGGGCCGGTGAAGGTCCACTCGACATCGTTCACGGAGTTCTTGGCCGTCAGGCGGTAGACGCCCTCGGAACTCGGCAGCGTGTAGCGCGGTGCGTTGCCGGCCAGCGGCTCGACGCCCTCACGGGCGATCTCTTTGCCGTCGCGGTACAGGTGCGTCTCGTACAGTGGGGTGAACGCCTGCTCGGTCGACCAGTAGTCGTCGCCGTCGACGCGGGTGCCGCCGACGCCGGAGACCTCGGAGAAGTCGGCCCACAGCTTGTCGCCCTGCACGCAGATCGCACACGTGGCGGCCAGCGGTTGCTCCTTGAGCACCCCGGCTTTCGGGTCGTACAGCGCGGCGACCTCGTCCTCGACCGTCGCCGCGCCTGGGGTGCCGGGTGCGAACCACACCTGCTGCGCCCGGCCCGGCTCGGCGAAGACGTCCGTCAGGTACCGGCTGTGCACCCCGGTGGTGCCCGGGGGCACGAGGGCCATGCCGCGCAGGCGCAGCACCGAGGGGTCGGTCGGCCAGACGTACTCCGTACGGCCCGACGGGGCGACGCCGACGTAGTCGGACTCGGCGGGCGAAATGCTCCAGCGGGCAGCGTCGTCCGTCTTGTAGGCGATGGTCCATTCCCAGTAGCCGATGGGCTTGGCCGACCGGATGTCCAGGTCGACCCGGGCGAGGTCCCGCTCACGCACCGTGTAGGTCATCGACGAGGGGATGCGCCCCTCCTCGTACGGCGCGAACGCGTAGGTGTAGGGCGAGTACTGCGTGCCCGTCACCCGGATGCTCAGCGGGCCGCTCTTGACCTGCTCGCGCAGCGCCAGCCCCTCCTTGGTGGAGACGAAGGCGTTGGCGATGCCGATCGGCTTGGGATCCCCGGTGTTGGGCCGCTGCCACATCGGCAGCGGGATGGGGCAGGCGACCTCGGTCGTGGGGTACATCAGCACGCCGGCGGCGCCGGCGTCCCTGACGGCGCCGATGCGCTCGATCTGCGCGCCGCAGACCGGGTTGCCGAAGATGTCGGTGACGCCCTCGGCCCCCATCAGGACGAGCTTGCCTCGCAGGTCGAGCCCGGCCAGCTCCTCGTCACTGCCCTCGCCGACGTCGATCACCGGGAGCTCCGAGGTGCCGGTGAACGGCTTCCAGTCGGGGTGGTGGTCGACCGCACCCTGCCAGCGCAGGTTCACGGCCGGGTTCAGCTCGACCCCGCGGCCCTTGCGGCCGACGACGCTCATGTCGAGCTGGGAGTGCCCGAGCGTCCACTGGGTGGAGAAGCGGAACTGGCCCTTGGTGACCTTCTTGGTCGGCAGGACCCACAGCTTGCCCCAGGCGCCGGTCGGCACCCCGCTCACCACGGCGCCGGCGAAGAGCTGGCCCTTGGCGTTCGTGCGCTGGTAGAAGGTGTTGTACCCGTTGTTCAGCGGCTCGGCGGGCTTGGGCGTGTCGAAGCGGACCTGGGTGGTCTTCCCGACGTCGAACGTGATCTCGGTGTTGCCGGTGACGGTGAGCTCGGGCTCGAACAGCCAGGCGCGGTTCTTCTTGCTGTCGTCGTCGACCCACTCCACCACCTGCAGCACGCTGATCGTGCCGGCCGGGACGCGGGTGACCACGACGCCGTCCTCGACGATCAGGTGCGGGCCGACCTGGCCCTTGCGCCCGTCGAGGTCGATGACGTCCTGGGCGAAGGGGGTGAGCGGTTTGCCGTCGCGCCCGATCGTGCGGATGGTCAGCTCGAAGGTCGGGGCGTCACGCAGCGCGCCCACCGGGGTGGTCAGGCTCACGCCGTCGGCCAGCGCGGTGACCGCGCCGCTGTACTGGCCGATCTCCAGGCCCTCGGTGGTGAGCGTGACGGTCGTGGCGGCCGTGCCCTTGGCGGGGACGGTCAGCGTGGCGTCGGCCGTGCTCAGCCGGGCGCCTTCCAGGACGGGCTTCAGCGTGAGCGTGACTGGCTGGTCGCCGAGGTTGGTGTAGGCGAGCTCGCGGGTTTGCGGCCTGCCCGATTCGTCCAGCAGCCGGAAGTCGAGGTTCGGCGTGGTGGCGAACACGGTCTGCGAGGCCGCGCGGGCCACGTCGACCCGGCCGGCGCCGCGCTGGTAGACGGTCCCGCCGACGTCCTTGGCCGTGGACATCAGCGCGGCCTTGAGCTGCTGCGCCGTCCAGTCCGGGTGCACCTGGGCGACGATCGCCGCGGCCCCGGCCACGTGCGGCGTGGCCATCGAGGTGCCGGACGCCTTCGTGTAGTGGTCGTCGGCCGGGGTGCCCATCCGGGTGCCCGCGGCGCGCGCGGCGAGGATGTCGACGCCCGGCGCGGTGATGTCGGGCTTCAGCCCGGCGTCGCCGAGGCGGGGTCCCTGGCTGGCGAAGTCGGCCTGCTTGGCGGACTTGTCCACCGCGCCCACGGTCAGCGCGGCGTCCGCGGTGCCGGGCGTGGCGACGGTCTCCGGCGCGCCGGTGTTGCCCGCGGCGATGACGAACAGCGCGCCGGTGGCGGCGGTCAGGTCGTTGACCGCCTGGCTCATCGGGTCGGTGCCGTCGGTGGCGTTCGCGCCGAGGCTCATGCTGATCACCTTGGCGCCGCTCTGCGCGGCCCACTCCATCGCGTCGATGATCCCCGAGGAGTCGCCGGAGCCGGTGTTGTCCAGCACTTTGCCGACCAGCAGCTTGGCGCCGGGCGCGACGCCCTTGTTGGCGCCGTTGGAGGCGGCTCCGCTGCCCGCGACGGTGGAGGCGACGTGGGTGCCGTGGCCGTGGCCGTCCTTGACGGTCTCCTCCGGGATGAACGAGCGCGCCTCGATGACCTTCCCGGCCAGGTCGGGGTGGGTGTCGTCGATGCCGGTGTCGAGCACGGCGACGGTCACGCCGGTGCCGTCGTGCCCGGCCTTCCACGCCTCGGGCGCCCCGATCTGTGGGACGCTCTCCGACAGGTCGGCCTTGACCTTGCGGTCCAGCCAGACCTTGCTGACGCCGCCCCGCAGCCTGGCGACGCCCTTGGCGTCCGGCTTGGCGAGCAGCGCGGCCCAGAAGGAACCGGCCTCGCCCTTGGTGACGTCGAGCGCGGCGCCGTTGATGCTCTCCAGCGTCTTGGTGGGCGCGCTGGCCGGGATCGCGTCGGCCGAGCTCCTGGCCGCGGCGAACCCCTCCGGGTACTGCACGATGACCGGCATCCGCTGCGTCTGGGCATCGGTGTAGCCGTTCTCGGCCAGGTACTTGACGTTGAACAGCTCGCGGTCGAGCTGGCCCGACTGGATCGCCGGGAAGGCGTCGTCGGGCAGGACGTAGACGCCGTCCGGGCCCGTGCGCACGAAAAGCGACGCGGTCCGGCCGTCCGGCCGCACCCCGCTCTGCTGGTCGATCGCGTAGCGCCCGTCGCCGGTGCCGGTCAGCGTGACCTTGTCGCCGGTGATCAGCGTGACGGTGTGCGGTCCCTCGCCCACGCCCTTGAGCGCGACCGGCTGGTACGGCCGCGCCTGCGCGAGCGCGGTGGGCTGGGCCGCCAGCGTGGCGGTGACCAGCGCGAGAACCGAGGTGAGCGCGAGTGAGCCGCGCCGCAGCCGGCTCACGCGGTTCCTCCGGATAAGGGGTTCATGCTCATGAGGGGATGCATCGCCTTTCATGGGTGGGGTCAGAGCGGCAGGAAGCCGTCCGGCGGCTGGGGCTCCTCTGTGCTGTCCGGTTCGCCCGGCTGGAGTGCGGGCCCCGGGGGATCGGGCACGCGGTCGTCGTCGTCGCGTGCGGGCGTCTCTTCGTGCATGGGAGAAGCGTCGCGCGCATCCCGGGCATGGAGTTATGGGGTGGACATGGGGTGAACACCCCAATTCCGGCTCATGACCCTGGGGTGCCTCCCAGGTGACGCCCCAGTTCGGTGCGCGAGCGGGCGCCCAGCTTGCGCATGGCCGCGCCCAGATGCTTGTCGACCGTCTTCGGTGACAGGAACATCTGCCGGGCGATCTCCTGGTTGGTCAGCCCGGTCGCGGCCAGCCTCGCCACCTGCGCCTGCCGGGAAGACAGGCCCTCCGCCTCGCTGTCCTGGCTCGTCCTGATCCGGGTCGCGGGGCGCAGCCCCCAGCGGCGGCCGAGCTGGGTGGCCCGGTCGAGGTCCCAGAGCGCCTCCAACCGGGCGTACGCCTCGATGGCCCGGGTCAGCACGGTCCCAGCCCCCGGGTCGCCGAGCGCGAACAGGGCCGCGGCCTGCTGCTCGACGGCCTGCGCCGCGTCGTAGGCGGCGGGCAGCTCCGCATAGGCCGCGGCCGCCTCGGCGAACTGCGCCGCAGCCCGCTCCCACCTCCCGCCGTGCGCGTCGAGCTGCCCGCGCGCCTGCGCCAGCGCCGGCACGGCCAGCGGCGCGTCCATCCCACGGGTGCGGATCTCGTAGCGCCGGACCAGCTCAGCGGCCTCCCGGGTCCGGCCCGCTGACAGCAGGGCCTCGGTCAGCGCGGCGACGGCCCGCACGCCCACCGGCCACAGATCCCGGGCCTCCCACCCGGCCACTACGTCGGCCGTCTCCGCCAGCGCCGACCCCGCCTCGTCCACGGCGGAGGCGAGCCGCAGCAGCAGGGTCACCGGCGCACCCAGCATGTCGAGGTCGCCCCGCACCCGCAGGTCGCGGATCAGCTCGGCGAGCGTGGCCCGCGCGGCGTCGAGCCGGCTGGGCGCCGGGGCCAGGCAGGCGGCGATAAGGTCGGCCAGGAGCTGCTCCTGCGGACGGTTGCTGCACTGCTCGCGCAGCTCGGCGATCTCCTCGCGCAATCCGTCCCACGCCCCGCCGTGGTAGCGCGACAGGGCCAGGCAGGCGCGGAGCGCGAGATCGTCCCGGGCCGAGACGCTTCCGCCGCCTCCCGCGTCGAGCGCCGACTCCAGCAGCCGCGTCGCCATCCGGTGGTGCCCCGCCTCGACGGCGGAGCCGCCGATCGACTTGTAGGCCCCGACCTCCCGGCGGCTGACGGGACGGCCGCCGGTCTCGGCCAGGATCTGCTCGGTCAGCGCCTGCCAGCGCGCGTCGCCGGACAGCACGAAGACCATGGCCACCTTGCCGAGCACGAACACCCTCGGCCCCGGCTCGCCGTCGTCGGGCACCGTCTCCAGGGCGCGCTCCAGCCAGGGCAGGCGCTCGGCGAACGGCACGTCCGTCATGGTCGGCAGGCCCACGCAGACCATGGCCCAGGCGGCCAGCTCCGGCACCTCGCTCAGATCGGGCACCGCGTCCGCGAACGCCTGCCGTACGCGCAGGGTGTCGACCCTGATGGTGTCGAGATAGAGGGCGAGCAGAATCTGCAGCTCGCCGCGCAGGCGGCGGGGCAGGTCGTGGGTCAGCGCCTCCTCCAGCAGCTCGCCGATGGCGGGGACACGCAGCGTGTAGATGGCGGCCCAGCCGAGGCGGATCGTCAGCTCGGCCCGCCGTACGGGATCGAGGCCGGCGTGGCGGAGCACCTCCTCCAGGAGGCGGGCGGCCTCGGCGTCGTTGCCCAGGCCCGCCGCGTGCTCGGCCGCGGCGACGGCGGCGGCCACCCACTCGTCCGGGCGGCCCGCGTGGCGCAGGTGGTGCGCGACCTGTCCGAGCGGGACCGGCCGCAGCGTGCGGGTCGCGGCGGCCGCGGCCGCGTGCAGCGCCTGGCGGCGGCCGAGCGTGACGCCCTCGTAGACCGCCTCGGCCGCCAGCACGTGCCGGAAGGCCACGAGGCCCCCCTGCTCGGTCAGCAGCCCGGCGTCGAGCGCCTCGTCCAGCGCCTCGGTGCCGCTCACCCCGGCCACCGCGACGAGCGTCGCGGCGGGCACGGCCAGGCGGAGGACGGCTGCCGCCTCCGTGACCGCCCGCGCGCCGGCCGGCATCCTGGCCACCCGGTCGCGCACCGGGGCGCGGACCCCAGCGGGCACGTCCAGCTCGTCCAGGGTGCGGCGGGCCCAGCCGCCCTTCCATCTGATCAGCTTGCCCTGCGTGCGCAGCATCGCGATCAGCTCCTGGATCGCGAGCGGCAGCCCGGAGGAGCGGGCGCACAGGTGCTCGGCGAACTCGGCCGACACCTCGTCGGTCTGCAGGATGGCCGCCGCGAGCGCGCGGGTGCCGGCCACGTTCAGCGGGCGTAACGCGATGTGCGCGCTGGTGATCGTGTCGGCCAGGCGCGCGGTCGCCGCCCGGAGCGCCGGATCGGCCTCCTCACCCCGGTAGGTCAGCACCACCGAGAGCCCGGCGGGCAGCGCCCGGACCAGATAGGTGAGGAACTCGGCCGTCTGCTGGTCGGCCCAGTGCAGATCCTCCAGCACCAGCACCGCCGGGCCCAGCGCGGCCAGCACCTCCACCAGCCCGCGCAGCACCCGGTGCAGCTCGGCCGCCCGGTCCTCCAGCGGCGGCGGCGTCTGCGGCAGCACGTCCTGCAACTCCGGCAGCAGCGCCCGTAAGGCCCCGGTCACCGGGGAGAGCGTGCTGCCGGCCAGGTCGTCCGCCCGGCCGCGCAGCGCCTCCACCACGGGACCCAGTGGGAACGGCTCCCTGACCTGGCCGCAGCCGCCCATGAGCCAGCGCAGCCCCGCGACCTCCGGCCGGGTGGCCAGCTCGGCCACCAGCCGGGTTTTGCCGATCCCGGCCTCGCCCTCCACGACGACCACGGACGGGGCCGTCACCACCGTGGCGACCAGCCGGTCGAGCTCGGTCTCACGCGCCACCAGAACCGGCGACACCATCCGGCCAGCACCTGCGATCACGGCACGACTGTACACATCAAGTGACAAACGGTGCCTTAGTGCGCCACGAGGTCGCGGTTGAGCCTGCCGTACACGAAGGCGAACGCGGCCGCTCCGGCGCCCGCGAGCGCGGGTTGATCGACACCCGGCGCGCAGAGCAGGCGCTGGCCCCAGAAGAAGCGCGAACGCGGGGCGCGGTAGCCGTACTCGGCCCAGCCGGCAGCATCGCCTTCCTGGACGGTGGCCGGGTCGTCGAGGAGGGCGAGCACGAGGAGCTGGTACGCCGCGGCGGCCGCTACGCCGATTTCCTCCACGTTGGTGCGGTAAGCTCCCAGTAGCGGCTAGCCAAATTTGGCTAGCGGAATTCGGGAGGGTTCGATGAAGCCGGTACGGCTGCTGGTCCTGGGCGCGCTGCGCAGGCGCGGGCGCGCCCACGGCTACCAGGTCCGCGCGGATCTGGAGTCGTGGGGCGCGCACGAGTGGTCGACCGCCACCTCGGGCTCGGTCTATCACGCGCTCAAGAGCATGGCCGGTCAGGGCCTGCTGGTGACGCACGAGACGGTCGCCTCCGAGGCCGGAGGGCCGCCGCGGATCGAGTACGAGCTGACCCAGGAGGGCGAGCGGGAGTACCTCGACCTGCTGGGCCAGGCGCTGGCCGACCGCGAGCCGAGCCTGGACGTGCTGGGCGCCGCTGTCGGCCTCATCGAGGACCTTCCCCGGGAGCGGGCCCTGGAGTTGCTGCGCGAGCGGGCCCGCGCCATGCGCGAGTGGCGCGCGAGCATCACCGCGTACCTGCCCGAGGGCACGGACCTGGCGACCTGGGGCCCGGTGGGCGAGGTGCTGACCCTGTGGTTGAGCACCGCCGACACCGGCGCCCAGTGGACCGACCGGATGATCCGCCGCCTGGAAGAGGGCGCGTTCACCATGGCCGACGAATAGGAGTTCCCCGATGGCCAACGAGATCGCCATACCGCTGCTTCCCTGCCGCTCCATCGACGAGATGGTCGACTTCTACACGATGCTCGGTTTCCACCGGGTCTACTACCAGGTTCGGCCGAACCCGTACGTGTTGCTCAAGCGCGAGGATCTCCAGCTCGGCTTCTTCGGCATGCCCGAGGCGTTCAAGCCCGAAGACTCCTACGGGACCTGCTCGATCGTCGTGCCGGACACCGGAGAGCTGTTCGAGGCGTTCGCCGCGGGCATGCGCGCGGCGCACGGCAAGCTCCTGGTCTCCGGCATCCCCCGGATGACCCGGCCGCGCAGGCGGAAGAACGACGGCAACCACTCCGGCTTCGCCGTCATCGACCCCGGCGGCAACTGGATCCGCTTCATGTCCGCCCGCCCCCTGCCGGAGAAGGAGGAGACCACGAGCAGGCTCACCACCTCGCTGAACCGGGCGGTCGTGATGGGCGACTCCAACGGCAATCACGAGCGGGCGGCCGAGATCCTGGACGGCGCCCTGGAGCGGGACCAGGACACCGCCTCGGCGGCCGAGCTGCTGGAGGCGCTGGTCTACCGGGCCGAGCTCGCCGTCCGCGCCAAGGACCACGCCGCCGCCGGGCACGCCCTGGCCCGGGCGCGCGCCCTCACCCTGACCGAGCCAGAGCGCGAGCAGCTCGCCCAGCCCCTGGCGGCCATCGACGACCTCGAGGCCGCGCTAGGTCTCTGACCGGGTACGACGCTTGCGCGAGGCCGCCGAGCGGGGCGGCTGCGCGCATGCCTGCTGGCATCTCGTCGTCGACAGCTATCCCCGGCGGATCAAGGTCTGGTACGCCGAGATCTTCGACTGAGGAGAGCCCCAGCGTTACCGGTAGCTTCCCATCCACAGCGTGGCCGCCCACCCGTGCCGAACGTCATCGTTCACAATGCGCCGCCAAGCGCTCGGCGCCGACGGCCGGCACCGTGTCCTGGTCTGGACCGTGCTGGACCGCGCCGCCTGAGTCTGCCGCGGTTTCACCGCGACAGTGAAAAGACAGAGGGGCGCCACCATGTACGGGCATAAGTACAAGCGTTGCGTGTGGGGCGCCTGCCGTGACGCGGTGGAAGGTCACCTGGTCGTTCACCATGACGCAGCGTACGTGGCGGCTGTCATGGCCGTCGTCTGCCTGTTGGTGGAAGGCGCATGCCTGCCGGGTGGAGAAGATCAGGCGGCAGGGTGGGCGGTGACGTCGTGGCCGGCGGCGGCCGCAGCCCCTTGCTGGACGTGAGCTGAAGACGCCGTCGCGGATGCCGCGGGCTGGCGTTGCTGTGCGGAAAACGCAGGAAGTCCCGCTCGCCTTCGCAGAGGCGAGCGGGACTCGGTCTGACCCGGGGGAGACTGGAGCCGCTTAACGCGGTCGCGCCGGTCAGTCGGCTAGGTCGTGACCCACAAAGCCCAATAGGGGCTGTCCCACTTGCATGAGTAACTCTTGATCAGCTTGTTGATCTGCAGGCTGAAGCCTTGGGTGTCGCACTGCCTTTGCGACAGGTAGACCCCGTAGATGTAGGTTGCCATCATCTGGGACCCGTCACCGGCGGAGGTGGAACTTCCGGATGCCGTACTCGCGTTGGCCGCGCTCACCGACATTCCTCCAGTCATCAAGGCCGCTGCCATAGCCGCAACTGCGATCGGCCGGACCAGTTTGTGTTTCATTGAGCATGCCCTCCTCGGGGGTTCGGCGGTGGCGGGAACTTCAAGCAAAATATCGGGGATCATGAAGTGCGAGAAGAGTTCTGCACGGAATGCCGGAAATACGTGCAGAGAATGTCAAGCCGCGACAGTCACTACCGCGTTCGGTCGGCCGCGGTCGACGTATCCGGCCGGTGCGGTGAGGTCGGCTCGCCGCGAGCGCGTCATCGCGGGGGATCGACAGGGGGTCGTTTCTGGCGACGTTCACCTCTTTGGCCGAGTTGAACGAGGCCGCCGACTACGGTTTCGGAGGTTTGTTAGGGTCTCCTCGGTGATGTGGAATATGGGCATCGGGCTGCCCGTCCGTCAATGGCGGTAACGTGCGGCACGTACGCCCGCTGGAGGGCTTTCCGATCCTTTGAGGCTGACCGCCTCCGGGGGGCAGACGCCGACGATTTCCACCGCCTGGTCCCGCCATCGAACGGCAGGCCGTATCTCCACAGGCGATGCATGGTGAGAATCGACCACTAATGGTGGTCGCAGCCAACGCGCCACCGGGCGCCCGGATCCTAGCCTGGCTCCTGGAAGGTATGTGAGCACGCAGCCGGAAGGGAAGGCTGGAATATGGCGATGCAGCGGTGGTTCTCCGACGCGAAGTTGGGGATCTTCATCCACTGGGGTGTCTACGCCGTGGACGGGGTGGCGGAGTCCTGGTCGTTCTACACGGGTCAGGTCTCGCATGAGAAGTACATGGCCCAGTTGGAGAGGTTCACCGCGGCGCGCTACGACGCGCGGTCGTGGGCCGAGTTGTTCGCGCGGGCCGGTGCCAGGTATGCGGTGCTGACGGCCCGCCACCATGATGGCGTGGCGCTGTGGGACACCGGGCAGGGAGGCTTGTCGGTGGCCGGCCGTACCCTGAGTGGGCGCGATCTGATCGGCGACTACGCCGCCGCGCTGCGCGAGCGGGGCCTGAAGGTGGGCTTGTACTACTCGCACTCCGACTGGAACCACCCCGACTACGCCTCGATCCGCTACACCGGCTCTCCCGTCGGCACCCGCGACAACCCGTTCTCCCATCCGCCAGAAGGCCAGGAGGACGTCGCCGCCTGGGAACGGTTCCTGGCCTACCGCGACGGCCAGGTCCAAGAGCTCCTGACCCGCTACCGTCCTGACCTGCTCTGGTTCGACGGGGAGTGGGAACGCAGCGAGGAGCAGTGGCGGATGCGGGAGTTGGCCGAGCTCATCGCCACCGAGGCGCCCGCATGCGTGCTGAACGCCCGGATGCTCAGCTACGGCGACTATGCCACCCCTGAGCAGGGCATGCCGATCACCGCTCCTGACGGCCCGTGGGAATTGTGCATGACCGTCAACGATTCCTGGGGGCATCAGCACACCGACGCCAACCACAAGTCGGTCGGCCAGCTCGTTCGCTACTTCACCGAGACCATCGGCATGGGCGGCAACCTGCTGCTGGGGGTCGGCCCTCGGGAGGACGGCACCATTCCCCAGGAGCAGATCGTCCGACTGGAGGGCCTCGGCGCCTGGATCGCCAAGCACGCGGCGGCTGTCTACGGGACCGTGGCCGGTCTGCCCGCGGGCCACCACTACGGCCCCAGCACGTTGTCGGCCGACCGCCGCACGCTGTACCTGGTGCTGTTCGGTGTCCCCGGCGAGGTGGTCGGGGTGCGCGGGCTGAGGACACCGGTGCGGCGGGTCACCGTGCTGGGCTCCGGCGCCGGACTGCGGCACCGGGTGGTCGGCGGGCTCGGCGACGCTCCCGGGGTGCTGTGGATCGACTCGCCGTCCGGCGCCGACATCGACGAACGTGCCACCGTACTGGCCGTGGAGCTCGACGGTGAACTCGACCTGTATCGTGGCGCCGGCCGCGACTGATCGACTGACTCAGCCGCCGCGAACCGCCCGGGGAGAGGCGCCCAGCTCGCGGCGGCACGCCTTGTTGAACGCCTGCGGATCGGAGATCCCCACGGAGGCGGCGACAGCGCCAATGGACAGCGTCGACTCACGCAGCAGATGCCGAGCGCGATCCATCCGCCGGCGCCTGATGTAGGCGACCACCGTGTCACCGGTCTCCGCCTTGAACAGCCTGGTCAGGTGGTTGTGCGAGACCCCCGCGACGCGCGCCACCTCGGGCACGGTCAGAGGGCCGGCCAGGTGGGACTCGATGTGGACGATGGCGGCGGCGACCGGTGCGCGCACTCTGGCGGGCGCGAGCAGGGCCACCCGCCACAGCGCCGCCCACACTTCGGCGGTCGTTCGCGCCGCCGCGCTCGGCCAGGCCGTGACGGCCTGCCGCAGCAGGCTCTCCAGCATCGGCGTCTCCGCACCGGCGTCCTGTACGACGGGTACGGCCCTGGGCTGTCCGATGCCGGAGAGCCGCAGATGGACGTACAGGTGCTCGGAACGCCCTCGATAGCGGTAACGAACCCGGGTTCCCGGCGGCACCAAGCTCACATATCCCGGCCGGATCTCATGGCGGACGCCGTCGACGCGCAGTTCGGCGGTGTACTCGTACAGGTGCAACTGCCACAGGTCGGGCAGTTGGAACTCGTCGGTGGGGTGGGTGGTCCCGTGGATGCCGATGCCCAGGCCCACCACCTCGGGCGGACGGTCCAGGGTGACGGTCATGCGGCTCATGAGCTCAGGTGTGCATGCGAAAGTCGTAGAGCCGGGGCAGCGGATGATCACGACGGGCACGTTCGATGATCTCCCGGGTGACCGGTCCTTCCCCCGCCAGGCGCAGCTCGTGATAGGCGAACCAGAGCCGGTCGAGGGAGTCGTCGCCTTCACGCAGGCCGTCTACCTCGATTCCGTCCTCCAGCAGCGCTCCCGTCCTGTCCAGGTCGCGGGCCGCGACGGCGGCCCGCGCCTCCAGCAGCCGGATACGGCCTGAGCGTTGGCCGGGTTCGAGCCGATCGATCAGGTCGAGCGCCTCGATGGGTCGTTCCTCGGCCAGCAGCGCCCGCAACGTCTCGACGGTCAGCCGCCAGACGTCCGGCGCGAGCCGGTGAGCCTCCAGCAGGAGGTCGGCGCGGTGGCCGGTGCCCGCGAGGCGTGAGCTCTCGGCCAGGCAGCGCAGCGTCCACGGAGTGGGGCGTGCGGCCAGCGACTCCTCCCAGGATCGCCTGGCGCCTTCGACGTCGCCGTCGGCGTACCGGAGGAGACCGAGGTGGTATCGGGCGTGCCAGTCGATGGGGTGCGCCTCCAGCAGCTCGTGCCAGCGGGCCCCCGTGATCGGCGCCGCGGGTGGGTCGCACACCGGCAGCCGGCCGGTCTTCAGCAGTTCGGCCCAGGGGAGCTGCTCCTCCTGGGGCTCTCCGAAGGGCAGATCGATCGCCAGCTCCTCCAGCGCTCCCCAGCCACTCCCGCCGAACAGCCGCTCGCCTCCGGATACGGCGGACAGCTCGGCCAGGCTACCCGGCGGGACGAGCCGGTCCACGGCTGCGCCGACGGCGGTCCTGGCCCGCTCCCACGAGCCGTGCACGGCCGCGGGGTCGGCCTCCAGCAGTCCGTAGGCCTCCACCCAGCTCCAGGTGGTGCGCCCTGGCATGGGGATGTGCTCCAGTTGGGTACGGGCCAGCCCCGCCTGGATTTCCAGGTAGCGCGTGGACGGCCCGCTCAGCCAGTCCTGCCATCGTCTCCCGCCCTGGCTGGTGCCCCAGTGGAACAGCTTGCGCCCGCGCAGGCGATCGGTGGAGAGCTGGACGAGTCCGCGTCCCTCGTGGTCCAATGCCGCGATCCACGGCCGCTCGCCCGTGGGGAGGTCGAAGAAGTAGTCCGCGGCGCCCGGCACCCGGTCGGTGTAGCTGCGGTCGATCCCCTCCATCTCCGGGAAGTCCACCAGGCGGAGCCGGGCGGTGTAGTCGAAGTGGTAGGCCCGGTAGGCCGGCGTCACCACGCGCACGTCGGCCGCCTCGGGCACGGCGATGTTCGACCACCAGTAGACCGGTGTCTCGTCGGAGGCCAGGTTGTGGATGCTCACCTGCACCCGCAGGACCGGCGAGCCGACCGGCAGCCAGGCGTCCAACTGGACGACCAGCCGCCGCATCCGCTCGAACTCGAACATGCGCAGCACGGGGGTGCCGTCGGCCCGCTCCATCCGTACGGCGTGCAGCGGCGCGCAGGTCAGCGGCCAATGGCCGGTCGCGCCCAGGTTCCACTCCACGCCACCGGCCAGCCAGGCGTCTCGCAGCGCGAGGTTGGCCGGTTGCAGGATCGGATTGCGATGCAGCAGTTCGCGCTCCGACGGCCGGTGGACCAGGGACCAGAGCCGCCCGCCGTAGGAGGGCACGAAGGTCGCGGTCAGGAGGTCGTTCTCCAGAATCACGACGTCGAGGTCGCGCTCGGCGCGTGAGCGGGAGTAGCCGTCCTGCATGAGGTACGGCAGCAGCGTACGCGGCTGGCCGTACCCGATCTGGGTGGTCATCTCCTGGTCCGCCCCGATCAGCCCGCGTGCGACCTGGGTGCCGTGCAGAATGGGCAGCGGACTGGTCGTCGGCGGTTCCGCGGCGGGCAGTCGCAGGGTGTCGAGCCGCAGAGTGCTGATCATGGCGGTCCCCGAGTGTGTGTCGTGAAATTAACGGAAATGTCGTCGCGGTGGCGTGGCCGTCGCGGGTCTCACCACCGGGTCAGCACCGGCTGGTCAGCACGGGCTGGTCAGCACGTGGACAGTTGGTGCATGCCGATGTCGGGCGTGCAGGTGACCTCGTTGCCGAAGTAGTCCCGGCCGCCGTTGTCGATGATCGGCTTGCCCGCGCCGAGCGCCGGAGACCCGGCCTGGAGCCGGTGGCCGGCACCGAGCAACGGGTCGCCCGTCACGGTCCCGGTGGCGCCGGGCGGCACCGCCACACCGTGCAGGAGGTTGTTCTCCAGCGTGTACCCGCCGGACCGGAGTCGGAAGCCGGCCTTGCCGGTGCCCGTGGTGACGACGAGGTTGTTGGCGAAGGTGACGTTGCGCCGGTTGGTGTTGTTCTCGTTGATCACGGTCTGGGTGACACCGTCGCCGATCACGAAGGTGTTGTTGTAGAAGGCCGCGCTCTCGATCGGCCCGCCACAGTTCTCGACGCCGCGGAAGTGGTCGTTCACGCTGAGGTTGTAGCGGAACACGGCCCCCTTGATCACGCCGGAGGCGTTGCACAGCAGGGCGAAGCCGCCCTTGTTGTCGTGGCTGTGGTTGTACTGGAAGACGGTGCCGTAGGCGTTCTCGTCCACGTCGAAGGCCATGCCGTCACGGGTGGTCTCCCCGCCCGAGACCTCGTTGAACTGGAAGAGCACGTCGTCGGAGTTGTGCGTCCACAGCCCTACGCTGTAGCCGGCCGAACGTCGTTGGAACCCGTGGACGCGGTTGCGCTCCGCAACCCCCTTGGTGACGTTGGCCAGCACGATGCCGTCGCCGCCCACGTCGGTCACCGTGTTGTCGTTGACCTTGACGCCGGTCCACGGCAGGTAGGGGCCGGGCTCCGCACCCCAGCCGGAGCGGTTCCAACTGGAGAAGAGGAAGATGCCGGAGCGGTCGGCGTGGCTGACCGTGTTGTGCAGGATCCGCACGTCGTCGAAGATCGTCGGAACGGTGTTGCCCTCGACCCACATGGTGATCCCGGCCGAGCCGTTCTCGTCCTTGGTGTCGTCGCCGTTGACGTCGTGCACGTCCAGGTCCCGCAGCACGATGTGCCGGAGCGTGCCCGCGTCACGGGCGCTGACCCGCACGCCGCGCCGCTTGCCCGCCGTCGCGCCGGTGTTGGAGATGTCGAGGTTGCGGATCTCCCATTGTTGCTGGTTGTGCAGCATGACGGCATCGGCGGCGCCCGCACCGTCGATGCCGGGTTTGGCGCCCTGGCCGTAGGCGTCGATGACGATGGGCAGGCCCGCCTCGCCCGAGCCCCGTGGAGCGAGCGTACCGGTGCACCGGGTCCCCCGCTTGAACAGCACACGGTCGCCCGGCTTCAGGTCCAGCGCGTTCACCTGGTCGAGAGTGGTCAGCGGGTGGCCGACGGTACCCGTGGACGACTTGGTGGAGGTGCAGTCCACATGGATGGCGTTGCCGTGACCAGGCCGGCCGGGGGGCTGATCGGCCAGGGCCGGCGTCGCGCCCGCGCCGAGGACGGCGATTCCGAGCAGGCCGAAGAGAGCACTTCGTTTCATGGGGGGTCCTTACTTTCCGATGCCGACGGTCATGCCCTGGATGATGCGCGTGCCCAACCAGGAGAACAGGGCGATCATGGGGGCGAGGATGAGGCACATGCCGGCGAACATGGTGCCCCAGTCCATGCCGCTGAACTGCTGTATCTTCACGAAGTTCACCAAAGCCACCGGCAGCGTGATCTTGTCGTCGCTCTGCATGAAGGCGATGGCGAACAGGGTCTCGTTCCAGTTGCCGATGAACTGCAGCAGGAACGCGGTGATCAGGCCGCCACGGGCGACCGGCAGGATGACCTTCGCGAAGGTGCGTACGCCGGTGGCGCCGTCGATCGAGGCGGCCTCCTCCAGGACCAGGGGGACGCCGGAGAAGAAGCCGGTCAGGAGGTAGACGGTGAACGGCAGCCCCACCGCGGTGTAGATCAGGACGAGGCCGCTGTAGGTGTCGACCAGATCGACCGTGGCCATGCCGACGAACAACGGCACCAGCAGCACCTGTCCTGGCACGCCCAGCCCCATCGCGAAGGTCATGGTGATCGCGCCGGAGGTACGGGTACGTCGGCGCGCCAGCATGTAGGCCGCAGGGGCTGCCAGCGCCACCGTGGCCACCGAGGAGATCACCGCGACCAGCACGCTGGACACCGCGGCGGCGCCGAAGCCGCCTGTGGTCCAGGCGGTCGCGTAGTTGCCCGGCTCTATCGGCGACGGCAGGGCGAACGGGCGGTCGAAGATGTCACGGGTGCCGCGCAGCGAGGTCAGCAGGATCCAGGCCAGCAGCGCGATGTCCGCGACGACGATGACCCAGACAAGCGACAGGCCGATGAGGCGCAACGGGGTTCGGTTCACGGTCACGGGATGCGGCCCCTAGTGTCGGATCGGCTCGCGCCGCATGAGACGGCGGAGCACCACGGTGAGCAGGGCGACCATGACCAGGCTGACCAGCGCCGCCGCGGAGGCCAGCCCCAGCTTGGGCACCGAGCCCTGCGGGAAGGCCTCGGCGTAGACGTACATGGCGGTGGTCCAGGTCTGGATGGGTGGGTTGCCGGCGTTGGAGCCGCCGAACAGCAGGACCAGTTCGAAGACCTTGACAGAGCTGACCGTCCACAACACCGCGCACACCGTGATCACGTCCCAGGCCAGGGGGATCGTCACGTACCGTAGCCGTTGCCACGCGGAGGCGCCCTCCAGTGCCGCCGCCTCGTACAGGTACGGCGGGATCTGGTCGACGGCGGCCATGATGATCGTGGTGTAGTAACCGGTCGCGCTCCAGATCATCGTGGCCACGATCAGAGCGAACGCGTTGTCGGTGGCCAGCCACTTGGGCGGCGCGTCCACGCCGACCCAGCCCAGCACCACGTTGACCGGCCCGGCCGGGCTGAAGATGAATCCTGCCACCGCGCCGAAGACCATGGCGTTGACCAGGCTGGGGAAGAACAACACCGAGCGGGCGAAGAACTTGCCCTTCATCTCCCGCAGCACCAGGGTCAACGCGAAGCTGATGGCGAAGGTGACCAGCCCGCCCACGAACAAGATCTTCAGTGTGTTGACGATCGAGGTGGTGAAGGCCTGGTCCTCCCACAGGATGCGGTAGTTGTCCAAGCCTCGCCACTGCGGATCCCCCATCCCGTCCCATTTGTGCAGGCTGGTCCAGGCCGAGTAGGCGATGGGGGCGAGGAACAACACCCCGTAGAACGCCAGGGCGGGCCCGATGAACGGCCAGAAGAGGCGGCGCTGCTGCCGGTCCAGCGGTCCGGCCCGACGGTGGCCGGAGGCGGCGGGGCCGGCCGCCGCCTTCGGCCGCCTGGTGAGCGTGGCCGCCATCAGCCGTTGGTCTTCCAGTGCTGGATGTGCGCCTGCTTGGCCTTGGCCACGTACTGCTCGGCGGTGAGCTTGCCGTGCCAGAGCTCCAGGAAGGCCGGGTACATGGCCTTGTCCATGTAGTCACTGGAGATGTTGTCCAGGATCGGCCGCGTGGGGTTCGCCGAGATGATCTTCTGAACGTCCGCCAGTTCCTCCGGGGCCGGGATGTCGGCGCGCGGCGTGATGTTCTTGGCCACCTCGGCGATTCCGGCGAGGTTCTCCTTCTTCAGGAAATAGGCGATGAACCTCTTGGCCTGCTCGGCGTTGTCGGCCTTCCTGGGCACGGCGAAGCCGTGCAGGATCACGTCCGCGTCGGAGTTGGCGCCTTTGGTGACCGGGACCGGCATCGCGCCCATCTTCCAGCCCTTGTCCACCAGTGTGGAGACCTCACCGGCGACCCAGCTACCGTTCATCAGGAACGCGGCCTTGCCCCTGGCCCAGTTGGTCTGCTGGGTGGGGTACTTGCTGGCGTCGTAGCCGTTGATGAGATAGCCGCCCTTGACGAGCTGCTCGATCCGCTTGGCCGACTCCAGCACGCCCGGGGCGTCCCAGCCCGCGCCGCTCTTGTCGGCGTAGATCTCGCCCATCGTGCCAGGGCCGTTGTCGCGCACCAGCAGGTAGTCGAAGATCAGGAAGTTCTCCCAGCTCAGGTCGCCGTCTGAGGCAAGACATGCCTTGTCCTTGGCCTTGAGCGCGTCGCACAGCTTGATGAACTCGTCCCAGGTCTTCGGGGGCTCGGCGAGGTCGGGGTCGGACGCGTCGTAGAAGAACTGCGCGGAGTTCAGTTCGTACGGCACCAGCCACCGGTTGGCGCCCTCCGGGTCCTTCGGCAGCGAGTCGACGTACTTCGTGTCGATCACGTCAGACACCTTCTTGCCCTCGCCGGGGATCTCGGCACCGTACACCGAGGACAGATCCGCCGCCTGGCCCGCGAGCGCGGTGATCGCGACCACGTCCGAGCCGTTGTCCCAGAGATCGGGCGCCTTGTTCGCGGCGATCGCCGGTCCGATCTTCTTGCGGACGTCGCGGCCCTGCCACTCGACCGTCACCTTGACACCGGTCTCGGCCTGGTACCTGTCGATCGCGGTCTTGATCACCTTCGCCTGCGGCTCGTCCGCCCGCCACATCGACCAGTACGTGAACTCTCCGCCGTCCTTCCCTGAGGAGCCCTCGGTCGAGGACGAGCCGCAGGCGGCCAGAGCGAGCACCGCCGCGACGCCGGTCACCAGGGTCTTCGGTCCGCGCATGTCGTCACCTTTCGGATAGATCTCACCGGACCATAAAGCCACCCCAAAGCCACAAACAAGGCAATCCATGAATCTATTTGATTACTTGTGCTCAAAAAGACAAAAAATGCTCATGAACCTGCAAGATCTTGCAGGGAACGCGGGAAATGGAGCATCAGTACTGCGTGACGCTGAACTGGTACAGGCAGGGCAACGGATGATCACGCCGTACCTGCTCGCGCCGCTCGCCAGGCTCCACGCTCTCGTGGTAGTCCCACCACAACGCGTCGAGCGCGCTTTCACCCTCGCGCAGGTCGTCGAGGATCAGACCGGTGTCCAGGATGCGCTTCGCCCTGGCCAGGTCGCCCTGGTCGAGCGCGGCCCGGCACTCGAGCATGCGGATCCGGCCGTGCCCACGATCGGCGTGCCCGAGCCGATCCACCAGTTCAAGGGCAACGGCGGACCGCCCGGCGGCGAGCAGGGCGATGATCGTCTCGATGGTCAGCGGGCGCAGCCTCGGCGACAGGGCATGCGCCCGGGTGTAGCGGTCCGCCGCGCGGTCCGCATCGTCGTCAAGCAAGGCCAGGTTCCGCAGCGCCCAGGCGTTCTCCGCGCAGGCCAAGGACCTCTCCCAAGCGTCACGCGCGCCCTTCACCTCACCGTCGTGGAAGAGGTTGACGCCCAGGTGGAGCAGGGTGAACCAGGTCGGCCCATGCGCCTCGACGCAGGTTTCCAGCAGCGCGCGCCAGACCGGACCGACCATGTAGGAGGAGGGCGGCAGAGCGGGCGAGGGGGTGGGCATGGCCCCCTTGCGGACCAGAGCGAGCCACGACTGCTGGTCGCGCCCGATGGAGGCGTCGGCGAACGGGGTGGCGGGCAGGGTGAGCGAGCGGAGCCGTCCCAGCGCCTTTCGCTCCACAGCGCCCCAGCCGCTGCCCACGTGCAGGGTCTCCACCGGGGCCACCTGCGCCAGGCGCACCGCGTCTTCGTGCTCGGCGGCCAGGCGTTCCCGGGGTATGAGCGCGTCGAGTGCGGTCTCGGCGGCGGAGACTGCCGAGGACCACTCCTCGTGCGCGTCTGGGACGTCGACCAGCCCGTACGCCTCGGTCCACGAGAAGGACGCGCGTGGCGCCAGCCGTACGTGCTCCAACTGAGTGCGGGCCAGGCCCGACTGGATCTCGAAGTACGGCCGCCCCGGGCCGGACAGCCAGTCCTGCCAGTTGCGTCCGGCCATGCCCGTGCCCCATCGGAAGTGCTTGCGTCCGCGCAGAAGGTCGGTGGAGACCTGGGCGAGACCCCTGCCTTCAGCGTCGACCGCCACGATCCACCGGCGCCGGTCCGCCGGGATGTCGTAGAAGAAGTCGGCGGCCTGCTCGTTCGAGCCCGGGTGGGACTGGTCGGTGTCACGCCAGCGCGGCAGAGGCACTCTCCGTAGCTCTCCGTCGTAGGAGAAGTGCCAGGCGTGGCCCGCGGGAGCCAGGACCCGGCTCCCTGGATGCTGCGGCACGGCGGCGTTGGACCACCAGTAGACCGGCACGTCCGCCCTGCCCGGGTTGTAGATCTTGATATGGACCAGCAGCACCGGCGAACCCGGCGGCAGACAGGCGTCGATCTGGTAAACGAGCCCGCGCATCCGTTCCCACTCGTACAACCGCAGCACCGGAACCCCGTCGGGCCTGGTCACCCGGACGGCGTGCATCGGCGAGCAGGCCAGCGCCGTGTGGCCGAAGGTGCCGAGGTTCCACTCCACGCCTCCGGCGAACCAGGCGTTGCGCAACCCGAGGTTGGCCAGTTGCAGGAAGGGCGGCACGTGCAGCAACTCGCGCCCGGTCGGCACGTGGATCAGCGAGCGGAGTCGACCGCCGTAGTCGAGCAGGAACTCCGCCCGCAGGACCCCGTTCTCCAGCACCGCGGTCCTCAGCTCGCGCTCGGTCCGCTCACGCCCGTATCCGTCCTGCAAGGTGTACGGCAGCAGCGACTCGGCATGACCGTAGGCCAACTGAGCCGCCATCTCGGCGTCGGCCACGTCCGTACGCAACCCGGCACGAGGGTCGGGAAGAGGGCGGAGCGGCGGGAGGGGGTTCTCGGGTCCCAGCGGGGAGACGGGGATCACAAGTGATGAAAGACGCAACATTTCGAGCACATCTTTTCATAGACCGTGCGAAACCTGCATGATAGGCCGGTGAATCGGTATGAACGGTGGAACGTCCTACTCGAAATGATCGCCGAAAGGGGCGAACTCGACGTGGAGGAGACGGCACTCAAGCTCGACGTCTCCACCGCCACGATCAGGCGGGACTTCGACGCGCTGGCCGGGCAGCAGTTGCTCACCAGGACCAGGGGCGGGGCCACCGCGCACAGCGTCTCCTACGACCTGCCGCTGCGCTACAAGGTCGCCCAGCACGCACCTGAGAAGCAGCGCATCGGCGCCGCCGCCGCCGCGCTGGTGCCCGGCGGCTCCACCGTCGGCCTCAACGGCGGCACCACGACCACCGAGGTCGCCAGAGCGCTGGCCACCCGCGCCGATCTCGCGAGCGGAGACCACCGGGGAGTCGCTCTCACCGTGGTGACCAACGCGCTCAACATCGCCCACGAACTGGTGGTCCGACCGCACCTGCACGTCGTCACCACCGGCGGCTCGGCTCGCGCCCACTCCTACGAGTTGGTCGGCCCCGTCGCCGCCGGCATGCTGGAACAGGTCGCGCTGGACGTGGCCGTACTGGGCGTGGACGCGCTCGATCTCCATCACGGCGCCAGCGCGCACAACGAGGGCGAGGCGGCCATCAACCAACTCATGGCGGCCAAGGCCGGCCGGGTCATCGTCGTGGCGGACGGTTCCAAACTCGGTAAGCGCGCATTCGCCAGGATCTGTCCGCGCAGCCGCATCGAGACGCTCGTCACCGACTCCACGGCCTCGCCGGAACAACTCGCCAACTTCCGCGAAGCGGGAGTCAAGATCGTGGAGGTATGACGGCACGATGTACGCGCGCCCGTCACCGCCCGCAGCGTCCAGCGCTCGGGTGAGAACGCGCTCAACCACATCGTCGCCGCCCCGTCCGCCGGCCTCACCCCAGGAGCCGACCCGAAGACGAACCGACGCTGCGGTGGCTGTTCCCTGGCCGGTTCGCGAAGGCTCGATCGAGCGTACGTCCCGTTCTGGGCATGACAGGTTGCGGTTCACCAGGCCCAGCACCCGGTACAGCCTGCGCGCCGACGCGGCGCCACCCGAGGGCCTCGATCGGTAGTCCGACGAAATCGACCACCTCTTGTCGTAGTGTTCGGCGAGCAGGGTCGATCCCCTTTCATGGGACAGGACGACACGGCCGGTGGAGGCGAGGACGATCTGAACGGCGGCGTCGGGGGTGGAGCGCCGTCAGTGGGCATGCGGGACACCGGTCATCTGCGGCTTGCCGGGAGGCACGAGCCACAGGGACAGGGCCGCTGCCACGGCGGCGCTGATGGCGAAGACGGTGTAGGCGTCGGTGAATCCGTCGATGGACGGCGCGTCGCCCAGGCCCGTCGCGGCGATGGTCGATGCGACGGCAACGCCGATGGCGGCGCCCAGTTCGTGGAAGGTGTTGACGACGCCGGAGGCCAGTCCGGCTTCTGAGTGGTCGACGTGGGCCAGCGCGGAGGTGGTCGCCGTCACGAACACCGGCCCTATCCCGGCGGCGGCGATGACGATTCCCGGCAGCAGTTCGGCGGCGACGGAGCCGTCGGCGGACAGACCGGTGAGCAGCCACGCTCCCACGGCGACCAGTACGAGACCGGCGACCGCGACAGGACGGGTGCCGATGGCGCCGACGAGTCTGCCTGCCACCTGCGCGCCTATGCCGGTCGCGACCGCCGCGGGCAGGAACAGCAGTCCGGTCTGCAGGGCGTCGATGTCGCGGGCGTGCTGAAGATAGAGCGAGCCGAGGAAGAACAGCGAGATCAGCAGCCCGGACGCCACCAGCATGAGGAACGTGCCCGCTGCGACAGGACGACGGGCGAGCATGCCCACGTGCATCAGCGGATTCTTGACCGACCGCTCGACCAGGACGAACAGTCCGCACAGCACCACAGCGGCGGCCAGCGGCCCCAGGGTGCTCGGCGCCGTCCAGCCCGCGTCCCCCGCGTTGATCATGCCGTAGATGAACGAGGCGGTGGCGGCGGTGACCGTCACCGCGCCGAGCACGTCCAGCCGCGGTGCGGTGCCGCGCCGCCGCCGCTCCCGGACGGTGGCGGGCAGGGCGGCCAGCACGGCGACACCGACGGGGACGTTGATGAAGAACACCCAGCGCCAGCCGGGACCGGCGGTCAGCACGCCGCCGAGCAGCACGCCGACGGCGAATCCGGTGCCGCCGAGAGCCGCCCACACGCCCAGTGCCTTGTTGCGTTCGGTGCCGTGGAAGGTGGTGGTGATCGTCGACAGCGCTGCCGGGGACAGCAGAGCCGCTCCGATGCCCTGCGCGATGCGGCCGCCCAGCAGCAGGGTGGAGTCCTGGGCGAGGCCCGTGGCCAGTGACGCCAGGGTGAACACCGCCAGGCCGATGAGCAGCATGCGGCGGGCGCCGAACGCGTCGGCAAGCCGCCCGCCGAGCAGCATCAGCCCGCCGAAGAACAGTGTGTACGAAGTGACGGCCCAGGTCAGCGCCGTGCGCCCGAGGTGAAGCTCGGCGCCGATGTCGGGCAGGGCGACGTTGATCACCGTGACATCCAGGATCAGCATGAACTGCGCGACGCCGATCAGCGCGAGCGCGGCCCAGCGACGCGGATCCGCCTGTTCCGGTGCGTCAGGGGCGCTGTGGCCCCGCTGGGGATGAGGGGCATGCGAGCCGTGAGCCATGAACTCTCCCGAGATAATCCGAACACTGATGTACGGATTACCATACCCCCCTCCCGTAATAGTGCGAACAGTAGTGTTCAAGTTGTCGTACGGTGGTCGTATGACGGCGACCGCGGATCAGGGGCGGGACAGGCTCCCGGGACAAGCGACCACAGCGCTCTCACAGGACCCACGCAGGGCCGACGCCAAGCGCAGCATCTCGGCGATCATGGCCGCCGCCTCAGAACTGTTCGCGCGCGACCCGGACGCCAGCATGGTGGAGATCGCACGGACGGCGGGGATCGGCCGGGTCACCCTGTACGCGCACTTCCCGACCCGTGAGGACCTGGTCAGGAGCGTGCTTTCCGAGGCCATCCTGCGCGGCACGCGGGAGATCGCGGCCGCGGCGCCCGATGACGGCCCACCGGACGAGGCGTTCGCGCGCGTGGTGCGTACCTGCTGGCCGATTCTCGATCGGGCCGGCAGCCTGCACCGGGCCGCCCTGCGCGCACTGCCGGCCGAGGAGGTGAGACGTCGTCACGACCTGCCGATGGAGCACGTCCGCCGGCTGATCGACCGCGGCAGGACGACCGGGAGCTTCCGCACCGATCTGCCGGTCGACTGGCTGGTCACCACCGTCTACGCGCTGTTGCACGCCTCCGCCGACGAGGTCGCCGCCGGGCGGATGCCCGCGGAGAACGCCGGCGACCTGCTCGTCACCACCCTGCTGGCCATCCTTCGCTCTCAGGACTGATGGCCGGCCACCCGATGCGGAAGGATCGATCCGCACCGGCACCCCACTCACGGGTGGCGGGACGGTAGCCGCCCATGGTGCCCGTAGTGCCGGCGGGCGGCCATGAGCCAGTTCATGGCCGCCCGCGACTCAGCGCCCGCGTTGTCGAGCGGTTCCTGTCCCATTACGCGACAAGAGCCTGCGCGTCGACCGCCGCACATACCAGGCCCCTGTCAGTATCGACATCCTGTTGACAGCACCGGTCAGCCCTTGACTTCACGGCTTGCTCCTTTGGAGGGTGTCAGCCGCGGGAGGCGGCGACCTCGTCGGTGGGTGCGGGGGTGCGCGTGCGCAGGGTCACCGCGGTGATCAGGGCGCCGGCCACGGCGATGCCCGAGGCTCCGATGAAGGCGGCGGAGAAGCCGCTGGTCAGTGCGGGCAGGTTGCCGAGTTGGTCGGAGCCGTTGGCGGCGGCCACCGCCGTCATGGCGGCCAGGCCGAGTGCGGAGCCCACCTGGTAGCTGGTGTTGACGATGCCGGAGGCCAGGCCGCCTTCCTCGGGGCGGGCGGAGGAGATGGCGGTGCCGAGGGAGGGGATGAAGGCCAGCGACATGCCGAGGGCGGCGAGCAGGCTGGCGGGCAGGATGTCGGCGGTGAAGTTGCCGTCCGGGCTGATCAGCGACAGCCAGGCCATCCCGGCGGCGAGCAGGAGCAGGCCGGTGACGGTCGTCGACCTGGGGCCGAAGCGGTTGATGGCCCGCGGTGCCAGGACGATCATGCCGATCATGATGAGGCCGGTCATGGGCAGCAGAGCGGCGCCGCTGGGGAAGGCGCTGTAGCCGAGAACCTGCTGCAGGTAGAGGTTGAGGAAGAACCACATCGGGATCCACGCGCCTCCCAGCAGGAGCTGGGTCAGGTTGGCGGCGGCCAGGTTGGGCGTGCGGAAGATCGACAGGCGCATCAGCGGCTCGCGGCGACGGGCCTGGAGAGCGACGAACGCGGCCAGCAGCGCCACGGCGGCGGCGAGCACGATCCAGGTCTGGGCAGAGCCCCAGCCGATCTCGGGTGCGCGGACGATGGCGTAGACGGCGGCGCCGAGACCGAGGGTGACGGTCAGTGTGCCGAGTACGTCGATGGAGCCGCGCCGGGGTTGGGCGGCGGGCATCAGCGGGCCGGTGGCCAGGAGCGCGACGAGGGCGATGGGGATGTTGATGTAGAAGACCCAGGGCCAGCTCAGGTATTCGGTGATGACGCCGCCGAGGAAGACGCCGGCGGTGCCGCCCGCGGGTGCGGCCGCGCCGTACAGGGCCAGAGCCTTGGTCAGTTCCTTGGGGTCGTGGCCGAACAACATCATCAGGAGGGTGAGAGCGGACGGAGCGATCAGCGCGGCGCCTACTCCTTGCACGGCGCGGCCGGTCAACTCGACCCACACCTCGGGGGCGATGCCGGCGAGGAGTGATCCGGCCAGCAGGATCAGCCAGCCGGTGCTGAAAAGGCGACGGGCGCCGAACAGGTCCGACAGGCGGCCGCCCAGGAGCAGGAGGCCGCCGAAGGCGACGACGTAGGCGTTGAAGACCCAGGACAGGTTCTCCTGGGAGAAGCCCAGGTCCTGCTGGATGCGGGGGAGGGCCACGCCGATGATCGACGTGTCCATGATGACGATGAACTGGGCGGTGGCGATCAGGGCCAAAGCGGTCCAGCGCCGTGGGGATGGTGCAGACATGAGCTCTCTCCAATCGATATACCCCTTAGGGGTATGTGCGACGATGGCTAATAAATACCTCTAGGGGGTATATGTCAAGCCGCCGGATCAGCGTCCGGCTTCCGCAGCACCCCCGCCAGAGCGGCCGGCACCCGAGGACCATGCCCGCCGCGCTCGCCGGCGCACCCGGCGAAAGGGCTTGCGCGATGACCACGGCGATCGGGCTGCCCACGTACAGGAGGACGCCCGCCAGGGTGGCGACGATGAGGTACGACACGCCGCCCGGCTCGGCAGGGTGGATGGACGATGATGCGGTGACACTGCGTACCTGGGTCCGTCAGGCCCGGATCGATGCGGGCAGCCGGCCAGGCCGCAGCACCGATGAGTCGGCCCAGCCGAAGCGGCTGCGCCGGGAGAACGCCGAACTCCGCCGCGCCGACGAGATCCTGAAGTGGCTCGGGTTCGTGCCCGGCGATATGGCCTCGGCGCCGGCGGCGAGCGGTCGGTGAGGTGGTAGTGGACGAACTCCAGCAGGTCGCGTGCGCAGATCGCGAAGGGGAAGCCGCTCGGCGCGGACCTCCGGGTTACTCGGCGGGGCTTGTCTCCCCGTTCGCGTCACCCACGAGATGTTCGCGGACCGCGGTGAGGATCCGGTCGGACAGATCGTCGTCGGCGCAGGCCCGTGACAACAGCAACGCTCCCACAATGGTGGACAACTCCACGAGCACCGCCTCCTCGGTCCCGTCGTCGAGCTGCCGCATCCCGTCGACCATGCCGCGCAAGCCGGTGGCGAACGCCTGACGCAGGGGGTCGCCGGGTTCGGCGCGGGCGGCGTCCGCCGCGAGGGTCGGGCCGGGGCAGCCGAGGGCGGGGTTGTCGCGGTGCAGGGCCGACACATAGCCCGCCAGGTATTCGGTACGGGCGCGGCCGGGGGTGGTGTGCTGTGTGAGGTCATCCAGGGCGGTGGCCCGTTCGGCGAACGCGGCCGAGCAGGCCTGGGCGATCAGGTCGTCCTTGGAGCTGAAGTGGCGGTAGAAGCCGCCGTGGGTCAGCCCCGCCGCGGCCATCGCCTGCGGAACGCTCACCTTCTCGACGCCGTGCGCGCGCACCAGCTTCGCCGTGGCCTCGATCACCTGCTCACGGTGCCGCTCGGCTTCGGCCTTGGATGCTCGGGGCATGGTGGGTACACTTCCTCACGATATAGATGATGCTCATCATCTATTCTAGGCAGAAGGAGGTCCGTCCATGGTCGCGATCGAGAATTCCGTGGCGCTGGTGACCGGTGGCCAGCGCGGTCTCGGCAAGGCGTTCGCCGAGGCACTGGTGGAGCGCGGTGCGGCGAAGGTCTACGTGACCGCGCGCGAACCCGCTACCAGCGATGATCCGCGAATCCTGCCCGTTGCCCTCGACGTCACCGATCAGGACGCGGTATCGTCCCTCGCCGCCCAGGCCAGGGAGGTAACCATCGTGATCAACAACGCCGGCGTGCTCATCCCATCGCCGCTGCTGAAGGCGGACATGGCCGACGTGGTCGCCACGTTCGACACCAACGTGTTCGGCGCGCTGCGAGTGGCGCAGACCTTCGCTCCGGTCCTGGCGGCCAACGGCGGTGGGGCGCTGGTCGACATACACTCCGTGTTGTCCTGGGGCGCCGGCGCGGCGGCCTACGGCGCCTCGAAGGCCGCGCTGTGGTCGATCACGAACTCCCTGCGCATCGAACTGGCCCCGCAGGGCACCCAGGTCGTCGGCGTGCACCTCGGCTTCGCCGACACCGACATGGCGGCGCGGATCTCGGCCCCGAAGGTATCGCCCGCCGAGGTCGCCATCGCGGTGCTGGACGGCATCGAAGGCGGTGCCGACGAGGTGCTCGTGGACGAGGTCACCAGGCGGATGAAGGCGGCGCTGTCCGGCCCGGTAGGAGGGCTCACCGTGACCATCGGGCGTTGAGCCGTCAGGCGCGTAGCCGTCGAACCTCAAGGAGGCAGGGCAGATGCCGTTGTGGCAGGTCTATCATCCCGTCGGCGCGTATTCCGAGGAGCAGAAGCGTGGCTTCGCCGAGGATGTCACGCGGTTCTACGCCCGTTTCGGGCTGCCGAAGTTCTACGTTGTCACGCTCTTCCACGAGGTCCCGCGGGCGTCGTTTCTGGTCGGGGGAGTACCTTCGAACGACACCGTGCGCGTCGTGATCGAGCACATCGCCCGCCACACTGAGGATCCCGGCCGGCGCGAGCGGATGAACGAGGCCCTGGGTCGCCTGCTGGCCGCGCATACCGGCGACCGCGGGCTGCACTGCGAGTTCCACGTCGACGAGACCCCGCGGGATCTGTGGATGATCGACGGGTTGATCCCGCCCCCAACGGGTTCGGCGGCGGAGCAGCTCTGGGCGCAGGACAACCGGCCCGTGCCCTACTGATCCTCCAGCAGCGGGAGTGTCATCACCGCAGCAGCGGCGCGACGGCTGGTCCGGCGTGCCGCAGCCACAGTTTCGCCAGCAACTCGGTGCCACGTTCGTTGGGGTGGTAGCCGTCGGGCGCGAGGGCCGCCGCGTCGCCGGCGGCGTGGAAGGCGGCGTCGGCGGGCACGAGCACGGCGCCGTATTCGCGGGCGAGCAGGCGTACCACCTCGATCTTCGGGTCCAGGTCCGCGCGCCAGGACTGTTGCTCGGCGCCGACCGGCAGCAGGAACGGCTCGACGAGTACCAGCCGCACCCCGTCGGTGGCGAGCGGGTCGATCAGCGCCCGGTAGTTGGCCTCGAACTCTTCGGCCGACATCGGATCGTCGTGGTGGTAGCGCCGCCAGGTGTCGTTGATGCCGACGAGCACGCTGACCAGCGCCGGGTGTTCGGCGAGCACGTCGGTTTCCCAGCGTGCGCGCAGGTCGCGAGTGCTGTTGCCGGAGATGCCCCGGTTGAGCCAGCGCGCGCTCGTGCCGAGGGAGGCGGTGACCTGGCGGACGTAGCCGTCGCCGAGCCCGTCCGGGTCTTCGCGACGGCCGCTGTCGGTGATGCTGTCGCCGATGAACAGGATGGTCGGCTCGGTCATGGCGTCCTCTCGATGTCAAAGAGCATGGCCTGCTGCGGGCTGAGTGTCGGCAGGGGTACGCCGGCTCGCGCGAGCACGGCGCCGGACAGCTCGACCGGGCCTTTCACGGCGCGGGCGATCCACTCGGGGTCGTGTCCCTGGTGCCGCCCGGCGGCGCCGAGCTCCTCGCGGACTACGACGCGGTAACGGGCGGCCGGGTCGAGGCCGGGGAAGCGGACCCGCCCGGACTGGCCGGCGGCGGAGGTGGCGAACCGCACCCAGGTGTACAGCGCCCGGGTGCCGTCGTCGGCGACGATGCCGTAGAGGGCGGTCGCGTCGTCGGCAAGGTCGGCGTTGACCACGCGGCCGGTGTGCAGCAGCGGTCGCAGCTCCCGGTAGAGACGCGACCACGCGGCGATGACGGCGAGTTCGTCGTCGCCGGCGGCGGTGAGGTCCTGTTCGATGCCGGCGTGTGCGGTCAGCGACGTGGCGAGCCGGAACGACAGGTCGGTGGTGCGCGATGTGGTGTGCGCCCGGGCCGAGCCGAGGTGCGAACCGATCAGCTCGGGCGGCACGAGGGTGCGGGTCCAGCGTTCGATGTGGACGCGCTCGACCGGGTCGTTGCAGTCGGAGGCCCAGACCCGGTCGGTGCGGTCGAGGATGCCGAGGTCGACGCGCCCGCCGCCACCCGAGCACGTCTCGATCTCCAGCTTCGGGTGGCGCCGGCGCAGCTCGTCGAGCAGGCGGTAGAGGGCCAGGGTCTGGCGGTGCACGCTGGGCCGGTCGCCGCCGGTCTCGCGGCTCACCGCTTCGAGCAGGTCTCGGTTGTGGTCCCACTTGAGGTAGTCGACGGCGTACTCGCGGATGAGGGCGTCGATGCGGGCGAGCAGGTACTCGTACGCCTCGGGCCGGGCGATGTCGAGCACGTACTGCTGTCGGGCGCTGGGCCCGAGTCCGGCGCGGGGGCCGAGGATCCAGTCGGGATGCCGGGTGGCGAGCTCGGAGTCCAGATTGATCATCTCGGGTTCGAGCCAGAGCCCGAACTGCATGCCGTGGGCGCGTACGAGGTCGGCGAACGGGCCGAGGCCGTCGGGCCACACGGTGCGGTCGACGAACCAGTCGCCGAGCCCGGCGTCGGCCCGGCGCCGTCGGTGGAACCAGCCGTCGTCGAGCACGACCCGCTCGACGCCGACCTGCGCGGCCCGTTCGACCAGCCGGGTGAGTCGGACCAGGTCGTGGTCGAAGTAGACGGCCTCCCAGGTGTTGAGCACCAGAGGCCGTGGGGTGGCGGGGTGACCGGCCCGGCCGCGCAGCCGCCGGTGCAGCCGGTCGGCGACGCCGTCGAGCCCTGAGTCGGACCAGACGTAGTACGCCGTGGGCGCCTCGTACCCCTCGCGGTCGGTGAGGATGACCTCACCGGAGTGCAGCACCTCGCCCGCGCCGAGCACGGTCGCGAACGCGCCGGCGCCCTCGGGCAGGCGCTCGGCGAGGTAGCGCTGCTCGCCGCTCCACGCCAGGTGTGTCGCCCAGACCTCGCCGTGGCCGAAGCCGAAGGAGGGGGTGCCCGCAGCCAGCAGGTACGGCGAGTCGTGGCCGGGCTTGCCCCGGTGTGCGGCGCGCAGGTGCGTGCCGAAGCCGAGCTGCCGGCGCTGCGGCGCGCGCTCGCGGCACCACTTGCCGGTGAAGTCGAGCAGCTCGGTGGCGCGTTCGGGCACGGGCATCAGGGCGGTCAGGCCGTCGAGCGTGTACGGGGTGCCGCCGACGGCCGGGTTGAGCGCCGCGTCGCGCCGCACGCTCATCCGCACGGCCAGCACGCCGTGGGGGTCCAGGTCGTAGACGAGGCGGGAGCGCAAGGCAGTGACGCGGTCGGCGAAGTGCAGGGCGATGCGCCCGCCGGCCCCGTCGGCGGGGATTTCGACGTCGTAGGTCTCGAGCTCCGGCCGCGGCGTGGTCGCGTACCCCGACGCGTTGCCCGACTGCGCGGCGGTGCCCGACCAGCCGTCGAATTCGGTCGGCCAGACGGTCAGGACGCGTGGCTGGTCGGGGGAGTTGTTGAGGACCGCGGGCTCGGCGGTGAGCCGCAGTTGCTCGTCGCGGCCGTCGGCCGGGTCGCCCAGATCGGCGCCCCAGTGCAGGACCAAGGGGACAGGGTGTCGCATTTCGACGATGAGGGACGTGCCTGCGGCACGAAGGGTGACGACGGCGTCGGCGTCGGAATGCATGAAGTCTGCCCTCTATGAGCGGATCGCAGTTACTTGACGCCGTAAATTAACCATGTTATGTCTGTCACCGCAAGCGCAGGACCTGATTGGGTACCCGCCGTCGCGTACGCCGCGACGGATCGACATGCGGGAGCAGGAAGACAAATGGCGCTCTTGAAAAGGACGGCCGACCTGACCCGGCCATCGCAGCCGGCGGCATCACGGCGCCGTCGGTTCCGCGCGATTTCCCCGGCCCACCGCGGAGACGCACCGCTGGCCTGGCTGCTCATCGCGCCCGCGTTCATCGGGTTCGCCGTCTTCGCGCTCTACCCGACCCTGCGCGGGGTCTACCTCAGCTTCACCGAGTTCCAGGTCCTCACCCCGCCGACGTGGATCGGCCTGGACAACTACCGGGAACTGCTCGACGACGAGGTGTTCTGGCAGTCGCTGCGCGTCACCGTCTACTTCGTGATCGTCACAGTGGCGCTCACCCTCGCCGTCTCCGTGGTCACCGCCGCGGTGCTGCACCGCCTCACGTCTTCCACCGTGATCCGCGGCCTGATCATCCTGCCGTTCCTCATCTCCTCGGTCGTCGCCGCGACCGTGTGGTTGTGGATGCTCGACCCCCAGCTCGGCATCGTCAACGTCCTCATCCAGTCCCTCGGCGGCGAGGGCGTGCAGTTCCTGACCTCGCGGGCGTGGGCGATCCCGTCGATCGCGCTCATCAACGTGTGGAAGCACATGGGCTACACGTCGATCATCATCTTCGCCGGCTTGCAGACCATCCCGGCCACCGTCTACGAGGCTGGACGCATCGACGGCGCCGGCGAGCTGCAGATGTTCCGCCGGCTCACCCTGCCGCTGCTGCGCCCGATCCTGGCCCTGGTGCTCGTGCTCAACGTCATCGGCGCGTTCCAGGTCTTCGACATCGTCCAGGTGGCCACCAAGGGCGGCCCGGCCAACGCCTCCAACGTCCTGCAGATGTACATCTACAGCAAGGCGTTCGGCCAGTTCGACTTCGGCTACGCGGCGGCGATGTCGCTGGCCCTCTTCGCGATCCTCATCGCCATCACCTTCCTGCAGATGCGCATGCTGCGCGCCAACGAATCGGACACCAACTGATGAGCGCCCCCGCCCCCCGCCGACACTCGTTCAGTGCCGGCCGCGCCGTCGCCTGGACCTACCTCGCCGGCGTACTCTTCGTGACGGTCTTTCCCTTCTACTGGATCCTGCGCACCTCGCTGTCGGACAACTACGCGCTGATGACCGATCCGTCCTCGCTGCTGCCCGTCGGCTTCACCTGGGGGCCGTTCGAGCGCGTGTTCGGGCTGGCCACCACTGAGGAGTCCATCGCCGAGGGCGGCTCCGGCGCCTCGGTCCAGCTCGGTCACTTCCTGGTCAACTCGCTGATCTACGCCACCGTCTCCACCGCGCTCATCGTGTTCTTCTCCACCATCGCCGCGTACGCCTTCGCCCGGCTGCGGTGGCGTGGCCGCGACTTCATGTTCAGCCTGTTCCTCAGCGCGCTCATGGTCCCCGGCATCCTCACCCTGCTGCCCAACTTCGTACTGGTGAAGGAGCTCGGCCTGCTGAACACCTTCGCCGGGATGATCCTGCCCGGCGCGCTGTTCTCCGCCTTCAACATCTTCTTCCTGCGGCAGTTCATGCTCGGCCTGCCGGAGGCGACCGAGGAGGCGGCCCTGATCGACGGCGCCGGCCGGCTCAGGATCCTGTTCGGCATCACCTTGCCGATGACCAGAGGCCCGATCACCACCCTGACCATCCTCGGTTTCATCGGCATGTGGAACGACTACTTCTGGCCGCTTCTGGTCACCAACGACGACTCCGTGCAGCCGCTCACCCTCGCCTTGGCCGTGTTCAAGCAGTCCTCACCGCAGGCGCAACCCGACTGGGCGGGCCTGATGGCGGCCACGCTCGTCGCGGCACTGCCGATGCTCGCGCTGTTCACCGTCTTCGGCAGGCGCATCGTCGACTCCATCGGCTTCTCCGGAGTCAAGTGATGGACCAGACCCTCCGCCTGGCCTGGCAGCGACCCGCCCACGACTGGGTCGAGGCCACCCCCCTGGGCAACGGCCGCATCGGCGCGATGGCGTTCGGCGGCGCCAGGGCTCGCATCCAGGTCAACGACGCGACCGTCTGGTCCGGCCACCCCGGCGGACCCGCAGACGCGCTGGCCGACCTCGTCGCCGCCGGCGCCGGCCCCGCACGTCTTGCCGAGATCCGCGCCGCCATCGACGCGGGCGACCTCGACGGGGCCGAGTCGCTGCTCATGAGCTTCGAAGGCCCGTACAGCCAGGAGTTCCTCCCCTTCGCCGACCTGTACCTCGACACCCACCGGGCGATCGTCGCGCCCGGCCGGCCCGCTCGCGTCCTCGACCTCGACGAGGCCCACCTCACCGAACACCTCGCGATCGACGGCACCGCCGTCACCCGCCGCACCTATGTCTCCGCCCCGGCCGGCTGCCTCATCGTCGAGTACACCGCCGACCTGCCCGTGCTCGACGTCGGCATCCGCCTGTCGACGCCGTTGCGCGAGGCCGGACGCCGCCGCACTCACGACGGACTCGTCCTGGACGTGCTCGCACCCGTCGACGGCGCCCCGCTGCACGAACCGGCGGTGCGACCACCGCACCGCTACCTCGACCCCGAAGCCGATGGCTTCGACCACTTCGCCGCCGCGGCACTCGCGGTGCGAAGCGACGGGACCCAGAGTTCCGCCGGTGACACCCTGCGGATCCGCGGGGCCGGCCGGCTGCTGATCGCACTGTCGACGTCGAGCAGGGCCGCACTGTGGTGGGGCGACCCCGACGGCTCCGGCTGGCGGACCTCCTCGCGCGAGGAGATCCGCGAGCGCGCACACGCGACCGCTACCGCCGTTCTCACGCGGCGGGCGCGGGAGTTGCTCGACGAGCACCTCGCAGACGTGCGAGACCATGCCGGGGGAGCGCGCTTCGCGATCGGCGGCCGGCGCGCCGGCACCTGGGACGTCGCCACCGACATCCTGCACGGCCACGACGAGGGCCTGCGCGCCACCGTGCTCGCCGAGTACGGCCGCTACCTGCTCGCAGCGTCGTCACGGGCGGGTGGCCCCGCCGCCAACCTGCAGGGCATCTGGAACGATCAGCTCCGCCCGCCGTGGTCCTCCAACTACACCATCAACATCAACACGCAGATGAACTACTGGGCCGCGTCCGTGACCGGACTGGAGGACCCGGCGCAGCCGCTCACGGCACTCGTGCGGCGCATCGCCCACACCGGCAGCGACGCCGCGGCCCGCCTCTACGGCGCCCGCGGCTGGGTGGCCCACCACAACAGCGACCTGTGGGGTTGGAGCCTGCCCGTCGGCATGGGACACGGCGCACCTAGCTGGGCGATCTGGATGATGGGCGGGGTCTGGCTCACCCACAACCTGTGGGACCGCTACGAGTTCACCGGCGACCGGCGGCTGCTCGCCGAGACCGTGTGGCCGATCATGCGCGGTGCCGCGTTGTTCTGCCTCGACTGGCTCGTCGAGGACCCCGACACCGGCGGCCTGCGCACCACCCCCTCGACCTCGCCCGAGAACCTGTACCTCGACCCCGACGGCCGCCCACGGGCGCTGACCGTCTCCACGACGGCCGATATCGCCCTCATCCGGGCCCTGTTCGAACGCTGCCGCACGGCCCTGGCCATGCTCGGACTCGACGAGCCGCTCGACGACGAGTTGGCCGCCGCCCTCGACCGGCTGCCCCCGCTGACGGCCGGACCCGACGGCCGGCTGCGCGAGTGGTCGACCGACGCCGCCGACGCCGACCCGCACCACCGCCACCTGTCCCCGCTGGTCGCCCTCTACCCGCTCGACCTGGTCGACCGCGAGCGCACACCTGAGCTGGCCGAGGCGGCTCGGCGCTTCCTCGACGCCCGTGGCCCCGGGGCGATGGGTTGGTCGTGGGCGTGGAAGATCGCGCTGCGGGCGCGGCTCGGTGACGCCGCGCAGGCCCGGGCGCTGCTGTTGGAGGCGATCACCCCGTTCGACCGCGACCACCGCAGGCTGGCCCCGGTCGACGGCTCGGAGTGGGGCGGACTGCTGCCGAACCTGTTCAGCACCCACCCGCCGTTCCAGATCGACGGCAACTACGGTTTCACCGCGGCGATCGCCGAGCTGCTGGTGCAGAGCCACCACGGACGCATCCGGCTGCTCCCCGCGCTGCCTGTCGAATGGCCGCACGGCCGGGTGAGTGGCCTGCGCGCCCGCGGCGGCCTCGAGATCGACCTGTCCTGGGCGGACGGCGCCGTCCGCGACGCCGTGATCCGCGACCTGACCGGCGTCTCCCGCACGGTGCTCGTCGAGTACGGCGGCATGCCGCGGGAACTCCTGGTGCCCGCGTACGGCGACGTCGCACTGGCCGGCCCCGCCGCGGTCGAAGCCGCGACGCCACAGACCCACCACACCACACCGGGCGTCAGCGACGACGCCCCGCACCCCCGAGTGAGGAACTCATGAAACCGCAACGGATCGCATCGGCTCTGGCGATCGCCGTCATGGCGGCGACAGCGCTCACCGCCTGCTCGAACGACGAACCGGCCGGCGGCGGCAACACGGTCAACTGGTGGACGTGGGACGAGCGCCAGGCCGCGTCGTACCAGAAGTGCCTGCCCGGCTTCCAGCAGGCCAACCCCGGCATCACCGTGAAGATCTCCCAGTACACCGTGGACGACTACTTCACGAAGCTCACCGCCGGGTTCGTCTCCGGCGCCGCGCCGGACGCGTTCCAGAACAGCGTCCCGCTGCTGGGCGCCTACGCCGGGCAGAAGCAGATCATGGCGCTCGACGACCTGATCGCCAAGAGCGGGTACGACCTGTCGGTCTTCGACATCGGCGTCGAGTCGTGGAAGTACACCGACGGCAAGCAGTACGGCATCCCGCTCGACTGGGCCGGCGCCGCGATCTACTTCAACCAGGACAAGGTCGCCCAGGCGGGACTCAAGCCTGAGGAAATCACGAACATGACCTGGAACCCCGACGACGGCGGCACCTTCGACAAGATCGTCGCGAAGCTCACGGTCGACAAGAACGGCGTCCGCGGCGACCAGCCCGGCTTCGACAAGACCAAGGTCGCCACGTACGGCATCGGCACCCTGGCCTCCAAAGACTTCAACGGGCAGACCTCCTGGAACCCGTTCGTGTCGACGTTGGGCTGGCGGCTGGGCAACAAGTCCGCCTGGCCGACCCGGTTCGACTACGACAACCCCGACTTCGTCAAGACGCTGGAGTACGTACGCGGCCTGTCCGACCGCGGCCTGATGCCGGCCTACGGGCAGATGACCGTCTCCGGCGGCCAGCAGCTCGGCTCCGGGGTCGTCGCCATGGTCCAGGGCGGCACCTGGGATGCCACCTCCATCACGAAGATCCCCGGTGTGAAAATCGGCACAGCGCCGACCGTCAAGGGCCCCAAGGGCCGGTCGATGATCAGCAACTCGAACGCCAACAACATCTACGTCGGCACCAAGAACCTCGACGCGACGTGGAAGTGGGTCACCTACATGGGCTCGGAGGCCTGCCAGTCGGCCGCGGGCGTCGATGCCACGTTCCTGCCGTCGATCGCCAAGTCGCTGCAGGTCGCCGTCGACGCGCAGAAGCAGCAGGGCCTCGACCTGTCCGGCTTCGTCACCACGCTCAACAACGGCGAGCTGTACCCGGCTCCGCCGACCGCCAACGGGCAGGAGCTCGTCGATACGATCGAGCCGCTGTTCGAGGCGTACTTCAGCGGCGAGCGCGACCAGGCCGTGTTCGCGGAGATGGCGCAGACGACCGAGAAGATCCTCGCGAAGTGAGCCGCGGCCGGGAGCGGCTCGCGCCGCTCCCCACCCTCGGGCTGACTACCGTAGTACCCCGAACCTCAACCCACGCCCCGGCCGGCGTCGACCCCCAAGGGATCCCCGCATGACTGACGTAGGCGCCGCGGTATCGCTGCTGCGAGGCGCGTCCACCGCGGCGACCGAGGTCTTCAAGACCATCCTCGTCCGCGGCCCGATCAGCCGAGTCGACATCGCCCGGCTCACCAGCCTGTCTCAGGCGGCGGTCACGAAGGCGGTCGCGCCGCTGTTCACCGTCGGCCTGGTCTCCGACCAACTGGAACCGCAGCGCGACGGCCAGCCGGGCCGCCCGGCCAATCCACTCACGATTGTCGCGGACGCGCTGGTCACGCTCGGTATCAAGGTCAACGCTGACGAGGTCGTCGGTGTCGCGACCGACCTGACCACCAGGATCCTCGCGGCCGACCGGCGTCCGCTCGCCTCCACGGGAGTCGACGCGGTCGCCGATGCTGTCGCGGCGAGCGCGGCCGCTCTCCTGGAAGGGCTCGGTGAGCGGGCTCGGCGCCTGTGCGGGATCGGGGTCAGCGTCTCAGGCGACGTCGATGCCCAGCGCGGCATCGTCCGCGAATCGGCGATCATGGGCTGGACCCAGGTGCCGCTCGGGGCGATCCTGACCGAGCGCCTCGGCCGTGACGTGCTCGTCGAGAACGACGTCCGGGCACTGACGATCTGCGAGCACTGGTTCGGCGTCGGCGTCGGCACAGCCTCCTTCGCGATAGTCACGATCGGTCGCGGCATCGGCAGCGGCCTGCACATCAACGGCGAGGTCGTGGAAGGGGCGTACGGCGTCGCGGGAGAGATCGGGCACCTGCCGCTGACCGCTCCCGACCGGATCTGCCCGTGCGGTCGCAGGGGGTGCGTCGAGGCGGTGGCCAGCACCTCGGCGATCGTCGCGGAGGTCTCCCTCGCGCACGGGCGCCGTCTGGCGATCGGCGATGTGGTCGATCTCGCCCACCGCGGTGACCCCGTCGCCGTGCGGACCTTCGAGCACGCGGCGACGGTCATCGGCACCGCCATTGCGACGCTGGTCAACCTTGCCGGTCCCGAACTGGTCATCATCGGCGGTGAGGCGGTCGGCAACTTCGACCTGTTCGAGGTGCACCTGCAGGCGGCCTTCGCCGAGCACGCCTTCGGCGCGGCGGGCCGCTGCCGGATCGTCACCCGGCCGCACACCTTCGAGGACTGGGCCCGCGGCGCTTCGGCCGCGGCCATCCGATGGCTGACGGAGAACCGGGCCGCGAAGGCTTCCTGACGGTACGGGCGGTGTCCGAGCCGGGGTATGAGATGCCCGCTCGTTCGAGGTAACGGGAGGGCCGGGACGCCGGCAGCGGCGCTCCGGCCCTCCCCTGGATCATCGGGTGGTGTAGCGGATGACGTCGGTGCGCATCACGTCGCCCGACGCCTTCACCGCCATGAAGGTGTGCTGCCCGTTCCTGAGCCCCGAGACGCTGAACACCTTCTGCTGCGTCGCGCGGGTGTCACTGTGGGTGTCGACGCGCCCGGTGAGTTCGCCGTCGATGTAGATGTCGACGAGCCCCTGGTCGGGGGCGGTGGCGGTGATCCAGTCGACGCCGGTCCCGGTGAACGTGTACGAGACCGAGTCGCCGTTGTGGGTCGTGGCGTGCACGTCATCCAGATAGTCCCCCCGGAACGTGAAGTCCAGATTCGCCGTGCCGAGCGGAAGACCGGCGAGGTACGCCGACCGCAGGGTCACGGTCGACCCCGACAGGGTGTAGTCGCCGCCCTGCTCGAGTGCCGTGCCACTGCGCGAGACGCCGACGAGCTCGCTGCCGTCGCGCAGGAGCTGCACCTGCACGTCCGCCGGCGCCTTCTTGTCGAACGACGCCGTCGACGGGTCGATGAGGCTCGGCTGGAGCACGTCGATCCGGTCGAGCAGCATGAAGGCGCCCGACTTCTTGACGACCTTGAGCGTGTGGCTCCCGTTGGGCAGGTCGTTCACCGTGAAGACGGTCTGCTGCGCGAGGCGAGGCTGCCCCGCATCACGCCCCGTGTTCACCGTCTTCTGGAACTGGTCGTCGATGTAGATGTCGACGTCGCCCTGCGAGGAGTCCAGCTCGGTGATGTACGAGACGCCCACGCCCTGGAAGGTGTACTGGAACGCGTCACCGTTGCGCTCGGTGTAGTGCACGCCGTCGCCGTAGTCGCCGAACCCGCGGCCGGTGCTTTCCGACCACGATCCCGTGTAGACGATGCCGGTGGCGGTGTCGTCGAAGGTCACCGTGCGGTACGGGCCGGAAGCCGACGGCGGAGCGGCTGTGCCGGTGTCGGTGACGTTCATGGTGAGCGGCTGCGAGGTGCCGGCGACCTCGTTTCCGTCGTTGCGGGTCCATTCGCCGCCGTAGCCGACGCGCAGGGCGTCGTCGTTGACGGCGACGGCAGCGCCGGACTGCGGTGTCACCTTGAGCAGGCGCACCCCGTGAATCGGCACACCGGAGGCGGTGAATCCACTGGGGAAGCGGCCGAGGTCCTTGCGGGTCCAAAGGTCGCGTACGGTGGCGGCACCGGTCATGCCGAGGTCCGACCACTTCGCGGTGATGTCCTTCTCCGTACGGCCGAGGTTGAACAGCGCGACGGTGTAGCTGCCGTCGGCGTTCAGCGCGTGCCAAACCTGCTGCGTGGTCGCTGTGGAGACCGGGCGCGCCGGGGTTCCGGCCTGATTGGTCGCTATCACCTCAGGGTTCGTGAGCAGGCTGAGCCCGTAGGAGTCGAGGTTCGTCAGGTCGTTGCCGAGATACAGCGGCGCGGCGGAGATCGCCCACAGCGTCATCGCGGTCCGCCGTTCGTCGCGGGTCAGACCGTCCATGGTGCCGTTGCCGACGTTGAGTGAGTCGAGGTCGTTCCACCCGCCGTTCCCGCCGTTGCGCCACCAGGACGCCAAGCTCGGGAAGAGCCGGGCGATGTTGTCCCACTTCGTGAGCGCGTCGTTGGGGCAGTAGCACTCGACGTCCCACTCGACTCGCCAGCCGTTCGCCTTGGACCGCCAGTAGTCGGCGTACTTCGGGTCGAGCGCCCACGACAGCTCGAACCAGATCTTGTGCGCCTTGAGCGCCGTCGACCAGGCGGCGACGTCCTCGCGGGCGTCAAGTGACAAGTCGCTCACCCCGGAGCCCGGGGTGACGCTGTCGAACTTGACGAAGTTGACCCCCCACTCGGCGAAGAGGTCGACGATCGAGTCGATGTACTTCTGCGAGCACGGGTTCGAGAAGTCAATCTTGTAGCCGATGCGCCAGTAGTCGGAGGGGCGGAGCGGCTGCGCGGCGATGTCGTGCGTCGTGCAGCCGGGCGCGCCGGCGATCGGCAGGTTCGCGTTGTAGACGTCCGGGGAGATGCCCGGGATCATGTAGAGCCCGAACTTCTGGCCGTTCGCGTGGACGTGGTCGATGACCTTCTGCAGGCCCTGCGGGTAGAGCGTGGCGCTGGGCTTCGGGCGGCCGTTGGCGTCGAACCCGTCGTTCCATCCGGCATCGACGTTGATGTAGTCGTAGCCGTACTTCTGGAGCTTGGCGTGCATCGCGTCGGACTGCTTGATGAGCTGGTCGCCCGTGATCCACTTCCCGTTCCCGGAGTAGACCTGCATGCTGTAGCTGCTCCAGCCCATGTACGGCCGCACGGCCCAGGGGTCGGCGGTCGAGGCGGCCGCCTCTTTGGGCGTCGGCGTCGCCGTGGACGACGGCGTCGAGGGCGGTGCGCTCGGATCTAATTTGTATCCGGTGGCGGCCTGCACCGGATGGACGCTCGCGCCCAGGAGCATGAGTAGCGCGGCGGCCATGACGGCAGTGGCGGAACGGATTCGGCTCCCGCGTAAGGGCCGGGGGCGGTCGGGCTGCGGGGTGGTGCGTAGCGGTGACCTCACGGTCACACCTCCTGATCGGGGGCAGGGTGGTGCTGGTTCAAGCGGTGGGCGGCTCGGATGGATCTGCGGTACGTGTGAAAGGCTCCGCGCCCACGTCGAGCAGATCGTCGACGAGGTGGCCGCGTTCCGTGAGGAGCCGCCGGGCGACGTCGACGCGACTGAGCGGCCCGTCGGTCAGTACCGCCGTTAACACAGCCGTCACAGCCGGGGCGACGATGTCGTCCTCGGGGAACATGGCCGAAACCGTAAGCCCAATACTTTCCTTCGTCAAGTATTGGTTTATTGATCGATCGGCCCTACGCTGTTTGCTCTGGCTGGGGTTCGTGCCAGATGAGGTGACAGCGGCGCATCAGGTGGCCGTGGCCGGAGGGCGCAGGGTGCTGCGGCCGCGCCCCGCGAAGAGGAAGGAAGGGCTATCGCAGGTCGCGGCCTGTTCTCGGGACGCTGGAGATCGTGCACCGGTTGAAAGGGTCGGTTCGCGTGCCGTCGTTCAGTACGGAGAGGGCGGTGCGGTGAGGGCGGTGCGGCCGGGTGGGTGGCCGCACCGATCGAGACCGGGGCCAGGCTGTTGGGCAAGGGCGGCTTTCGTGAAGCTGGCGGCAGCTACGCCGGGAACCACGTCGCTTGCCGCAATCGAGCCCCGATCCCCTTGCCTGAGCGGGCGCGTCCGCGTGCTCGGCACCACCGCGCACCCGAGCGCGAACCTACATGAATCGTGGATCCCCTTCCTGCCCCCGGCCGAAAGACGCGATCAGAGGTGATGACCGGCTCTTTAGCGCAGGACCCGGTACAAGGCGGAGGTGAGGGAGGCCTTGGCGTCGTCGCCGTCGATGGACCACATCATGTAGCCGCCCAGGCCCTTGTGCCGGATGTAGGCGGCCTTCTGCAGCATCACCGTCGGGTCGTCGTACGTCCAGAACTCGTTGCCGTCGTACAACCACACGGCGCCAGTCCTGAGGTCGCGGTAGCGCTTGCCGGGCTTGGCGAGGAGGTCCTTGTAGTCCTCGGACCCTGCCTCCCACTTGCCGGGAGCCGCGCCGGTGGCGGGCTGGTACACGCCGTCCTGGGCGGGCCCGGCCGGGACTCCGGCCCAGCCCTTGCCGTACGCGGGGACACCGGCGACGAGCTTACGGGCGGGTGCGCCGCGCTCGCGGTAGTAGGTGATGGTCTGGTCGAGGCTTTCGCGGACCTCGTTGGGGTCGCGGCGGTCGTTGAAGAGGTTGGAGTGGTGGCCGGTGATCTTGTCCCACGGGCCGTGCAGGTCGTAGCCCTGGACGGTGGCGTAATCCAGGTTGTGGAAGACCTTCCGCACCTCGAGGCCGGCGTCGATGACGCGGGCGGCGGCGGGCAGAAACGCCGTGATCAGGGCGGAACGCCGATAAGCGTTGAGCTGCGACCTGAGCTCGGCGACGAAGGCGGTGAAGTTCTGCTTGTCCTCGGGACGGACGACGTTGCCGGGGGCGCCGGGGTAACCGGGCCATTCCCAGTCGAGGTCGATGCCGTCGAAGACGCCGGCGCCCGTGCCGTCGGCCAGGCCGGGCAAGTTGCCGCGCAGCCACAGGTCGATGCAGGACTTGGCGAGTTTGCTGCGCGACTCGGGGGTGAGGACGGCGTCAGAGAAGTGCGTGGAGCCGGTCCAGCCGCCCAGTGAGATGAGGATCTTGAGCTGGGGATACTTGGCCTTGAGCTTCTTGAACTGGTTGAGGTTGCCGTTGAGTGCCTGGCCTGGCGCGTCCGCGACGCCGTCGACGCTCTGCTCGGCGGGCACGGGCCGCTGCCAGTCGGCCCAGGGGTCGGAGGAGTAGCACTCGGCCTGCTGGTTCACGAGCCCGAAGGCGTAGTTGATGTGAGTGAGCTTGCGGGCCGCCCCGCTGGTCTCCATGTCCTTGACGTGGTAGTTGCGGCCGTAGACGCCCCATTGGACGAAGTAGGCGACTCTCTTGTAGTCGGACTGGCGGGCTTCGGCGGGGGCTGACACCACCGTCGTGCCGAGTAAGAGGGTGAGAGCGAGCAGGACCTTCTTCACGTGACGTCTCCCGAATTGATAGGAAACTTTCTTTTAAGTTGTCCTGACGGTAGGACGTTGTGATCGGGCAGTCAACGGCGCCCGTCCGATCGCCACGGGCGAACGCGTTCGCTGAACGGTTCGTGGGAACGCTACGCCGCGAGTGCCTCGACCGCCTGCTCATCGATGGCGAGCGGCGGTCCGGGGCGAATGCAGGGCTCCTCGCGCGAATCGGGCTCTCCACGGCAAGCTAGAAGCGCAGCAGGTGGCGGGTCACGTCGTACAGGCGGTGGGCGGCGGCTGGGTCGAGCGAGGGAAGTGACGCTTCGAGCGGGCGGCGACGATCGTAGGCCAGTAGGCCGTCCTTGCCTGGCGGGTCGTCCATCAGCTCGATGATTGGCGCGATGGCCTTTTCGACCGGCTGGGCGGCGAACCTGGCCAGCAGCTTGATGACGGTCCTGGCGGGTTGTTCGAGGCTGTCGGTGCCGCTGTTGGTGAAGCCGGGGTGGTGCAGCAGGTAGCGGGTGCGGGCGTCCGGGTGGTTGAGGGCGTACGCGACGCCAAGAAGGTCCGTGGCGCGTCCGGCCTGCAGCATGGCCTTGATGGTGCGGTAGCCCTGCTTGAGCGACAGGTCATCCCAGTGGATGCGGCCCTTGGTGACGCCGACGCCGCAGATGTTCACGATCATCGGGTTCTCGCCGCGCTCCAGCAAGCCGGTCAGGCCGTAGGCGAGCAGGAAGCGGCTGACGTAGTAGAGGGCGAAGGTGGCCTCGTAGCCATCGGCGGTCTCCACTCGCTGCGGAAAGGGGCGGAGCGCGGTACACACCAGTCCGTCCAGCACGTCGTGCCGCGCTTCGATCTCTTTGATCACTCGTACGTTCTCCGTCGCCGCTGTCAGATCGGCCCGCAGGAACGCGGCCCGCTCCGCGGCGCCCAGCCGCGCGGCCTCGTCGAGGAAACGCCGCCCCCTGGCCGGATCGCTGCCCACGGCCGTCACGTGGTCGCCGCGGCGCAGGAGGTGCAGGGCGAGCCCTCGGCCCATGCCGTTCGTTCCGCCCGCGACAACATAGGTCCGCATGGTTTCCTCTCAAGTCATCGAACGCTGACTTGAGAGAAGTTAGCACAAGCCGCATATAGGATGTCAACGATCGATGACTACGCAAGGAGCCCACGTTGCAGAAGAGGGACAGGGAGGCCACCCGGACACGCCTGCTGGAGGCCGCCAGGCTGCGCTTCGCCCGGGAAGGCTACGACGCCACCAGCGTTCGCGACATCGCCAGAGACTCCGGCGTCGATGCCACCCTCATCTTCCGCTACTTCGGCTCCAAGAAGCAGCTCTTCGACCAGGCCACCGCCACCGCCCACTCACCCGACCTGCTCGAAGGCCCTCAAGAGGAGCTGGTCGCCCGCATGGTAGCGACGATCGTCGACCACGACTGGACGGAGTACGGCGGCGAACACCCCCTGGTCGCGATGCTCCGTTCCTCGGCCCACGAGGACGCCCGCCGGCGCATCCGCCAAGAGGTCTGCGACACCTACGTCATCGCCTTGCGAGACCTGGCCAAGGGCCAGGACGCCGAGTTGCGGGCCGAACTGCTCAGCGCCTGGATGGTCGGCATCGGCATTCTGCGCTCCGTCGTGGCCACCCCCGCACTGGCTGAGGCGCGGGCCGCCGACCTGGCTCCGCACATCGCGAGCGTCGCCACGGACCTGCTGGGCCGTCCTATGTCGGGAGCCGTCGATCAGAGCCGATCAGAGGGTGAGTCCGACCAGACCTGACGATTCCGGCTCGGAAGGATACGCGGCGTCGCCGTCGCGTACGCGGGGCGCGAGCAGGTCAGCAAGCACGTCGCCGCGGTGGACCACGTCAACGACTCCAAGCCGCCAACCCGTGGTCCACGCTGCACGCCCTGGACAGCTTCGCCGACCGGCCGGGTCCAGCACCTCATCACCATGGGGGAGACCGGACGGCGCGCCGCCGAGGCAGCCCGCCGTCACGGTCTGACCGCTGTCACCGAGGCCGGCCTGGCCGAAGCGATCAACCAGGCCCACCAGGTCGCCCTTGAATTCACAACCTCGCTGATCGCCACCCTCAAAGGCGGATCACAGGGGGCGCTGCGGCGGCCATCCTTCCGTTGGCGTCTCACATCGGGTCAAATAGGGGCAATCGGCCTCAGCCGAGGCGGGCCAGCTCCTCCTCGGTCAGTTCGAGACCGGCCGCGGCGACGGAGTCGAGGATGGTCTCGGGACGGCTGGCGCCCGGGATCGGTACGACCACCGGGCTGCGGGCCAGCTCCCAGGCCAGGCACACCTGCTGCGGCGAGACCCCGCGAGCCGCCGCGATCTCGGCGAAGGCCGCGTTGTGCCCGCTCAGCTCCCCGGTACGCCCGATGCCGCCCAGCGGCGACCACGGCAGGAACGCCAGCCCCAGCTCGGCGCAGACGTCGATCTCCGGCTCGCTGGAGCGGAAGCGCGGGGAGTACTCGTTCTGGACGCTGACCAGGCGGTCGCCCAGGATGCCGTGGGCGAGCCTGATCTGCTCGGGGTTCGCGTTCGAGATGCCGGCCATCTGGATTTTGCCGGCGTCGTGCAGGTCCTTCAGCGCCCCGATCGTCTCCTCGTAGGGCACGTCCGGGTCGGGGCGGTGGTGCTGGTAGAGGCCGATGCTGTCGACGCCGAGCGCCTTGAGCGACCTGTCGCACGCGCTCTTCAGGTAGTCCGGCCTGCCGTCCCGGCCCCAGCCGCCGCCGGGCGTGCGGGTGTGCCCGCCCTTGGTCGCGACGAGCACGCCGCCGGCGTCGCCGGACCACAGGGAAAGGGCCCGGGCCACGATCCGCTCGTTGTGGCCGACGTCCTCGTGGGAGGGCGTGTACGCGTCGGCGGTGTCGATCAGGGTCACACCGGCGTCGAGGGCCGCGTGGATCGTGCGGATCGACTGTGCCTCGTCCGGCATGTGGTCGGCCACCGACATGGGCATGGCCCCGAGTCCGATGGCCCCGACCCTGCGGTTTCCGATCGTGCGCGTTGTCATGGCGTTCTGCATGGGTCCAGCTTGTCCGCTGGAGTGTGCTCCAGGTCAAACCGGGATCGCCGATCCGGCGTGTCCGTCCGAAACCGAGAACGCCCGAGCGCGGTCAGCGGGCGATCCGGGCCAGGTGGTAGCGCAGGACGCCGAGCGCCTCGTCCACGGTGCGCTGCCCGAGCAGCACGCTGGTGCCCAGGCCCGCCGACATGGCCAGCAGCCCCGCCGCCTCGGCCGCCACGTCGAGACCGTCGGCCAGCTCCCCCCTCTCCTGGGCCTCGCGCAACCGGCCGGTGAGGAACTCCCGCATGCGGTCGGGCGCGTCGAGGAAGGGCTGGGCGGCGAGCGCGGGATCGGTCACCGACAGGACCGCGTAGGAGGTGTAGACCAGATGGAAGACCCGGCTCTCCGTGTCCTGCGGCAGCGCCTGGACGAGGACGGCCTCGACGACCCGCAGCGGCGTGAGAGAGGGGCCCACCCGCGCCGACACCCGCTCGGCCATCTGCTCCGCCAGGTGCCGCAGCGCGAAGAGCAGCAGCTTCTCCTTGGACTCGAAGTAGTACTGCACGACGGCGACGGCGAAGCCCGCCTCCGCCGCCACCGCGCGCATGGTGACCGCGTGCAGCCCCTTGCTGCCTGCGATGCGCAGCAGGGCCTCGGCGATCTGCGCCCGGCGCTCCGCGTGGTCGGCCAGCTTGGGCACGTGCGGCCACCCCCTCTGTCAGCCTTGGTAGTACGAGTGTACTATCAAAAGCAACCGAGAGGAGACGAGCGCGATGACCAGGAAGGCCGTCGGCCACTTCGTGAACGACCAGGCGCGAGAGCGATTCCTGCGGGCGTACGACGACGCCATGGGCCTGTGGCCGGGCCCGCGTGCGGAGATCGACGTCGAGACCAGGTTCGGCACCGTGCACGTCCACCGGGCCGGGGCCGGGAGCGGAGAGCCGATCGTGCTGCTGCACGGCCACGGCGCCAACGCCTCCAGTTGGTACCCGCAGGTCGCGGCGCTGGGTGAGCGCCACCCGCTCTACGCCGTCGACACCATCGACGACCCCGGGCGCAGCGTCCAGCACACCGTCGTCAAGGACTCCCACGACAACGCCGCCTGGCTCGACGACGTGCTCGCCGGGCTCGGGCTCGACCGGGTGCACCTGGTGGGCCTGTCGTACGGCGGCTGGCTGACACTCAACCAGGCCGTGCACTCTCCCGGGCGCCTGGCCTCGGTCACCCTCCTCGATCCCGGCGGCCTGGAGAAGGTGTCCCCCCGTTTCGTGATCGGCATGTTCGGCGGCCTGATGGCCATGCTCGGCCCGCGCCGGCTGCGCCCGTGGTTCGCGCGGGTGCTGGCCAACCATGCGCTGGTCGCCCCCGCCCGCCTGATGGCGCCGATCATGGCGAGCGTGCGGGCGTTCCAGCCGTCCCGCCCCGCGGCACCGCCCTTCGCCGACGACGAGCTGCGCTCGGTGCGGGTGCCGGCGCTCGTCCTGCTGGGCGAGCGCAGCACCCTGCTGCGGGCGCGGCGGGCGCGGGCCCGGGTGCTGGAGCTGATGCCGCACGCGTACGCCGAGGTCGTGCCGGAGGCCGGGCACGGGCTGCCGCTGGAGGCTCCCGAGCTGGTCAACGCGCGGGTGCTGCGGTTCGTCGAGCGCGAGGTCTCAGGCGGCGGGCGCCAGGAGGGCGGCGCGGTCGGGCTCCGGTAGCCACTGCAGCCGTGGGTCGAACGGGCGGAACCCGTCGGCGATGAACCGGACGAGCCGCGCCAGCACCGGGTGGTGGTTCTGGCGGTGGCACAACAGCGAGCACGGGTAGACGGGGACGGGCGCGACGACGGGGATCTGCACCGTACGCGGATGCCAGGGCACCCGGCACCGTTCGCCCACGAACCCGATGCGGCCGCCGGAGCCGATCTCGGACACGAACCACTCCCAGCCGAAGTCGGGCCCGGAGTCGTCGATCCGCAGGTCGAAGGCGGCCCCGAGGAGCCGGTAGTAGTCGCGCCACTCGCTGCCGGGGGCGTTGCCCGGCATCCAGATCGTCGCGTCCGACAGGCGTTCGAGCTCCACCTGCGCCAGCCCGGCGAGGGGGTGGTCGCGGCCGACCAGCAGGTGCACCGGTTCGAGGTAGGCGGGCACGTGCCGGAGGTCCTCGTCCAGCGCGCCGCGCACGCGGGCGAAGGCGGCGTCGACCGAGCCGCCGGCGAGCGTGCCGAGGGCGGACCTGAGCCCGTTGGAGGTGACGACCTCGACGTCCGCGTCGGTCGCGCCCTGGTGGAAGGCCCGCACCAGGTCGACGGCGACCAGCCGGGTGTCCAGCACGTCGACCCGCAGCGAGCGCCGCCGCCCGCGCAGCGCCTCGAGCGCCTGGTCGCCCAGGCCGACCAGGGCGCGCGCGTAGTGCAGGAACGCCCGGCCGTCGGCGGTGAGGTCGGCCCCGTTGCGGGTGCGGAAGAACAGCCGCAGGCCGAGGTCGGACTCCAGCTTCGCGACGCGCTTGGAGACGGCCTGCTGGCTGATCCCCAGCCGGGCCGCCGCCTCGCTGAAGTAACGGTCTTCCGTGACGGCCACGAAGGCCCGGACCGCGCCGAGGTCCAGATCTGCGGTCACATCCGATGGTTGTGCCGTGGCGGCGTGTCGATTGTTGGACAACCCCACCTGCTCTCGGGTCGAATGACGCGGGCCGATCCCAGAGCCTACAACCAGGGGGAGTGATCAGGTGGGGTCCTTCGTGCACCTGCACGTGCACACCGAGTACAGCATGCTCGACGGCGCCGCCAAGGTGGGCCGCCTCATGGACGAGGTGTCGCGGCAGGGCATGCCGGCCGTGGCGATGAGCGACCACGGCAACGTGCACGGGGCGTACGAGTTCTACCAGACGGCGCGCAAGGCCGGGGTGAAGCCGATCATCGGCATCGAGAGCTACGTCGCCCCGGCCTCCCGCCACCACCGCCGGCCCGTGTTCTACAGCGACAACCTGGCCCTGCGCCGCTCCAACGACGACACCGGCGAGGGCGGCGACGTCTCAGGACGCGGGCTGTACACGCACATGACCATGTGGGCGGCGGACGCCGAGGGGCTGCGGAACCTGTTCCGGCTGCAGTCGCGGGCCTGGCTGGAGGGACACGTCCAGAAATATCCGCGCATGGATGATGAGTTGTTCGCCGAGCACGGCCGGGGGATCATCGCCACCACCGGCTGCCCCTCCGGCGAGGTGCAGACCCGGCTCCGCCTCGGCCAGTACGACCGCGCCGTCGAGGCCGCCGCCCGCTACCGCGACCTGTTCGGCCCCGGCAACTACTACCTGGAGCTGATGGACCACGGCCTGGCCATCGAGCGCCGCGTCCGGGAAGACCTGCTCAGGCTGGGCCGGCACCTCGGGCTGCCGCCGCTGGCCACCAACGACTCCCACTACGTCACCGAGGGCCAGGCCCAGGCCCACGACGCGCTGCTGTGCGTGGGCACCGGCAAGCGCCTGGCCGACGCCGACCGGTTCCGCTTCAGCGGCAGCGGCTACTACGTCAAGCCCGCCGGGGAGATGCGCGCCCTGTGGGACGCCGAGGTGCCCGGCGCCTGCGACAACACCCTGCTCATCGCCGAGCGCGTCGGCGACTACGGCGAGGTGTTCGCCCACCGCGACCTGACGCCCCGCTTCCCCGTGCCGGAAGGGGAGAGCGAGTCGAGCTGGCTGCGCAAGGAGACCCTCGACGGCGCCCGCCACCGCTACGGCGCCCCGCCGCCGCGCGAGGTGCTCGACCGCATCGACTACGAGCTGTCGGTCATCGACGCCATGGGCTTCCCCGGTTACTTCCTGGTCGTCGCGGACATCTGCCGCCACGCCCGCGAGCGCGGCATCGGGCTCGGCCCCGGCCGCGGCTCGGCCACCGGCTCGATCGTCGCGTACTGCACGGGCATCACCCAGCTCGACCCGATCGAGCACAAGCTCATCTTCGAACGCTTCCTCAACCCCGAGCGCATCACGATGCCCGACGTGGACCTCGACTTCGACGACCGGCGGCGTGACGAGATGATCGACTACGTCACCCGCAAGTACGGCGGCGACCGCGTCTGCCAGATCGTCACGTTCAGCACGATCAAGGCCAAGGCCGCGGTCAAGGACTCCTGCCGGGTGCTCGGCCTCCCGTACGCGCTCGGCGACCGCATCACCAAAGCGTTCCCCGCGGCGGCCGGCGGCAAGGAGATCCCGCTGTCGGCCATCCACGACCCCGGCCATCCGCGCCACGGCGAGGCCGCCGAGCTGCGCGCCATGTACGAGCAGGACCCCGACGTCAAACGGGTGATCGACACGGCGGTCGGCATCGAGGGCCTGACCCGGGGCACCGGCATCCACGCCGCCGGCGTGATCCTGTCCAGCGAGCCGCTGATCGACGTGATCCCGCTGGCCAGGCCCAAGGCCGACGGCCCGGTGGTGACCGGCTTCCCCTTCACCCAGGCCGAGGACATGGGCCTGCTCAAGATGGACTTCCTGGGGCTGCGCAACCTGACCGTCATCGGCGACGCCGTCGCCAACGTCCGCGCCAACAAGGGCGTCGAGATCGACATCCTCGACGTGCCGCTGGACGACGCCACCACGTACGAACTGCTGGCGCGCGGCGACACGCTCGGCGTCTTCCAGCTCGACGGCGGCGGCATGCGCACCCTGCTGCGGCTCATGCAGCCCACCACGTTCACCGACATCGCGGCCGTGAACGCGCTCTACCGGCCGGGCCCGATGGAGATGAACGCCCACACCAACTACGCGCTGCGCAAGACCGGCAGGCAGCCGGTCGAGCCGATCCACCCCGAGCTGGCCGCGGCCCTGGAGCCCATCCTGGGCGACACCTACCACCTGGTCGTCTTCCAGGAGCAGGTCATGGCCATCGCCCAGCACCTGGCGGGCTACTCGCTCGGCGCCGCCGACATGCTGCGCAGGGCCATGGGCAAGAAGAAGAAGGAGGTGCTGGACGCCGAGTGGGACCGGTTCGAGACGGGCATGCGCGAGGGCGGCTTCTCCGGCGAGGCGACCAAGGCCGTCTGGGACGTGCTCGTGCCCTTCAGCGGCTACGGCTTCAACAAGTCGCACACGGCCGGATACGGCCTGGTCTCGTACTGGACGGCCTACCTCAAGGCCAACCACCCCTGCGAATACCTGGCGGCGCTGCTCACCTCGGTGCGGGACGACAAGGACAAGATGGCCGTCTACCTGTCCGACTGTCGGCGGCTGGGCATCAAGGTGCTGCCGCCCGACGTCAACGCCAGCCAGAAGGACTTCGCCGCCGTCGGCTCCGACATCCGCTTCGGCCTGGGCGCCGTGCGCAACGTCGGGGGCGGGGTGGTCGAGGCGATCGTCGCCGCCAGGGAGGCCAGGGGCGCCTACACGAGCTTCCACGACTTCCTGGCCAAGGTGCCGGCCGCCGTCTGCAACAAGCGGGTCATCGAGTCGCTGGCCAAGTCGGGCGCGTTCGACGGGCTGGGCCACCACCGCAAGGCCCTGGTGGCGGTGCACGAGCCGGCCGTGGACGCGGTCGTCGACGTCAAGCGCAACGAGGCGTACGGCCAGGACTCGTTGTTCGGGGAGGCGGGCCACGGCGCGGAGCCGTCGATCGCGATCCCGGAGGGGGAGTGGGACAAGGCCACCCTGCTGACCTTCGAACGCGAGATGCTCGGCCTGTACGTCTCCGGCCACCCGCTCGACGGCGCGGAGCGCGTCCTCGACGCCCACCGCGACACCACGATCGCCGACCTGCTGGCCTCCGGGCGGCAGGACGGCCCGGCCCGCGTCAGCGGCATCGTCTCCGGCCTGCAACGCAAGGTCACCAAGCAGGGCAGCCCCTGGGCGATCGTCACGCTGGAGGACCACGACGCCTCGGTGGAGTGCCTGATCTTCCCCAAGACGTACGCGCTGTGCGGCGAGGTCCTGGCGGAGGACCGGGTGATCTCGGTACGAGGGCGGGTCAACGTCCGCGACGAGACGATGAGCGTCTACGGCGAGGAGATCGCCGTGCTCGACGTGCTGCGGGGCGACGCCGAGCCGCCCGTGGTGATCTCGGTCAGGGAGAGCCAGGTGAACGCGCGCCTGGTGCGGGAGTTCAAGCACATCCTGACCACCCACCCAGGACGCGCGCCCGTGCACCTGCGCCTGCATCGGCGCGGCGCCAGGAGCCTGCTGGTGGACCTGGTGCCCTTCCAGGTCACCCCGGAGGCGGCCTTCTACGGCGACGTCAAGGCCCTGCTCGGCGCGGACGCGATCGGCGGGGCATGATCGGGCCGTGCCCGCGCTGCCGTACCGGTGAGGTGCTCGCCGTGCTGCGCCTGCCGCACACCTGGTCGAACGCCGCGGGCCGGCGGGTCCGGGTCATGAGCGAGATCGCCGTGTGCGGCCGGTGCGACGCGGGCGACCCCGTCACCGGGCCGATCGTGGCGTACTTCGCGGTGCACGGGTCGGCGCGGCCGGAGCACCTGGCTCCGCTCGCCCGGCTGCTGCGCCGCTGGGCCGAACGGGCCCGCCCGCCGCGCCCCGACCTGGACGCGCTCGCGGCCGAGGCCGAGGCGTGGTATCGCGGCGAGCTGTGACCCGCTCCGGGCTCCCGATCCTGTACCTACTAGTATGTCCGATATGTCCGATATGTCCGGCATGGACGCGAGGGAGCGGCTGCCGAGAGGGTGGCCGCATACTTGCGGCGAGAGCGCGACGCGCTGACGGGCTGCCCGGTCGGCCGCCTCACCCAGGACCCCGACGTGATGGCCGACCCCGGCCTGCGGCGGCCGGTCGAGGAGACGTTCGCCCGGCTCACCGGCTGGCTGGCCGGGCTGCCGGCCCAGGGCCGCGCCGCCGGCGACCCCGAGGCTTACGCCGGGGCCGTCGAGGGCGCACTCGCCCTGCTCACCCGTACGTCCGAGAGGAACTGACATGCCTTTCGTCCGCATCGACGCCCTCAGGGCCGACGCCGACCGGCTCGCCGCGCTCGGCCGCGCCGTGCACGACGCCCTGGTCGAGACCGTCGGCATCCCGCCCGACGACCTCTTCCAGGTCCTCACCGCCCACGACGGCACCCACGGCACCCTGAGGTACGGGACCTTCCCCGGCGTGGACCGTGACGACGACCTCGTGTACGTCGCGATCACCCTGCGCAGGGGCCGCACCCCGGCGCAGAAGCAGGCGCTCTACCGGCGCATCGCGGAGCTGGCCCTCGACTACGCCGGCACCGAACCGCGCAACGTGTTCGTCCTCCTGACCGAGAACGAGTCGATCGACTGGTCCTTCGGCCACGGAACGGCCCAGTACGCCATCTCCTCCATCTGACCCAGCCCGTCCCGGGCAGGAGGCGCGCAGGGTGTGCGGGCGGGCACCCCCAGTCCCGCCCGCACGTTCTCGGGGCTCGTCAGGCGACGACGAGCGACTCGGCCCTGAACTCGCGGCCGGCCACGATCTCGGAGACGAAGCCGTCGGGGCCGACCGGGCGGTCACCGATCAGGGTGACCCGGTGCAGGGTCCGCTGGACGTCGAGGTGGTCGAGGTCCGACGGGGCCAGGTGGGCGGTGGCCCGGTTGTCCCAGAAGGCGACGCTGCCGGGCTGCCAGCGGAAGCGGACGGTGTACTCGGAGCGGGTGATCTGCTCGTACAGCAGGTCGAGGAGGCGCCTGCTCTCGGGGGCGGACAGCCCGACGACGCGGTCGGTGAAGCCGGGGTTGACGTACAGCGCGCGCTCGCCGGTCTCGGGGTGCACCCGCACCACGGGGTGGACGGAGACCAGCAGGTTGTCGTTGACCCGCTTGACGAGCTTGTCGTCGTCCTGGCCGGGCTGGTATCCGGCGAGGAAGCGGTGCTCGGCGCGCAGGCCGTCCACGAAGGACCGCAGCGGCGCCGACAGCCCCTCGTAGGCGGCGACCAGGTTGGTCCACGTCGTGTCGCCGCCGAACTCCGGCACGGTCTCGGCCCGCAGGATCGAGGCCGCAGGAGGGTTGACGGCCGCGGTGACGTCGGTGTGCCAGCCGGAGTTGTAGGAGTAGCGCCGCCTGCGCTGGAGCTGCCGGTAGTCGGTGCCGTAGCGCTGCTCGTAGCGGCGCGGGTCGATGGTGAGGATCTGCGGGTGGTCCTCCGGCGGGGCGTCCTCGTGCGGGTGGGCGTGGGTCAGCTCGCCGAACTGGCGGGCGAAGGCGATCTGGGCGCGGTGGTCGAGGGTCTGGCCGCGGAAGAAGACCACCTTGTGGACGAGCAGGGCCTGGCGGATCTCCGCCACGGTCGTGGGGTCGAGCGGGTGGGCGAGGTCGATGCCGGTGATCTCGGCGCCGATGTGCCCGGCCACGCGGTTGACGGTCAGAATGCTGGTCGTGGGCATGCTGAAGCGCTCCTGAGGTCGAGGAGTGTGAATAGGGGAGACACGGGGGGCGGGACCGTCAGGTCACCGCCTGGCACACAGCGCGCTCGCCTGCCGTCTGAGATCGACGTGGAGCCGAGCGACCAGAAGTTCGCTGCTCTTCACAGCTCAGATCTTCCGCAGAATTCCCCACAAATGCAATAGGAAAACTAGGAATTTCTGCGTGACCTCGGTCATCGCACCGCAATGGATTCCTTGCGGGCCCTTGGGTTCCTCGTGAACCCGTTGTTGGGAAACATGTGAACGCAAGCAAGTGTGTCGACTGGCGCGACCGGTCGGGGAGGTGATGATGCCTCTGCATCCCCGCCGGCTCTCGGTCCAGGGACGCCTCACGCTGGCTACCGCGATCCTGTCGCTGATCGTCCTGGCGGCGGTCGCAGTCGTCGTGGACGTGCTGGTCCGCGACAGAGTCAGGCAAGAGACCTACCGGAGCACGGAGAAGGCGGCGATCGAGTGGATCGGCGCCATGGGGACCGCGATGCCGACGACCGCGACCACGTCCGAGGTCGACTTCCTCCAGCTCGTGGACGCCATGGGGAACGTGGTCGCGGCCAACCCCGCCGCCGCCGGCCGTCCGCCCATCAGCACGCTGTGGCCCACGTCCGACAACCGGATCCAGCACGGGAGGTCGTGCAGCGTGGGCGAGTGCGTGCTGTTCACCGCCACCCGGCCGTCGCCCGAGGAGGAGGAGCTGCTGTGGGGCGGCGCCTCCCACGTGGTGTACTCGGGCCGGACCGAGCCCGCCGTCCTGGGCACGGGGCGGCTGGAGCTGGGCCTGGCCGCCGGAGTGCTCGCCGCCACCGCCCTGGTGAGCGGCACGGCCACGCTCCTCATCCGGCGGACGCTGCGCCCGGTGGAGGAGATGCGGACGAGGATCGCCGAGATCACGCTCACCGACCTGGGCCTGCGGGTGCGGGCCCCGCCGGGCCGGGACTCGATCGCGCTGCTGGCCCACACCGCCAACGACACCCTGTCACGCCTGGAGGAGGCGGTCGAGCAGCAGCGCCACTATGCCTCGATGGTCTCGCACGAGCTGCGTACGCCGCTGACCGGCCTGCTCACCCGGCTGGAGGAGGCGCTGGCCTACCCCGGCGTCGATCTCCGCGCCACCGTCCAGGACGCGCTGGCCAGCGCGGAACGCTTCCAGACGATCATCGACGCGATGCTCATGCTCGCCCAGGTGCGCACCGCCACCCCGCAGAGCCGGGAGCGGGTGGACCTGAGCGCGCTCGTACGGGAGGAGGTGGCGTGCCGCGGGGCGAGGCCGAGGATCCTGGCCCGGGTCGAGGACGACCTCCAGGTCGTGGGCAACCGGGTCCAGCTCGCGGAGGTGCTGACGAACCTGCTGGTCAACGCCCAGCGGCACGCCCGCACCCGCGTCGAGGTCACCGTACGGCACTCGGACGGCCAGGCCGTGGTCACCGTGGCGGACGACGGGTGCGGCGTCGCGCCGCAGGACCGCGAGCGGGTGTTCGAGGCGTTCGTCCGGCTGGACGAGGCACGCGATCGCGACCCCGGCGGGAGCGGACTGGGCCTGGCCATCTCCCGGGCGATCGCCCATGCCCACCACGGCACCCTCACCATGGAGGACACGCCGTGCGGGGCCAGGTTCGCGCTGCGGCTGCCGCTGCCGGAGCGCGGTCGCTGACGGCGTCCGGCCCTGGCCGCGCGGCCGGGGTGGCCTGAGGCGTCGGGTGCTCCGCGGACCGGATACCCTCACGATCTCCGCCCTTTCTCCCGCTCTCCCGCGACCTGGAGTCATCCCCGCATGAACGACCGCGAGTCCACCCCCGTGCCCGCCCAGGTCCCCACGGGCCCACCCGACGGCGTTCCCGCGGAGCTGCTGGAGATCGCCGACGCGCTCGTGCCCGGCGCGTCGCTGGACCGGGCGCGGCTGGCCCGCGGCGGGATTCACGACGTCGTGCTGCTTCCGGGAGTGGCGGCCGTACGGGTGGCGCGGCGTGCGTCCGGAGCGCGGGCCATGCCCGGGCGGATCGAGATCCTTCGGGCGGTCGGCGCGGCCGCTCCGCCGTTCGCGGTGCCCGAGCCGCTGACGCCCGTGACGACGTTCGGGGAGCGCACGGCCGTGGCCGTCTCCTGGATCGACGGCGCCGGGCTGCCCGAGGGCGAGGGCGACCCCGGCCGGATCGCCGGTCTGCTCGCCGCCCTCCGCGAGCTGCCCGTCACCCCTGAACTGCGGGCCGTGCTGCCCGCTCCCCGTGCCCACGACGGGCACTGGGCTCGCGTGCTGGCCGACGACGTCCTGCCCCGGCTGCCGGACAGGTGGCGGCCGGAGGCCGAACGGCGGCTGGAGGCGGCGATGGCCCTGGAGACGGTGCCCGACGTGCTCGTCCACGGCGACCTCGTCAGCGACAACGTCCACTGGGGCGAGGACGGCGAACTCATCGGCGTGCTCGACTGGGACCGGGCCCACCTGTTCGACCCGGCGGTCGACGCCGCCTTCATGGGCTGGCACGGCTGGGACAACCTGCGGGCGGCCGTGGACGCGGACACGTACCGGCGGGCCCGCGTCTGGGACCGGTTGTTCGGCATCAACCTCCTGGGCGCGGTCTTCATCCTCGGCGGCGAACCCCTGCCCTCCGTGGACAGCTACGTCGAGCACATCGTCGCCTGGCTGGACGAGTACGTCGGCCGGGACGGCTAGCCCACCGGCGGCACCTGCTCCGGGCCGCGCCTGACCGAGCGGGCGGAGCACGCCTCGTTCGGGTCCCCCATCCCGGAGCAGGCGGACGGCCGCGGATGTGCATGATGCACATGTTGTGCATGAAGCACGGCGCGTGTATGGTGCATTCGGACTTTTGGCGGAATTGGGGGATAAATGGTGCATTCCGCGCCGCGTGAGGGCTCCGGCCGCGGGATCGCCGGTGTGCTGGCCGTGGCCGGCATCGTCGCCTCACTCATGCAGACCCTCGTCGTGCCGCTGGTCGGCGAGTTGCCCCGGCTGCTCGACGCCGACGCCGCCGACACCTCATGGGTCATCACCGTGACGCTGCTGGTGGGCGCGGTCGCCACGCCGGTCGTCGGCAAGCTCGGCGACCTCTACGGCAAGCGCCGCATGATGCTCGCCTGCGCCGTCCCGCTGGTCGTGGGCTCGGTCGTGTGCGCGCTGGCCGGTTCGCTGATCCCGATGATCTCCGGACGCGGCCTGCAGGGGCTGGGCGTGGGCATGATCCCCCTCGGTGTGAGCGCGCTGCGCGACCTGCTGCCCCCCGACCGGGTCGGACCGGCGATCGCCCTGATGAGCTCGTCCCTGGGGATCGGCGGCGCGCTCGGGTTGCCGATCTCGGCCGCCGTCGCCGAACACGCGGACTGGCGGGTGCTCTTCTGGGGCTCGGCCGCCCTCAGCCTGCTCGTCGGCCTGCTGATCTGGCTGCTGGTGCCCGTCACGCCCGGCACGCCCGCCGCGGCCCGTGGCCGCCTGGACGTCGTCGGCGCGATCGGCCTGGGCGTGGCGCTGGTCTGCCTGCTGCTGGGCGTGTCCAAGGGCGGCGAGTGGGGCTGGGGGAGCGGCACCACCCTGGGACTGCTCGGCGCCGCCGTGGTCATCGCGCTGCTGTGGGCCCTGTACGAGCTGCGCGTCCGCGACCCACTGGTCGACCTGCGCACCACCGCCCGGCCCCAGGTGCTCTTCACCAACCTGGCCTCGATCCTCGTCGGCTTCTCCATGTACGCCCAGTCGCTGGTCGTCATCCAGCTCCTGCAACTGCCCGAGGCCACCGGGTACGGGCTGGGCCAGTCGATGCTGACCGCCGGGCTGTGGCTGGCCCCGGCCGGGCTGACGATGATGGCCGTCTCCTCCGTCGGCGCCCGGCTGTCGGCCGCTCGCGGGCCCAGGACGAGCCTGTTCCTGGGCGCGCTGATCATCGCGCTGGGCTACGGGGCCTCACTGGGCCTGATGGACTGGGCCTGGGGCCTGGCGGTCGCCACCTGCGCCGCGAACGTCGGCGTCGGCCTCGCGTACGGCGCCATGCCCGCGCTGATCATGGGCGCCGTGCCGCGCACCGTGACGGCCTCCGCCAACAGCTTCAACACGCTGATGCGCTCCATCGGCACCTCCATGTCGGCCGCGGTGATCGGTGTCGTGCTGTCGCAGATGACGGTGACGGTGGGCGGGCACGCGCTCCCGTCGGAGTCCGGCTTCCGTACGGCCCTGCTGATCGGCTGCGGCGTCGCCCTGCTGGCGGCCCTGGTGACGCTGGTCCTGCCCAGAGCCCAGCCGGCCGCCGAACCGGAACGCCCCGAGCCCGCACCGTCCCCGGCCCTCGCCGCTCCGACTGCCGCCGCCCCGGCCGCTGTCGCCCGGGTCCCCGAGCCCGCGCGGGTCTGGCCTCCCGTGGGGGAGCGCGCCGAGGCGGCCCGTCCGGGCGTTCCGGCGACCGTGCACGTGCGTGCCATCGGCCACGAGGAGCTGGGGCCCTGGGAGGACGCCTTCCGCCCCCGCGACCACCAACCCCCCGCCATCCGCCAGACTCCCACCGGCCGGCCCGGGGCCGAAGGGCGAGAACTGCTCCGGCTCCGCCAGGAGAACACCGCACTGAGGGAAGAGAACACCGCACTGCGCGAGGACAACGCCGCGCTATGCCAGGAGAACGCCGAACTGCGCAGGGAGCTGGACACCTTGCTGGGCGGCGTGAGCACCTGGGTCAAGAACCTCGCGGAACGCTGAGCCCGGGGAATCGGACGGCCACCGCAACCGACCGCAGGAGGCCGGATGGCCGCGCAACCGACCGCAGGAAGCCGGACTCCCCGCGACGGCGACGCCTGGCGCCCGCAGCGGCGCCCGAGTCCCGGCACCGCTGCGGGCATCCCGCGCCCGGCGGATTTTACGTAGTGAATTCACCGTCAAAAACTATCGATATCTACGGATATGTCCTATTTCGAGCGGATTTATGCGTTAATGTCTGAATCGAAGGCGCTATTGATGGGGGGAACCCATGAACGGAGCGCTTGGTTTCCAGGAAAGTGGGGGCTGCGGACGTCGGCGCTGGCGTCGTGGCCGCTGTCGCCGACGCAGGCGGTGGTGGGGCGGCCCCTGGGGAGGCGGCTGGGGTTGATGGTGACAACCCCGACGAAGCTGCGGGTCGCGGTGTTCTCCGCTTCGCACGCATGATTCACACCCGTTGGCGGTGCGACGCGGAGCCGCCGCGGCCCGCGCCCATTTTCCCGCTTTCAAGCGAGCGCTCGGCCCTCGACGATGACGGCGACGAGGATCCCCTGTGATCCGCATTTCTCGGTCGCCCCGGGCCGTCGGCCAGGCGCTCGGGGCGCGCGGCTAGGCTTGCCGCCGTGCACATTCGCGACAGGGCGCAAAGGGACCTCGACGCGTGTGTCGAGGCCCTCGCGCAGGTTCAGGCCGTCGACCGTTACCCCGTCCACTGGCCGGACGACCCCGGCGGCTGGCTGACCCCCGACGACCTGGTCGGTGCCTGGATCGCGGTCGAGCCGACGTCCGAGGCGACGGGCCCGGCGGCCGTGCTCGGTCATGTGGCGCTGACCCGCGACATGGAGGTCACCCGCCTCTTCGTCGTCCCCGCCGCCCGGGGGCGCGGTGTGGCCGCCCGGCTGCTTGACACCGTTCGCGTGGCGGCCGGGGCGCCGCTCAAGCTGGAGGTCTCGTCCGAGGGGACCGACGCCATCAGGTTCTACGAACGCTCCGGCTGGCGCAGGATCGGCAGCACCCGCGCCACCTGGCTGAACGCGGCCGGCGAGCCCGCCCTGCTGCACCACTACGTCAGCCCCGCTCCCCAGCCCCCCGCGCCTCCCCATGGGGCGACGTCAGCCAGTCGGTGAGGTCGCCGACCACGGCCGGGTCGACGTGTTGCGGCGCCTGGTAGCCGGCCGGGGTGGAAGGCTCTGAGCCGGGGAAGAACAGGTGGTCGTCGGCGTCGTGGACGCGGATGGTGACGCCGGGGCGGCCGGCCAGGCCCTTCCGCCACAGAGCCAGGTCGTCGGCCACGGTGACCTGGTAGTCACGTCCTCCCTGGAGGATGAGCATCGGCCGGCCCAGCGCCGCGGCGGCGGCCACGGGGTCGTAGTCGCGCAGTTCCAGCCAGTACGCCGCCGGGTAGCCGAACGGCAACTCGGCGGCGGGCGTGTCGGCCGAGAGGCCGGGGCCGTCGATCAGGGCGGCCTGCCGCCGTATCGTCTCGACGGCGTCGGCGGGGAGCGCGCCGATCGAGGCCAGATGGCGCACGACGCGTACGGCGGCCCGGTGCATCGGCTCGGCGTCGCCCGCCAGCAGCGCCAGCCCGGCCACGGACGGTTCGGCGGCGGCGACCATCGGCGCGACCTTGCCGCCCATGCTGTGCCCGGCGACGTACACCCGCCGGGCGTCCACGGCCGGATGGCCCTGGAGGAGGCGTACGGCGGCGACGGCGTGCGGCACGTACTCGGCGCTCATGGTGAGGTCGCCACGGGCGGCCACCCGCTCGGCGTGGGCGTAGGTCACCTTGTCGAACCGCAGCACCGCCACACCCCCGCAGGCCAGCCCCCACGCCAGATCCTTGAGCGGCTTGTTCGGGCCGGAGGTGGCGTCCCGGTCGAACGGCCCGCCCCCGCTCAGCAGCACCACCCCGGGGCTCGCGCCGGGCCCGCGCGGCAGGCTCAGCGTCCCCGGGACGGCCAGCGGCCCGGAGCCGACGACGACCTCCTCCTCGTCGAACGCGCCGGGCCTGGCGTACGGGGGCGGCGTCCACTCGGCGTCGGGCCCTTGGGCGAGCCGCAGCCCATGCAGCAGGCCCGTCGCGTCGACCGACATGACCACCGTCAGCCCGCCCCGTTCGCCGGTCACCGGCACGCTCACCCGGACCAGCCCGCCCGCGGGCGGCTCGCAGACGGGCGCGCCGACCGCGGAGACCGGGCCCGTCTCGGAGAGCCCTCCCTCCCATCCGGCGCGCAGCGTCTCCGCGGACGCCGCCGCGCGCAGCGGCGGCGCCAGCATCCGCTCGACGTCCGCGAACCGCCCGTCCCTGAACAGCTCGACCACCCTCGCGGCGACCGCCGCCGGTTCCGCATCCATCGCCCTCCACCTTTCTCGTGAAAGTAGAACGGTAGCATGTCGCGAGAAAGGTGGGCAGGGCCGCGGCTCAGGCGCCGACGTAGTCCGCGAGATGCCGGCCGGTGAGGGTGGAGCGGGCGGCGACCAGGTCGGCGGGGGTGCCTTCGAACACGACCTGGCCGCCGTCGTGACCGGCGCCGGGGCCGAGGTCGATGATCCAGTCGGCGTGCGCCATGACGGCCTGGTGGTGCTCGATGACGATGACCGACTTGCCGGTGTCGATGAGCCGGTCGAGCAGGGCGAGCAGGTGCTCGACGTCCGCGAGGTGCAGGCCGGTGGTCGGCTCGTCGAGGACGTAGACGCCGCCCTGCTCGGCCATGTGGGTGGCCAGCTTGAGCCGCTGCCGTTCGCCGCCGGACAGCGTGGTGAGCGGCTGGCCGAGGCTGAGGTAGCCGAGCCCGACGTCGGCGAGCCGTTCGAGGATGGCGTGCGCGGCGGGCGTACGCGCCGGGCCCGCGCCGAAGAACTCCCTGGCCTCGGCCACCGGCATCGCGAGCACCTCGCTGATGTCACGGCCGCCGAGGTGGTGCTCCAGCACGGCGGCCTGGAACCGCTTGCCGTCGCACTCCTCGCACGGGGTGGCGACGCCCGCCATCATGGCCAGGTCGGTGTAGAGGACTCCGGCGCCGTTGCACGCGGGGCAGGCGCCCTCGGAGTTGGCGCTGAACAGCGCCGGCTTGACGCCGTTGGCCTTCGCGAACGCCTTGCGGATCGGGTCGAGCAGCCCCGTGTAGGTCGCCGGGTTGCTGCGCCGCGAGCCGCGGATGGCGCCCTGGTCGATCGCCACCACCCCGGCCCGGGACGGGATCGAGCCGTGGATGAGCGAACTCTTGCCCGAACCGGCCACACCGGTGACGACGACCAGCACGCCGAGCGGGATGTCGACGTCGACGTCACGCAGGTTGTGCCTGGTCGCCCCGCGGATCTCGAGGGCGCCGGTGGGGGCGCGCACCGTCTTCTTGACGGCGGCCCGGTCGTCGAGGTGGCGGCCGGTGAGCGTGCCGGCGGCCCGCAGCTCCGCGACGGTGCCCTCGAAGCAGACCTCGCCGCCCGCCGTGCCCGCGCCGGGGCCGAGGTCGACGACGTGGTCGGCGATGGCGATCACGTCCGGCTTGTGCTCCACGACGAGCACGGTGTTGCCCTTGTCGCGCAGGCGGAGCAGCAGCTCGTTCATCCGCTGGATGTCGTGGGGGTGCAGGCCGGTGGTGGGCTCGTCGAAGACGTAGGTGGTGTCGGTGAGCGAGGAGCCGAGATGGCGGATCATCTTGACGCGCTGCGCCTCGCCGCCCGACAGCGTGCCCGACGGCCGTTCGAGTGACAGGTAGCCCAGCCCGATCTCCACGAACGAGTCGAGCGTGCGCAGCAGCGTGGCCAACAGCGGCGCCACCGACGGCTCGTCGAGCCCGCGCACCCAGTCGGCCAGGTCGCTGATCTGCATGGCGCACGCGTCGGCGATGTTCAGCCCGCCGACCTTCGACGAGCGGGCCGCCTCGCTGAGCCGGGTGCCACCGCACTCGGGACAGGAGGTGAAGGTGACCGCCCGGTCCACGAACGCGCGGATGTGCGGCTGCATCGCCTCCTTGTCCTTCGACAGGAACGACTTCTGGATCTTGGGGATCAGTCCCTCGTACGTGAGGTTCACGCCCTCGACCTTGACCTTGGTCGGCTCGCGGTAGAGGAAGTCCCGCATCTCCTGCTCGGTGAACTCGCGGATCGGCTTGTCCGGGTCGAGGAAACCCGACTCGGCGTAGGTCCGCACCGTCCACCAACTGTCCGACTTCCAGCCCGGGATGGTGAACGCGCCCTCGGCGATCGACTTGGTGTCGTCGTAGAGCTGGGTGAGGTCGATGTCGGAGACCGTGCCCCGGCCCTCGCAGCGCGGGCACATGCCGCCGAGGCGGGTGAAGGTCTGTTTCGTGGTCTTGCTGCCGCCGCCGCGTTCGACCGTCATCGCGCCGCTCGCCCGGACCGAGGGGACGTTGAAGGAGAACGCGTTGGGTGAGCCGAGGTGGGGCTGCCCGATCCGGCTGAAGAGGATGCGCAGCATCGCGTTGGCGTCGGTGGCGGTGCCGACGGTCGAACGGGGGTCGGCGCCCATCCGCTGCTGGTCGACGATGATCGCGGTCGTCAGCCCTTCGAGCACGTCGACCTCGGGCCGCGCCAGCGTCGGCATGAAACCCTGCACGAAGGCGCTGTAGGTCTCGTTGATCATCCGCTGCGACTCCGCGGCGATCGTGCCGAACACCAGCGAACTCTTGCCCGAGCCCGAGACCCCGGTGAACACCGTCAACCGGCGCTTCGGCAGCTCGACGCTGACGTCCTTGAGGTTGTTCACGCGCGCGCCGTGCACGCGGATCCGATCGTGGTTGTCGGCGACGTGCGGCGCGGGCTGTTGCGTGTCCGTCCTCGAGGCCGTGCTCATCATCTCTCCATCTGTTGGGCGGAATCCGCTGGGCGGAGTGTGTCGCGTGGGAGCCGGGCGCGGCCTGCCGGGCGGGGCCGCGCGGTCCGCGGCCACCGTCCGTGTGGCCGCCCGTGTAGCCGCTCGTGTGGCCGTCCGTGCCGCCCGACCCGTGCCGACCGGCTTCGAGCAGAGTACGTCCCGCGCTCCGTTGCTTCGGCCCTGGGCCTCGGGCTCACCGGTCCTGGAGCAGCCCGAGGACGTTGCCGTCGGGGTCGGTGACGGTGGCCACCAGGCGGCCGCCGCCGACGTCGTGGGCGGGCTCCTTCACGGTGGCGCCGGCCGCGGTCACCTCGGCCAGCTTCGCCTCGATGTCGGCCACGTGCCAGTAGGCCACCGGCGAGGTCAGGCCCTGCGGCCCGCCGCCGGGCACCAGCCCGATGTGCTGGCCCTCGGCGTCGAACCCGACGTAGTAGGAGCCGTCGGCCTGCGGCTCGATGCCGAGCAGGGCGGCGTACACGGCCTTGGACTTCGCGAGGTCGGAGACGGGGTGCAGCACGGTCCTGATTCCGTGGGTGGCGGTCATGGTCGCTCCTGAGTCTTTCGTGGGTGATGGGATCCCCGGCGTGACGACGGCTGGGGGAGCCCGATCGCGGTCCGGCACGCCTGCCGTCGTCGGCGAGGTGGTGCCACGCTAGTGGCGGCCCCCTGACCTGCGCTTCTCGAATCCTGCTCGACCTAATGATCTACAATGTAAAGGCGTCGGGCGGGGTGCCCGCCGCCGTCACGAGGCGCTCACCCGCCACAGGTGGCCGTCGGGGTCGGCGAAGTGCCCGGAGTAGCCGTCCCGCGCGCCCTCCCCGGCCGCGACCACGATGCGGCCCCCGGCGGAGTGCGCGGCGGCGAGGAGGGCGTCGACCTTCGCGCGCGACTCGGCTCGGTGGTGGAGGACGATCGCGCGGAACCCGGCGCCGTCCTCGTCGGCGCCGGCGTCCTTGGCGAGGGTGGGGCGGGGCAGCAGGCCCAGCCGGGAGCATCCGGGGGCCAGGTGGAAGTCGACGTACTTGTCGCCGTAGTCCCTGTCGACCGTCATGCCCAGGGCCGCGTAGAAGGTCTTGGACGCGGTCGGCTCGGCCACGCCGAGGAGGGCGCCGGTCTCGGTCGGCACCGGGGGTTCGCCCGCGGGGCCGGTGTCCTTTCTGGTGGGCGCGGCCAGCTTCCAGACGGCGCCGTCGGGTGCCTGGTAGACCGCCGAGAATCCGGCGAACAGGGATCGCTTCGCGGGCTTGAGCACCTTCGCCCCGCCGCGGACGGCGGCGTGCAGGAGGGATTCGACCTCGCTGGGCTGGCTGACCACGTAGGACAGGACGTAGCCGCGGAAGCCGGACGTCTCGGGGTCCGTGCCCGCGTCGGCGGCGAGCGCGCCGGTGGTGTGCAGGGCGATCCGTCCGGTTCCGCGGAGGTCGAGGTTCGCGTCCTGGCCGTGGCCGCCGGCGGTGGGGGAGAGCGCGGAGGTGTAGAACGCGTGCGCGGCCGGGACCTCCGGCACGCCGAGGGTGATCACGTCGAGGGCGAGGGGCACGGTCGTCTCCTTGGGTGTCGGGGCCTCGTGGCAGTCAAGGGTGAGGCCCGGCTGTCACGTTAGGCAGGGCCGGGAGGCGGGCGCTTCTCGATTCCTGACGAGTCCGGGCGGCCGTCCCGCCGTGGCGAAGATCGCGTTTATGCAGGTCAGCGGCTTTTGTCGGCTCGCGGTGGTAGCCTGCCGCCATGAGTCCGGAAGACCTCGCCAACCTCGCGCACCTGCGGCGGGCGCGGGACCTGATCGACCGTGAATACGCTCGTCCGCTCGACGTGCCGACGATGGCCCGGCACGCGCTGATGTCGCCGTCCCACTTCTCGCGGCAGTTCCGCGCGGCCTACGGGGAGACGCCGTACAGCTATCTCATGACCCGCCGCATCGAGCGGGCGATGGCGCTGCTGCGGGCGGGCACGAGCGTGACGGACGCGTGCATGGCGGTCGGCTGTACGTCGCTGGGCTCGTTCAGCTCGCGGTTCACCGAGTTGGTGGGGGAGACCCCGAGTGCCTATCGCGCCAGGGAGCACCGCGCCGTGACGGCGATGCCGGCGTGCGTGGCGAAGGCGCACACCCGTCCGATGAGAGACGCGTCGAGCAGGATCGGAGAAGCGCGGCGCGAGGCCGCCGCCTAGCGTTGGCGGCATGACCATCGCACTCCATTACTGCCACGTCACCGTCAACGACGTGGACGAATCGCTCGGCTTCTACCGTGACGCGCTCGGCCTCGAGGTGCGCAACGACGTGGCGTCCGGTGACCACCGCTGGGTCACGCTGGGCAGCGCGACCCAGCCGGGCCTCGAGATCGTGCTCTCCGACCCGCACGCCGGCCGGTCCCGGTCCGACGGCGACGCGCTGCAGGAACTGCTCACCAAGGGCGTCCTGCCGATGATCGTCTTCCGTACCGACGACCTCGACGCGACCTTCGAGAGGGTTCGGGTGTCCGGCGCCGAGGTGCTGCAGGAGCCCATCGACCAGCCGTGGGGACCGCGTGACTGCGCGTTCCGTGACCCTTCGGGGAACATGGTGCGGATTTCGCAGGAGCCCAAGGCGTAGTCGCGATGGCCCGGCGCCACCCGACCCTCCAGGTACGCAAGCCGATACCGGCCCGACTCGCCGGGCCGGTATAAGGCGTGCAAAGTTGCCCAAATCTGTGCTGTCCGGAATTAAGCCGAGCGGTTACGGAAAGGGGAATATGAGGTTTTCCTCATCAAGGAGGAGGGATCATGGCCGCCACCCAGCCGCGAGGGCGCCGAGCCACCGCAGCCAACGGCAAGGTGCCCAAGCGGTTCACGCTTGACCTGCCGATGCTCAGCATCGAGGTCCGCCGGCCCGAGGTCCGGCTGCCGCAAGTTGAGCTGCCGCATGTCGAGCTGCCGCACATCAGCAGGCAGGAGATCGGCCACTACGTCGATGTCGCCCGGACGTTCGTCCCGCCGCCCGAACGCATCGCCTACTACGGCGCGCTCGGCGCGCTGGCGGCGCTCGGGCTCGTCGAGTGGCCCGTCGCCGCCGCCATCGGGGCGGGAATGGTCATCGCGCAGCGGCGGCGGCAGGAGCCGCCGTCCTGGCCCGGTGGACGACGCCAGATGCCGGCACCGGTGGAGAGCGGCGACTCGGAGAAGCCGGCCACCACCGCCACGCGGCGCCGGACAGCGGCGACCTCGGGCACCACCGGCCGGGGCAGGACCGCCACGACGGCGCGCGCCACCACCCGCCGCAAGCCCACCACGACCGCAGCCACCCGCAAGACCACCACCACCCCGGCCACCACGCCGAGCACCCGCAAGACCACCACCGCGGGCACTCGTAAGACCGCCACCACGCCGAGCACCCGCAAGACCACCACCACGTCGAGCACCCGCAAGGCCGCCACCACGTCGGGCACCCGTAAGGCCACCACGACGTCGGGCACCCGCAAGACCGCCGCCACGTCGGGTACCCGCAGGACCACTGCGACGTCGGGCACCCGCAGGACTGCCGCCACGTCGGGCACTCGCAAGGCGACTGCCACGTCGGGCACCCGCAGGACCACCGCGGCGTCGGGCACCCGCAGAACCGCCGCAGCCTCGGGCACCCGTAGGACGGCCACGACCGCAGGCGTCCGCAAGCCCACCACCACCGCCTCAGGCGGTCGCAAGACGGCCACGACCTCGGGCAGCGTGCGGCGCAAGACAGCCACCACCTCGGGCACCGCCCGCCGGAGGCCCACCACGGCCGCCGCGACTTCGAGCGCCGCCCGGCGTAGGACCACTACGACTGCGAAGACCTCGGGCACCGCCCGGCGCAGGCCGACTACGGCCGCTGCGACTTCGGGTGCCGCCCGGCGTAGGACCACTACGACTGCGAAGACCTCGGGCACCGCCCGGCGCAGGCCGACTACGGCCGCTGCGACTTCGGGTGCCGCCCGGCGAAG
>NZ_JBVJIM010000007.1:363411-414668 GCF_055586305.1 Nonomuraea sp. NPDC051298
CACTACGGCCGCTGCGACTTCGGGTGCCGCCCGGCGTAGGACCACTACGACTGCGAAGACCTCGGGCACCGCCCGGCGCAGGCCCACTACGGCCGCCGCGACTTCGGGTGCCGCCCGGCGCAGGACCACCACGACCGCGAAGACCTCGGGCACCGCCCGCCGGAGGGCCGTCACGGCCACGAGCCCGAGGAAGACCACGACCACCACAGGCACCAGCAGACGCAAGAGCACCTCGCCGAGCAGGTGATCAGCGACGCCGCCTTAGACGGGAGGACCCATGGCGTTGTTCGGCCTGCTCTCCGCCGACGTCTTGTTCGACATGCTCCCCGAGCCGGTGAGGGGCGTCCTCCCGCGCCCCCGCCGGGTCACGCCGTGCCCAGGCGGCTATCGCATCGAGCTGCGCCACATCGGCGGGCCCCGTACGGAGGGGCCCGCCCGTACGTTGGAGGACCGGCTGCTCGCGGTCGGCGTGGCACGCGCGGAGGTGAACGGCACGCTGGGCTGCGTGTATGTGGCCTGCGACGAGACCGCCGACCTCGACAAGCTCGTGACCATCGTCGAGGAGTACGACGAGCAGGACGAGACCGGCAAACGGCGGCCCGGCCAGGCTCGCGTGTTCGACGGCGTCGAGCAGCAGGCCAGGGCCGCCGTCTGCCTGGGCCTGCAGCTCGCCGGCACCGGGCTGGCGACGACCGGCCGGCTCGCCCGCCTGCCGAGGCTGCCCGCCGTGGTGCCCAGCGTCGTCGCACTGGTCGAGCACACCCCGCGCATCCGGGTGGAGCTGGAGCGCAGGCTCGGCAAGTCCCTCGGGGACGCGGTGGTCGCGACCGGGCGGGTCGCCTCGCAGACGCTGGCCTTGCGGCCCGCGGGCCTGATGATCGACTCCGTGGCCGCGGCCGGACGTTACGTCGAGGCGCGCGCCGGGCGCCGGGCGTGGCGGCGGCGCGAGGAGGAGTTCGCCGCGGAGGACGGGGCGTACCGGCACACCGGTACGACAGCGGCGGCGCGGCCGGTCCCGCTGGGTCGCGGGCCCGTGGAACGCTACGGCGACGCGGCCGCCACGACGGGCGTGGCCGCGCAGGGCGTGACCACGCTCATCAGCCGCAACCACCACCGGGGCCTGTCCATGCTGATCACCGCCATCCCCAAGGCGGCGAACCTCGGCAGGGAGGCCTACACCAGCTCCGCCGCGCGCCGCCTGGCCGAGGGCGGCACGATGGTGCTGCGCCGCGACGCTCTGCTGCGCATGGACCGCATCGACACCGTCGTCGTGGACGCCGCCGTGCTCGCCACGGGGGACTGGACGATCGACGCCGTGCACCCGCTCACCCCCGAGGTGGACAGGGACGACCTGCACGCCCGCCTGTACACGCTGCTCGACCTCACCGATCCCGCGGCCCGGCGGGAACGCGACGGATGGGGCGTGCGCCCGCATCCCAGCGTGCCCAGGCCGTGGCGCGGGCTGGGGCTGCGCGCGGTCGAGGTGTCGCGGGACGGCACCCCGGTCGCCCTGGCCGGGCTGGCCCGCGAGCCGCACCCCCTCGCCCAGGCCCTGGTCGCCGCGCCCAAGGAGGCGTGCATGGTGATCCTGGCCGGCGGGGAGCCCGGCCTGGCAGAACGGCTGGGCGTGGAGCGTACGGTCGAGGGCGGGGCCAGGCTGGCGGCGTCGGTGCGGGCCCTGCAGGCGGAGGGGCACGGCGTGGCCGTGGTGTCGCGGCGCGGGCGGCGCGGGCTGCGCCAGGCCGACCTGGGCATCGGCGTGCTCGGCGGCGACGTGCGCGCCGCAGGGGGGCGGGTCCCGTGGGACGCCGACGTGATCGGCGAACTCGACGCCGTGCACCTGCTCCTGCGCTTCCTGGCCTCGGCCAGGACGGCGAGCAAGCGCGGCGTGTACGTGGCCGCCGCCGGATCCGTCGCCGGAGCCGGGCTGGCGCTGCTCGGCCCCGCCACGGCCGCGGTGGGCCGCGCGAACCTGGCCCGCGACTGCACGGCGCTGGCCGCCCTCGCCTCCGGGGAGTGGGCGGGCTGGAGCGTGGGCCGCGAGGCTCCTCCGGTGCCCGCCGACCACACGCCCTGGCACGCCATGGCGGTCCGCGACGTCCTGGACCGGCTGCGTACGTCCCCCAACGGGCTGACCGAGGCGGAGGCCGCACTCCGCAGAACCGACCGGCAGGCCGCCGCCGAGCCGGTGTCGCTGGTGAGGGCGTCACTGGAGGACCTGGTCAACCCGCTGACGCCGGTGCTGGCGGCGGGGGCGGGCCTGTCGGCCGCGTTCGGCTCGGTGCTCGACGCGGCGCTGATCAGTACGGTGACCGCCGTGGGCGGGCTGCTCGGCGGCGCGCAGCGCCGGGGCGCGGCCCTGGCGCTGCACCGTCTCACCGAGACCACCGCCGTCCCGGTACGGCTGCGCCGCCCCACCGGCGTCGTGGAGGGCGACGCCGACGCCCTGGTGCCCGGGGACGTGATCGAGCTGAAGGCCGGGGACGCCGTGCCGGCCGACGGACGCCTGATCCAGGCGGCCGGGCTGGAGGTCGACGAGTCGACCCTCACCGGTGAGTCCCAGCTCGTCGCCAAGACGGCCGCGCCGACGGCGGCCCCGGCCGTCGCGGACCGCGCCTCGATGGTCTACCAGGGCACGACCGTCGCGGTGGGGCACGGCCTGGCCGTGATCGTGGCGACGGGCGAGGCGACCGAGACGGGCAGGACGGCCAGGCTGGCCCAGGAAGGCCCGCCGCCGAGCGGGGTGGAGCTGCGCCTGCGCTCGCTGAGCCGCCGGATCCTGCCGGCCGCGCTGGGCTCAGGGGCGCTGCTGATGGCCGTCGAGCTGGTGCGCGGCTCGCCGATGTCGCAGGCGCTGGCCCCGGCGATCAGCATGATCGTGGCCTCGGTCCCCGAAGGGCTGCCGTTCGTCGCCACGGTGGCGGAGCTGGCCTCGGCCAAGCGGTTGTCCGTGCACAACACGCTCGTACGCAACCCGTCCACGATCGAGGCCCTCGGCCGGGTGGACGTGCTCTGCTTCGACAAGACCGGCACGCTCACCGAGGGGCACATCAGCCTGCGCCTGGTCTCGGACGGCCGTACCGAGCAGGCCGTGGAGGAGGCCACGCCCGAGCTGAGGGCGATCGTCGGGGCCGCGCTGCGCGCGGGGCCCAGGTTCGGGCGCGGGCACGCCGTTCCGCACCCCACCGACCGCGCGATCGTGAACGGCGCCGAGCGGCTCGGCCTCACCCCCAGCGACGGGCTGGAGAGCTGGCAGCGGGTGGACGAACTGCCGTTCGAACCGGCTCGCGGCTACCACGCCGTGCTGGGCCGGTCGGAGTCGGGGCAGTTGCTGAGCGTCAAGGGCGCTCCCGAGATCGTGCTCACCCGTTCGACCTCCATCGCCGTGGACGGGGGCAGCGTCCCGCTGGACGAGCGCGCCAGGCAGGAACTGGAGCAGGAGGTGGAGCGCCTGGCCCTGCGGGGCTACCGGGTGCTCGCCGTCGCCGAGCGGCCCGCGTCCAGCCGGGCCGACCTCGACGAGTCCCGTATCGAGAGCCTGTGCTTCCGCGGGTTCCTCGGGCTGGCCGACCCGGTGCGGCCGACGGCCAAACGCAGCGTGAAGCAGCTCGTGGGGGCCGGCGTACGGGTCGTCATGGTCACCGGAGACCATCCCAGCACGGCGGAGGCCATCGGGGCGGAGATCGGCGCGCTGAACGGCCTGCGCGTGATGACCGGCCCCGAACTCGAGGGGCTCGACGACGAAGCCCTGACCGAGGCGCTGCCGAAGGTGGCGGTCTTCGCCCGGGTGACGCCCGAGCACAAGGCGCGGATCGTCACCTGCCTCCGCAAGGCCGGCAAGGTCGTGGCCGTGACCGGCGACGGCGCCAACGACGTGCCCGCGATCCGGCTCGCCGACGTGGGCATCGCCCTCGGCACGAACGCCGCCCCCGCCGCCAGGGCCGCGGCCGACATCGTGATGGCCGACGACCGCATCGAGACGATCATCGATGCGATCGTGGAGGGCCGGGGCATGTGGGCCTCCGTACGCGACGCCCTGGGCATCCTGCTGGGCGGCAACATCGGGGAGATCGCGTTCACGCTCGGGTCCAGCCTGCTGACCGGCCGCAGCGCGCTGAACGCCCGCCAGCTCCTGCTGGTCAACCTGCTCACCGACATGCTGCCCGCGATGGCGGTGGCCGTCCGGCCGCCGAGCGCCGCCAGCCCGGAGCGCCTGCTGGCGGAGGGTCCGGAGGCGTCGCTGGGCGCCGCCCTGACCCGCGACATCTACCGGCGGGCCGTCGCCACGGGGGCGGCGGCGGGTGTGGCGTGGCTGCTGGCCCGGGTGACCGGCACCCGCGGCCGGGCCGATACGGTGGGGCTGATCGGTCTGGTGTCGGCGCAACTCCTGCAGACGTTGGCGCTGGGCCGGCGGGACCGGATGGTGGTGGCGGCCGTGGTGTCGTCGCTGGGCGTGCTCGGGTTGATCGTCTCGGTGCCCGGCCTCAGCCAGCTCTTCGGCTGCCGCCCGGTTGGGCCGTTCGCGTGGGGGATCGGGCTGGGCTGCGCGGCCGCGGCGACGAAGGTGACCGCGATCCTGGAGCGGCCGGACGCGGACACGGACGCGGACACGGGCACAGACACGGACACGGGCGCGGACACGGGCGCGGACACGGGCGCGGACACGGGCGCGGACACGGGCGCGGACACGGGCTGAGCATGGGGCTGAGCAGTGAACAGTCATCGTCTGTTCACCAAATCGATAGACTACTTGATACCATATATACACTTTTGGACAGAAATATGCCTGTAAGTGCTGTTCTGACCGAGTAGGTAGAGAGTTGTCTGAGTTTCTGGCCTCCCTGGTGGCCAAGGCCGCCTTCATGCTCCTGGAAGCGCTGATCATGCGCTTCGTGCAGAGCCTCATCGCGTCCATCACCCGTCCCGCAGGGGTACGGCTCGCCTGACGCGACCTCCCGCGCTGCTTGTCAGCGGGGCCTGAGCCGCTGAGCCGTCTCCAGCCAGGCGGTGACGTCGGAGTCGGCGTGGTGGCGGATGGCCCAGTCGACCAGGCGCAGGCTCATGTGCGCCCAGCAGGCCGGGGTCACGGCGCCGGGCACGCCCGCCCACAGCCCTGGGGCCCGATGGGCCAGGTCGAAGCGGAGCGTGACGAGATCGAGGTCCGCGTCGCCGCGCGCGGCGCCGTCCCAGTCGATCACGCCCGTGACGGCCCCTGCCGCGTCCACCAGGACGTTGCCCGCGTGGAAGTCGTAGTGGACCAGGTCCTCGCCCGCCAGCGTGTCGGGGAACGCGCGGCCGATCTCCTCGACCTGGTCGAGGAGGCAGCGGGTCCTGCTGTCGTACGCGCGCAGCGATCCGTGCAGGCAGAAGCCGGGGCCGTCCGTACGCAGGTGCAGCCGCACCGGCTCCAGGTCCGTGCGCCCGGCGAGGATGCCGCGGCAACGCCGGTTGATCTCGACCATGCCCGCGACGATCTCCGCCGTGGGCGCGTGCGGGGCCACGCCGGGCAGCACCCGCTGAACGACCAGCGGCGGGTGAACCAGCTCGTACTCCGGCGCGGGAACGCCCGCCGCCCGGGCCGCCGCCAGCAGGGCGCGCACGTCGGGACCGCGGGTCAGCACGGACCGGTGGCCGTCCGGCCATCGTACGTAGGCGGCGCCCACCTCCCCTCCGGCGCAGGGCCCGTCGTAGGCGAGGGGCACGGGCAACTCGCGCAGGGCCCGGTGGACGTCCAGCTTGGGGACGGGCGGCAGCGTCATGACGTCCACTATGGACGCCACCGCCCTCGCGGGACGCGTTCTCCGGGCCGGCCGACGGGGACGGGCACGCCTTCGGCTCGAATAACGGTTCGATGAGCGGCCCGCGCCGCTGGTAGCGTGCCGCCGTGACCCATGACGACACCGGCACCTCAGATCCGCGGCGCGTGGCCGAGGAGGTCCTGCGCGAGCACGGGGCCGATCCCGGCGGCGCCGAGCGCGGCCGGGGCTGGACCAACGCCACGTGGCTGACCGGCGAGTTCGTCGTCCGCGTGGCCACCAGGCCGGGAGCCGCCGACCTGCTCCGCGAGGCACGCCTGCTGCGACTGCTGCCCGCCGAGGTCGGCCATCCCCCCGTGATCGACGCGGGCGTGCTGCGCGGCCATGAGTGGGTGCTCTCCCGGCGGATCGCCGGGCAGAGCCTGGAGGAGGTCTGGCTGTCGCTCGACCACGCGGCCCGCTCCCGGGCGATCGAGCAGATGTGGGAACGCGTCCGCCACGTCCACCGCGTCGACGTCGCCGCCGCGGAGCCGTTCGCCCGCCCCCGATCGCCGTTCTTCCCCGAGAGCCCGGCGGCGGCCACGGCCGCACTCGACCGGCTCGTCTCGGCCGGTGGGCTCACCCCGGCCCAGGCCCAGGGGCTCGGCCGGGCGCTCGACCGCTTCTGGGCCGCGCTGCCCGCCGCGCCCGAGGCGCTCAACCACGGCGACTTCTGCACGCCCAACACCCTGTGGCACGACGGCCGCGTGGTCGCGCTGCTCGACTTCGAGTTCGCCGTCGTCGCCCCCGTCGCGATCGACCTCAACGAACTCGTCAAGATCGCCTTCGGCCCCGGCGACCCCGGCGAACGCACCCCGCTGCAGCCCGTGGTCCGTCGCCTCGCTGCCGCGGAGCTGGACGCGGCGGGCGGCCCCGACGTGCTCATCGGCTACTCGATCATGCTCGAGATGTGGGTGCTGGAGCACGAGCTGACCTCCGACGACCCCGACGAGACCGACCGCGCCAACGCCGCCGCCATGCTCACGGCCTTCGCCGAGGGCGACGGCGGCTACTACGCCCCACTCCTCCACCAGAGCTGAGCGCCCCGCCCGCCCGCCGTGCCGGGCCGGGGACCGGGCGCGGAACCACAGCTCCCCGTACGGCTCAGCGGAACCGTTCGGTGGCAGCGATCACTTCCGCCGCCATCCCGGCCCCGCCATGCCCCCGGGACTACCCCTGGGTGGGAACGGCGGCGCGCGGGTTCACCGACCTCCTCAGCCTGGAGACCGGCGAGCGGGACCGCGCCGACGGGATGCTGGTCGTCGTCGGCCTGGTGAGCTACGAACTGGGCGTCGAGCGGGTCGTCATCGACCTCAGAAGCATCCCGTAGGGCCCGCCGACGTCGTCCGGCCCACGCGGCTCGAGCCGTCACGATCGTGTCCCGGCATGATCCGGATACCCTGCTGTGGCGCCGGCCGGAGGAGACGTCTGCGGGGCGGCTGCTGTCGGTCGGTCTGATCAAGGAGATCGAGTTGGTGAACTCCCGGTTGGAGGGAGAGCGCATCCCGGTTCCGCGGCTGCGTCTGCTCTGGACGGTGCTGAAGGCGCGGCCGTTGCTGCTCGTGCCGGTGTGGGTGTGGCGGTGGCTGGTGCCGGTGGCGGCCGGTGGCGTCGTGGCGTCGGTCGTGGTCGCGCTCGTTCCTGCTCTCCTTCGCATTGTGGCGGGTGGCCTGATCGCTGCCGGGATGATCGCGGCGCTCCGGACGGTGGTGCCGGACAGATCGCGGGTGCCGCTGGCGGACGAGGAACTGCACCGGCTGGTCGCCGAGGTGGCCGCCGAGCTGGGACTGCGCAGGCCGAGGCGGGTGTACGCGTGGGCGCGTCCCGACGCGCTGGCCGTGCGGGTCGCTCCCTGGAGGGACGAGTTACGCCTTGGGCTGCCGTACCTGACGGAGATGCGCCGCGACGAGCTGCGTGCCGTGGTCGCGTTCGAACTCGCGCTGCTCGCCGTGCGCCGGTCCCCGCTCGCCTACCCACTGAACAGGTGGCTCACGGACTCGTGGCTGTGGCGGACGGTGCCAGCCGAGATAGAGCCTGCGGTGCTCGGCATACTCCGGGGTGCCGACGCTGCGGCGGCCCGCGTGGCAGGCGTCCCGGCCACCGTGTCGGCCCTACTGCGCGGCAGCCTGATCACGAATTCGTGCCTCTGGTTCGCCAGACGATACGGTGGTGTGGCGGCGGTGGCGGGCGGCTTCCCGCCCGATCTGTATGCGAGCTGGCGCTGGAAGGCACGCCACGACGGTCTCCTGACGGCCTTCGCCGGAGCCCTCGCGGAGGATAACGGCCCGTATTCCGCCACTGCCAGAATCGCCGCCATCACCGGTGAGGAACCTGTCGCCGTCGCGGCCCGGATCGCCGCTCTCACGGCTGCCGACGTCGCCGCCCCCATGACGGGCGCTGTCGTGGGGGAGCACCCTGCCGTCGACGGGATCGGGGCCCAGCCGGCGGACGCCGGATCGGCGGTCCTGGCCGAAGGAATGCCGGAGCGGGTTGAGAAGCGGCTGGCAAAGGCGTTCACGCGGGAAACGCACGCCCATCTGGTCGCGCGGGCCGTGCCCTTGCGCGAGATGTCCGACCGGAGCTGGGACAAGGCGTACGAGGGGGAACGCGCCGAAGTGCTGGCCGCCGCCCGCGCCCTGCTCGGCAGGAAGGAGGCGACCGTCCAGGACGTCGTGGACCTCGCCCGCGCCGGCCGAGCCGGCGAACTCGCCTGGGACCACCTCGAGTCCTTGTGCCCCCATGGGGATCCGGCCGTGTGCGTGCTCTACCCGCTGCTCCACCGCCAGTCGCGGGAGAACGGCCACGCCTACGCGCACCCGCTCGCCCGCCGCATCCTGATCGCCCCGGACGGCACCCGGACGGACGTGGCCGCGCACGCCGCGGAGATCGCGGCGGCCACATAGGCGTTCTTCGACCGGCGTTGACCGGCGAGGGCATCTTCGCCCTGCCGACGCCCGCGGCGATGACCCAGCCGCCGCCTGCCGCGCACCCAGGAGCGATGAACACCCGGAGCCGCCCGGACGGCGCGGTACGCGGTCCGGGCGGCCTCATGCGCGTCGAGGTCGGTGGATCCGTCAGGAGTCGGCGATGGAGAGGTCGTCGAGGAAGGCGGTGAAGCCGCCCGCGGCGCCGCGCCGGTCGTAGCCGACGAGGATCTTGTCGATGGTCTTGCCGTTCAGCGCGCTCCCCACCTGGCTCTGGATCGTCGTCCACGTGCCGACCTGGCCCTTGGGCGCCGCCGGATGCATGTCGACGCCGGTCGTCGTGGTCGCCGAGCTGTCGCGCAGGGTGGAGCCGTCCGTCATGACGAAGTCGACCGCGACGTGCCGGCCGCCCGCGTCCTTCGGCAGGAACGCGTACGACAGCCGCGTCCGAGCGCTCACCGGGATGTCGACGTCGAACACCTGGAAGTACGCGTACGAGTGACCGCTCGCCGTGGAGCTGCCCTGCGCGCGCAGCGCCGACTCGCCGAGCTGGTTGTCCTGGCCGGTCACCGGGGCGAGCGTGGGGGAGCCGGCGCCGCCCGGCCCGGCGACGTTCGACAGGCCGCCGGGCACCGGGGTGCTGGTCCAGGTCGGCCGGGCGTCGGTGTCCTGTTCCAGGCTCGTACGGAAGAAGACGGGACCGGCGGACAGCGGGATGGGCACCTGGGTGACGAGCGGGTCCGCACCCGAGATCATGCGGGTGGCCTTGCCCGCCAGGCGCAGGTAGAAGTCGGAGGAGACGAACTTGCCGTCGGCGCTGGTGGTCAGGAAGTACTGGTTGGTCGGGATCATCGAGGAGTCCTCGGCGGCCGGCGTGATGGCCGTGCTCTCGTCGTACTCGTCGAACATGGCGATGAACGCCTGCGGCACCCCGGCCTTGCGGACGTTGACGGCCTGCTGCCACAGGTAGTCGCCGCTGCGGCGGGGGATCTCGTTGCGCGGCCCGTCCTTCCAGTTGGACCAGGCGAAGCCCGGGTAGATCACCGGCAGGTAGTCCTGGCCCGTCGCGCTCAGCGCCGCGAGGTCGTCGGCGATCTGCGGAGCCGTGTCGGCGGTGCTGCCGACCATCCACGGCGACAGCATGTCGAACGCCCGGTAGACGGGCGCGAAGCCGGGCTTGGCGCCCGCGTCGGTACGCCAGCCGCGCGGCACCCCGCCGACCACGTACAGGCCCTGGTCCTTGAACCACCGCACCACGCGCTCGGCCTGTTCCGCGGTGCCGGGACGGTTGGTGAAGCCGAGGCCCCAGATCTCGACGACGGGCTTGCCGTTCTCCTTGGCGTAGGCGGGGGAGTCGGTCAGGCGCAGGGTGCCGGTGATGACGTTCGTCCAGTCGTCCTTGAGCACCTGCTCCAGGTTGGCGTCGGTGAGGCCGCTGACGTCGTACTCGACGTAGAAGCCGCGGCCGTACTTCTCGGCGGCGGCCCTGGCCTTGGTGGCGATCGAGTTGCGGACGACCGCCCGCGGCGCGTCGGGGACGGAGATGTCGCTGCCGAACCGCTGGAGCGCTGCGCCGTCGATGCCGTACTGGTTCATCCACGCGAAGTGCCGGTCCACGACCTCGGCCGGGTAGGACGAGAAGAGCGTGGCGGGCTGTCCGTTGCCGAGCGGCGCGTACCCGGTGGCGAACTTGGCGGAGGCCGGGTACTGGGTCATGTCGGGGTAGAGCTCGAAGGTCTGGTTGCCGGGCGACGGCTGGGTTCCGGCCCAGTGCCGCCAGGCGTTGAGCGGCGACCCGTCACCGGGGGCGCTGAACCACCCCTGGTATCCGGCGTACACCTTGTTCTTCAGGGTCGGGTTGGCGTTCTTGGGGGTCGGGTCGGCGGCCGCGGAGGCCGCGGGCAACCACTGGGCGGTCACCAGGAGGCAGATGACGAGGACAAGTCTCACGATGCGCCTTCGGGGTCGGGGGGCAGGGGACCGCGACCGCGGACCACCGGACGAGGGCGCGGCGAACAGGGACGCGCGCCATCGCGTCATGGCAGGCCGAGGTACGCGGGCCGCGGGGCGCCAAAGGTACGGCCGGTCCACGCGGGTGTGGTCGAGCGACTTATGTGACGGCTATGTAAATCCAATGGATTGACTATGTCAATGCCCGAAACATCGCCGCCCCTGTCGCAGCCCCCTGCCCGCCCCGCTCGCTCAGGCCCGGCGAGCCGGCCGGGCGCGCGTGCTCAGGCTCGGCGTGAACGCCTCGTGGAACACGCTCGACGCGGCCCCCACCGCGGCCGCCGCCTCGTTGAGACGGGACTGCGCGACGTGCACGTCACGCACGTGCCGCGCGAGCGGGAACCGGTTGACCGCCGCCGCGATCCCCCGCCGGTAGATCTCGGCCACCGAGGGCAGCACGGCCGGGCCGCCGATGATGACCAGCTCCACGTCGAGGAGGTCGACGAACCCGACCGCCCCGAGGCCCAGCACCCTGGCCACCTCCTCCAGCACCGCGACCGCGCGTCCGTCGCCGCGCGCCGCCGCCGCGCACACCCACTCGTACGCCCCGTCGCCCTGCGGCACCACCAGCCCCGCGGCGATGGCACGATCCACCACCGCCGAGATCGGCGCGCACTCGGGGACGCTGCCGGGACCGCCCTCGGCCGTCACCGCACCCGTGTTGATCGCGCACAGGCTCCCGACCTCCCCGGCGTTGCCCGTGGTGCCGCGATAGACGTCGCCGTTGAGGAACGCGCCGCTGCCCGCCCCCGCCCCGAGGTAGAGGTAGACGAAGTCGCCCGCCCGGTCGGCGGCGCCCAGCCAGCGCTCGCCGATCGCCGCGGCGGTGGAGTCCTTCTCCACGATCACCGTGGTGTCCAGCCGCTCGGCCAGCTCGGCCCGGAGCGCGACCTCCTCCCAGCCCTTGAACAGGGGCGGGTCGAGCAGCAGCTCGGCCCGCGTGTCGAGCGGGCCGGGCACGGCCACGCCGACGCCCAGCAGCGCCTCGGACGCGGGCGTCGCCGCCGCGGCCGATTCGAGCGCCAGCCGCGTCATCTGCTCGATGCACCACGACGGCTCGCGCCGCCCCGCGAGGGGCATCTGCCGCTGGTCGAGGACCTCCCCGCACAGGTCGACCGCCACCACCGTGATCATCTCGGGGTCGAGGTGCACGCCGATGGCCGAGGCGGCGTCGGGCCGCAGCCGCAGCGGCACCCGCGGCTTCCCTGCCCCGGCCGGCTGCCGCTCGTCCTCGGTCAGCAGGCCGGAGGTGAGCAGGTTGCGGGTGATCCTGGAGACCGCCTGCGGCGTCAGCCCGGTCTGCTCGGCGATCTCCACCCGGCTGAGCGTCACCGCCTGCCGGATGCTCTCGATCACCAGCTTCTCGTTGTACGAGCCGAGCGCGAGCTGGTTGAACGCCCGGGGAGCCGGGTGGGCCTGCGCCTGCTGCACCGCGGGCTCCCAGCGCAGCCACGTGAAGACCGGCCCCTGGGGGCCGTCGGCGTGGTCCTGCGCGGCCCCGGTCAGCGCGCTCAGCACCGGCCTGACCCGGCCGGGGAACTCCGCCAGCTCGGCCAGCGCGACGGCGCACGCGGTGCCGTACCAGGTCATCCCGGGACCGGCGCGGTGCCAGGCGGCCTGTCCGGTCGCCGGGCCTGCCGCCGGGGCCGCCGCCGGGCCGGGCGGTGCGGCGGGCGGTGCGGCGGGCTCGCCCCAGGTCAGCACGTGCAGCTCGCTGTCCGGGTGGCGTTCGGCGAGCGCGGCGACGAGCGCGCCGGGGTCACCCGCGGAGCCGTTGGGAGCGCCGGCGGAGGCGCCGTCGGCGGCGGGCAGGGCGTCGCGGACGCGGTCGAGCTGGGCGGCGAGCGCCGTGTGGATCGAGCGCCGCTCGTCGGCGTCGGCCGCCCGGCCGCGCTGCCCTCTCGGGCGGGCGCCCTGGCCCAGGACCAGCACGGCCGACTCGCCCCTGGCCCAGATGCCGAGCAGCTCGGCGCGCGGGCAGGGCGGGTCGGAGGGCAGGACGGCGGGGCCGCTCTCGCCCGGCGCGTATCCCCAGTGCCGCCACACCTTGGTGAGCGTGGCGTGGGAGATGCCGAGGTGGTCGGCCAGCGCGCGCGCCGACCACGTGCGGCCGGGGGCGGGCGGCCCGGCCAGCGTGGTCGCCAGGACCTCTCCCTCGTCCACGCGGGGCGCGCGTCCGCCGGCGCCGCGACCGGTTTCCTCCGCGGTGTTTCTGCGTGCGGCGCTCACGCCGCGAAGGAGGATCGCAGTGGGCGCTTCCGGCCGCCCCGCGCATGGAGCCGGAGCGGCGTCGTGCCTGCTGGGGCCGCATCGGCCGGGAGCGGCCTGTGCCCCGCGTTCGTCTCTCGCATGGGCTTATCCAACACCCTTCGCCGCTCCGGAGTCCAACCGGCGGACACCCGGCGGACAACTGGCGAAGAACCGTCGGACGTGCCCGATCGAGCCCGTCCGCCGCCGTTCCGGCGACGTTCTCGCGGCGGTCTCGGGACGGTGACGGCGGCGGTGACGGCGGGCACGGGAGGGGAAGGTGCCCTCGATGACCCTTGACGTAAGTCAATTCAATGGATTTACATGTTCGACACACAACCCCTCGCCCTGACCCCCCGTAACGAAGGGCACCCCCATGTCCTTGCTCACCCAACGGAGTCCGCGCAGCGATCCCGGGGCCGCCCCGCCCCACGACGGGAAACGCGGCGGCCGCCGAGACCGGTCGCTGCTCTGGTTCGCGGTCCCCGGCGTTCTGATCGTCCTGCTGTTCCACTATGTGCCGCTGCTGGGGCACGTCATCGCGTTCCAGAACTATCAGCCGTTCATCGGTATCTGGCACAGCACCTGGGCCGGCCTGGACAACTTCGCGGTGCTCTTCAACGGCGACGAGGACTTCCTGCGCGCCCTGGTCAACACCCTGCAACTGCTGCTGATCCAGGTGGTGTTCGTCTTCCCCGCGCCGATCCTGCTCGCCCTCGCGATCAACAGCCTGCTCAGCGAGCGCGTCAAAATGATCGTGCAAAACGTTTTGTACCTGCCGCACTTCCTCTCCTGGGTGGTCGTCGTCGCGATCTTCCAGCAGATGCTCAGCAACGGCGGCCTGGTCAACGTCTTCCTGCGCGCCCAGGAGCTGGGCACGTGGAACATCATCGGCAACCCCGACCTGTTCCAGGCGCTGCTCACCTCCCAGGTGATCTGGAAGGACACGGGCTGGGGGACGATCCTCTTCCTGGCGGCGCTCTCCCGGGTCGACACCCAGCTCTACGAGTCTGCGGCGGTCGACGGCGCCGGCCGCTGGCGCCAGACCTGGCACGTCACCCTCCCGGCGCTGCGCAGCCTGGTGGTGCTGCTGCTCATCCTGCGGCTGGGCGACGCGCTCAGCGTCGGCTTCGAACAGATCATCCTGCAGCAGCCGGGGGTCGGGCTCGAATCCAGCGAGGTGCTGGACACCTACGTCTACAACCAGGGACTGCTGGCCGGCGACTGGGGTGTGTCCGCGGCGGTCGGCCTGGTCAAGGGGCTCATCGGCGTGGTTCTCGTGCTCGGCGCGAACAAGGTCGCCCATTTCTTCGGCGAGGAAGGGATCTACCGCAGATGACCACTCCCACGAGCGATCTCGTCGTCATCCCCGGGCAGACCCCCGCCTCGCTGCCGTGGCGGGCCGCCAAGTCCGTGCTGCTGCTGGTCTGCTGCCTGCTGGTGGCGGTGCCGTTCTTCTCGATCGCCGCGACGTCGCTGGCGGACACCAAGCAGGTCAACGAGGCGGGCGGGTTCGTGCTGTGGCCGGAGCGGCCGACGCTGGAGGCGTACCGGGCCATCCTCGAGGGCGGGCTGGTCTCGCAGGCCCTGCTGGTGAGCGTCGGCGTCACGGTGGTCGGCACGGCGCTGGCCCTGGTGTCCAGCGTCACCCTCGCGTACGGGCTGAGCCGCCCGGGCAGCCTCGGGCACCGGCCGGTGCTGATGATCCTGCTGTTCTCCCTGCTGTTCACACCGGGCGTGATCCCCAGCTACCTGCTGATCAAGGAACTGGGCCTGATCAACAGCTACTGGTCGCTGATCCTGCCCACGATGGTCAACGCCTTCAACGTGATCGTGCTGCGCTCGTTCTTCATGAGCATTCCCCGCGATCTCGTGGACGCCGCCAGGATCGACGGGGCGCGTGCCGGGCAGATCCTGCGCAGCATCGTCATCCCGCTGTCCAAGGCGGCGATCGCGGTGGTGGGGCTGTTCTACGCGGTGTCGTACTGGAACGCGTTCTTCAACGCCATGCTCTACATGAACGAGTCCGCGAAGTGGCCCATGCAGCTCGTGCTGCGGACCTACGTGGTCAACAACGCGGCCATCGGCGCAGGTGAGGCCGCCGCCTCGGGAGCGGCGCTGCCGCCCTCGCAGGCGCTCCAAGCCGCGATCCTGGTGCTGTCCGTCGTCCCCATCGTCGTCGTCTACCCCTTCCTGCAACGCCACCTCAGGAAGGGCGTGATGATCGGGGCCGTCAAGGGATGAGCACACGGACGTGAGCAGGCCACCCGCAACCGAAGGAGAGGCCCGAGATGGGTGCTGATGTCACGCGCAGAACCGTGTTGCGCGGCTCACTGGGCGCCGCCGCCGGGCTGGCCCTGGCCGCCTGCGGCGACGGCGGCCCCGCCGTACCGATGGCCGACAACGCGAAGGTACGGCTCCCCGACCACGTTCCCTACCAGGGGGTCAAGGCGGACTTCCCGGGCACTCCCGAAGGGGTGCTCAACGGCTACCTGCACTACCCGGGCAGCCCGGTCACCGCCTTCCCCGGCGGTCCGCCGGCCGCCGGGCCGCCCATCTCGGTCATGGCGATGACCTTCAACCCGGTGCCGCCGCCGATCGGGCGCAACGCGTACTGGCAGGCGCTCAACCGCAGCCTCGGCACCGAGCTGCGGTTCGAGATAACCCCCATCAGCGACTACCCGAGCAAGTTCGCCGTCATCATCGCGGGCGGCGACCTGCCCGACGCGATGGCCGTGCGCCCCGAGATCCCGCAGCGCCCCGCCATGCTCAACGCCCTGTTCCAGGACCTGTCGGAGCACCTGTCGGGCCCGGCCGTGCGAGAGTACCCCTACCTGGCGAACATCCCCACCGCGCACTGGCGGGCCACCGTCTACAACGGTGGGATCTACGGGCTGCCGATGCCCCGCGCGAACGTGGGATCGGTGATGTTCTACCGCGCCGACCGGGTGAGGGAACGCTCCCTCGATCCGGACGTGTCGGACTTCCGGGCGTTCAAGCAGCTCTGCACGGACCTGACCGACTCCCGCAGAAGCCGGTACGCCCTCGGCGACCCGGTCCCCTCGCTCTACTTCGTGCTGGAGATGCTCGGCGTGCCGAACCAGTGGCAGGAGAGCGGCGGCCGGTTCACCTCGTGGCTGGAGCACGAGCGGCTGCCGCAGGGCCTGGACGCGATGCGGCAGCTCGTCACGGCCGGCCTGCTGCATCCGGACGCGTTCACGGTGACCGGCAAGTTCAAGGACTGGTTCGGCAGCGGCCAGATCGCCATCCACTACGACGGCAACGCCGGCTGGAACGACTTCTACCGGCGCTACGCGCAGGACACCCCGGGGTTCGCGATCGACGGCATGCTCGCCCCGGGATTCGACGGCGGGCCGGGCACCCATTGGGCGGGGCTGTCCAGCTTCGCGACGCTGGCGTTCAAGAAGGCGCCGCGCGAGCGCATCCGCCAGTTGCTGCGCGCGTGCAACGCCCTGGCCGCCCCCTTCGGTACGGACGCGTACAAGCTGCGCAAGTACGGCGTGGAGGGCGTCGACCACACGCTGCGCGGCACCGACCCGCTGCTGACCCCCACCGGCACCGTGGAGACGACGCTGCCGACGATTTTCGTGACCGACGCCCCGATCTCCCTCTATTTCCCGGAAATCCCGGACGTCGTCCGCACCCAGCACGACTTCCAGAAACGCGCCGTCGACGTCCTGGTGCGCAACCCCGTCGAGGGGATGTACTCCGAGACCGACGTCACCGTGGGCGGCCCGCTGACGGTCCGCATGCAGGACGAGCTGAAGGCCGTCATGCAGGGCCGCAAGCCGCTCTCGTCGTGGAGCGACACGCTGCGCACGTGGCGCAAGGAGGGCGGCGACCGCATCCGAGCCGAGTACGAGCGCTACTGGGAGAGCATCAACCCATGACGCGACCCACCCGCCCAGACCATGACCCCGGCCGAGTCCATGACCCCCGCCAGGACTTTCGCACCCGCGCAGCCTGGGAAGAGCTGGCCGACCGGCTGCTGCTGGCGGTCCGCCCCTACGCCTCGGCCCGCCACGCGCTGATCGACCTGCCGGGACCGCCCAGCAGGAGCGGCCCCTGGAGCGACGGGCTCGAAGGCTTCGCCCGCACGTTCCTGCTCGCCGCGTTCCGGCTGGCCGGAGCGGGCGGCGACGACCCGCACGGCCTGGCCGACTGGTACGCCACCGGCCTCGCGGCAGGCGCCGACCCGGCGAGCGAGGAGCGCTGGCCCACCTTCGCCGAACGCCGGCAGGCCAAGGTGGAGGCGGCCTCCATCGCACTGGCCCTGCACGAGACCCGGCCGTGGATCTGGGACCGGCTGAGCGAGACCACCAGGGGCCACGTCCTGGCCTGGCTCGCCCACATGGTCGGCGACGACATGCCCGCCAACAACTGGATCTGGTTCCAGGCCGTCACCGAGGCGTTCGCCCGCACGGCCGGCGGCGCCTGGAGCCCCGACGACCTGACCAGGACCATCGAGCTGACCGACGCGTGGTACGCGGCCGACGGCTGGTACTCCGACGGCCTGACCGGCGGCGAGCACCGCAACTACGACCACTACAACGGCTGGGCCATGCACTTCTACCCGCTGTGGTTCTGCCGCATCCTCGGCGACCAGGCGCCGGACGGGCTGGCCGACCGCTACCGGGAACGGCTGCGGCGCTTCCTCGACGACTTCCGCCACCTCGTCGGCGGCAACGGGTCGCCGCTCATCCAGGGGCGCTCGGTGACGTACCGGTTCGCCGCGCTCGCACCCCTGTGGACGGGCGCCCTGTTCGAGGCCACCCCGCTGCCGCCCGGGCAGACCCGGCGGCTGGCCGGCCGCATGCTCGGCCACTTCACCGGGCACGGCTCGATCGACGAGCGGGGCCTGCTCACGCTCGGCTGGCACCGGCCCTTCCGCCCGGTGCTCCAGGTCTACTCCGGGCCGGGCTCGCCGTACTGGGCGAGCAAGGGCTTCGCCGGGCTCCTGCTGCCCCCCGAGCATCCGGTGTGGAACGACGCCGAGGTGCCGCTGCCCGTCGAGTCGGGTGACTTCGCCCGTACGCTGGGCGCGCCCGGCTGGCTGGTGTCCGGGACCCGCGCGGACGGCGTCGTGCGCGTCGTCAACCACGGCGCCGACCACACCGACCCCGCCCGGTGGCACTCCGACGACCCGCTCTACGCGCGGCTGGCCTACTCGACCCACGCGGCCCCCGAGACCCCCGAGGATCCGCGCGGCGGGCCGGTGGACTCCTCGGTCGTCCTGGTGGACGCCGCCGGGAACGCCGGCCACCGGCGGCCCTTGCGGCGATTGAGCGTCGAGGGCCGCGTCGCGGTCTCGCGCAGCCGCGCGCACTGGCCCGCCGACGAGCGCTGGGACTGCTTCGGCGGCCCGGACACCGGCTACCGGCTGGGCCCCTGGATCACCGTGGCCTCCGTGCTGCGCGGCGCGCTGGAGGTCCGGCTGGCCCGCGTCGACCCTGCCGTCGACCCTGCCGTCGACCCTGCCCCCGTGAGCCCGGACGACGACCCCGGCCCCTGGCGGCTGCGACTCGGCGGCTGGGCCATACCCACCTCCGACGAGCCCACGAACAATTCGGGCGCACCGGCGGAGGCCACCGTGCGCGGCGGCGGGCTCCACAGCACGGTGGTGGGCCTGCACGGCTTCGACCGGGCCCACGTCCACCACGGCTCGGACAGCAACGCGCTGTCCCCGGTCTCCGCCACCCCCGCGGTCCTCGCGGACGAGGTGCGCTTCGGGCGGCCGTACGCCGCGGCGGTGTACCTCGCGGGCACGCCCCTGGCCGCGGAGCACCTGCCCGAGGTGCGCTTCGAGTCCGAGGAGAGCGCCGTCGTCCTGTGGCCCGACGGCGAACGCGACCTGATCCACCTGACCGCGCCCCCGCACCCCCCGCACCCCACTGAGAGGGAAACTTCACCCGATGCATGACGACCGACGGCTCACCGAGGACCGCGTCACCGCGTTCCTCGACAGGAAGCTGCGGCCCGCGCTCTACAGCGCGCGGCTGCCGCTCGACCTGTCCGCCTGGCGTGTCCCCGGTGAGCCCGTTCCCGTCGCCTCGGCGCTGAGCGCCCGCTACGAGCCGTTCTCCGTGGGGGAGGGCTGGGGAGCCCCGTGGGCGACCACCTGGCTGCGCGCCCGTGCGGAGGTTCCGGCCGGATGGGCGGGCCGCCGCGTGGAGGCGGTCTTCGACCTGGACTTCGACCTGACGAAGGGGCCGGGCGGCCAGGCCGAGGGCTTCGTCCACGACGCGGCCGGCGTGCCGATCCAGGGGCTGCACCCGTACAACCGGTCGGTGCTGCTGGCCCGGGAGGCGGCCGGTGGCGAGCAGGTGGACCTGCTGGTCGAGCTGGCGGCCAACCCTCCCATCACGGGCAGCGCCGGGCGCGGCACGCACTACGGCTCCAAGGAGAGCGCGGGCACCGACGACCTCTACCGGGTCAAGGTCGCCGACCTCGCCGTGCGCGATGAGGACGTCTGGCACCTGCTGCTGGACATGGAGGTGCTGGACGAGCTGATGCGCGAGCTGCCCACCGGCTCGCCGCGCCGCCACGAGATCCTGCGGGCACTCGGCCGCGCCATCGACGCCGTGGACCCCTGGGACCTCCCGGCCACCGCCGCGGCCGGGCGCGAGCGGCTCGCGGACGTGCTGGCCAGGCCCGCCCACGCCTCCGCGCACACCATCGCGGCGGTCGGCCACGCCCACATCGACTGCGCGTGGCTGTGGCCGCTGCGCGAGACCGTACGCAAGTGCGCCCGTACCTTCACCAACGTCGTCACCCTCGCCGAGGAGTACCCGGAGCTGGTCTTCGCCTGCTCGTCGGCGCAGCAGTACGCCTGGATGAAGGAGCAGCGCCCCGAGATCTTCGAACGCGTCCGCAAGGCCGTGGAGCAGGGCACGTTCGTGCCCGTCGGCGGGATGTGGGTGGAGGCCGACGGCAACCTGCCCGGCGGTGAGGCGCTGGCCCGCCAGCTCGTGCTCGGGCGGCGCTTCTTCGCCGCCGAGTTCGGCGTCGAGCAGGACGGGGTGTGGCTGCCCGACTCCTTCGGGTACACCGCCGCCTACCCCCAGCTCGCCCGGCTGGCCGGGGCCCGCTGGTTCCTGACCCAGAAGCTCTCCTGGAACGCCACCAACCGCATGCCCCACCACACCTTCGACTGGGAGGGCATCGACGGCACCCGCGTCCTGACCCACTTCCCGCCCATCGACACCTACAACGCGGAGCTGACCGGGCGGGAGCTGGCCCACGCCGAGCGCACGTTCGCCGACAAGGGGGCGGCGGGCCGCTCGCTGGCCCCGTTCGGCCACGGCGACGGCGGCGGGGGACCGACGCGCGAGATGCTGGAGAAGGCGCGGCGGCTGCGTGACCTGGAAGGCTCGCCGAAGGTGCGGATCACGCGGCCGTCGGAGTTCTTCGCGCAGGCCCGCGCCGAGTATCCGCGCCGTCCCGTCTGGCGCGGCGAGCTGTATCTGGAGACGCACCGCGGCACGTTCACCAGCCAGAGCCGTACGAAGCGGGGCAACCGCCGCGCCGAGCACCTGCTGCACGAGGCCGAGCTGTGGGCCGCGGCGGCGGCCGTGCACGCCGGAGCCGACTACCCGTACGAGGAGCTGGAGGCGATCTGGCGGGAGGTGCTGCTGAACCAGTTCCACGACATCCTGCCGGGCACCTCCATCGCCTGGGTGCACGAGCAGGCCGAGGAGACCTACCGGCGCGTCCACGCCGCTCTGGAGCGGATCGTCGACCGGGCGCTGTCGGCGCTGGTGACCGGGGACGAGGGCGTGACCGTGGCCAACGCGGCCCCGACGGCCCGGCGGGAGGTCGTCGCCCTGCCCCCGGACGTCCCCGCGCCGCCCGGCGCCCAGCGGCTGGCCGACGGCCGCCACGCGGTGGCCGTCGTGGCCCCCGCGCTGGGCACGGGCGCCGCCGACCCCGAGCCGCCCGCGCCCGTCGCGATCGAGGCCGGCGACGACGGCTTCGTCCTGGACAACGGCCTGCTGCGGGTCCGCGTCGACGGCGCGGGCCTGGTGCGCTCGGTGTTCGACCGTGCGGCCGAGCGCGAGGTCCTGGCCCCCGATCGGCCCGGCAACCTGCTGCAACTGCACCGCGACGACCCCAACCTGTGGAGCGCCTGGAACCTCGACCACCACTACCGCAACACCGTGCGCGACCTGACGGAGGCCGACTCGGTCGCGGCCGTCGAACGCGGGCCGCTGCTCTGCGTGGTACGCGTCACGCGGACGTTCGGCGGCTCGCGCGTCGTGCAGGACCTCGAACTCGCCGCGGGCAGCCGCCGCCTGGTCGTGCGCACCGACATCGACTGGCAGGAACGCGACGCGGTGCTCAAGGCGGCCTGGCCGCTCGACGTGCACGCCGAGCACGAGAGCGCCGAGATCCAGTTCGGGCACGTGCGGCGGCCGACGCACGAGAACACGAGCTGGGAGGCGGCCCGCTTCGAGCTGTGGAACCACCGCTGGGTGCACGTCGGCGAGCACGGGTTCGGCGCGGCCCTGCTGAACGACTCCACCTACGGCCACGACGTGAGCCGCCACACCCGCGACGACGGCGGCACGACCACCACACTGCGCCTGAGCCTGCTCCGGGCCCCGCACAGCCCCGACCCGCAGGCCGACCGGGGACGGCACGCGTTCACGTACGCGCTGGAGGCCGGGGCCGACGTCGGCGCGGCCGTCTCCGGCGGGTACGCGCTCAACCTGCCGCTGCGCGCGCGAACCGGCCGGGCGCGGGCCGAACCCCTGGTCACCGTGGACAACCCGGCCGTGGTCGTGGAGACGGTCAAGCTCGCCGACGACCGGTCGGGCGACGTCGTGGTGCGGCTCTACGAGTCTCGGGGCGGCGCCGCGCGTACGACGCTGACCAGCGCCTTCGACCTGACCTCCGCCCACGTGACCGACCTGCTCGAACAGCCGGAGACCCCGCTCGACCCCGCCGGCGGCCGTGGTCTGCGGCTGTCGCTGCGCCCGTTCCAGATCCTCACCCTGCGCCTGAGCCGTCCCTGACCCGTCCCGGGGGTCGGAGGCGGGTGGCGAGGCCGTCGAGGACGCAGGCGAGGCCCTCGTCGAACTCCCGGTCGCGGGCGTCGCGCCGGTGCCGGTCGCGCTGTGCCGCGTAGAGCGTGCGCAGGCGCGGGTAGTCACGCACGGCCCGCTCGGCGGCGGGCCACAGGCGGTCGGTCCACTCCTGCTCGTCGTGGCCGCTGCGGGCCAGCTTCGTCAGCCACGCGGCCTCGCTGGTCGACCTGCCGACGACGTACGCCGTGACCGTGTTCAGCCCCTGGTCGGCCGCCTCCAGGGAGAAGCCGCCCGCCTCGAACGCGGCGAGCGTGGCCTCCGACAGCCGCAACACATTCGGCCCCAGGTAGGCCACCCCCGCCTCGCCCAGCACGGACCCGATCCAGGGGTGGCGCAGCAGCGCCGCGCGCATGCTGTGGGCGCTCCTGGTGACGGCCGGCCGCCAGCCCGCGCTCGCGGCGGGCGGCTCGATCTCGCCGTAGACCTCGTCGACGACCAGTTCGAGCAGTTCCTCCTTGCTGGCCACGTGCGTGTACATCGAGGTGGCCCCGGCGTTGAGCCGGCTGCCGAGCCTGCGCATGCTCAGGGCGTCGATGCCCTCGGTGTCGAGCAGCTCCAGCGCGGCGGCGACGATCTGCTCACGGCTCAGCGCCGGTTGCTCCTTGCGCCGGGGCAGGGGGCGGGCCCACACCGACACGAACGGTTCCTGGTCGCCGGGCATGCGGCCTCCTGATCTCTGTGCCACGCTCTCGCACAGTGTACGGCTTGCGAATGTCGTGCGGTGCTCCGTACAGTGTTCGGACACCGCACACTGTACGGAGGTTTTCATGACATCATCGCTTTTCGACCCCGCCCGGTGGCAGGCCAGGCTCGACGAGCTGCTCGCCGCCCACCACGTCCCGGGAGCCGCCCTGGCGGTGCTGACCGGCGGCGCCGTCCACGAACTGGCCGGCGGCCTGCTGCATCGCGGCACGGGGGTGGCGGCCACCACCGACTCGGTGTTCCTGTCCGGCTCGCTGGCCAAGGTCTACACCGCCACGCTCGTGCTGCACCTGGTCGGCTCGGGCGACCTCGACCTGGACGCGCCCGTGGTGAGCGTGCTGCCCGAGTTCGCCACCCCGGACCCGGAGGCCACCGCGACGATCACGATCCGGCAGCTCCTGTCGCACACCGGCGGCCTGACCAACGACTTCATGCACGACTCAGGGCGGGGAGACGACTGCCTGGCCGGATACGTCGCGGCCCTGCGGGACGTGCCGCTGGACTGCCCGCCGGGCACGGCCCTGTCTTATGGCAGCTCCGGATACGTGGTGCTGGGCCGCGTCGTGGAGGTGCTGACCGGCCGGACGTGGGACCAGGCGATGAAGGAGCGGCTGTTCGATCCGCTCGGGCTGCGGCACTCGATGACGCTGCCGGAGGAGGCGCTGCGGTTCCGCGCGGCCATGGGCCACCTGGGCGAACCGGGCCGGATGCCCGACCCGGCCCCGGTCTGGGACCTGATGCCGCGCTCGGCCGGCCCGTACGGCAGGGTCATCGTCTCGGCCGGGGACGTCGTCCGCTTCGCCAGGATGCACCTGGACGGCGGGCTCGCCCCCGACGGGACCCGCGTGCTGCCCGCCGACGCCGTCGCCGCCATGCGGCGCCGCCACGCGGACAGCCTGGACAAGTGGAGCTTCTGGGCCGACGGCTGGGGCCTGGGCTGGACCCTGCACGACTGGGACGGCGTCCCCGGCTTCGGCCACGACGGCAACGCCGTCTCCCAGCACTCCTACCTGCGCGTGATCCCGCACGCGGGGGTGGCCGTGGCCCTGCTGGCCAACGGCGGCGCGGTCGGCCGCCTGTACGCCGACCTCGTCCCCGAACTGCTGGACGAACTGGCCGGAGTGCGCCTGCCGCCGCCCTTCGCCCCGCCGCCGAACCCGCCCGAGGTGGACCTGGCGCCGCTGGTGGGGACGTACCGGCGGCAGGGCGTCGTCACGACCATCGGCCAGGACGCGGACGGCGCCGGGCGCATGCGCTACGAGTTCGTCGGCGACATGAGGCGCTACTCCCCGCCGCTGGAGGCCGGCCTGGTGCCGGTGTCGCGGTCGGAGACCCGGTCGGTGTTCGCCGCCACGGGCCTGCCGTCCGGGGAGGAGTTCTGGCCGGTGGTCTTCGCCGCGCTGCCCGACGGCACGCCGTACGTGCAGGTCGGCATGCGCGTCGCCCGAAAGACCGGCTGACCCGGGAACCCCGCGCGGCCCCGGCCGACCGCGGGGGACTCAGCGTCGTGCGTGGCGGATCGTCAACCGTCCCAGCCCCATGGCCCCGGAGATCCGGATCCTCGGCCCGCCGGGACGGGAGCGCCGCCGGGCCTTGTGGAGCGGGGCCTTCCACTCGGCGCGCAGTCCCTCGACGTCGACGATCGCGTCACGGGGCACCCTGATCTCGGCGCCGCCGGTGCCGAGCCACAGCTCGATGTCGATCACCGGATGGTCGATGACCGCCCGGGACAGGTCCAGCCGCACCCTGCCGAGCGCCGACTCGACCCTGAGCGTCCTGGGCACCCGCCACGCGCCGCGCCGGCGGATCCGTCCGCTGACGGCGGCGATCGTGGAGGTGGCGTTCTCCGCCGGGAGCGCGGCCAGGGCAGACTCCAGCTCGTCGTGCGTGGTGGCGGTGAGGGCCCGGTGCAGGCCCTCGTCCATCTCCTCGTGCGAGACGCGCCCTTCGGCGTACGCCTCCTGCAGACGCCGTACGGCCGCGTCGCGGTCGTCCTCGCCGATCGGCCAGGCGCTCACCGTCCCCGCCTTCCCGCCATGATCCCCTCCGCTTGGTACGTTGTACGCGGTTTGATGATGGTCAGGCTAATTACTGGGTACGACGTACGCAAGTGGGAGGCGGAGCCGTGGCCGATGCCGAGTACACGAACATCTGGATGCGGCCCGAGCGCCCGGCCCGCGGGCCGAAACCGGCCTACAGCCGCGCGCAGATCGCCGAGGCCGCGATCCTGATCGCCGACGCCGAGGGGGCGGAGGCCGTCACCATGCGGCGCGTCGCCGCCGAGATCGGCGCGGGCGCGATGTCCCTCTACCGCTACGTCCCGAGCCGCGACGACCTCATCGTCCTCGTGGCCGACCGGCTGCAGGGGGAGATCGACCTCGAGGGCGTGCCCTCCGGCGACTGGCGCGCGGACCTGACCCGCTACGCCCACGAGGTGCGGGCCATGTGGCTGCGCCACCCCTGGGTCGCCACCGTGCACCGCTCGCTCCTCGCCCTGGGCCCCAACCAGTTGCTCCTGATCGAACGCGTGATGGGAGTCCTCGACCCCTACCTCTCCATCGACGAGAACCTCGGCCTCATGGCCATACTGAACGGCTACGTCGAGAGCGCCGCGCGCGAGGAGGTGAGCCGGGCCGAGGAGATCCGCCGCAGCGGGCTCAGCGAGCCGGAATGGCTGGCGCGGAGCTACCCGTACGTCGAGCGGCTGCTGTCGAGCGGGGACTACCCGATCTTCACCAAGATCGCGACCGGCACCCGCCACCTGAGCCTGGGCCGCGACGACCAGTTCCGGTACGGGCTGGAACGCGTACTCGACTGCGTCGCCGCGGCCCTCCCGCCGGCGACCCGGCCGCGCGCGCGACGGGAGGACCGCGACGATTGAGCCGGGGCTCAGGCGGTGGGCGCGGCGGCCTCCTCGGTGAGGGGGAAGAAGGGGATCTCGAGGTAGACGTTGTCGGCGGCGGCGAGGAGCCTCGCGGCGTCGTCGACCGGCGGGTGGATGTGGTGGTTGATCCACATCTTGACCTCCTTGCCCGCGGCGCCCGAGGCCATCACCCTGCGGTCCCAGCCCCGGGTGAAGACGGCGCCGGCGCCGCCCAGGTCCAGGCAGGTGACGTACGGGCCGGGGGTGAAGTCGCGCAGCGGCCTGCCGAGCAGGTCGGCCGCCGCGTTGTGCCCGGCGACCTTGCCGAGCGGGGTGGCGTGCTGGCAGGCCTGCATGACCGTGTGCCCGGCGTCGTACGCGGCCGCGGCCGTGTCCCCGGCGGCGAACACCTCGGGCAGGGCGCGCAGGTGCCGGTCCACCGGGACCCGGCCGAGGTCGTCGAGATCACCGGAGATCTGCCCGGTGAGAGCGCTGGCCCTGAGCCCGACGGACCAGACCACCACGTCCGCCTCGACCTTGGCACCGTCGGAGAGCACGGCGTAGCCGTCGCCGACCTCCGTCACCGTCGTCCCCAGCCGGCGTACGACGCCCAGCGTGTCCAGCGCCGCCTCGATCACCGCGCGCGGGCCGGAGCCGAGCTGGTCGCCGACCACGTCCGCACGGTCCACCAGCAGCACCCGGCCCCGGGCGGCCAGTTCGGTCGCGGCCTCCAGGCCGACGAACCCGGCGCCGACGACCACGGCGGAGAAGTCCTCCCGGTCGCGCAGATGCTCGGTGAGCCGCCGGGCGCCGTCCAGGGTGTCGATGTCGAAGAGCCGTTCCGCGCCCGGCAGCCCCTGGGGCGGGACGAGCCCGCTGCCCGCCGCCAGCACCAGCCGGTCGTAGCCGACCTCCGCGCCGTCCGCCACCACCACGCGGCGGACGGTGTCGATCGTGCTGACCGTGGCCCGCAGGTGCTCGACGCCGATCGGCCCGAGGATCCTGCTCAGCTCCACCTTGGCCAGGTCCGGCTCCGGCTCGTACAGGCGGGGCCGCAGCACCAGGTGCTCGTTCGGCGCGATGAGCGTGATGCGCAGCTCCGCGTCCCCACGCGCCAGCGCCGCCCCCGCCGCGCTCCACACGCCCGCGAACCCGCCGCCAATGATCACAACGTGCGCCATTGGTCCCGTCCTCTCTCAGCACTCGCCCTCCGGGGATCGAAGGGGTCCGGCAGGGAGACAAATCGGAGCCTGCAGATGTGACCGGCCGAGCAAGGTTTTCCGTAACCGCCCAGTCTCAGAGTCAGGTGGGCAGTGAGGCGGCGACGGCCATCGTCGTGTACGGCATGGTGAAGCCGCCTCCGAGGGCGTCGACGGCGGCGCCGACGGCCTCCAGCACCTCGGCCAGCCGGTCCGGCGGGAGCCTGGTCAGGCCGCCGGTGGTGGGCAGCAGGTCGAGCCATTCGGCGCGGGTGTAGTGCCGCTCCCAGGCGAAACGCCACTGCTCCGGCTCGCAGAACGCGGCTGACCGCCGGATGCCGTCGGCGAACGTGGCGCACATCTGCTCGTAGATCTCCCGGGCCGGTCGCGGTGGGCCGGACCCGAACGGCGAGTCGGGCGCGACCCGCCGCAGCGCGGCGGTGAACGCCTCCATGACCGGGGCGGGCGGGTCGTACGCGTGGGCGAACACCGCCAGCAGGCCGCCGGGACGCAGCACCCGCGCCGCCTTGGCCGGGCCGGCGACCGGGTCCACCCAGTGCCACGACTGCCCGGCGACGACCGCGTCGAACGTACGCCCGGCGGCGTCCCAGTCCTCGAACGTGGCCACCTCGACCTCGACCCCGCCGCGGCGGGCGAACTCGGCCATCCGCGCGTCCGGCTCGACCCCCAGCACCTCGCAGCCGGCCGCGATGAACTGCCGGGCCTCGATGCCGGTGCCGCAGCCGACGTCGACGATCCGCCGGCCGGGGCCGGCGGCCGTGATCCGCCGTATCAGGGCCTCGGGGTAGCCGGGGCGGGCCCGGTCGTAGCGTTCGGCGTCGATCCCGAACGATTCGGCTATGTGGCGGGCCTTGTGGGGTTCGTTCCCGGAGGGCGAAGGGTGAGTGGGCATGTGCCCACTTTAATGGGCGCTTGCCCACTCGGCAACCGGGCACGGCGCGCGTCAGGGGGTGGTGGCAGCCAGGTCGCGGCAGCGGCTGCTCGCCTCGGCGTCGGCAGGCCGTCGCCCTGGAGCGGCTCGCGGCCCTGCCGACGGAGGAGGGCCGCCCCGAGGAGGGCAGCGGTGCGTGCACGCGCGCGGCCACGCCGTCCGAGGCGATCGGTGGTCCGCGGTGCCGGGCGCGCGAAGCAGCAGGGCCGGGGCCTCCTTGGCGGGCAGCGGGTGCGGAGACACGCCGAACAGGTCGAGGAAGAGCACCCTGTGCGGGAAGTCCGGCCGCAGGGCGTGCGCGGCGCGGACGGCGAGCGCGTCCGTGAGTGGAGACGGTGCGGTGCCGGGGGCCTTGCCGCGCCCGCGTTCCAGATCCGGCAGGGTGCGGGCGCTGATGCCCGAGTACTCGGCGAGTTCCTCCAGCGTCAGGCGGGCCGCGTGCCGGTGACGGCGAAGCAACTCGGTGATAGGGCGACTCGTGCTCTGCGGCGAGGGCGCGCCTGGAAGCGACGGCCGCCCTGCCGGACTTCCCTTGCGACGATCGCCCCCGCCTCGGGCTTCTGGACCGGCCGTACCGGGGTCGTCAGCGGGGGCGCCGAGATCCCCGCTCGGCCGCCGTCAGCTCAGGACGTGCTCGTCCGGGCGCAGGGGTGAGTCCGGGGGCCCGCGAAGCCGTGCCGCAGGATGCGCAGGAGCCGGCGCGCGTGCTCGGGGCCGCCGCCGGCGACGGCGCTCGCGCTCGCGAGCGCGAGCAGGTCGTCCACGGCGAGGGTACGGTCGGCCGCGCCGGACTCCTGGGCCCGGGTGAGCAGCTCCTGCGCGGTCGACCGCATGGACGCGTGCCACTGGTCGAACAGCGTGGTGCGGCGCCGGTCGTCGCTCGATGTCCCCGCCGTGGCCAGGGTGCGCTTGGTGGCGACGTGGACGACGAAGCCGTCCAGCCAGATGAACAGCGCCTCGCCCGGCGGCTCGGAGTCGAGCAGTGCGGCCCCTCGTGCGCAGAGTGTGGTCACCTCGTCGGCGTACACGGCCACGATCAGGTCCTGGCGGGTGGGGAAATGCCGGTAGAGGGTGGCGTTGCCGACGCCTGCCAGCCGCGCCACCTCGTCCAGCGCGATCTCCGGGCCGTGCTCGTCGAAGAGTTCCTTCGCCGCCGTGAGCAGCAGCCGGGCGTTCCGCGCCGCGTCGGCCCTGCGCGGCCGTCGCGCGGCCGCCGACCGGTCCGGATGGCTCATCGCCCTGCTCCCTGGTTGCGAAGTGGGGAATTCCCCGCTTATGGTAGCGCCACCGCGAAACGGGGAGTTCCCCGGATCGCCCGCCGCGCGCCCCGAGCCCGCCCTCGGGCGTCGTGCCCCCCACGACTCCGCTACCTGCCGACCGAGGATCGTCATGGCTCTTACCTGCGAAGACCGCTTCGTGATCGCCGAGGTGATCGCGATGCACGGGCACCTGTGCGACAACGGGGCCCTGGACCGCCTGGACGAGGTGTTCACCACCGACGTCACCTACGACGTCACGGACTTCGGGCAGGACGTCCTGAGAGGGGTGGCTGCCTTGGCCGAGGCGGGCCGCGCCCTGGGCGACCTGAACCCGGTCGGACACCACGTCACGAACCTCGTCCTGGACGAGCGGCTCGGCGGCCGGGTGTACGCGCTCTCGAAGGGGATCGGCGTCAACGCCGACGGCACGTGCGCCAGCGTGACCTACGAGGACGTCGTCGTACGCGTGGACCAGGGCTGGCGCATCAGCCACCGCAAGGTGCTGGCGCGACGGGTGCCGCTGGAAAGGTGACTCGCCCGTTCGCCGGTTATACTCCTGGCGGTTGTCCTGGAGACGACAGGCGTCGCGCGTCGAGCCGGAGCCTGCCTCGAAGGATCCACAATCGGCAGGTCACGGAAGACAACCGGGAGTTGTTCATGGAGCTAGACCTCGGTGCCGTTAGGACCTTCCTCGCCGTCGTCGACGACGGGCACTTCACCGAGGCGGCCGAACGGGTGGGCATGTCGCAGCAGGCCGTGTCCAAACGAATCGCCAGGCTGGAGTCCGACCTGGGCGTCTCCCTGCTGGTCCGGTCCCGCGCAGGGGCCAGGCCGACCGGCGACGGCGAGGCGTTCCTCCCGCACGCCCGCGCGCTGATCAGCCTGGCCGACCAGGCCGTCGCGATGCTCCGCGCCCGCGGTCGCCCCCTGCGCATCGACGTGCTCGGGCGCGGCGCGGCGTCGATGGACCTGGTCCGGGCCTTCTACGAGGCCGGCGACGTCGACGTCGACATCGTCGTCTCCCGCGGCGCCGTCTCACGAGCCTCGGCGCTCACGGACGGGTCGATCGACGCGGGGTTCGGCCGAACCACGGGCACCCTCCCTCCGGGGATCGAGCGCGTACCGGCCTGCCTGGAGCCGATCTCCATCCTGGTCGACCGCCGGCACCGGCTCGCCGGCCGCGGGCGCGTGCCGATGCGGGAGCTGTCGGGCCTGACGGCCTGGATGCCGGGCAACGCCCGCGACAGTGAGTGGGCGGACTACTACCGCTTCCTCAGCGCCGAGTTCGGCGTCCACATCGACAGCTCGGGGCCGGTCTTCGGCCGCGACCACATCATGGAGAGAATCGCGGCCTCACCGGACCTCATCACGTTCGGCAACAAGAGGCAGTACTCGGTCGCCCCGGAGGTCGTCGAGATCCTGGTCACCGACCCCACGCCCGTGTACCCCTGGTCCCTCGTGTGGCACGAGGCGAACCGCCACCCCTCGCTGCCGCTGCTCGTCGCCCACGTGAAGGACTGCTATCGCCCCTTCGACCCCCGGAGCCAGTGGCTGCCCGCGCCTGACCGCCACCTCTTCCCGGCCGATGCCGAGCAGGCCCGCCAGGTCCTGTAGCGCCCTCGCCCGGCGCGACGTTCGACGGCTTCACCGCCACCGTCGAACCGGCGGGCTCAACGGGGCTTGGCGCGGAAGGCGCGGCGGTAGGCGCCGGGTGTCGTGCCCAGGGTGTTGAGGAAGCGCCTGCGCAGGTTGGTGGCCGAGGAGAGGCCGACGCGGCGGGCGACGGCGTCCACGGGGAGGTCGGAGGACTCCAGCAGGTCCCGGGCCGTGGCGATCCGCTGGGCGAGCAGCCACTGCCCGGGGCTGGTGCCGAGCTGCTCGGCGAACCGCCTGGCGAGGGTACGCGTCGAGAGGCCCGCGTGCGCGGCCATGCTCTCGACGGTCACCGTCGCGCCGATGCGCCCGCCGATCCACTCCAGCAACGGCGCGAGCGTGCCGTCGATCTGTGCGGGGTGCGGCGGCGCCGAGTACTGCAACTGCCCGCCCTCGCGGTGCGGCGGCATGACCATGGTCCGCGCGATGTGGGCGGCGTAGTGGGCGCCCTGGTCGCCGCGGACCAGGTGCATGCACAGGTCGATGCCGGCCCCCGCGCCGGCGCTGGTGGCCACGTCGCCGTGGTCGACGTACAGGACGTCCGGGTCGACCTGGACGCGCGGGAAGCGTACGGCGAGCTTGTCCGCCAGCGTCCAGTGGGTGGTCGCCCGTCGTCCGTCGAGCAGACCGGCGTGCGCCAGCGCGAAGGCGCCGGAGCAGATGCTGACCACCCGCGCCCCGCGGGAGTGGGCCCGGCGCAGCGCCAGGACGACCGCGGACGAGGGCGGCTCCTCGGTGGGCAGCCACCCGGCGACGATCACGGTGTCCGCCCGGTCGAGCGCGTCGAGCCCGTCGGTCACGAGCATGTCGTACCCGGCGTAGGTCGCCACCGGTCCTGGGCGCTCGGTGCACACGGTGAAGGTGTAGCGCGTCGGAAGCCCCGGCCGTTCGATCCCGAACACCTCGGCCGCGCACGCGAGTTCGAAGGTGGACTGCGGTGGGCGGATGAGCGCCACGACGCGATGCATGGCTGAAAAGTACCGCACGACGTCTTTCCTGACATTCGACATGGCGCTCCAGTCGGCCTGTCGACGCCTCGCCGCGTCCGGCCCTCTGGCCTGGGGGTTCGATGGTGTGTCAGCGCCTTCCCTGCCAGGAGTAGAAGGCGCCCTCCAGGTGCTCGAAGTAGTGATCGACGTGGTCCTCCGGCCACTCCACGTCCTCGAGGATCGGCGCCGGATCGCCCTGCGGACTCCAGGCGTAGCCGTAGGGGCTGTGCAACGACTCGCCCCGCTGGAAGACGACGACGCCGTGCTCGCGGCGGACCTCCTCGAAGTCCATCCCGCCGACGGCGCGCGGGCCGAGCCGGTCACCCTCCCCGACCGTGCGCGCGAACGCCTCCATCTCCGCCGCCGAGCGGATGAATCGCTGGTCATCGGTGCCGCGGAAGGCCACGATCGCCACTGTCACGACGACCGCGACCGTGAGGACACCGAAGAACGCCCAGGCTCTCGAACGTGTGCCGCCAATTGACACGCGGCCTCCATCTGATCGTCGTGGACAACGGTTCTCCGGTGATCGTAAACAGGCCGGATGGGCGGCGGACACGTCAATCAGGTGAGACGGACCATCGAAACCCGCCGACTCTCCGAGACACCCGCCAGGTCACGTGCGACGGGGACGCTCGCGGGAGTGCGGCCTCCCCGCGCTCGCACGGCCTGCGCTGATCGCCGGGTTTGCGATCCGTGGTCAGTTCGGGGCCGCCAGGCCCTCCCGGCAGGACGGCGACGGCGCCGAGCCGGCGGGTCTCGTCCGTGGCGGCCGGCCGGGTCACCGCGATGTCGATCTTCCGCCCGGCGGGGTCACGGTGGTCGTGCGGGACGCTGACCGTCCCGCACTCCAGGAGTCTCATCAAGCGGTGGAAGGCCGCGACCTCGGCAGCACCGGTCGAAGATCACGTGCCACCGAACGGATCCGGAAGCCGCCTCGCCCTCTCACTGTCAGTAGGCACCGGGGACGGGACGGCGAAGGTGCTGCGGGGTGATCACGACGTTGGTGATCCGGCCGGCGATTGCCAGGGCCGCCGGGATGGCGTTGTCGACGAGGTCGTCGGCGGCTGGATCGATGCCCAGCTCACGAAGGTGTCGATTGAGCCGGTCAGGATCCGCGCCACGCCTCTCGATGGGGAAGGTCGGGTTGATGTCGGTGAGGTATACGCCGTCGACGGCGTAGGCAAGGCGGTGCCTGGCGGCGTAGTCGTGCCGCATCACCGCCACTGCCTGGCCGCCGTCACGGGAGAGGGGGCAGAGGGCTTCCAGGTGCGAGCCCCGCCAGCCGCAGTCCTCGATCGCGACGGTCCAGTCACCGATTCGCCTCACGGTGATGATTTCCCGCTCTTCCGGCTGGGAGTAGTCCTCGTCCTCGATGAGCCGGATGTCCTCGTCCGCGGCGCCGAGCCGGCTGAGCACCGCGCGCTCGTCGAGCCCGTGGACGAAGACGATCGTGTAGATGTCACCGAGCCCGCTGCCCTCTTCCCACCCGTAATCCTCCGGCGACGCACCGGGGGTTCTCGCGGTGGCGTGAACCATCTCTGTCCTTCCCGAGGCGAGGCCCCCACATGTGATGAGACGCCTGCCACACGATACGGCCGTCCAGGGCGACCATCGCCCGGCCACCTCGACGCGCCGCCGCACCGTGCTCGGTGAGCTGCTCACCGGGCCTCGGAGGAGCCGATTAAGCAATGCGCTAACTGATTGGCCGCCCAGCACCCGGGCTGTGATCGTGAACGCATGGAGGCGCACGGTTGTCAGGAAGGACGGCGGGATGAAGACCAAGCGGCTCGGGCGCAGCACGGTGGAGGTCACGGAACTGGGCTTCGGCGGCGGTCCACTGGGCGGCCTGTTCGCGCCGCTGACCGACGACGCGGCTGCCGAGGCGCTGGCTGCGGCCTGGGAGGGCGGGATCCGCTACTTCGACACCTCACCGCACTACGGCATCGGACACTCTGAACGCCGGATCGGCGAGTTCCTGCGCCAGGTGCCGCGCGAGCAGTACGTCCTGTCCACCAAAGTGGGCCGCCTGCTGCTCCCGCAGGACCCGGCCGGCCGGATGGACGAGTTCTTCCACGTGCCCGCGACCCACCGGCGGGTCTGGGACTTCTCCCGCGACGGCATCCGGCGCAGCGTCGAGGACTCCCTCACCCGCTTGGGCGTCGACCGCTTCGACGTGCTCTTTCTGCATGACGCCGAAGAGCACTTCGAGGCCGCGTTCCGCGACGGTTACCCCGCGCTGGCCGAACTGCGGGCGGAGGGCGTGGTCGGCGCCATCGGGGCGGGCATGTACGACACCGGCCTGCTCACCCGGCTCGTCCGGGAAACCGACGTCGACGTCGTCATGCTGTCCGGCTACTACACGTTGCTGCAACAGTCGGCCCTCGACGAGCTGCTGCCGGCCTGCGCCGAACGAGGGATCTCGATCCTCGCGGCTTCCGTCCTCAACTCCGGCGTCCTTGCGACACCACGCCCCGGGCCCGATGCGCGATTCGAGTACCGTCCCGCCTCCGTGGAGGTGCTGGAGCGGGCGCATCGCATCGCCGACGTCTGCGAGGACCACGGCGTGACCCTGCCCGAAGCCGCCATGGCCTTCCCCCTGCGACACCCGGCGGTCGCCGGCATCGTGGTCGGCATGCGCTCAGCCGAGGAGGTACGCCGCAACCTGGCCGCGTCCACCAGGCAGGTGCCGGAACGGCTGTGGAGCGACCTCGTGGCGGCCGGCCTCATCGACGAGCGGGCACCGCAGGCGACCGCGTGACTCCCACCGCCCCCACCCGCTCATCGATTGGCAGTACCCGGTCGGAGTTCGCGTTCCTGGGCGGCTGCTGCCCAGCGTTTGGGGACGTCGATCGTGAGAAGCCATTGAGTGATCGTGAGACCTGGGGGCGATCTCATGAGTTCTTTGATCGTTAAGACTGTGATCATCTTGCGTGTGATCTTCGACAACTACGCGTTGTAGCCTGCCAGGCAATTTCCCAGCCTGAGTTAGGGGACTCATGAAGCTAGCTGAGCGGCTGACCACGGCGGCTGTCGCAACCGCGACCCTCGCTGCCGTCGCGACCCCCGCCGATGCCGCGGGCTACACGCCGGAGGGCGTCTGCGGCAGTGGCTACAAGGTCGTGAAGTACGTGACCATGACCTATGCCAGGACTTACCTTCTCTACAACAGCAGCAAGCAGTACGGGTGCGTCGTAACCCTGCACACCGGTTCCGCCTATGGCAAGGCCGCGCCGACCAAGGCGTGGCTCAAGCAGTGGAATTCCGGAAGGCAGCAGACTGACTCGGCGAGCTACAAGTACTACGCCGGCCCGATCCGCATGCAAGTAGGTTCTTCTGGTGCCTGCCTGTTCTCCGGCAGCATCACCTACGGTGGCAAGACGGAGACCAAGGGCTTCACCGACAGCCGCAACCCCCTCGAATGCAGCACCGGCAAGTACTTCTGACCGGCCCCGAACACGCCGGGTGTCCATGCTGTTGCAGGAGCGCACCACCGACAGCGGCGGCCCCGGCCACCGGCACCCGCACATCCGTGACCGCCGTCGGCTGAGCACGCTGAGCGCGACCGTCGAGGATTTCGTGGCCTTGGTGATCAGCGGTCCCAAGGCCACGGCCACCGATGAAACGTCAGGAACAGGTCTCACGATAGGGAGCACCCGTGACGTAACGCGCCCACTCGGTCCTGTTCAAGGATCCCCCGGCGCGAGCGCACACGGCCGCCGCCACCGCGCGCGGTTCGACGATCTGCTCGCGCACCGTCCCGGCGGCGTCCAGCACCAGCACCTTCGAACCGTCGGCGGCGAAGGCCAGGGCCTGCACGCCGTCCCAGTTGCCGTCGGCCAGCACGCCCAGCGACGTCTTCCGAGCCAGGTCGAAGAGCTGCACCCGGCCGTCCCTGGTGCTCGTGGCGACGAGGTCCTCGCGGGGTGACCTGACCGCGTTCCCGCCGGTGTTCCCCCTGATCGCCTCCCCGGCCCGGCGATGCGAGGCCACGTCGTAGACGGTCATGCGCCCGCCCGAGTCCACGACGGCGATCGAGCGGCCGTCGCGGGTGAAGACCGCGTCGGTGAGTGTGATGCCCTGTCCGGTGCCGCCGAACGGCTCGCCCACCAGCCTGCCCGAGGCGGCGTCGTAGAGGCGTTCGGCGTCGGTGGCCACCGCCAGCGTCCTGCCGTCCGGCGCGAACTCCACGTCCTGGACCGGCCGCACCTGGTGCGACCACAGCAGGCGGCGGGCCTTCCAGTCCCACATCCCCAGCGTGTACGTGCTGGCCGCGCCGGAGATCGTCGCCTCCACCACGGTGGCCAGCCGCGTCCCGTCCGGGCTGAAGGCCACGTGCTCGGTGTCGATGAAGCCGGAAGGCGTCAGCCTGGCCAGCTCCCGCCTGGCGTCCGCGGCCAGCACGGTGATCGTCCTGGAGCCGCCGACGGCCGCCAGCCGTCCGTCCGGGCTGAGGGCGAGCGCGCTCGCCCCGTCGTCGTCGGCCCGGCGCTGCAAGGGCTCGCCCGGCGGCCCGCCGGGCGTCGTCAGGTGGATCACTTCGAGGTCCTCGGCGGCCAGCAGGCGGCCGGCGGTCAGCGCGGCCTCCGCCCAGGACCGCTTCGGCGCGTCCAGCGTCAGGTCGGCGAGGTCCACGGTGATGACGCGGTCCTCGGCGAGGTAGCGCAGCACGCGGCCGTCGAAGGCGACCTGGGGGACTCCCGAGGCGTTCTCCGGCAGGCCCTCCGGCAGCGTCACCTTGGTGAGAAACTGCCCTCCCGGCAGCCACACCTGGATGTCGGCGCGGGTGGCCGAGGCGAGCAGCCGCCCGTCGGCGCTGAAGGTCACCTCGCCCTGGTTCCAGAGGACACCGTCCTGCCCGATCGTGCTGACGACCGAGCCGTCCGTGAGCGAGGTGATCCGCAGACCGTCGCGCACCGCCTCCGCCAGCGAGCGGCCGTCCGGCGTGAGGGCCAGCGTCCATCCGCACAGGTCGCACCGGTCGGCCGCCGGGCGGGTGCCCTGCCTGGCGAGGTCGGGCAGGCGCCGCCGGTCGATCCGGACGGGCGAGACGGAGCGGGAGGAGTAGACGGCCTCGCCCGACGGCGTCATGGGACCGAGCGCGTCCGCGGTCCTGGCCCGGCGGTTCCGCTCCACGTCCCAGAGGTAGTCGTAATCGTCGATCCTGACCACCGCGTACCTGTCCACGCTGCCGTACCGCACGCTGACCGGCAGGTCCACGCCCTGCCCCAGCTCCTTGTCGAACGCCCACGCCGCGATCGGACGCCCCGTCCGCAGGTCCCACACCCCGGCCCGCCGGCCGGTCGCCACCAGCACCCGCCGGCCCGTGGGGGACAGCGCGGCGCCGACCGGCAGGTCGTCGCCGAGCCCCAGCTTCGCGATCCCGCCCGCGGACCTGCCCGTGCGCACGTCCCAGAGCCGTACCGCGTCGCCGCTCACGCTGGCCATCGTCCGGCCGTCCGCGGCGAGCACGCGCAGCGTGTCGCCAGTCGTCGCCGGGTCCTTGAACATCGCCACCTCGCGCTGTGCCAGCGACGCCGTCAGCGCCGTCCTGGTCTGCGGCGTTCGGTCCAGCCCCCACGCGGCCAGGCCGAGCCGCATGGCCAGGCGCGGATCGCTCTGCCGGAACGTGCCGGCGAGCTGCGCCAGCCGCGTCGCCTCCGCCTGACTGAGCTGGACGGAAATACGTTCGGCCCGCTCGTCGGCCAGCCTGCCCTGCTGCACGGCCAGACCACCCGCGACCAGCGCGATCGTCAGCAGTCCCGCCAGGCTCAGCGTGACCAGGCGGCCTCGCCTGGCCCTGCGCCTGGTCAGCGTGGCGGCGGCGGCCAGGAAGTCACGTTCGGCGGGGGACAGGGTGATGTTCCTGCGGGCCGTGGCCGCCCACTGCAGGGCGTTCTCCAGGGCGGAGCCCTGGAACAGGTCGCCGTCCTTGCGGCCCGACCGGTTCCAGCGGCGGGCGGCGTCGAGGATATGCCGGTGCACGGCCAGGCCGTCCTGGTTGGCCTCCACCCAGCGGCGGTAGCGGGGCCAGGCGCGCGGCAGCGCCGGGCGGGCCAGCCACACCTCCTCCTCGTCCCTGCCCAGCAGGTACCCGAACACCTCCAGAATCCTGGCCACCGACGAGACCTCGGGCAGGGTCCTGCCCTCCAGCAGTTCGGCCAGCTCGGCCCGGCGCCCCGACAGCCCGCCGTGCTCGCCCAGCGTGACCAGCCTCAGGAACACCTCGGGCGCCAGCTCGCGCTCGTCGGCGTTCAGCATGGCGTAGGCGTCCTCGGCCAGCGTGCCCAGCGCCGGATCGCCCGCCGCACCGGTCACCCTGGACGCCTCCTTGCCGCCCTCGGCCAGCAGATGCGTCAGGTCCAGGCCCGCACCGCCGCTGACCAGCGCGAGCAGCAGCTCGCGGGCGCTGGGCCGGTGCAGCGGCTCCTTGCTGAGCGCGGCGGCCACCAGCGGGCGCAGCGGGGTGGGCAGGGCGCCCAGATCCGGGGTGGACGACAGCACGCGGTGCATGACGGCGCCCAGGCTGTCGGCCTCGAACGGGTCCGTACCGGTCGCCGCGTACAGCATGATCGCGCCCCACGCGAAAACGTCGGCGGGCATCGCGGCCCGGTGGCCGGTGAACACCTCCGGCGCCATGTACGTCGGCGTCCCCGTCACCAGGCCGGTCGCGGTCAACGACATCTCGGCCGTCCTGGCGACGCCGAAGTCGATCACCCGCGGGCCGTCCGGGCCGAGCAGCACGTTGTCGGGCTTGAGATCGCGGTGGATCACCCCGGCGTCGTGGATGGCGGTCAGCGCCGTGGCCACCGCGGTCGCCAGCCGGTGCAGGTCACCGCCGGAGAAGCGGCGGCCCGCGGCGACGGCGGCGCGCAGGCTCGGGCCCCCGACGTACTCGCTGACGATGTACGGCCTGGATCCGTCGAGCCGGGCCTCGATGATCCGCGCCGTGCAAAACGAGGCCACCCGCTGGGCCGCCGTGGCCTCCCTGGCGAGCTGGGCGGCCTGGTCGCTGTGCAGGACCTTGATCGCGACGCGGGCGCCGTCCTCGGCGTAGCCCTCGTAGACCACTCCCTGACCACCCGCGCCGAGCCGCCCGGCCAGCCAGTACGTCCCCAGGTACTGGGGGTCTCCCTCGATCAACATCTCCACGGTCCGTTGGATGTTCGCTTCGCCGAGAAAGTTTGCCGCCACCGCCATCGCCACGCAAGACGACCTGCCAGCCGTCGCCCGGGGGCTGTTCGCAGCCGATGCCGCTCGCCTCCACTTGGTCCGGTACGTGGGCCTACGGTAGATGAACAGGCAGACCCCGGAAGGACGGACGTCAACATGATCGTGATCGCTCACCTGAGCGACATCCACATCGGCGCGACGCCCCAGAGTGTCGACCGCGCCACCTCCGTCATGCGCCACCTCGAGGCGCTCCCCGCCGACCTCGACGCCGTGCTCGTCACCGGCGACATCGCCGACCACGGCCTGCCCGAGGAGTACGAGGAGGCGCGCAAGCTGCTCTCCTCCCGCCACCCCGTCCTGGTCGGCCCGGGCAACCACGACGTGCGGGAGCAGTTCCGCCGCGTCCTGCTGGGCGACCGGAGCGGCGGCGAGGGGCCGATCAACCAGGTGCTGCGCACGGACAGGGCCGTCTACGCCATGTGCGACTCCTCCATCCCCGGCGACGACTCGGGCCGGCTGGACGACGAGACGCTGGCCTGGCTGGACGACGTGCTCGCGGGCGCGGACCGGCCGGTGTTCGTGGCCTTCCACCACCCGCCCACCCTGCTGCACAGCCAGGTGGCCGACGGCATCAGGCTGCACCGGTCCGAGCCTTTGGAGGAGCTGCTCGGCAGGCATCCGAACGTGCCCGCCGTGCTGGTCGGCCACGCCCACACCGGCGCCGCCACCACCTTCGCCGGACGCCCGCTGCTGGCCGCCCCCGGCGTCGTGTCCACGCTGAAGCTGCCGTGGGAGGGCGGCACGACGTTCGCCAACTGCGCGGACTACGACCTCCCGCCGGCGCTCGCGTTCCACGTGCTCGACGACACGGGCCGGATGACCACGCACTACCGGGTCGTGGCGTAGCCGGGGCGGGCCTCCGAGCAGGCCCGCTCGCGCCGTCATCGCTCGGTCAGCCGTACGAACGTCACCCGGTGCGCGATGCGTGGCGGAACCGCCACCTATCCCGCACACTGTCGGTGTCGATCGGAGTGCGGGCGCGGGCCGACGCGGTTCGGATCGTGAGCGAATGGGGGTGACTGTGACCGAGGGCGAGCGCGAACGAGGCTTGGCGAGACACCCGGCGGTGACGGAGTGCGTCGTGGTCGAAGGTGAGCAGATGATCGCCTACGTCGTGGTCGGTGAGACGGACGGCAGGCGACCCGCGGAGTTCCTGACGAAGCTGGTGCCGCGGCGGCGGTTACCCGAGGTCGTGGCGGTGGTGCCGGCGTTGCCCCGTACGCCTGAGGGCAAGATCGACGTCGAAGCGCTGCCCTTGCCGGTGGAGGGGCAGCGGCCCGTGGGCGGCAAGGGCGGCCACGTAACGGGCGGGAGCGGTTCGGTGGTGATCGGGGGGACGCTGTTGTTCGGTTTCCTCGCCGCGGCGACCACCAACGTGTTCTGGCCGTTCTCCACCGATCTGTCCGGCGTTCCGCTGCCGTGGTCGGTGCTGTTCTACGTGCTCTACCTTTGCGAGTGGGCCTCCTTCGGGCTGGGCGTGACGGTCCTGCTGTGGGGCCGCCCCGCGCTGGCCCGGCTGGGGCGCTCCGCACCGCTGACCACGGCGGCCTGGCTGGCGCTCACCTGGCTGCTGGTGGCGTGGTGGCCGCAGGACAACTTCTACCGCCTGGCCGCCAAGACCGACTGGCCGCGGCAGGCCGCCCTGGTGTACGGGTTCAACATCACTCTCATGATTGCCGCAGCGGTGCTCGTCGTCTTCGTCGCCCGACGACGGCGGTGACCACGCGTTCGGGGTCGGGCAGGGTGAACATGGCCCCGAGCGCCTCGTTGGCGGTGCGGATGGCCCGCTCCGCTTCGTCGAGCTCTTCGATCGTCTGGGCGGCGAGCGCGATCCCCAGGTAGGGAAAGGGGTCGAACGCGGCGGTCGGGATGGTGACCAGGAGGATCGTGCCGAGTTCCCGGCATTGCGCGGCCAGCCGGGTGACGTGCTCGCGCAGCGCGGCCGACGGCAGCCGGGCGCCCAGAGGCAGGCAGTCCAGGGTACGCACCACGTGGCCGGCACCGTGCAGGCGATCGAGCGCCGCCTGAATGGTGAAGGCCACGGCGGGACCGGTGAGCCGCAGGTTGATCTCGATGGGGACCAGCGCGCCCGTCCTGTCGGCCACGAAATCAACGTCGTACCAGCCACGGTAACCGCGGGAGGCCAGTGCCGCGCCCACGGCGGCGCCGAATGCGGCCGCGGTCCGCACCTGTTCCGTGGGGAGTGTGCCGGGTCCGATCGTGACGCCCTGGTAGCGGGTGCCGTCGATCGTCATCGCACCCGTACCGACCGGGTGCACCTGCCCGTCGGCGGCGATGACAGCGTCGAACGTGGGGTTGGCGACAGGCTCGATGTACTCCTCCAGCAGCAGGCCGCGCACCCTGCGAGGCGCCGGGGCCGTGGCCACGACTCGGGTGCCCGCGCCGCCCACGCCGTATTCTTCCTTCAGCACGTAGGGCATGGTCACCGCTCTCAGCTCCCGGCGTGAGGCGACCCGGCGCTGTGCCGCGATCCGGATCCGCGGATGGTCTGGAGCCAGCTCGCGGAACAGTTCGTGCGAGCCACGCTTGGACTCGAAGCGGCGGATACAGTCCAGCACTCCCGCAGGAGCGGGCCGGATCCGATCGAAGGCCGGCGTGTGGCCCCAGGGCAGTACCGCCATCTCGGGCGAGACGATCTCGGGCAGGCCGGCCAGGGCCGCTGGCCCCTGCCCCTCCGCCGCGAGCCCGCCGCGCACCCTCACCTCGCCCCAGCCCAGCGTCGCGGCCAGGTGCCGGATCCACCACTGCTGGACGGGCAGCGGCAGCACGATGAGGGCGGGCCGCGGACTCCCGAAAGCCGCCAGGCAGGAGTAGTGGTCACTCACTGCCGGGATCCCGCCGAAGACGGCGTTGAACTCGGCGACATTGCCGACATGGACGGCGGGCAGCCCACCCGTCCAGGCCCTCACCCACGGCGGCTCGACGCTCACCCGATCAAGAGAACCCATGGATCAATTGATATGCAAGTCTTCGGGGCTGCCATCCCGCTCGCGCAAGCCCACGATGAACTCTGTTCACGGCGCCGCAGCCTCGTGCCGCGGGAGGCCGGACCGAGCTTGTCGCCACCGACCGGAAGACGTACCCCTTGAAAGGGTGTCATCCACGCGAGCGGCGGGTCAGGCGCTCGGTGTGAGCCGAGCGGCCCGCGGGTCGGCCCGCCGCGTGCGACGCCTCCAGGGCCAGGCCGTTGAGCGTGGTACGGACCACGCGCTCGGTCTGGAGATCGACCGCGCGCGGGTCGTCGAAGCGGACCAGGCCGTCGGCCAGCAGCACGGCCAGCCCGTGCAGCGCCGCCCACACCACGAACTCCGCCCCTTCCCGCGTGGATCCCGGCAGTCCGCCGGCCTCGGCGAGCCGGTCCAGCTCCGAGGTGAGCACGTCGTGCGGGTGGGGGGAGATGGCGGAGTCCGGGGCGGTGGCGCCGCCGCGCAGCACGAGCCGGGCGACGGCTGGGTCGTCGAGCGACCAGCTCACATAACTGCACCCCAGGGCGATCAGCCGCCGCTGCGGGTCGTCCCCCTGGCCGGGCGCGCGCTCGCAGTCCTGCCGCAGGCGCTCCCCGAGCCAGGCGAGCGTCCGCTCGGACAGAGCGCGCACCAGCGTGTCGCGGGAGGCGAAGTGGTGGTAGGCGGCGCTGGGGCTGACGCCGACGCGCGCTGTGGCCTCGCGCAGGGACCAGCCGTCGGTGCCGCGCTCGCGTACGAGAGCCTCGGCGGCGTCAAGCAGTGCGCTGCGCAGGTCGCCGTGGTGGTATCGCCCTTTTGCCATCGCCCGATCTTAACACTGCTCAGATGTCTGCTACGCTCGCAAGCATCTCAACACTGTTCAGATTGGAGCTGGATCATGTGCCCCGCCGATGTGACGCCGAACCCGTCCCCTGACCTGGGCGCCCTTCCCGACGTACGGACGAGCCCGGCGCCGATCGTGCGCGGCGAGCCCGTCGAGGTGTCCGACGGCGTGTACGTCATCCCCGACCAGCGCGTCGAGCTCGTCCCGAACGTCGGCATCGTCGTGGGCGAGCGCGCCGCGCTGATCATCGACACCGGCATGGGCCCCCGCAACGGCTCCCACGTCCTGGAGCAGGCCCGGCGCCTGGCCGGCGACCGGCACCTGTACCTGACCATCACGCACTTCCACCCCGAGCACGGGTTCGGGGCGCAGGCGTTCAAGAGCGCCGCGACGATCGTCTACAACGCCTCCCAGCGTGCGGAGCTGCACCGTAAGGGCGCCGCCTACGTCGAGATGTTCAAGGGTCTGAGCGCCGCCGCGGCGGCCGAGCTCGAAGGCGTCGAACTCGTCGATCCCGACCTGGTCTACGAAGGCCAGGCCGAGATCGACCTGGGCGGGCGCAAGGCGGTGCTGCGGGCGGTCGGGCCGGCGCACACGGGCTCCGACCAGGTCATCGTCATCGACGACCGGGTGCTGTTCGGCGGTGACCTGATCGAGACCCGTATCTTCCCGATCGCGCCGTACTTCCCGCCGCACGACGTGGACGTGGACGGCCCTGGATGGATCGGCGTGCTCGATGATCTGATCGCCCGCGGCCCCGAGATCGTCGTGCCCGGCCACGGGGAGGTGGCAGACGTCTCATTGATCCGCGACGTCCGCGACTACCTCGACCACGTGTACGGGGAGGTCTCACGGCTGCGAGCGGCCGGAGTCTCCGCCGACGAGACGGCCGCGAAGATCGACGAACAGGCGCGCGCCCGCTGGAGCACCTGGGAACGCCCCGAGTGGATCGGCTTCGCCGCCCGTGCCTTCTACGCGGGCGCACACCGGTGACCGGCCGCGCTGGACCGGCTGCTGGAGGTGTCGCCGGGCAAGAAGGTCTCGGATCTGGAACGCCGGCGGACCGGCCCGTCGAAGGCATCGGCGCCGCAGATTGGTGTCAGGCTCGGTTTCCCGCTCCCCAGTAGAACGGCCCGGAGGTTGAGTGAATCTTGATGCGCCATCCGATCCGCTCGAGCTGTTGTTCGAGGTCGGGCGGTTGGTGCGGGACTTTGACGATCCGGTAGGCGGTCCCGTCCAGGAGCCGGCGTTGTATGGTCGCGGATTGCTCGCCCTCGATGAGTTCGTCGGCGGTCCGGTAGCCGTCGTCGACGAAGAAGACCCGCCCTTCCGGTTTCAGGCAGTCGGCCACCAGCGACCAGAAGGACGCGAAGTGTTCGGCGGGAACATGCGACAGCCAGAACCCGAAGAAGACGACGTCGTAACGACGGTCCGGCTGCCAGTGAAACAGGTCGGCTGACACGAAGCGCACCCGCGCGTCCTCGCCCACCCGTGCCGAGGCGATGGCGATCATTTCCGGGGACGCGTCCACGGCGGTGACCTCGGCGGCGTGCTGGAGCAGTTGGGTGGTCCATGAGCCTGGGCCGCAGGCGAGTTCGAGCACGCTGCCGGTCGGCCGGAACGCGTCGAGCGCCGCCGACAGCTCAGCGGCTCCGGGGAAGGGCAGCGCGTGGCGCTCGTACTCCGCGGCGATCGCCCGGTAGTAGACGACCTGTTCGTCAAGTAGTTCTCGCAGGTTCCCGCCACCAGCCGATGCCATGGATCGACTATCACAAAATCGTTCGCCGGGCCGCAACGCTGACAGCGTCGACAGCGCTGTCTGGACGCAGCGAAGATGACAGTGGGACCAGCTCCCGACCTGGGTGCTGTCACTTCGATGGGTGCCGGAACACCGGTGCTCGCGTCATCGAAGCCGGCAGTACCCGGTCGAAGATCAAGTGCCATTGGGCGGAGGCGATGACTCCAAGGATCGAGGTTGTGCTGGCCCAGGGTTGCCAGCGGAGCTTTCAGGGAGTCGGTGTCGGCGTACGGCTTCTCCTGCACAGGGACAGAGCCGGTGAAGGTGCAGAGATGATCAGTATGTGGGTGCTGTCGGGCTCCGGTGCTAGGTTGCGGTGGCATGGCGACATCCTCCCGACAGAAGCCGCCGCTCCTTTATGTGATCGATGAGGACTTCGTCCCGCCCGATCGGGGTGACGAGCAGGAAGGGCCTGAGTCTGCAGTTCCCGCTGGTGATCCGGACGAGGCCGTGCGGCTCTTCCACCACTACCGGCGGCTGATGGCACAGATCCTCGGATACGAGGAGGAACTCCCCGAGCCCGCGAGCGAGGAGGACCTCGCCGCAGTGGAGGAGAAGCTCGGCATTGTGCTGCCTCCAGACCTCCGCGCGCTGTACGGCATCGCCGACGGTGACGGTAACCTCATCACCCCGCTGTTCGACCGGCAAGAGTGGCTCCCTCTTTCCGAGATCGGCGACCAGGATGACGAGTGGTTCGACATCGCGCAGGAATGGAAGTACGAACCCTGGCGCCGGACAGTGTTCGATGCCCAGCCCTCGAATACCGTCCGGAGGTCGCCGCTGCGTCCGGGCTGGATCCGGTTCGCGTTCGACACCGGCGGCAACTGGCTCGCCGTGGACCTGGATCCCGGGCCGAACGGTCGTCCCGGACAGGTCATCCAGGTCGGAGTCGACTACACGAACGGGCCGATGTACGTCACCGACTCGGTGACCACGTTCCTGCGCCGCCTGGTGGAAGCGCTGGAACGCGGTGACTACCGCTGTCACGACGAGAGCCTGTGGATCGAGGCGGACCTGCCGGATCTGCCCGGCGAGCACTCTTGGTACAGCGATGGCCGGCCCTCCCTCGCGCAGGCCATGCAGGCCGGTCCACGTGTGCAGGAGGTTCGGGTGGCCGACGTAGAGGATTGCGCGTTCCTCGCCGCGGTGCCCGATGTGTGTTCGCTGGCGCTGTCGAGCAAGGGTTCGCCCGATCTGACCCCACTTGGTGGCCGTCCGGTGGAGTATCTGGAGCTCGATGTGGACTCGCCCGACCTGACGGCACCGGCCCGAAACCGGGAGCTGCGTTCGCTGTCGGTCACCAGTGTGCGGCCCGTCGAGCTGGCTCCGCTCCGTACGCTGCCGAACCTGTGGGCGCTGGACATCGCGGCGGCATTCGTCGCCGACCTCGCCACGGTGACCGAGCTGAAGGGATTGCGGTACCTGGAGGTGACCCAGGACCAATGGCGGGAGTTGTCGGAATTCGACGACCTGCCGCCGCTGGCCATCGTCGGCATCCACCCCCACCGCCCCGAACGCGACTGGCCGCTCTCAACGGCCTGGGACGTCATTTATGGCAGGTCGCCTTCGCCAACAGCCTGAACCGGTGCCTGGGTGAGGGACTCGCCCAGGCACGCCGGACAGGAGATCGGCACCTTCACGGACGGCTCAACACCAGCCTCGTGCTCACTGAGCACGAACCAATCTCGACGAGCAATGCCACCGGAGCGGACATAAGCAGACCCACGCATGATCGCCAACTCCCGCAAGCCGCTTTCGGAATGATCAGTCACGCCAAGCCCGCTCGGGGGAACATCCGTTCCGCAGGGCCATCCGATCAACCCACGACGCGAACGACTCGCCGTACGCCGGTGTCACCACCAACGCCAGCCGCCGGGGCCAGACCGGCATCATTTCCCGGGCCGAACTTCCCGCCGTACACGCCGCTACTGCCAACCTGACATTGGGGCCGCTAGTTGGCCCGTGGGAGCGATAGATGGCCCGGCTGTCGAGGCGCTGAGAGCGAGATCTGTGACCCTCAGTTATCGATGGCGGTTCCCAGGTGTGGTCGGCGGGTGGGCAGGACGGTTGCAGAGCGCCTGGCATTCGTGGAAGCCTTGGAGTCATGGGGGCAGTGGAGGATGAACAGTCCCTGGCCGCGTTCCTGAGGACGGTGAACGTCGGCGACGTCCTCACCGGAACCGTCGCCGAGGTCACGCGATCGCAGACGACCGTGCTTCTCGACGCCTTCGCCAGTGATCCGGTCGGCACCATCGGCCCGCTCGATCTTTTTTGGCAGTCTGACCCTCTCGAAGTCGGTGGCCGAATCTCCGCCGAGGTGATCGCCGTTGATCTCCGCGAGCAGCAGGTCCGGCTCTCGCGGTCGGCAACGGAGATTCCCCAGCTCTGGGCATATCTGAAGGCGTTGCGTCCGGGGCAGCTGCTGTCCGGCACTGTGGCGGCTATCGAACGCTTCGGAGTCTTTGTCGATCTGGACGATGGACCCGACCATCCCATCTTTCCCGGTGTTGGCTTCATCACCATGCCCGAGCTGTCCTGGCGCCGCTTCGAGGACCCATTCGAAGTTGTCTCCATAGGAGAGCGCGTCACCTGCGAATTCCTCGTCTTCGATACCTATAACGGGGAAGCCCGCCTATCGCTGTGTGCCACCCAGCCCGACCCGTTCCAGGAGTTCGCGCGCCGCGCTCATGTCGGGGAGATCCTGCACGGCTCGGTCACCAAAGTGGTGCCCTTCGGCGTCTTCGTCCGGGTGGCAGACGGCATCGAAGGCCTGGTCCACCTCAGTGAGCTCGCCGCCACGACTATTGGGGCATCAAGGGACGTGGTCCAAGCCGGCGACGAGATCACCGTGATCATCACTGAGATCGACTTGCAGCGACGCCGGCTCGCCCTGTCGCGCCGCCAAGCCGCCGAGAAGCCCTGGGGCCTCCCGCCAACTGCACCGGGGAGTCCGTGCGACCCCGCACGCTGATCTGTCTCCCAGCCGCCATCTATGGCTGGGGGTCACAAGATCAGATCGGCTCGGTCTGATCAGCCGTCGAGCATGCCGTCGATGTGTTCTGCCAACTGGTTGGCATGGTGGAGGAGGATCTTCCTGAGGTGCGCATAGTGCCGCTTCGGACGGATGGTCTGAAAGTGATACCAGGTGTCTTCGTGGCGCCAAGCCTTCTGGACGCCTGAGGGCTGTGCGGCCTCGATCGGTCGTGGGGCGAAGAGGTGTTCGCCTTGGGTGACTTGGGTCCAGACCAGCACGGAAGCGGTTTGGCGCTTGCGGTCTCCCAGGTCTGGCTGGACGGGGCCCGGGGTGGGTGGGAGTTGGGCGACGATGGAATCCCACGTGCCCTGGTCCAGAGACCAGTGCCGAAGAGCATCACGCCGGCGCTGATAGTTCACCTTGTTCGGTGCGGCCTCAATGAGGTTCAGGATTCGTAGCACCGAGTCGTTGAACGCCTGCGGGTCCGGCGACCGCCTTGCCCAGGAGTGAACTGTTCCGGCTGCGGCATAGACGCTGCCGTGGCGCGAGCCGGAAACGATGCCGAGGAACGCAGCGGCGTCTCCGAGTGAACCGCCAGAGATCATCTGGACAAGTCGGAGCATGACGGTGCGTCGTAAGAATGCGGGGTTGATCTTGCCCAGGTGGCGGAAGTGCTGGTCATACCAGGGTTTAGGCAGGAACGCTGGAATGTGTTCCAGCCTCAGCGTCGTCGTCGTCGGATGGGTGGCGAGGCGTCGGCCGCGGGGTGTGCCCTCGCCTCGGCGAAAGCTCACGAGCAGTGGATCGCAAGCATCGTTCAGTCCATCGGAGCAGCGGGACCGCAGGCGCTGGAAGATAGCCCCATGGGGTGTAGCGGGTTTGTCTTGTGCTTTCAGGCAGGAGTGGTCGCAGTTGGGCCCTGACTTCGGCGGGGCTGGGCAGACGGAGTATGTGATCGGCGATGGACAACAGGCCGGAGCAGGCCAGGCTGTCTCGTGGAGGTGTATCGAGTTGCCGCTGATCCGTCCGGGAATGCTGGTAGCGCTCACGAAGGGTTCCTATGACATGCTGCTGCTGCTCAACGTGGCGGTCGATTGCTTCAGCGATCGCAGGCGATGAGGCCATGTCCCGCAACACCGGCCAGGAGGCTGTCACGAGGAATGTGATCACACGCAGGTCGGTGAAGTAGCGGATGGGTCTCGTGGCTTGGCCACAAGCAAGGACGGTGCCGGGGCCGTCGGGGCGGAGGAGATCGAGAAGGCGGTCCTGGAGATCCAGGAGAGCGGTGTTTGGGAGGACGGAGGGGACGTTGCTGGCGGTGTCGAGCCTGGCGCCGCAGAGCGGGGGGACGCGTACTCCCTGGCGGGGTGGAAGTCCCGGGGGATCCGCGCGGCACTGCGCAGGATGAGCCACCCGATTGCCCATGTGCGGCAGAATCGTGCGAATGTGCCCTGGTTTCGTCCAGTGGACAGGATGTTGGCAGCTTGGGCAACGGTCGGCGAGCAGCACCCGATGTCGGGTGCAGGCGAACACCACAGAGAGATACCAGGTCTTGCGCCATGGGCCGCCATGAGCGTTCTGAATCGCTGAACCGTCGCCGGCCAGGCAAAGAGGGCAGTAACGCGTTGCGGGAGCGGACAGCCATGGGTCGGAGCCGACTCTGCTGTGTGCGCGTCGATCGATATAGGTGTCAGGCAGCAGGTAGCGGTCGTCAAGAGTGATGAGCGTGAGGTCGTGAGCTTCAGCCAGAGTGAGGCGAGTCGCAGCAGAGAAGGACGTCCGCGCCTCATCGGAGAGGCGGATCAGCAGATGGTAAGGGACCATGGTTGGAAATGATGAGGCTCAGCGGAAGTGCTCAACGCTGCTTATCGGAAGTGCCCGCTTGGTTGAATTTGAGAGTATGGCTTTCCTGCTGCTATGTCACGGACCGTGACGGCGTGTTGACGTACGCTGCGGCAGGTGTGATGAGTAGGTTGATGACGGCAACCGGTTCATGGCAGTTCGGGCAGTTCTGGACGCTGTTCGGGGCCAGCCCATTGCCGTAGCCGGCGACGTACGGGTCGTACGGTTGTGTGACGGCGTTCGCCGTACTGGCGGCCACGTTCGGGACGTCGCTGGTGACCGGCATGACGGCCTGGTCGCTGGTGGTGTCCGTGTCGGGCGTGCCGGTGGTGCCGGTGGTGTCGTGGTTGGAGGCGCGCCACCAGCGTGCTTTGCAGACGGGGTCGCAGAAGCGTCGTTTCGGGTTGGCGCTGGTCCAGGTGAACGGGGTGCCGCAGGTGGCGCACCGGCGGGTCGCGGTTCGTGAGGTGTTCTTCTTCTTGCTGCTCACGAGCGGGCCTGTCCGGCGGGCTTGCCGGTGACGGCCGAGCGCAGCGAGTTGGCGCGGGCTTGGTGGGAGCGCATCCGGTAGGACGGCCCGTCGATCCCGACGATGATGCCGCGGTGCAGGAGCCGGTCGATGAGTGCGGCGGCGAGCATGGGGTCGCCGAGCCGGTCGGCCCACCCGTTGATGCCGACGTGGCTGGTGGTGATGATCGACCCTTTGAGATAGCGGGCGTTGACCACTTCGAACAGCAGAGCCCGGCCGTCCTCGTCCAGGCGGCGGTAGCCGAACTCGTCGATCACCAAAACGCGTGGCTGGGAGAAGAACCGCAGGCCGGTGTGCAGGCGCTGCTCGGCGACGGCCTTCTTCAGCCTGCGTACGAGATCTTCGCAGGTGGTGAAGTAGGCCTTGTGGCCTTGCTCGGCGGCCAGGCGGGCCAGGCAGATGCTGAGCATGGTCTTGCCGACCCCGGGCGGCCCGACGAAGATCACGTTGGCGGCGTCGTCGAGGAACCGGAGCGTGCCGAGTTCGCGGATCAGCTTTTCGTCGATACCCGGCTGGGCCGAGAAGTCGTAGTCGTCGATGCCCCAGGGGGCGGGCAGGTTCGCGAAATGCAGGCGGGAGGCGAGCTTGCGGTCCTCGCTGGCGTTGACTTCGATGGACAGCAGTTGCTCGATCACCTCCAGCGGGGTGGTGCCGCGGTCGCGGGCGGTGTCCAGCACGGCGGGCAGCGCTTCGGCGGCCGAAGGCATCTTCAGGAACGCCAGATGTGCGCGCAGCCGTTGATAGATCTCCGCCGAGCTGCCGGGCGGGGTGTCCAGGACACCGGTGATGGTCATGGTCATGAACAATCCCTCGATTATTGGATGGTGGTGATCGGCGGCGGGCCCGGTGACGATCGGCCCGCCGCCGGGTGTCAGTCCCCGCAGGCCAGGTCGGCCAGGCCAGCAGGGGTGAGGGTCTGGCTGGCAGCGGCATAGGCGGCGAAGTCGACCACCGGAGCGCCCTGCCCGCCCGCCTGCCCGTTGTGATCCCCAGTGCCGGATAGCCGGGCCCGGACCTGCTCGGCCTCGGCCAGAGCTTCGGGCGAGGGCGGGATCCGCCGCTTGCGCCGGCACGGCGCCGCGGTGTCGGCCGACGCGGCCAGGACGGCCTTCTCCAGGGCGATGACGTGCTCGTCGGCGCGGACGATGACGTGGGCGCCGCGGATCTCGGCACGGTGGCGGGCCAGGGTGTTGCCTGCCGCCGAGATGACGTCGATGACCTCGCTGCCCAGCCGGCGCATCACGTTCACCTGCTGGCTGCGATGTCCGGGCGGGATGGAGTAGAAGTTCCCGTCGAAGGCCACCAGCGCCTGCGCCGACACCGTCCTTTCCACGGTCAAGACGGCGGGGAACGGGGCCGGCAGTTCCATCA
>NZ_JBVJIM010000008.1:0-362419 GCF_055586305.1 Nonomuraea sp. NPDC051298
GTGCAGTTGCGAGGGTGTCTAACTCTTTCGTCACACATCGAGCATGGGCACCCTCGCCCTATCTCCGCAGCTATGCCTTGGCATCAATCATCTAGTCGACGTCGTCGTGCTCGTCGAAGCCGTCCGTGATCATCTGCTCGAGCTGCTTCTGCGTCTCTGCGAGCTCCGCCAGGACCTCCTCGGACGGGCTGTGCTCGGCCAGCCCTGCCAGTTCGGCGAGGACCGCACGCATCTCGGCGACGCCGGGCCGTTCCGCATCCGGGTGCTCCTCGGAATCAGGCTCGCCCATGTAGTGCAGCAACCAGGCTGCCGACCGAAGGCAGCGTACGCGCGGGGTGAGCCCGCCTAGTTCGGTCCAGAGCGCGGCCGCCCGCTGGTAGGCGGCCAGTGCTTCCGCGGTCTGTCCGGAATACTGCAGTGCTTCGGCGGCGGACCAGGCCAGTTCGGCATGCATGGCTCGTTGGTCCGGATCGTTCTGGACCAGCTCCGCACCTTTGAGAAACTGCTCGGCGGCCTCGCGGTGGCGGTCAAGCTCGCGCAGGGATGCGCCGTACTGTGCCCGGGTCATCGCGATGACCGGTGCGTCGTAAGGGATCTCCACCCTCGGGATCACGTCCTCGAACAGTGCCACCGCTTCGGCATGCCTCTCGAGATGGTGATAGGCGCGCGCCGCCGTGAACGTGTTGTGCAGGGTGTCGGGTTCGGACAGGCCATCCCAGCGGGCGGCCGCGGTCAGCGCCGCGCCCACCAGGTCGCGTTCACGGCCGGGCTGTCTCGAGATGGCCTCGACGAGCAGGGAGCTGAGCTGGGCGGTCTGATCGTGGGGGACGAGATCGGCGCCGTAGCCGATCGCCTTCGACGCGAACTCTTCGGCCGCCTCCGGATCGTCGCTCCCGAGGGCGAGCTCGCCGAGCAGGGAGGCGGGACTCGCGGCGCGCCACGGCTGCCCGGCTTCGAGATAACCCGTCACGGCGGCCTGCAGATGGGCCCGCGCGCCGTCCGCGTCGCCGAGCGGGAAGGAGATCCGGGCCAGCATGTCGTGATACATGGCCATGCGCTCGGTCACCGCGAGCTCCACCGCCACGGCGAGTTCGGCCTCCAGCAGCGCATGGGTGGCCTCGAGCTCGGCCTCGGCCGGGTTCTCCCGCTGCCCCAGCGCCGCCATCGCGATGAGGGGACCGGCTCTTCGCACGGTCAGGTATTCGCCCGAGGTGAGCTTTCCGGCCGTGTGCGCGCTTTCCGCCTGCGCCGTGACGCTTCCCGCCAATGCTTCGCCTCCGGTCTGATCTCCGGTACGGAAGCGTGCCAGGGCCGCGGCGGCGCGGGCCCCCAGAGCCTTGGCGAGGTCGGCGTGCCGGTCGAAGCTCTCGGCGACAGCCAGCAGCGCGTCGTGGGCCGCGCCGGGGTCCGAGTCCAGCAGGGAGAGCGCTCTGGCGTACTCGACCTCCGCGACCACGATCTCGGGCAGCGGCAGCTCGCCGGCCGCGACTCGTTCCCACGCTCTGTCGGCGTGGGGATGACGAGTCTCGGACAGGCGCCGCGCCTCTGCGACCAGGTCGTCGAGGCTCGAATCGGTGCCCTTCGGAGGGACCGGTACGGCACGACCGGCCGGCTGCGGCAGCGTCGCCGGGACGCCGAGCGGCAGCCGATCCGCCAACGGCTCCTGGGCGAGGCGCTTGGCGACGCGCTCGCTGAAGACGCTGCTGCCGTTGCGCGCGTCATAGCGGGCGCACAGCTCGCTGATCTCCTGTTCCAAACTGGCGAGAGCCGTCTCAACGGTCAGGTCGCCGATCCGGATGCCGCCGTGGCCCAGCATGGTCAGGCGGCGGAGCAGTACGACGACACCGCTCACGAAGCCGACCCGCTGCCCGACGTCCTCGTGCTGCTGCGTGATCCAGGACGCGTGCTCGTTCAGGATCTCCAGGCCGCGCGCCTCGTTGCCGGTCAGGGCGCAGAACTCGAGGTGGTGGCCGACCGGCTCGCGCAGGTTGACATCGTGGCGGACCAGCGAGTATCCCCTGAGGAAGGCGCTGCGAGCGTCCTCGGTTCGTCCGGTGCGCAGCAGGGGAAGCAGTGCCTGGGCCAGGACCCTGTGCGGCTCCTCCGCACAGGACAGCTCGCCGTCGATCACCGGCGCCCAGTAGTCCAACGCCCCCGCGTCATCACCCGCCATGGCGCGCCACGTGCCCCAGTTGTCGCGTTCGCAGGCGTCGCAGTCGGCCATCTCGTCGCGGGGAGTGGAGATCGCCGACTCCATCGCCGCCGCTGCCGTCTCGTCGTCGCCGAGATCCTGCGCCAGCAGCGAACGCAGGAAGAGCACCGGGCGCGGGCTGTATCCGCGCTGCCGATAGCGGTTCTGCAGCTCGTCGAGCCAGCGGCGGGTGGTCGCCAGCGGCACGGCCGGGTTGCAGATGAGGGTGTAGCTCATCCACTTGAGCTGCCAGTGGATGCGATGGCTGAACGTGCCCACCTCGGCCGGGAAGTCGTCGTGAATCTGCAGGAGCCGTCCGAACGCGACCGGCGTGCGGTCACGTTCGGCGCTCTTCTCGTAGGCATAGATGAGGGTGAGGAGCACCTCGGCTTCCAGCGACCGGTCCTCGACCGCCTTGGCCGCGGTGGCGAGCAGTTCCAGGCGTTCGGCCTTCTGGCGTCCGGGCGGCAGCGCGTAGGTCTGGCCCAGGGCGTCGCGGATCTCGGCGACGTTCATGCTTTGCCGTCCTCTTCAGTGGATTCGGTCACGTTCTGGGAGGCCCAGCCGAGCAGCTCGTCGAAGGCGCGGTTGAGCAGCGCGGTGTCGACCGACCGCAGCGGCCGGTGCGTCATCAGCAGCGCCTGGCCGTACAGCGCCTCGACGGCGGTGACGAGCAGGGCGCGATCGCTGATCGTCGCGAGCCGGCGGACCACCGGGCTGCGGTGGTTGAGTACGAGCTGCGCGCGGGGCTCAGTGGACTTGAGCGCGCCCAGGATCTCGGTCCACAGGGCGTCCGCGTCGGCGGCGACCTCCGCGCGGGTTCGTTCGTTGCGGGCCGCGCGGGAGTCCAGATGCAGAGCGGACACCGACGCGGGAAAGAACGCACGAAGGATCACATCGCAGCCCAGCGGGTCAAGCGTGGCGCGCGCCATCGCCATGAACCCGGCCATGGCCAGCTCAGTCGCGCTGTCGACCGGGTCGAGCGCGGCGGTGACCACGTCCGCACGGAGCTCCTCGACCACCACCCCGGGCATGACGTCAGGGAGCAGCGCGACCAGCTCGCTGTCGTAGGTGTAACCCCCGTTGACGACCCCCACGCCGTGGGCCGACGCGATCGTCGCGATCTGCCGGAACTCCTCGACCGTGGGCGTGATCCGAACCACGGGGTGCTTCCTGGCGACCTCGGCCAACGTCACTTGACCGTCGGTCGTCTCCAACGTGAGATACGGCATCATGATCCGGAACAGCTCGACGTCGTGCCTGGCCATCGCCTTCACCCCGAGGCTGTGCACGGCGAGGAACGCGGCCAGGCGCCGCGGCTCCTGTGCGGCCAGCCCGGTGAGCCAGTCGCGCAGCCGGACACCCAGCGCCTCGCGGACCGCGATCAGCGTCTCGTCCTCGTACAGACCTTCACGCGACGCGGTCGGGCGCAGCGTGTCCGTGTCGATCACGCAGCGGACGAAGAACGCCCATTCGGGGAGCAGGCCGGTGGCCGCGTCGTTGAGCAGCATGCCCTTCAGGTAGACGCGGTGGCGGCCGCTGTCGGCCGGATTCGCCGGCTGCGGCAACACGTAGGCCGCGCCCCTGATCCCGGCCAGCTCCACGTCGAGTTCGACGACGTCGAGCGCGGTGAAGCCGAGCGCGTGCTCGCCGTACTCGATCAGCGCGGCCCGGCGTGCGGCGGCCGAGTCGTACAGGCGGTCCCACACCGGCGGGCTGTCCGTGGTGCGGATCGTCCGCCCATTCGTGTCGACCGTCACCTCGTACGGCAGCAGCGAACCGAAGTCGCGGACCAGGTCGGTGACCACGTCCGGGGCGAACCACCGTTGGGCTCCCGCTCGTGGCGTCAGGCGAACGGTCGTTCCTGGAACGTCGCGCTCATGCGGCGCGAGCCGCCGGACCGAGTACGTCCCGTCGGACGTGGCCAGCCACTCGATGCCCGGCGCATCCGGGTCGGCGGCAGAACGGCTGATCACCTGGATCCGCTCGGCGACGGTGAAGCAGGCCAGGAGGCCGATGCCGAACTGGCCGAGGAACTCGCGGCGAGCCCCTTCCAGGTCATCGCTCTTCGACGACCGGCCGATGGTCGCGAGGAACCGATGGACGTCCGCCTCCGTCAAGCCGATACCCGGATCGTCGATCCGCAGCCCCGTCTCGTTCGAAGTGATCCGGATGGCGGTGGACGCCGTCGGGTCCAGCCGTTGCCGCGCTGTCACCGCGTCGACCGCGTTCTGCAGCAGCTCTCTCACGTAGACGCGAGGACTGGAATAGAGGTGGTGGGACAGGAGATCAACAAGTCCTCGCAGGTCAACCTGAAAGGAGTGGGCATTTCCCGACGTCTCGTCCAGCATGCGGAAGATCGTAGCGTCAAGCTATGACAATGGACTGATCAATTTCGGCTGCGAGCGCGAACACCAGTGGACCGTGCCTGTCGCAGCGCCGCGGCACATCATCCCGTTTCCCGCCGCCGGCAAGAGGGAGGGCCGGCCGAACGCCCGGCGCGGCGGCGTCCTGAGCAGGCCCGACCTGGTCGAGGGTACGCTCAACAGCCCCCGCGGCATGGCAGCCGGGCCGGACGGCGGGAGGCCGGGCCCCGGCGCCACGGCCGGAGAGCCGGCGTGGTGGCTACGCTGAGTGGTGAGCACCGGACCGGGCTGCGGAAAAGAAGGGCCATGGTCCATGCGCATCGTCCATGAGCACCTTGAGCCGGAATTCCCGGTGAACTGGCGCTACCCGCGGTTCGAGGAGCCTCGGCTGGAGGCGTACTGGCATTTCCATCACGATTACGAGCTGACCTGCATCCTCGACGGACACGGCACCCGCATGGCCGGGAACTCGGCCGAGGAATACCGGCCCGGAGACCTTTCCCTGTTCGGCCCCGATTTGCCGCACACGTACGTGTCGACGCCCGAAGGCGAGCCGATCGTCGTCCATTTCACCCGGGATTTTCTCGGCCCCGGAGTTCTTCGACTCACCGGAGTTCGGAAACGTACGGCGGATGCTCGATGACTCGCTGCGCGGCATCCACTTCCCTGACGTGGTCCCCCCGCTCGCGGGGCTCGACCGGCTCGCCGCCCCGGAGCGGACGGTCGAGCTGATCAGGATCCTCGTCGTGCTGAGCCGGGCGCCCTACATCCTGCTCGCGACGGGACGGAGCCGTCCGTTCTCCACCACGGCACCGCGCTGCGGATCCAGGCCATGATGAAGGTGATTCACTCCGGTTTACGCGGCCCGGTTGTCGCTGGACGACATCGCAGGGGCGGCGCACATGAACGCCGGCGACAGGGACCTCCGCGGCGTCCGGGTGGATCTGCGCGAGCTGCGCAACCCGCGCGGGAGCCGTGTTCAGGCCCAGCACTCAGGGCGGGTGGTGTCCATCCAGGCCATCGAGCGATACGGGTGCTCCTTCGCGCGATCTGGCGATCTGCCGCCGGTGAAAACGCCGGTGAAAACCAGGTGACATTTCGCATCACCTGCCGGAATGCTGGGCGCGGTCGATGAGTTTTGTCGGTGGTGCAGGTCAGTCTGTGCATGACCACGCCGTCTTGCGAGATCCAAGGCTGTGACCCCAGCCATGACCACGTCATGTCCGACAACTCTGATCGAGGTACCGTGCCCGGCCCCCAGCTCGACTCACCTGTAAGATCCGCGACCGCCGTTTCAGGTCGCACCCCGGCCGTGATCCGGCTGCTGGTGCTCGCCACGTTCGTGGTCATTCTCAACGAGACGATCATGATCAACGCGATCCCGGCGCTGATGGACTCGTTGCACATCACTGAGCAGACCGCGCAGTGGCTCTCGACCGCCTTCATGCTGACCATGGCCGCCGTCATCCCGATCACCGGATGGTTCCTGCAGCGGGTGTCCACCCGCCACGCGTACACCACCGCGATGGGTCTGTTCCTGCTCGGCACCGCGTTGGCCGCCGTCGCGCCCTCGTTCGAGGTGCTGCTGGGCGCCCGCATCGTCCAGGCGTCCGGGACGGCCGTGATGATGCCGCTGCTGATGACCACGTTGATGCAGGTGGTGCCCGAGGCGGACCGGGGCCGGGTGATGGGCAACGTCTCCCTGGCCATCTCGGTCGCGCCCGCGATGGGCCCGACGGTCTCTGGCGTGATCCTCCAGTTCGGGCCCTGGCGGCTGCTGTTCGCCGTGGTGCTCCCCATCGCGGCCGTGATCACCTGGCGCGGCCTGAAGCAGCTCAAGAACGTCGGAGAGCCCCGGCTCAGCACGGTCGACTGGTTGAGCGTGGTGAGCGCGGCCGCGGGCTTCGGCGGCCTGGTCTACGGGCTCAGCCGGTTCGAGGGCGGTGACGCCCGCGTCGCCGCCGCGATCGTGGCGGCGGGCCTGTTCGCCATCGCCGTCTTCGTCGTCCGCCAGTTGTCGTTGCAGAAGCGCGGCGTGCCGCTGTTGGACCTGCGCACCCTGCTGCACCGCACCTACACGGTCGCGCTGATCCTGATGTCGGTGGCCTTCATGGCGATGCTCGGCTCGATGATCCTGCTGCCGCTGTACCTGCAGAACGTCCGCGGACTCACCGCCCTGGAGACCGGGCTGCTCGTGATGCCGGGCGGTCTCGCGATGGGGTTGCTCGGTCCGACAGTCGGCCGCCTGTTCGACCGGTTCGGCGGCCGGGTTCTGGTCATCCCCGGCGCGTTCGGGATCGCGCTCGCGCTCACCGGCTTCACCCAGGTCACGACGACGATGCCGTTCTGGCAGCTCCTCGGTCTGCACACGCTGCTGATGGTGAGCCTGGCCGCGACCTTCACCCCGGTGTTCACCCTCGGGCTCGGAGCGGTCCCACCGTCGCTCTACTCCCACGCCAGCTCGATCCTGAGCACGCTGCAACAGGTCTCCGCGGCCTTCGGCACCGCGCTCGTGATCACCGTGATGAGCGCGCGGGCTGAGGCTCTGAAGTCCGCGGGAGTCACCGAGATGCTCGCCAACCTCGACGGCATGCGGCTGGCCTTCGTCATCGGCGCGGTGCTGTCCGTGGCTGTGGTCGTCACCGCCCTGCTCCTGCCGGCCCGGGCGCACAGGTCGTAGCCTGCGGAGTAGGGCACCCTCCCCTGGGAGCACCGCGGGATCCGCCGGGACGAACTCGAATACAATTGACCCTCTGTCCAGAAAACCGTCATGGCGGAGGCGGCATGGGTCGGTTGGCTCGTCCTGGGCGTCGGTCCTCTCCCGTCCCCGACCCCGGCAGTCTCCTCGGGCGCTTCGCCCAGGCGCTGCGCGACCTGCGCGACCAGGCCGGTGATCCCAGCTACGAGGCGCTGGCCCGCGAGTCCGGCCGGTTGGGCACGCCGTACTCCGAGACCTCACTCCGCAACGCCGCCTCCGGACGTGTCCGGCCGTCTTGGGAAGTCGTCGAGGCGTTCGTCCGTGCCTGCGCCGCCTTCGCGGAAGCGCAGCCCCAGCGGGCGGCCGAGACCGCGCATGGCTGGCACCTGTCGGCGCTCCTCCACACCTGGGCGGTTCGCTGGCGCGAGATCTCCCTCTCCGATGACCGAACGGAACCAAGCAGGGTGCCCGGTCACGACCTCCGGGCCGACCGGCCCGCCGCGGAGCCACCCACGCCGCCGGGCAACCTGCCGTCGGCGCTGGCCGGCTTCATGGGCCGGGAACGGGAGCTGGCAGAGGGCGCCCGGTTGGTCATGACGGCCCGCCTGGTGACCCTGACCGGGGTCGGTGGCGTCGGCAAGACCAGTCTCGCGCTCAGGATGGCGGAAGAGAGCGCAGGCTGGTTCCCCGCCGGGGTGTGGCTGGTCGAGCTGGCCGGGCTCACCGAGCGGGCCATGGTCGACCACGCCGTCGCCACCGTCATCGGTGTCCAGCTCAACGCGGATCAGCGACCGCTGGAGGCCATCGCCAAGGCGCTCGCCGGTCAGCGGGTGCTCCTGGTGCTGGACAACTGCGAGCACCTGCTCGACGTGACCGCCGCCCTGGCCAGGGCGCTGCTGCGGGCCGTACCCACTCTGCGCATCCTGGCGACGAGCCGGCAGCCGCTGAACGTGGCCGGTGAGCACGTGCTGGAGGTCGGCCCGTTCCCGCTCCCGGGCGACACCGGCACGGACTCGGTGGCCGTGGACCTCTTCGCCGACCGCGCACGGGCGGTGCGACCGGGGTTTCGCGTGACCGCGGGAAACCGGGCCACGGTGGTCCGGGTGTGCCGCCTGCTGGACGGGCTGCCGCTGGCGCTGGAACTGGCCGCCCGCCGCCTGCGCACGCTCTCTCCCGACGACCTGCTCGACCGGCTCGACCGGCGTTTCCACCTGCTCGGGCCGGCGAGCGGGGAGCGTACGGCGCCCCCGCGGCACAGGACGCTGCGTGGGGTGTTCGACTGGAGTTACGAGCTGTGCTCGGCGGACGAGCAGCTCATGTGGGAGTGGCTGTCGGTCTGGGCGGGGAGCGTGTCCCTCGCCGACGCCGAAACGGCGTGCGCCGACGAGCGGCTCGGCCCGCACGCCGCGTTCGAGGCGCTCTCGGGGCTCGTCGACAAGTCGCTCCTGCGGCGGGCCGAATCCGGCGGACGGACCCGGCTGCACATGCTGGAGACGGTCCGGCTCTACGGGCAGGAGCGGCTGGCCTCCTCAGGGCGGGAGCCCGAGGCGCGACGCCGCCATCACGTCCACTACCTCGGCCTCGCCCGGCACGCGGAGCAGGCGTACGCCACGCCGCGGCAGCAGTCCTGGCTCGTGCGGCTCGCGGAGGAGCACGCCAACATCCGGCAGGCGTTCACGTACGCGCTGGCCGAGGGCGGCCCGGCGTCCGGCACCCTCTTCGAGGGCGCCTACGCGCTGTGGTTGTACTGGATCGCACGCGGGAAGGTCGGGGAGGGCGTCCACTGGATGCGCCGGATGGCCGGCCTCCACCCTGGGCCACCCGATGACGACCTGGCCCCCGCCTGGTGCCGGGCGCTGTGGAGCGCCGCGTTCGTGCTGCTCGTGCACGGTGACCGTGACGGCGCCGAAGTCCTGCTCAGGCGCGTCGAGCCGGTCATCCGGCGCGAGGGCGGGGGTTGGCACGGCATCCGCGCCGCCGTTCACCAGCTACGCGGGCTCTCCGCACTGTTCGTCGGTGACACCGAGAGGGCGGCCGAGCAGTCGTGGGCGGCGCTGCGCGCCGACGGTCACCGCGACGGCATGCTGACACGCCAGCAGGCGCTGGCGCAGCTCGGGCTGGCCGCGTCGATGCGCGGTCGCCGTGAGGAGGCTGCCGGCTTCTTCCAGCAGGCGCTGGAGCTGTCGGAGTCCTGCGGCGAGATCTGGCATCGCTCCTATCTGTTCTGGACGCTGGCCATGGAGTACGCCGAGATCAACCAGCTTGAGGAGGCCGTCGCCCTGCTGGCGCGCAGCCTGGAGCTCAAGCGGCGGCTCGGTGACCGACTGGGAGCGGCCACGGTGAGCGAGACGCTCGCCAGGGTCCTGGCACAGCGCGGAGAGCCCCGGCCGGCGGCGCTGCTGCTCGGCGCCGCGCACAGCATCTGGCAGCCGGCCGGAGCCCCCCAGTTGTGGGGCTTCTCGCACCTGGTGCACAGCCGCGACCGCAGCATCGGCCAGATTCGGCGGATTCTCGGCGAGAAGGTCTTCCAGCAGGAGTACGCCGACGGCGAGCGCCTGGGGCTGACGCAGGCCCTGGACACCCTGGTCGCGTACCGGTAGTCGTCACCGGTTCCGCACTTTCCGCAGCGAATCCGCCTTCCACGCGAAGTGCTCTGGCCTCGGACGTCCCCGCCCCGGACACTCGATGGACCCGCGGCGTCACCCGCCGCGGCCCGAACAGTGAGGGAGCGCATGGAGATCCAACTCGCCGACGCACTCAAGGCCCTTCGCCAGGAGCTGTCCAGGTCCATCGAGGAGAGCGAGGGCGAAGCGGTCCGGTTCCGGATCGAGAGAATCAACCTTGAGGCCCAGGTCGCCGTGACGGCCGGACGCGAGGGGGGCGCGGCCGTCAAGATCTGGCTGTTCTCGGGAGACGGCAAGCTGTCCAGGCAGACCGTGTCCACCCACACGCTCACGCTGGAGCTGGCAGCCGAGACCGCGGACGGCGACTACGTGCGGACCGGGGCGGGCCGGAGGCCGGCGGGCCCGCTCACTCACGGCAGCCGCTGACAGCGCCGCATCGAAAGGAGCGTCGGCATCCTTGGCCAGCGACACGATACTCGACCGAGCCGTCGAGATCCTCGGAGATGACGGGACGTTCCACGGCTCCGGCTATTTGATCGCGCCGGATCTGGTCCTGACCTGTGCGCACCTCTTCAATGACGCACGCGACGGCGACCGTGGCCTCGTCCGGCTGACGGACACCGGCCGGCTGTTGCGGATCAGCAGGTTCCAGCGACACTCGCGCTACGCACCTGACGACGACGGAACGTACGACATCGCGCTGGCGGTGCTGGAAAGCGCAGCGCGGCCGGATCTGTGGAATGCCCGGATCACGAAACTGCGGAAGAACGCCGACCAGGTCCGCTATGACGTGATCGGCTTTCCCAAGTACGGCGTCGAGAACCGCCTCTCGGGCCGGCGGCACTTCTTCGGCACGATCGTGCTCGGCTCCTTCGCTGATCCGTACCGGCTGGAGCTGACCGTCGACTCCGGCCAGGCCGAGATCAGTGTCCTCATCGACATGGCGCGGGGCATCACCCCGGAGAGGAGACCTTGGGCAGGGGTCTCCGGCGCCGCCGTCCTCGTCGAAGGGAAGGGCGTGGTCGTCGGCGTCTGCACCGGTCACCTGTCCCCCTCACTGCGGGCTGTCAGCGTCGCTCACCTGGAGGAGGACCCACCGCTGCGGAGCCTGCTGGAGCCGCGGGGCATCCGACCGCTGGAGCACACCGGGGAAACCCCTTCCTCCGACCTTCGGGAACTCGTGCCGCACGACGACGTCGTCGCGGAGCTGGCGAACTCGGGCAGCCCTCTCCGCACGGAGCGGATCCCTTTCGCCAGACCGGAACAACATCACCCGGCCCGCCCCGAGAACCTGCTCGCCCGGCTGGAGTTCGAGACCCCCGGCGTGCTCCTCACCGGTGCGGCTGGGGCGGGTAAGAGCCGCATCTGCCTGGAGACCGCCGCGCTGGCCCAGCGAGACGGCTGGCAGGTGCTGCACCAGCGGCCGGCCACCGACCCGGCCGTCGAGCGGGCCGTCGACCTGGCCGTGCGCTCCGGTCGCGGCAAGGTCCTCATCGTCCTCGACGACGTCCGGCCGGACATCTCTTTCGACCCGGGCGCCCTGCGGGAGGGAACGGACCACCGGCTGCCCCTTGTCGCCGTCCTCGCCTCGGCCGGTCCCACCGCGTTCGCCACGCTCCGCGAACGTTGCGTGGCCCAGCTCTTCGGGCACGCGGCCGTGCCCGACACCGAGCCTTACCTGCGCCGCGTACAGCAGGAGATCCTCGGTGGCATCGCACCTCCGCCGGGCAAGGCGTCCGGATGGAGCGCGGAGGAGCTGGCCGGACTGTGCGGGCTGCGGCCCGGCCTCGCCGTACTGATCGCCGCCGAGGTCAGGCGGCGGGGCGCGGGAGAGCCCGCGGTGCCGCGCAGGTCCCGGCTGCCGGGAGGCGAGCTGTCGAACTGGCTGCTGACGCACCTGCGCGCGGACGGACTGTTCCCGGAACCGGGCGTCACGGCCGGGCGCGGGCCGTACCCGCTCGCCGCGGCGGCGGCCCTGGCCGCCTGCCCGCAGCCGCGTCCCCTGGTCGAGTCCGCCCTCGGCCGGCTGCTCGCCGGGTTCCCCGGAAGCGGGTTGGACGCCGCGTCCGTGGTGGACACGCTGGTCAACCGGGGCTGGCTGGAGGAGCGGGAGGAACGCCTGCACAGCGTGCACGATCTGGTCACCGAGGAACTGCTGCGCTACTGCCTCGTCACGCCATCCGGCGAGACCTTGCACGGAGCACGGTCGGCCGCGCTGCTGGACGTCGCGCTCACGGACACGGCCACGTTCGCCCGCTTCGCGCACCGGCTGCGGCTGATGTCCGCCGGCTATCCGGAGAGCGCGCTGCGGCCGCTGCTGGAGCGGCTCTGCGGCCTGTGGCTGGATCAGCACGCGCGGGAGGCAGGCGTGCTCCTGGGGGACGGCGGCGACACCCAGGAGGCTGAGCGGGGACTGCTGGCCATGGTCGCCGGGCCGCCCTGGCACGCCGCGCTGACGCGAAACTGGCCGGTCGTCGCCGGCCCCTGCCTCCAGGCGGCGGAGACGGGGCAGCGGGCATCCCTCGTCCTCACGAACCTCCTGCACCAGTGCCCCAAGGGGCCCGTACCCCTGCCGCTGGTCGAGTCGGCGCTGGACTGGTTGCGGCGGTTCCCCGGCCACCTGGACGCGCCGAAACTGCTCGGCGTGCTGTTGCGCCGTCTCGAACCCGGGGCCGCGGGAGAGGAGTCGTGCCGGGCTCAGGCCCTGGAGTGGCTGTCGGAGAACGCCATCTGGTCGACCGCCTCCCGGGTGCTCGACCCACTGCTGAGAAGCACCGCGCTGCCGGACGGGGAAGCCGCGAAGGTGGTCGCCGCCGCCCTGCGCTGGCTGGACAGGCACGGGGAGAAGCCCCTGGGCAGCTTCGTGCTTCGCCCGCTGCTGGAGCGGGGGGCACCGGGCGAGCGGCTTCGCGTCCAGTCCGTCGAGCGGGCCCTGGCCTGGCTCCGCCACCACGACACGCGTGCCGATGCGCACTTCGTCCTCAGGGCGCTGCTGGCGGCCCAGGGCATCGGGGCCCAGCACTTTTATCCGGCCGTGTCGCACGCACTGAACTGGTTCGCGGCGCACGGCCAGTCCAACGCCGCCTACCAACTGGCGGATGTCCTGTTCGAGCTGAGGGACGGACTGTCGGCGACCGACGCCGTGCTGGACTGGCTCGACTCCCACAACACCCACCTGGAGAGCCTCCACCTGGTCAAGGAGGTGGTCCGGCTCAAGGAGAAGGACATCAGCCGGGAACAGGCCCGGCGCGCCGTCGCCCACGCGCTGATCTGGCTGGAGGCCCAGTCCGGTCCCGATGCCAAGGAGGTCATCCACGCGCTGGCCGGACGGGGCCGTCGCAAGCCTTCCGAGGAGAACCCCCGGGTCGTCGACCGGATGGAGTTCAGCTCGACGCAGCCGGACCAGATCGCTCGCCACGCCGCGGACTGGATGGATTCCCACGGGGTCGAGCGAATGTCCGCCCTCTTGCTGAGCTCGATGCTCGGCTTCTGGCACTGCGGGCCGGAGCAGGGGCAGCGCATCTCCGCCCACGCCCTCGCGTGGCTCAGCACCCATAGGAACGACCGCTGGTACGGTTCGGTGCTCGGGGAGCTGATGCGTCGAGGCCGGCTCTCGGACGAGCAGGTGGGCGAGGCGCTCGATCGAGCGGCCGAGTGGCTTCGCGAGACCGAGCGCCCGCCCGGCGAGACCTTCTACGCGGGAGTCCTCAAGCTTCTGAAGAACTGCCCCCCACGCGAACCGGGCAGGGCGGAGCACAACTCCGCCCTCATCGACGCCATTCTCGCCGCCCGGCACCGCACCCGGAGACCGCAGGACGACGGCTCCGTGCCACTGCCTGCTCCCATCCGGCTCAGCCTGAACGAAGCCTGCTTTCTGGTCGGCGTCCCGAACCTCACCGAGAAACAGACGGCGCAGATCGTCCCGGCCATCCTCGACTGGCTCGAACTGCACGCGGAGCACCAGCGGTCCGACTTCGTCCTCCGGGGCATCCTGAGGTGGAATGACCTGCGTACTCCCGAGGCGCGGCGGGTCATCGACTTCGCCTTCTCGTGGCTGCACCACTGGAACGACGCCGGCCAGGCCAAGGCGGTCCACGACGGCCCGGCTCTGGTGATCACCGGTCTGCTCCGGCGCGCCGAACTCACCAGGGCGCAGTTGGGCGACGCGGCGGCGCTCGCGATCGAGTGGATGTCCCCCTGGTTCAGAAGGCGGTCCGGGCTCAACCCGACGCTTCTGGGCGCGCTGCTGGGCCGGCCGGAACTGCCGCCACGGCTCATGGCCGACGTGCTCCTGCGTGCCCTGCACTGGCGCGAGAAGGACATCGTGCTCCTCGGCCGCGTCGGCGGGGCGAAGTCCGAGGGGGAGAGTGAGCCGGACGAGCCGGGATGGGCTCTCGACGAGCAGGCGTTCGCCTGGCTGGACGCCAACCACGCCGGCCATGAGGCCGGGGGCGTCATCGGCGCGCTGATGTCCCGCCTGCTGCGCGCCCCGCACATCGACGACGCGGCGGTGGAACGCGCGCTGGGCTTCGCGCTGACCTGGCTGGAGGAGTACTCGGAGGACTTCGGGAGCCACCACATCCTCCCCGTCCTCCTCGACCACCAGGAACGCTTCGCGGAGCAGGGACGCCGGTTGCTGAGTCTCGCCCTGCGGTGGCTCGCGCGGCACCACGCGGGATTCGGCGCGTTGCAGGTGCTGCGGCACTGCGTCGACCACCCCGGGCTCACCCCGCGCGAACAGCAGGAATCGGCGCGGTACGCCTTCGCCTGGCTGGCGGAACACGGGACGCAGAAGCGGGCCTCTTACGTCCTGCGGCCGCTGGCGGAGCTCGACCACCTCGACGAGGGTCAGGTACGGCTCCTGACCGATCGGATTCTGGAGTGGTCCTCGCTGATGGTGGACAGGCTGGAGGATCTCAACAGGAAAGGGCAGTTGCGGAACCCGAGCGTGGAACGTCCTGACCCGCGTTACGTGCTGCAGCGGCTGCTCGTGCGGGCGGACCTTCCGCCGGACCTGTTCGCCAGGGTGGTGGGCGCGGCCTTGGACAGCCGGTTCCTTCCCGGCCTGCGACCCGCCTTCGACTGGGAACTGCCCGGACCGGACGGGTGCGGCACCACTTCCCTGCCGGACTTCGCGCTCGGCGGCATCGAGCCGACAGCTCATCTCGCCGAGGCCGGCGGCGCGATCGCGAGCCTGCTGGGCGTGCGCGAACTCCAGGACCACAGGCCGAAGCTGATCAGCCTCTCCCTGCGCTGGCTTGGCGAGCACAGCCGCAGGCCGGAGGCCGTGACGGTCTGCTCGGCGGTCTTCAGGTTCCTCAGGCCGCTCACGGACGAGCACGACTCGGTGACCAGGTTCGCGCTCGACTGGCTGGACGCGTACCCGGCCGATGCGAGGAGCGCCGTCCTGCTCCAGCATCTCCTGGACCGGACCTCCGCCGAGGCATCGACGGCGGCGATCCGGCACGCGGTCGTCTGGCTGGACGTCCACGCCGGCGAGTTCGACGCCACCTTCGTCCTGACCCCGCTCGTCGGCCGTCAGGAGCGCTCACCGGAGGACGAGGCGATCACCGTCCGCCAGGCGCTCGACTGGCTGGAACTGTATGGGCTCCGTCCCCAGTCGCACCACCTGCTCAACAGCCTGCTGCGGCGCGCGAGGCTGAGCGCCGCGCAGCGCGGGCAGGTCGTCAGGCACGCTCTGGCCTGGGTGCGGGCTTACGAGGCCCGGCCTCCCGCGAGCACCGTGCTGATCTCCTGCCTGAGGTGCTCCGCGCTGCCCGCCGACCAGCTCCGCGAGACCTGCGGCGCGGCGCTGGCCTGGCTGGGCGGGCAAGCCGGGGAGGCCGCCGCGCCCGACGTCGTCCGGGCGCTGCTGAGCCGCGACGACCTGGTCGACGACCAGATCGTCCGGGTATGGCAGTATGCGGACGGCTGGCTCGCCCAACACCGCCTGGAGCACTCGGCCGGCTCCCTGCTCTCCGCCTGTCTGGCGCGCTCCGACCTCGATCAAGAACGTGGCAGATCGCTGGTCGCGCACAGCCTGGACTGGCTCGACGAGCACATCGGAAGCCACGCGGCCCACCAGGTGCTGGGCGCGCTGCTCCACCAGGAGGACCTGGGCACGGGTCATGCGCGACGCGCCGCGACCTTGGCACTGACCTGGGGGACCGAGCACCGGGGAACCCCTCCTGTGGCCGTGCTCTGCGACCTGCTCCTGGCCCGCGACGACCTGCGCGCGAATCAACGCGAGAGAGCCCTGGGACTCAGAGCCGAACTCGGCGTCGAGGCGTCCGAAGAACCCTGACGCGCGGGCCGCATGTATGCGGGGAGTGAAGCGGGACGCGTCGCGCTCGGCCGGTCAGGCCGAGATCAGACTACCGGGGATCAGAGCAGTCACACATGATCGAGACTAGCCGTTCGTGAGTCGGGCGAGGCGGTCCCAGGCTGGGGATGAGGCTCCGGGCTGGGATCGCTCGGCCAGTCGGGCGATGGCGGGGTTGTGGACGGGGCTGGACTCGGATCGGCTGTGGCGGTTGGTGAACCAGTTCTTGGTACGGTCCGCGAGGTCGAGGAGGCGGGGATCGTTCGGCGACCAGTCGTAGGCGGCGTCATAGTCCAGGTAGAGGGCGCGGAACTCAGGATCGGTCATGAGCTCACGTTTCTCGGAGATCCACAGGGAGGTGTCCTCGGGCGAGGCCGTCTGCATGAGGATCCAGCCGTCGCGCTCCACCTGGATCGCGCGCTCGCTGACGCCGAGGTCGCGCAGGTCGTCGAGATAGTCGGCGACCTCGGGGGAGACGAAGAGCCGGTCGCCGCCGCGTAGCTGGGCGAGTTGGTCGCGGGTTCGTGCCAACTGCGCGATGCGGTCCTCGAGGTCGTGATCGATCTCGGCGATGGCCGCCGTGAGAGTCTCCGGGTCGGCGTCGAGAAGGTCCCTGATGCGGGCCAGTGGCACGCCCGCATGGGTCAGGGTTCTGATCTTGACGAGGGTGATGGCGTCTTCGGCGGTGTAGCGCCGGTAGCCGGAGGCGTCGCGGGCGGGTTCGGTGAGCAGGCCGCGCTCGTGATAGTGGCGGATGGCCTTGATGGTCACTCCGGCGTAGTCCGCGAGCCGGCCGATCGTGAGCATGCTGGACATCCTGTCACCTCGGCATGGAGCAGTCAGACCCGGCGGGTCAGACGGCCGCCGCCGTTGCGGAAGCGCGCCCGGCCGTCGCGGACGTCGTGGAAGGAGACGAGGAGCAGTCGCAGGTATCCGTCGAACGCCTCCATCGGGTAGCCGGCGGGCGCGAAGAGGCCCGGCCGGATCGGCACGTAGCGCTGCGGCGGGGCGGAGGTCGTGCCGCCGGCGAACTCGGTGAAGATCCGCTCCTGCGATTCGTCCGCCGGTTCGTAGGTCGTCCGCTCCTCGAGTTGGCCGTCGACGATGGTGACGTCGATGCGGAGCTGGTTGGAGCGGTAGGTGCCCACGTAGGGGGCGAGGTCGACGTCCTGCTCCGCTTCGGTGACCAGGGTGGGGATCTGGACGCCGAGATGCGCGCTCAGGAGCCACTGCAGCATCTGGTCCTGCAGCATGATCGCCCCTGGGTTGTTGCCGAAGGCGGTGAAGACCAGGTCGTGTTCGGGGACGACGCACAGGATGGACACGCCGCCGGGCGACGCGCCGGACATGGCCAGGACGGTCGTGTCGCCGAACGGGTATCGCACCCAGCCCAGGCCCATCGGCGGGACGTTCGGGGTCGCCATGTCGTGCGAGACCTGCTGCATCAGCGCGGTCGACGCGGCAGACAGGACGCGTGCGCCGGACGGCGACACACCGCCGGCGAGGTGGGTGCGTCCGAAGGCGAGCAGGTCGGCGATAGTGCCGATCGGCGTGCTGCCGGCCGGTCCCCAGGTGTCGGGCAGCATGAACAGGCCGGTGGGCCTGGCCGCCATGGTCTCGGGGTCGAGGAAGTGGCCGACGGCCGTGCTGCGCAGGATGGCCTGTTCTGCTGAGGTGCTGGAGTTCTTCATGCCCACGGGTGCGTAGATGTCGCGCTGGAGCAGGTCGGGAAAGGGCAGGCCGGTCACCACTTCCAGCAGGCGGCCCGCGACGATCATGCCGCCGTTGGAGTAGCTGAGCTGCTCGCCGGGTTCGAACAGGGTGCCGCAGTTGCTCGCGAGGCCGCTGACGTAGGTCTTCAGGGCGTCGCGGCCCTTGTCGTCGGGGAAGTACAGATCCGCGTCGATGCCGTTGGTGTGTGAGATCAGGTGCCTGACCAGGATCCTGTCCGCCGCGCCCGGTGCGGTGAGCCCGAATTCCGGGAGGTGCTTCGCCACCGGGGTGTCGAGGTCCAGCAGCCCGCGGTCGGCTTGCTGGAGGACCAGGGTGGTGGTCAGGACCTTGGTGACGGAGCCGAAGAGGAACCCGGTGTCGTGGAGCATCGGTGCGCCGGTGGCGATGTTCGCGGTGCCGTGGGCGACGATGATCTGCTCGCCGGCGTGATAGACGCCGGCGACGAATCCGGGGATGTCGCTGGACTCGCAGTGGGCGGCGGCCTGCTCGCGGAGGTGGGCTTCGATGGCGTGCAGTGCGTTGTCGGTCATGCAGAGCATCGTCCGACCTTGACCCTGGGGCAAGGTCAAGCCCACTCACGCAACGCACGATCAACGAATACCACCACGCCTCTTGGCCGCGAGCCTGGCGGGCGACGCCGCCGTGCCCATGGGCGTCAGGTCACCAGGCCCCGGCGGAAGGCGTAGACCACCGCCTGCACCCGGTCACGCAGGTCGAGCTTGGTGAGGATGCGCGACACGTAGGTCTTGACGGTCTCCTGGCTGAGCACCAGCGTCTCGGCGATCTCGCTGTTGGACATGCCGTTGGCGATGAGGCGCAGCACCTCCAGTTCGCGCGGGGCCAGCGCGATGCCGTCCTCGGCGTCGGGAGCGGGACGGATCCGGGTCGCGTACCTGCCGACGAGTTGCCGCGTCACCTCGGGCGCGAGCAGCGCGGCACCGGCGGCGACGGTGCGGATCCCGTGCAGTAGCTGCCCTGGCGGGGCGTCCTTGAGCAGGAACCCGCTGGCCCCCGCGCGCAGCGCCTCGTACACGTACTCGTCCAGGTTGAACGTCGTCACCACGAGCACCTTGACCGGATGCTGCACCCCGGCGCCGGCCAGCCTGCGGGTCGCCTCGATGCCGTCGAGGATCGGCATCCGTACGTCCATCACCACCAGGTCCGGGTCCAGCCGGCGGGCGAGGTCGATGGCGGCGAGTCCGTCCCCGCACTCGCCCGCCACCTCGAGGTCCGGCTGGGCATCGATGATCGTCGAGAGCCCGGTGCGGATCAGCGGCTGGTCGTCGCAGATCAGGATCCTGACCGGCGCGTTCACGACGAGCTCCCCGCGGGGATGCGCGCCCGTACGGCGAAGCCGCCGTCCGCCCGCCGGTCCGCGCTGAACTCGCCGCCCAGCGCGTCGACCCGATCGCGGAGCCCGGCCAGACCCCGCCCGCTCCCACCCGGAGAGCCCGGAGAACCCGGGCCGTCGGTGCTGACCTCCACGAGGATCTCCCTCGCGCCATGGCGCAGGCGGACCGCGGTACGGCTGCCGCGGGCGTGCTTGAGGGCATTCGTCAGAGACTCCTGTACGACGCGGTAGGCCACGAACTCGGCGCTGCCGGGGGTCTCCGGAGGCTTGCCCTCCTCGGTGAACTCCACCGGCTGCCCGGCCTGGCGGGTCCGCTCCACCAGCGTGTGCAGGTCGCCGACCGGCGGCATCCTGACGTCCGCGTCGTGGTCGGGGTTGAGCAGGTCGAGCAGGTGCCGCAGGTCGGTCATGGCCCGCCGTCCGGTGTCGGTGACGGCGGTCAGGGTCTCGTCGAGGCGATCGGGTACGGCGGTCAGGTAGCGCGCGGCCTCGGCCTGCACGACCATCGCCGTGACGTGGTGGGTAACCACGTCGTGGAGTTCGCGGGCGATGCGCGTGCGTTCGGCGGCCCTGGTGGCCTCGGCGACGTGGCGGCGCCGTTCCGCCTCGGCGACCCGGGTGGAGCGCAGCCAGGATCCGATGCACCACGCGATTGCCAGCCCCAGGTAGAAGGCCACGAACCCGTCCAGGCCCTCGGGCGAGCCGAGCCCGTCGAGCACGACCGCCAGTGCGACGTACACCGCCGTCAGGACGGCCAGGGTGAGCCGCCGGTGATGTGCCAGATGCGCGCCCGCGCTCACCAGCGCCATGGGCAGCGCGGTGCCCGCGACCAGGTGGTAGCTGCCGAGGTGGGCGAGGACGAAGCCCAGCGACACCACGGCGAGGCTGATGGCCGGCCACTGCCGGCGCACGGCGAGGGGCAGGCACAGCAGGGCGAGCACCACAGCGCCCAAGGCGTCGAAGGGACGCGCCGGGAGGTCGCCGACCTGCGTCTCGTGGCCGCGGAGCACCGGCAGGAACGAGGCGATGACGAGCACCAGCGCGAGCGGGAGATCCCGTAACTTGACGTCACATCTGCGCCACAGTTCCAGGACCCGTAGGAGACCGCTCACGGGGAGAGCCTAGTGGCTGTGCCGGCACGACACCGCTCCAACGCGAGGACCGGAAGGCCGCCCCGGCGGTCGCGAAGGCGACGATCCGCCGCGCCGCTCGGCACGGCGGACGTCGCGGCGGCGCTGTCACGAGGTCCCTTTGTCCCCCGTGCGAGCTACCGGCGAATGTCCACCGTGCGGTGACGATACCGGGGCGGTCGCTTCCCTAGCGTTACTTCTCAGTCACGGCGCGCCTCCGCCCCGTTTCTCGCCACACCGCCGCCGTACGAACCGCTCCCCCTGGAGGACATCGTGTTCCGCAAGATCAAGGCATCCGTCGGGGTCACGCTGTGCAGCATCGTGGCCGGTGCCGCGCTCGTCGGCTGCGGCGGCGACTCGGGGACGGACTGGGATCTCTTCGGGTCCACGCGGAAGGCCGATGCCGAACCGATCTCGGGAACCGAGAAAATCAAGGTCGACGGCCAGTCGGTGAACGTGTCGTGCTCCGGGGATCCGGCGGAGGGCGGGCCGGTCGTCATCCTCATGCACGGAGGCGGTGACGGCCTGGACAAGCTGGCCGCCCTCCAGAAGACGCTGAGCAAGAAGAACCGGGTCTGCTCCTACGACCGGCTGGGAGCGGGTGCGAGCGACAAGCCGACCGGCCCGCAGAGCTTCTCGAGCACCGGAAAGGTGCTGACCGGGGTGCTCGACCGGGTCGCGGGGGACAGCCCGGTCGTTCTGGCGGGGCACTCGCTGGGTGGGCTGATCGCCGCCCGGTACGCCCCCGACCACAAGGACAGGGTCAAGGGCCTGGTCCTGCTGGACACCACCTCACCCACGATGGTCGCCGACATCACCAAGGCGATCCCGGCGTCCGCCAAGGGCCCCGCGGCTGAGGTGCGCGCCCAGAACCTCGCGATATTCAAGGGCGCGAACCCGGAGAAGCTCGCCATCACCGACGGCGACGTCCGTTCCGCCGGGAACATCCCGGTGGAAGTGGTCCAGCACGGCGAGCAGTACCTCGCAGCCCTCCCCGAATACGGCCCGCTCCTGGAGAAGGCCTGGTCCGCGGGCCAGCGCAAGTGGCTCGCGCTGTCCGGCAGAAGCAAGCTGAGCACGGCGGCCAAGAGCGGGCACTACATCTACCTCGACCAGCCCGAAGTCGCCGTCCGCGCGATTGAGCGCGTCGCCGCGCTGGCCTCCCCCTGAGCCGGCTGACCGCGTGCACCACCTGGGCGGCCCGGCCACCCGCCAGCATCCCCGGCTCTTCGCCCACTGGGGGCGAGGACGAGATCGACAGGAGCCCGGTGACGGGGGACTGTCACGCCGGGATCTGCGGAGCCCGAGGACGACCTCTCCTCGGGCTCCCCGACCTCAGGACTCCCGCCACCTGAGGGCATCGCTCACCTACGTGAGGACCCCGCTGTCGGTGCTCGTCACGCGGGTCCCGTCGGTCGAACCGCCGCCTTGGAACCACTCGTTGCCGGCGGTCACCCGCGTGCCGTCGGTGCTGTCGGCGGCACCCGCCGCCGACCCCCCGATGACCAGTGCGGCGGCCATGGCGACTACCCACCCGATACGCACGACAATCTCCTCTCGATCAGCGGTCCCCTCGTCGTGGAGTCCGCGTCTTCATGGGAATGTACGAAGGCGACCTGTCTTGAGCCTGTCGGCGCACTGGCTCGGCGTCAGAGGCAGCCCGAACCCCAGATGCCCGCAGGCGTACGCCGCGTTCGAGGCAGCCGCGCCGGCCGCGTGTGGGTGAGCTGGCCGACACGTGGCCGCCCAGGCAAGGGCGCGGTCGTCGAGAGACGCCGCGCCTCCATCCTGCGGCGGAGGGCTGCCTGTACGCGGGACCGCACCGCCGTGGGGCCGCGCGCATGCCATGGTTCCGGACCCTAGGATCCGAGGCGTGGCCAGATACTTCGATCTTCATCCAGACAATCCCCAGCCTCGCCTGATCAGCCAGATCGCCGAGATCCTGCGGGCGGACGGGCTCATCGCCTACCCCACCGACTCGTGCTATGCCCTCGGCTGCCGACCGGGCAACAAGGAGGGCCTCGACCGGATCAGGGAGATCCGCGGCCTTGGCAGTGACCACCACTTCACCCTGGTATGTCGTGACTTCGCGCAATTCGGCCAGTTCGTTCACCTGAGCAATGCGCTGTTCCGCCAGGTCAAGGCGGCGACTCCGGGCGGTTACACGTTCATTCTGCCCGCGACCAAGGAGGTCCCGCGGCGGCTGCTGCATCCTCGGAAGAAGACGGTCGGCGTCCGCATCCCTGATCACGTCGTCGCCCAAGCGCTGCTGGCCGAGCTGGGCGAACCGCTAGTGTCCAGCACCCTGCTGCTGCCCGACGAGACCGAACCTTCGATGCAGGGGTGGGAGATCAAGGAGCGGCTCGACCACGTGGTGGACGCGGTCGTCGACTCCGGCGAATGCGGCCCCACTCCGACGACCGTCGTCGACTTCTCGCAGGAGGAGCCCGAGATTCTGCGCCGGGGCACGGGAGACACGTCCCTGTTCGAATAGGCGGCGGGCAGTGGTCTCGGCGACCGTGGTCTCCGGGCCGATTCGACATCCGAGGGTGGGCCTTCGACCACGTCGGCGTTCCCCAGACCGCCGCCGGCGGCGGGGCGGGCGTCGTCCACGTAGTTCGGCCGGCCTGAACAGGGTTCCGGCCGGCCGAACTCGCCGATACCCGCCACGTCGGCAGGAAGGGCCTAGCCGGCCGGTTCCGCCAGTGGCTTGAGCTTCTCGGGCGAAACCTGCAGTTGGATGACCCCGTCCTGGATCGACCGCGCCTGCCAGACGAGCCAGTCCGGCCCGACCTCACTGGCATCGACGGGTTCGAACGTCAGGTGGTACTGCCGGTCGGTGACGTAGTTGGACGGGCCCTCGTCCTGGGACGTCGCCCGCTCGTACACGACCTGGAGATCACGCTTCTTGATCTCCTCGAGCACCTCGGCCACTGGCCGCTCGTGTGCCGCGACCCCTTGAAGCACCTCGCCGGAGTCCGTGGCAAGAGTCGGGCGCTGGTAGGGCTCTCCCTGCTGTGCGGGTCGGCCGATCTGGAACGACATGGTCCCGCGGAAGTCTTCGGCGATCCGGATGGCGAGGTGGCAGTCGCCCTGCCCGATCTGGCAGCCGGAAGGCTCCTTGCCCGCGGTGATGATCGTACGGCCGCCCGGCGTTTCGTCATCTCCCGGCACCGGGCTCGGCATCGGCCCGCTCCGGTCGCCCCCGACCACCTTCCCGACATCTACCGGGGAGGCCGGAACCAGGCGCAACTGCACATCCAGCCCCACCGCCCTGAACCCCTCCGCATAGCGCTCGTGATCGGCGAGAGGGTCCTTGATCTTGGCCACCCAGTCGCCGTCCGCCTTCTCGATCTCGATGGCGGCACTGGCGTAGGAGGTCGCGCTGCCCAGTCCTCCGGGCACCACACTCGGGCCGATCACCAAAGCCGCCGCCAGCGCCGCGGTCAGCGCAGCGCCGACGATCAGTCCCCGGTTCCGCTTCGGGGCGAACGCGAGCGAGCGCCGGCGGTTCGACCGGACCGGTGCTGCCGGGTGCTCCGATCGCCAGCCGATGGACGCGGCCAGCTCGTCCGGGTCGGGCGCGGTTACCTCGGCGCGCATGTGCCGGAGCAGCTTCATCTCATCCATCGGATACCTCTCCCAGAGCTTTGCGAAGTTTGGCGCGGGTTCTGTTCAGCCGCGAGCGGACCGTTCCCACCGGGATGCCGAGCACGTCGGCGACCTGCTGGTACGACAGCTCGCCCCAGGCGATCAGCAGCAGCAGGTCGCGATCGGCCTTGCGCAGCCCGGCCAGCGCCTTGGCCAGGCGCGGAGTCGTGGTTGCCGCGGCGACCTGGTTGACGACGAGGTCGGCGTGGCCCTCGGTGACAGGGTCGACGCCGGTACGTGCGAGCGCACGATAGAGCCGTGCCTCTGAACGGTGGTGACGGCGTATCAGGTTGGTGGCGATGGTCCACAACCACGACAACGTGTCCCCGCGGGCGGGGTCGTAGCTGTGGCGGTGCTGAAGCGCCTGGTGGAAGGTCGCGGCGACGATGTCGTCGGCGAGGTGGCCGCCCAACCGCCGGGCGGCGTAGCGGTGCAGCGGTGGTGCGTGCCGGCGGAACAGATCGTCGAAGGAGCGGGGGTCATCAAGTGATGAGGGTCTCAGTAACGCCTCATCCCATTCTTCAGGTATGACGTCAGGGGTACTCACACACGGCCATCCACGTCTCGTTGTGGTCGATACACCTATCACTAGCCCGCTGGGCATCCTCCGGTTCCCTGTGCGTGCCAGAAACTTGGCCGCCCTGTGCGACCTGCGCGTATTCACGGATCAGCCCGCCGAAGTGGGCGCGTCGGATGCCTTCGACATCGTCCTCGGCCGGATCGGGAAGGGCGCTCGCTGCGGGGCGGCCCGGTCGAGGCCAAGCCAAGGTACCGCTATCGCGCTGGAACTGCCCGGACCTGTCCGGCGGGGCCGCCCGACAACACCTCAGCCATCAGGAGCCCGCTAAGATCCCAGGTCCCTTGCACGTTTGGTTGACAAATCGAGAGCGGTGGGACCGTTGGCGGCAGATCTGTCCGACTCCAAGGTGGCGCACCTGTATGAGGAAAGGTGCATCGTCAGGGTTCGCAGCGTGGACGACCTACGCGCGGTGGCTCTGGAGGCCGTGGCGGACAGCACGGCATCGGTGACCTACCGATCCATCCATGGCGGCCCTGTCACGGCGACGGACGAAATTTTCCGGCTGCTCGACACCCTTCTCGAAAAGCGCCTGCCGGAGGCGTTCACGCCGCTGGAAGAGCGCAAGCATTGGGACGACGACGACGAAGAAGCCGGGCCCCTCCCGGCCGGGCCAGGACCCTACGGTTCGGGTGTGCGGGCCCTGGGATCTGCCGGTGAGCAGATCATCCTCACCTCCAGCGGGAATCTTGACCTGCCCGCCGGGTTCGGGTTCGAAGACGGCGGTTCAGACGACGATGCCCCGCATCGCCGAGAACCGTGGCAGGAAGTGACCGGTGACCCCGACCTCCTGACGGCCTGGCTGATCGGCCGGATGCGCTGGACGATGAACGATGGCGACTACGACGAGCTTCCGCGTACCGAGCAGGGGCGAATCCAGCTTGCCGAGACACAAGCCGGCCGAGCAGCGCTGGCCGACCAGCTCCTCACCTCGTTCCCGCCGGAACGAAGCCGGTACTTCGTCGGCGCACATGCCGGTTGGGACCGTTGGTCTGAGGACTACCTGTCCCGCGACGAGGTGATCGCATTCGCCTCCGAAGACCACGTGGCGGTTCTCTGGCTCGCCTTGTACCGCTATTACGGGTGACGCTCGACGTCGTGCGAAACCGCAGGCCGCGGGCGCAGGCCAAGGGCCTTGTAGATGGCCTCTGTCGCGGTGCCGTCCCGGACGATCACCCGGTCGATGCCCGCCTCCCGGGCGTTGCGCAGAAGTTCGATCTTGAGCACCTGCTCCACCCACGCCGCGTGGGTCGGCTCCATCCAGGTCACGACGTCGCGTGGGACATCGCCGGTTGCGTCGATGATCGAGATGCCGACGGTCTCGTAGCCTCTGCACGCGACGACGACGAGGCTCTCGTCGCGGATCGTGAAGGGCATCACGTCGATGCCACCGCAGATCATGGCGGATTGGAGGAGGTCTCCGACCGCCAGGCCGAGCTGAGTCGACCGGGCGCTCTTGTCCGCGAGACTCGGGAAGCGGTACGTGGCGGCGGTCGCGCGGTGCGTCTCGATCCAGAACTTGTCGGCGTCGAAGTCGGTCAGGTCATATTCCTGGCCCTGTCGACTGGTCATTCGTCTGTGCTCCCTGCACGCCCCGCTATGGCAGCGGTGCCCGCGACCGCCGGGCGCATGACGGCCGCGGGCATGCTGGGCTGACTGGTGTCAGCGATGCCGGGCGGTTGCCTCCCGGCATGGGGAAGACGCCGGGTCGCGCGGAAACGTGAGATCGGGGCCCGGTTTCAGGATCGCCGACGGCCGTCGGCGGGGATCGCCACGAGCTTGCCCATGAAGGGTCACGAGGTCCAGATCCCGGAGCTGCCCCGTCGATGCGAGCCGAGCAGATGGGTGTCGACGATGCCGATCGCCTCCATGAGCGCGTACATGGTGGTCGGGCCGACGAAGGCGAATCCGCGTCGGCGCAGTTCCTTCGACAACGCGACCGACTCCGCGGACTTCGTGGGGATCTCCGCAAAGGTCTGGGGGCAGGGCGTGCTCTCGGGCCGGAAGGACCACACCAACTCGGCCAGGCCCATCTCCTCACGCAGCATGATGGTGGCGCGGGCATTGGTGATGGTCGCCTGGATCTTCCGCCGGTTGCGCACGATGCCGACGTCGTCCATCAACCGCTCGACATCGGTCTCGGTGTACGCGGCGATCACGTCCGGGTGGAAGTCGTCGAACGCCGCACGGAACGCGGGCCGCTTGCGGAGGATCGTTGCCCAGGACAGACCCGCCTGAAATCCTTCGAGACTGATGCGCTCGTAGACGCCGCGTTCGTCCGTGACCGGCATGCCCCACTCTGTGTCGTAGTAGTCGCGCAGCAGAGGGGCGGCGGCTGCCCATGCGGGCCGGGCGAGCCCGTCGTCGCCGACGACGACGCCAGGGTCGGCGGTGGCGCTGGTGGCATCCTGTGTCATTCGATCACCCGTCAAGCCTGGTCATGCGCATCGTGACGTTGATCCGGCCGCGACCGACGGCGCTGTCATCGCTTGCCCTCCGCGTGGGTGAGGCGCACGAGCGAATCGTCCGCGACGAGCCAGGAGCTACCGTCCGCGCCCGCGCCGGCCAGGCCGTCCAGCTCGGCCAGTCCGACGAGAGCGAGAGTGCGCGGGTCGCCGACTCCGGCGGTCGCGAGGGTGCGGGCGGGGCTCCAGCGCGTCGACCACAGCAACCGCCGGGTCATCTGGGCCCAACCGATCGCCGGCCCGACCATCACCCACAGGTCGGGGTCGGCGGCGGCGAACCGTGACGCATGACGCAGCCAGGAGGCCCCGGTCTCGGGCCAGGTGATCGTATCGAGAGTTGCGCCTCCTGCACGATCCCAGGCCGATGCGATCAGGCGTGAGGTCGCAAGGGCATGCGGGGTACGGCCGGAGCCGATCACGACAGTACGCGCACGGCGGTCGCGGGCGATTCCGATGACGGTCGCGATCTCGGCGTCCGTAGCCGTCAGGTCCGCATCATGACTCGCCGACGCCTTCAGCAAGGGGCTGGTCAGGGCTTTCATCGTTCGCCGTCCTCCCGGTCGGTCCGCCACTTCTGATAACGGTCCCTGCAACAGACCCCGCAGGGGCGGAACCCGGCGGCCACCGCCGTGTCCTCGTCGGCGAAGAAGACCCGGTGCTTCACGTAGCGGCCACGAGCGATTGCGCGCAGCGCGGCGGGACAGTCGAGCCGCCCGTAGATCTTCGAGCTGCGATGGCCGCCCCACAGCCCCTTGACCGCAGACCGATAGGGACAGCCGTCCGCCCCCAGCAGGGTGTACGTCTTCGTCGCGTCGCTCATGCGGCGTCGTGGAAGACGAGAGCGAGGGTGTGACGTTCGCCGGACCGGATGGCGGACACGCCGTGCCGAACCGGCGCGGCGGACCATCCGCGGGCGGACCTGACGGGTCGGTCGCGGGTGGTGAAGAGGTATCCGTGACCGTGCGGCAGCAGCGTGGCGGTGCCCCGAGACTGGGCGCGCGGGCGCTGTTCCAGCAGCAGGAACTCGCCGCCCGTGTGATCCACGCCGGGCTCGTTGAGGTTGATCACGACCTGCAGCGGGAACACGAGGTCGCCGTACAGGTCGCGATGCAGAGCGTTCCAATCCTTCTCGCCGTAGTGGAGCAGGATCGCCGAAGACTTCGTCTGGCCGGCGTCGTGGCACATCCGAAGCCACTCATCAAGCGAGTCCGGCCACGGCGCGGGCCGGCCGAGCTTGGTCCACCAGTCGCGGGCGATGGGGAGCAGTCGCGGGTACAGCGCCTGCTTGAGCCGCTCGATCGGCTCCGGGTACGGCGCGTTGAAGTATCGGTACCGGCCCTCGCCGAAGCGGTGCCGGCCCATGTCGACGGTGCTGCGGAACAGGTCGTCCTGCCCGTACAGCTCCCTGATCTGCACGGTCTCCGCCGGGGTCAGCAGCCGCGGCAGCAGTGCGCCGCCGTACTCGTTGACCTCGGTGGTGATCGCCTCCCAGTCGCCGGACTCGACGCGGCCGCACCACCGATCCGGCTTCCTTCCGGTCGCCTTCGCGGTGCTCATGCCGCGGCCTCCAGGTTCAGCAGCATGGTCTTGGCCTCGAGTCCGCCGATGTAACCGCCGAGCGTGCCGTCGGTACGCAGCACGCGGTGGCACGGGACGACGATCGGCAGCGGGTTGGTCGCACAGGCGGTGCCCACCGCACGGACGGCCTTGGGGTTGCCGACCAACTCGGCCATGTCTCGGTAGCTGCGGGTCTGGCCGTACCCGATCTCGGGCAGATGCGTCTGCACCAGGCGCCGGAATCCGCGGGACAGGGACAGGTCCAGCGCCAGGTCGAAGACCTGACGGCGCTTGGCGAAGTACTCGTCGATCTCCCGCGCCACTTCGTCCAGCCGCTTCGGGGCGCGCAGGATGCGCGGGCTGAGCTTCTGGGCGAGGGCCTCCAGGACTCGATCGTGGTCCTCGCTGGCGTACGCCACGCGGACCAGCCCCTCCGGGGTGGCGGCGAGCAGCAACCTGCCGACGGGTGAGTCGATGGTGGTGTAAGCGACATCGACGAGATCGGCTCGCTCTGCCGCCTGCTCCAGACGGCGATGGAGCCGGCCGAGAGTGCCGGCATCCACAGGCGTCGACAGCAGGGCGGTCATGTCGTCATCGTGGCGAATGTCGTTCATGATGATGCTCCTTTCGTGATCGCGCCCGGATACTTCTTCCTGAGAGTCTTGAGCCCGTCCGCGGCGGCTCTTCTGGCCGCCTCGACGGTGCCGCCGAGGATCTCTGCGATCTCGGCGTAGGTCAGCCCCGCCACATAGCGGTAGGCGACAGCCTGGCGTTGTTTGCTCGGGAGCCCTTTCACCACGGCCCACAGGTCAGCGTCCCCAGCGTCCGGGATGTCCCGCCCTGTCGGTGCTTCCGGTACCTCGCCGACCGGCAGGGGGCTCCTCTTCGCGACACGCAGCACGTCGATCGCCTTACGATGCGCGATCGTCACGAGCCACGCCTCCACGTTCGCCGTCTCAGGCAGGTCGGGATAGGCGCGCATGGCGGAGAGGAAGGTCTCCGACCATGCGTCGTCCGCGTCGTGCGCGCCGAGGAGGACCCGGCAGACGCGCAGCACGGTTGCGCCGTGCTGCGCCACCACGTTCTCGAACGGTTGTTTCATGTCCATCCCATTGACGACATACTTTCGATGGCGAACGCGAGTTTTCCGGTCAGAACAACCGTCCAGCGCTGACCGCGGGCGGCTCCTCGAGCTCCAGCAGCACCTGCTTGCGCTTCAGTCCGCCGGCGTACCCGGTGAGGGAACCCTTGGAGCCGACGACGCGGTGACACGGCACGAAGATGCACAGCGGGTTCGCACCCACGGCCTGTCCGACCTGTTGCGCGAGACCGCGGTCTCCGACCTGCTCGGCGATCCGACCGTAGGTGGTCGTGTCACCGCACTGAACGCTCTTCACGATGTCCCAGACGGCATGCTGGAACGCGTCGCCCTCGGCGGCCAGCGGAAGATCGAACTGCCTGCGCCGACCCGCCAGATAGTGGCGCAACTGCCGGGCGGCTTCGTTCAGCAGCGGGTCCGTGGATTCGGCCACCTCGGGGCCGAACGTCTCCTGCGAGGGCCGACGGACGTGGTGCCTGAAGTACAGGCCGGCGATCGTCTCGCCCTTCGCCACGAGCGTGATCGGTCCGAGGCGGGTCTCGATCACGATGTGTCGAGTACTCATCTGCGTTTCCCTTCTCCTGACTGGTAGACGTCCGCCGCCCGCAGAACGTGAGATTTCAGATGCCGGGCGGCTACATCGACGGGGCCGAACCTGTGAACACGGCCTTCACCACGCCTGATCTGATATTCGAAGAACGTCGCCGAAGGCTCGCATGCGATCGAGATTTCCCGGATTCCGGCGCAGCCGCTCTGCGCAACGCCGGACGGCTCTTCAAGGAACGGATTCAATGGCCGATCGTGACCATCTTTACGAACTGCTGTGCTCCTACGATGAGGCGGAGGACCCTCTCCCCGCCTTCTACGCCGTCTGGTGTCAGGGCCTTGCAGAACGGGAGGTCGCGCGCCGCCTGGGCGCCGATCTGGGCTCGGCCACCGCAGCCAGGTTCGCCGACTGCGCCGGCATCGCCATGAACATCCATGACGACCGGGCGTTTCTTGCCGGGAAGGCGGGCGGGTGGACCGCCGTGATCGGAGACCGTGTGTGCGCGAGCGACCCGGCTCTTCGATCGATCTCCCGAGGCGGGGCCAAAGCCATCAGTATGGGGTGGGGGATGAGCGGCCCAGGCGTCCTCACGCATGCGAGCGACGGGGAGGCCGTCACCCAGCGCAAAATCACGAATCCGCTCCCCTGGGGGGTACGCAGATCCGTGACTCGTTGTCGAGTCGCCGGGTGTGGCCATGGGCGTCGAGGTACTCCAGGAGCGGTACGGCGACGCGGCGGCTCGTCCCCAGGGCTGTCCGCGCCTGGCTGATGGTGAAGGGCGCGGGCAGTTCGCTCAGCACGGCCACCGCCAGCTCCGGCGCGTCCGGCAGGAGGACGATGTTCCTCGCGATGGGCAGCAACGCCGCCGCCCGCACGGCCGCCGTGAGGGAGGCGCCGGTCAGCTTGAGTTCGGCCAGGCGTTCGGCGCTGGGGGCGTCGAAGGGCCGGTCGGCGAGGTCGGTCCGTAGCCGGGCGATCGCCTTCTCGACCTGAGGAGGCAGCGAGACCTGCTTCCGATCGCCTCTGAGGATCACCCCCGCCCTGATCGTCAGCGGCTCGGCGACGAGCGCCCGTGCCAGCCGCCGGTCGGGCAGGCCGAGCAGCCGGGCGGCGGCCTCCACGGTGACTCCCTGGTCGCGGTGTGACACCTGCTCCGCCAGGGTCCGGCGAAGCTCGGACCAGTGGCCGGGGTCGGCGAACCAGTCGCCCGTCACCGGCTGCCCACTGGGCGCGGCCCCCATCGCGGTCAGCTCAGCCCGGCTCAGCAGTCCGTGCCAGCGCAGGAGGTCCGCAGCGGTGGGCACGGTCACCCCGGCGAGCGCCGCCCCCCTGACCGCCGCGGCTCCCCGGCGCCGCAGAGGCGCCGGCCGTACGTCGAGGACGCGCACGCCCGCCACGATCGTCCGGCGGCCGGGATCGCGGAGCAGCCCGTGGTCACCGGCCCTGAGCGGCATGGGCCGGGAGAGGGTGAGGCGAGCGGTGTCCGCGCCCAGCGGGCGCAGCCGAGCAGGAACGGCGGCGGAACCCAGATGAAAGTGCAGCTCCCCGCCGATGTCCCCACCGGGCTCCAGCCGTACGTCCGCCGACTCGGTGGTGATCCACGCGTCCGGTGTCAGCAGCGCGGTGCCACGGGACAGGGTGTCGCGGTCGACGCCCCTGACGTTGACGGCGATGCGAGCGGTCGCCGACACCGCGTCCTTCCGCTGGTTGAGCGTGTGAAGGCCACGGACCTGGACTCGGTCCGTCCCGGCGAGGAGTTCGTCGCCCGTCCGCACCGTGCCGTGCGTGAGTGTGCCGGTGACGACGGTTCCGGCCCCGGTGATGGTGAACACCCGATCGATCCACAACCGCACCGGGCCGTCCCGGCGCGGTTCCGGGTGCTCGGCCGCGAGCCGGTCGAGCGCGGCGGACAGCTCAGGCAGGCCCTGCCCGGTCAGGCCGCTGACGGCGACGGCTTCGATCTCCGACAGGCTCGTCCCCTCCAGGTGGAGGCGGGCCTCCGCCAGCGCGGGTCCCGGGTCGGCGAGGTCTGCGCGGGTGATCACCAGCAGACCGTGCCGTACGCCCAGGGCGTGCAGGGCGGCCAGGTGCTCGGCGGACTGGGCCCGCCACCCCTCGTCCGCCGCCACCACGAACATGACCGCGGGACACGGGCCGACACCGGCGAGCATGTTGGTGACGAACCGTTCGTGCCCGGGGACGTCGACGAACGCCAACTGCCGGCCCGACTCGAGCGTGGTCCAGGCGAAGCCGAGGTCGATGGTCATGCCACGGAGCCGTTCCTCGGCCCAGCGGTCAGGCTCCATTCCGGTGAGCGCCCGCACCAGGGTCGACTTGCCGTGATCCACGTGCCCGGCGGTGGCCATCACCCACATGCGTGCTCGGCGGCCGTCGGCTCCGCGTCGATGGCGGGTTCGCCCGGACCTCGCGGTGGGGTGGGGGAGGCGGGCCGGCTGACCTGCAGCCCGGCCGCGGTCCACGCCTGGAAGCCGCCGATCACGTCGGTGGCGTTCGCCAGCCCGATCTGCCTGAGGGTCGAGGCGGCGAGGCTGGAGGAGTATCCCTCGTCGCACAGGATGATCCAGTGGATGTGCGCCGAGGTGGCCTCGGGGATCCGCGCGTCGCAGCGCGGATCGAGCCGCCACTCCAACTGGTTGCGTTCGATCACGATGGCGCCGGGCACCTCGCCGCCGGTGCGGCGCTGGGATTCTGGCCGGGTGTCCACGATGAAGGCCGCGCCACGGCTCGCGGCGGCACGGGCCTCGGCAGGCGGTAGGCGGCGCAGCCCGGCACGTGCCTGAGCCAGTAGCGTGTCGATGCTCATGAGACTCCAGGGGGATCTGGCGGAGGCGGACGGGAATCGAACCCGCCGCGCCGAGTTGCTCGACGCCATCGGTTTTGAAGACCGAGAGGGCCACCAGGCACCCGGACGCCTCCGTTCGTGATCTTAGCCCTATCCGGCGCGGCACGACGCCGCAGCCCTCTGTCGTTACATCCGCACTTACGCCATGATCAACAGATCGGTACATTACGATCATGCAGCGATTGACGCACTACGCGCAGGGCGGCGGCTGTGCCTGCAAGATCCCAGCCGGGGAGTTGGAGAGCGTGCTCGCGGGCTTCGGCGCGGTGCCGCCCGACGATCCGCTGGGCGAACTGCTGGTCGGCACGGAGACCGGTGACGACGCGGCCGTCGTCCGAGTCCAGGGCGACACCGCGATCGTGAGCACGGCCGACTTCTTCACGCCGGTCGTCGATGACCCCTACGACTGGGGCCGGATCGCCGCCTCCAACGCGCTCTCGGATGTCTACGCCATGGGCGGGCGGCCGCTCGTCGCGCTCAACGTGCTGTGCTGGCCCCGGGACGGCCTGCCGTACGAGATCGCCAGGGAGGTGCTGCGGGGCGGCGCGGACGTCGCGCGGCAGGCCGGGTGCCACGTGGCGGGCGGGCACAGCGTGAACGGGCCGGAGCCCATGTACGGCATGGCGGTCACCGGGCTGGCCGACCCCGCGCGGCTGATGCGCAACGACGCGGGCCGCCCCGGGCTGCCGCTCTCGCTGACCAAGCCCATCGGCTCCGGCGTGCTGAACAACCGGCACAAGGCCACGGGCGAGGTGTTCCCGCAGGCGATCGAGGTCATGACCCGGCTCAACGCCGACGCCGGCCAGGCCGCTCTGGAGGCCGGCGTCCGCTGCGTCACCGATGTCACCGGCTTCGGTCTGCTGGGACACCTGTACAAGCTCGCCCGGGCCTCCGGCGTCACCGCGGTGATCGACGCGGCGGCCGTTCCGCTCATCGAGGGCGCCCGTGAGGCCGTGCGCGACGGCTACGTGCCGGGAGGCTCGCGCCGCAACCTGGACTGGGTGGCCCCGTACACCGACACCGGGGTGGTGGACGAGGAGACGCTCCTTCTCCTCGCCGACGCGCAGACCTCCGGGGGCCTGCTGGTCGCCGGGGAGATCCCGGGGGCTCCGGTGATCGGTGAGCTGATTCCCCGCGAGCGCCACACCGTCGTGATCCGCTGACCTCTGGCCGGTGTCCTGGACCGGGTGTACAACTAGGTAATGATCTTCAAAGGAGTTCGCAGGGGATCGACCTGGGCGGCGCTGGTGGCGTTGCTGCCGTCCTTGACCGCTTGTGCAGCAGGAGAGGCCGACGCGCGGGCGGAGGCCGCGCAGTCGGCCGGGCGACCGGGAAGCCTCGGCAATCCGCGGGTGCTGAATTGCGCGAACCGCAATGCCGAGTTCCCGGGGGAGAAGAACTCGAGCCGCGCCGCCGTGCCGGACGACCTCGTGGTGGGGCCGCTGGTCATCCCCGGACTGCTCGCGTGGGGCGGCGCCCGAGCCGAGGAGTACGGCAGCGACCACAGGTTCAAGGTCGGCGCGCTGGTCAGGAAGGGCAAGACGATCACGGTGTCCATCCCCGCGAAGTTCCACGACAGCGCGGGCCTGCTCTACTCCGAGCCGTCCAGGAATGCCCGTACCCCGGCCGAGGCCGACCACGCGGTGTCGTTCACCGCGTGCTCCGACCATGACACGGTCTTCGTGGGCGGCTTCTACGTGAAGGAACCCAGGTGCGTCCCGCTGGAGTTCCGGGTGCCGGGCGAGGCCGTCGTCCGGCGTGAGATCTCCTTCTTCAACGGCGCCTGCTGACCTGAGGAGTGACCTGAGGAGGCGCCGCCCGCGCGAGCGGCGGGCGGCGCCTCAGCCCAGGAACAACGAGGTGACGACGCCGGCGAACGCGACCGTGAGAACAACCAGCGCCAGCCGCCTGACCGGCTTCTCTCTGTCCATGAGCCAGTCGATCAGCCACATCGGCTCAGGGATCTCCACCAGGTCCTTCGACGGTGGCACGACCGCCACCATCACGAAACCCGGCCAGGTGAAGCCGATCGCGTACGCTAGTCCCGCCCACCACGGCACCAGCCCGGACAGCGTGACGCCGAGTGCCGCCCAGGTGAGCGAGGTGACCCTGAACGTGGTCAGGACCAGGCCGGTGTCCAGCCCCCACAGGAGCGCGCCCCTGGCCGGGCCGAACCGGTAGAAATGCTGCTGCGGAGTCTGGCGCCGCCACATGGGTGTGCGCAGCCCGAACAGGCCGGAGTCGATGACCAGGCAGGCGAGCATCACCGTCGCCGCGGTGAGCTTGGCTCCCGTCCCCGGCACTCCGCCGAACAGGCCGGAGCCGAGCAGGTGCACCAGCCCGTACATGGTCAGCGCGGAGAGGCTGAAGCCGAGCATGAGCATGAGGATCGGCCGATACATGGCCTTCTCCCCGGGAACTCTCCCCTGGACCAGGGGGCGGAGGTATCCGACGAAGGACAGGCCTCAAAAGCTGAACAACTGCGCGAAGCCCGCGCTCGCGATGAGCAGGAGCAACGCGAAGGTCACCCAGGTGTCAAAGGACACGGCATTCTCCATCCGGAGTGGCCGGCCAACGGCGTCGCGTCCGGCCGGCCACTCGGTTACCTGTTAGCAGCCGTTGGCGTTGACCGTCCAGCCGGCCGAGCAGATGAACGGGCCCGTGTAGCAGTCACCGCCCTTGGTGCACTCACCGCAGGCGTACCTCCGCTGGTACGGCGCCGAGCCGCTGCAGCATTGCCACACCTTCATGCTGTAACCCGACGGGCAGACGTACTGTCCGCTGCTGTTGGTGTTGCAGAACTTGTTGGGGAGGGCGAGGCTGCAGCAGCGCCAGTTCGCCGCCGCCGCCGGCTTGCTCATCACGGCCGCGCCGGCGACCGCACCGATCGCCGCGACGCCGACCCTGCCCATCCAGCCGAGGAATCCTCGCCTGCCCGATGAATCGGTTCCTTCCGACATCTTGTTGAGATGGTCCATGCTGGCCTCTCTGACCGTGGGGTGAATCGGATCAGTGCCGTACGGAAGGCTTGCCGGCCAGGTTGTGCTTGTAGGGGACAGGGGCGGCCGCGTACATCTGCCTGACCGTCGGCACCGTGTGGGCGCGTGTCAGCTTCCCCTCGGTGACGTGGAGTGCGACGGGTGTGATGTCGAGCCCGATGCTGTCGACGATGCGCTCCTCCTCGTCGAGGAGGACCCGCTCGCCGTACAGCCCGAACTCGGAGATGAACTCGTTGCCGTCCCCGGACACCGGGACAACCACGACCCACATCGATGGCGGCACCGCACCCCCACGCAGCGCCGATGCCAGGTTGTGGCAGGTCTCGCACTTGTTGGAGAGGAACAGCACCATGGCCCGCTCGGCCTCGTCGAGCGCCGCCGGCAGGCCGAAACTGCTCGGCCGGGCGCCTTCCAGGGTTCCCAACTCCACCGGGGTGGGCTTGTCCTCCATGTCGAGGTACGCCCGGATCTGCTTGACCTGCTGGAAAAGCTCCACCTGCGCGCCGATCTGGATGAACAGCACCACGGCCAGCAGGCAGATCACGATGAGCAGCACCGTCGTCATGCGGCGTGCACCTCCGCTTCGGGTTGGGTCGGGTCGGGAAGCACCATCCGGTCCTCCCGCAGCGGGCGCATCACGCGTAGTTCGGCCCTCAGTTTCCAGGCGACCAAGGCGAGCAGCGCCACGGCCAGGCCGAGCAGCCCCTCCTGCCCGGTCCAGGTCGGCGGGCTCGCCTCGGCCAGTGCGGCGAGCGCCAACCACAGCGGGAGGTACAGCACCTGGCGCCAGCCGAGCACGGCGCCGCTGTTCCCGAAACAACCGCACTTGATCTTCTCTCCGCGGCCCAGCGCGCGGATTCCGGCACCGGCGAACGCCAGCGCCAGCAGCGCGATGAGCACTCTGGGCCACACTGCGGACGGCGCCACCGTCAGTCCGGCCACGGCCAGCATCTCCACGGAGATCACCGCGATCGCGGCCTGCCTCGCCAGAGCCGCCGGACCGAGCCGTGCGATGGTCTGGCCGAGTTCGTGATGGGTAAGGATCTTTGACAGCGCCGCTATCAGGAAGACCACGATGAGTATGACCTGAGCTGCGGCTCCGGCCACGACTGCCGCATTAACGTTCATCCGTTACTCCCGTCAGGGTCGGATGAACGAAAAGTATGGTACCGGCCGAAAATGATCAACACTTGACAAGATCGTTCCGGCGGGATAGGTGTTCTGTCCCGTGATCCGAGGGAGCGTCATGACCGATCCTCAGATGGCAGGATGGTCTGGTATCGATGGGCGTGGATGGGCTGATCTCGAGGCGATCCGCGTCAGGCTGGAAGCGGGTGCCAACCCCAACTCGGGCGTCTACGCCTTCGGCGGTTACGAGGGGAAGCCCCTGCACTTCGCGGCCGAATGGGGGACTCCTGAGACGGTGGCCGAGCTGGCCCGGCCCCCGGCCTGTTCCCGATCCCAGCCGGGCACCCCGGCCTGACCTCCGACGTGGCTGCGACGGTCGCGGAGGCGCGGCGGCTGATCGCCGCGCTGGAGAACGTCGGCGACGACTACATGGGTGTGGCGTGCGTGGCGGATCTCACCGCGGCTGAGGCTGCGCGGCGGCTGCAAGCCCGGCCGGCCGACGACACCGCCATCGAGGCGGTCCTGGCTGATCCTTGGGCCGATCCCGATGCCCATCTGGGAATCGTCGGAATCACCGACGTCCCCGGCGGATGCGTCGTCACCCAACCCTGGGGATACGTCCCCTCCACCCCCGAAGTGACCTTGCCACTGTCCGAGGGAACTGTCTGCCACAGCCTGTTCGCCAACCCCAAGAGCGGCAGCCAAGGGCTGGTGAGCCGCGATGGAGCGATTGAGGACTCCGACACGAATCCCGGCGCCGGCGACGTTGGCGGACACCTGACGGCCGACGAGATTCTCGCCGAATACCTCTACCAAGGCGAGGCCGTGGCATATCTGTGTGCCATGGCGGGGCTGCGACTGCCTGACGCTCGGGCCGTCGTCGGCCCGCCGGATCTGTGGTTGCGGCTGCCGGAACGAGACCGCTGAAGCCGGAGTGCGCGGTGGTGCCCACACACGGACGCGCAGGGGGCGGCGTGGAATCGTTACCGAGGGGCGACCGTGGTGGGCTTGCCGGAGATTTCGCCGGAGGGGGTGATGTCGTCGATTATCTCGGTGGGCCCGGCGGCGGAGGCGGAAGCGGCAGTCGCAGCGCCAAGGCCGAGCGCGAAAAAGCCGGCCGCGGCCACGACGGAGAGCTTCTTGAGCAGTCTGGCGTGTGTCATGAGACCTCCTGTGCGAGACGAAGACGCAGGGGCGATCGTAAGGGACACAGAGATCGCGACACAATCCTCCGCATAGGGCAGGAAGGTGACGCTGATGAATCGGTAGCCTGACGAGTCATCTGTAAGGGATCTGCAACTCTGCGCTTCTATACATGCACATGTGAACCATGGCGCCAGAAGCCCGCACAAGGGCCGTGTTCCCGACGTCGTTCTCTACGTCATCGCCACGAATGGGCCCGGCCGCGTCGTCGCGCTGCCGGCTCCGTCAAGGGCGGGGAGTGTCTCCTGATGGCGTTGGAGATCGGATTTCTCGGCCCGTTGCAGGTCCTGGGCGGTGACGGACCGGTACGGGTCGTGGGGAGCCGGCGTATCGGTGTGCTGACCAGGCTGGCCATGAACGCCGGGCAGGCCGTGCACGCCGAGCGGATCCTCACCGACGTCTGGGGAGACGGCTCGGCGCTGACCGCGGGCAAGCAGCTTCACATCGTGATCTCCAAACTCCGTGAGACCCTCGGGCCCCACAGCGCTGAGGAGGTCATCCAGACGGTGCCCGGCGGTTACCGGCTCGCGCTCGAACCCGACCACGTCGACGCCCATCTGTTCGGCCGCCTGGTCAAACGCGCCCGCATCGCCCAGGCGCAAGAGGGCAGGGCCGCCGCGGACGCCCTGTTCCGCGCGGCGCTGCAGTTGTGGCGGGGGGAACCGCTGGCAGAGCTGGCCGCCCCCTGGGCGCGGATCGAAGCCACCCGTCTGGAGGAAGAACGCCTCACCGTCCTGGAAGACCACGCCGATCTGCGCCTGGCCGCCGGGGACCACCACGCGGTGGCCACCGACCTGGCCATGCACGTGCGGACCCACCCCCTGCGCGAACGTGCCGCCGCTCAGCTCATGCTCGCCCTGCACCGCGCCGGTCGTTCGCCCGAGGCGCTCGCGGTCTACCAGGACATCCGCCAGGTCATGGTCGGCGAACTCGGCATCGAACCCGGGGCCGAACTTCGCCGCCTGCACCAGGCCGTCCTGGTCAAGGACCCTGCCCTCGATCTGGCCGCGCCGGCCCAGCAGGTCACGGCGGGCGAGCCGTACGTCCCGGCCGAGATGCCCGCCGACACTCGTGCCTTCACCGCCCGCGCCGCCGAGATCGACCGCCTGCGCACCGCACTTGGGCCCGGCCGGGGGCCTGCCGTCACGGTGATCGACGGACCCGGCGGCGTCGGCAAGTCCGCCCTGGCCGTTCACGTCGCCCACGCGATGGCGGCCCGGTTCACCGACGGCGTCATCTACCTCAACCTGCACGGGTCCACTCCCGGTCTCGACCCGTTGCCCCCGGCTCAGGCCCTGCGCCATCTGCTGCGCTCTCTCGGTCTGGACGGCGCCGCCGTTCCCGCCGGTCAGGACGAGGCCGCCGCGCGTTACCGGTCACTGACGGCGACCTGCAACCTGCTGGTCATCCTGGACAACGCCCGTGACGTGCGCCAGATCCGCCCGCTCATCCCCGCCGGCGCCGGCTGCCGGGTGCTGATCACCTGCCGGGACCCGCTGGCCACTCTCGACAGCGCCCGCCGCCTCCACCTGGGCGCCCTGAACGCCGCCGACGCCGCCGCGCTCCTGTCCCGTTTGGCCGGACCCGACCGGGTACGCGCCGAACCGCAGGCGGCCGAGCGGGTCGTCCGCCTGTGCGGTGGCTTTCCTCTCGCCCTGCGGATCGTCGGCGCCCGCCTGGCCGCCCGCCCCGACTGGGCCCTGTCCGACCTGGAAGCGCGGCTGGCCGACGCCACCCGCCGCCTGGACGTGCTGGAGTACGCCGACCTGGCCGTCCGCGCCAGTATCGCGGTCAGCCACCACCACCTCCACGAAGAGCCCACCGGCCGTGACGCCGCCCGCCTGCTGCCCCTGCTCGGCCTGCTCGACCTGCCTGCCCACACCCCCGCCGCCACCGCCGCCCTGACCGGTTGGCCGCACCACCGCGCGGAGGCCGCCCTGGAACGCCTGCTGGACGCCCGCCTCCTCGAACCCGCCGGACCCGGCCGCTACCAGTTCCACGACCTGGTCGGCCTCTACGCCCGCGAACGAGCACACCAGGACCTGCCCGAGCAGGAACGCACCAACGCCGTACAGCGCGCGCTGCACCACTATCTGACCACCCTGTGGATGGCGAGCACCCTGTTCAACAACGAGCCCGTACCGCGCTGCCCCGTCGAACTGCCCGGCACCACCTTCCAGAACCCGGCCGAAGCCGAACGATGGGTCCACGACGAACGGGACAACCTGCTCACCGCCGCACAGCAGGCGTTGACCGGCCCCGACCCGGCGACCGCCGTCGGCCTGGTCATCGGACTGCACTGGCCCTTCTGCTACCAGGGCTGGCACACACAACTCGCCGACATCTACACCCACGCCATCGAGGTGGCCGACCATATCCAGGCGTGGGAGGACAAAGCCCAGCTCCGCAACTTCCTCGGCTGGGTACACCGAGACCAGGGCCGGTACGACGCCGCGATCGCCCAACTGGAGACGGCCCTCACCGACTGGGACCGCGCCGGCCTGCCCCGGCGGAAGGCCGGGGTGCTCAACAACCTCGGCATCATCAACACGATCGTGGGCCGTCTCGACGAGGCGCTCGGCTACTTGGAGTCCGCGTTGGCGCTCAACGACGACGCGGAACGCCCCGCGGCCGCGGCGGTGCTCCGCAACAACCGGGTGCACGTCTACTACCGGCAGGGGCGCTTCGACGAGGCGATCGCGGAAGCACGCCAGTTGGTGGAACTGTGGCCGAAGACGGACCCGCCCGCCGATGCGGGCATCGCACACGGTTCGCTGGGCGACGCCTACCGCCATGCAGGTCGGCTGACCGAGGCGGTGGAGAGCTACACGACGGCCGTGCGGCTGCTCCACGAGTCGGGATACCGACTGAAGGAAGCCGTGTCACGCTGGTGGTTCGGCACCACGCTGCACGGCCTCGAACGGCACGGCGAGGCACGGAGGCAGTGGGAGGAGTCCGTCCGCCTGCTGCGCGACGCCCGCCTGCTCACCCCAGGGGAGGCGGCCGAGATCCTCGCCCAGCCCGTGCCGGAAACGCCCCAGCCGATCAAGAACATGCTCTGACCCGCGCTCCGGCGCGTGCCCGACCGCCGCGTGGCCGCGGCCGACGGCGGATCGGCAGGTGGCGGGCACTTCTTCGAGGTCGGCGCGCAGGTCGGGGCCGGGGCCGGGGTCGGGGTTGCTAGGCGGGCCAGCGGCCGGCGGTTCTGGCGGTCTCGATCGCGGCGCGGCCTGCCGGGCGCATCCGGCCGGCGGCCGTCAGCGCCTCGGCCTTCGCGACGTTGATGCTGGACCAAGGGCTTCGGCGGGTGCGCGGCGAGTAGCGCTGCAGGTAGTAGTCGCCGTCGAACGCCCTGCGGTGGCTGTCGATCCAGCCGTGACACAGAGCTTCGTCCAGGGCCTCGTCGAGGGTGACGGTCGTCGCGTCGCCGTTCTTCTTGGCGATCATCAGCCAGACGTCGCGGGCGGTCTCGTGGTGCTCGGCGAGCCAGGCCCTCCAGGCGGCGGCGTCGTCCAGGAGCAGGGCGTTGTCGGTCATCGTGGTCAGCCTTCCGTTCGACGGCCTGTGAGATCGATGCTCTCAAGCAAAGTGCTCACCATATGAACACTTTTCTGACCTCGTCGGAGCGTGAGAGCGGATGGCATACCTCCGGCATACCACCCCTCCCTACCGTCACTCCTGCTGAACGGTGCGTCTCCGCACAGAAAGGAGTTCCGATGGCGTCGGCCAGACCCTCGACCTGCCGCACGGCCTCGACACCCTCGTCGGCCAGGAAGGGCACCAACTGTCGGGCGGCGAGCGCCGGTGTCCGGCGGTGGCCAGGGCGCGCTCGTAGGCACACCCGCTACGGCTGCCAGCTACGCAGTGCCAGGTCGGCGATGTCCTGGAGTTCGTCGTGACCGAGGCCGCCGGCCGCCTGGACGGCGATGCCGAATGCCACCGCCATGACGTATCGGGCGAGTCGCCCCGGGTCGGCGTCGCGCGGGAGGTCGCCCTCCTCGACGGCGCGCCGGAAGCGCTCCTCGAGGCGTAGACCCGCGTCGTTCCGCCAGCCGACGAGCAGGTCGTGCGCGGGCCGGCCTCCGTCGCTCGCCGCCAGCGCGCCCTGCACCGTCAGGCATCCGGGATGACCTTCGGAAAGGGTGGTGGTCCGAACCGCTCCACGCAGGAGCGCCTCGGCCACCCCCCGTGCGGTCGGCTCCTCCCGGGCGCGTGTCGCGTAGGAGGCCGGACCCTCGTGGTAGCGCTCCAGCGCCTTGCGGAACAACTGCTCCTTGTTGCCGAAGGCCGCGTACATGCTCGTCTTGGTGATCCCCATGGCCCCGGTCAGATCGGAGAGGGTCGCCCCCTCGTATCCCCGCTCCCAGAACACCCGCATGGCGCGCTCCAGCGCCTCGTCGATGTCGAACTCCCTGGGCCGGCCCATGACAGTGCTCCGGGAATCACCCATGCCACAATTGTACTCCTCGGTACGGAATGGAGCCGAGACGCTGGTCATGTCGGCGGGCGAGACGACGACGCACCCTGTGAGCGAGGGAAGGAGACGACGTGGCCTGGAGCACACGCGAACTCGCGGAGCTGGCCGGCACCACGGTGAACACCATCCGGCACTACCACCGGCTCGGCCTGCTCGACGAGCCCGAGCGCAGGTACAACGGCTACAAACAGTACGGAGTGCAGGATCTCGTGCGCCTCCTGCGCCTCCGACGGCTCGCCGATCTCGGCGTGCCCCTCTCGCGGATCGGAGAAGTCGGCGCGGGCGGGGACAGCACCCCGGACGCACTGCGACAGCTCGACGCCGAACTCGCGGCACGCATCGAGCACCTGCAGAGAGCGCGGTCCGACATCGCGGCCATCCTGCGTGGCAGCGCGCCGGCCGACGTGCCGGCGGGGTTCGAGTCCGTCGCCGCACGCCTGTCCGAGGCCGACAGCTCGATCATCCACATCTACACGCAGCTCTACGACGAGGATGCGATGAAGGACGTGCGGCGCATGGTGGAGGCCGACACCGGCTCCATCGGCGCCGACATCGACGCCTTGTCGCCCGACGCGGACGAGGCGACCCGGCAGCGACTCGCGGAAAAGCTCGCGCCGATCCTCGCCCAGAACCTCGTCGACTACCCCTGGCTGAGCGATCCGGCGGCGCATCTGTCGAAGAGTGAACACGTCACGCGGCAGACGTTCATCGAAGCGGTGGTCGAGTTGTACAACACCGCCCAACTCGACGTGCTGCGCCGCGCCAGCATCCTCGCGCACGAGCAGCCGCGCGTCGCGCGCGAGGCGAACGGCGACGACTGACAGTCGCCTTCCACGGGGTTTGACCATGTTCCAAGGACACGGTCTCTACTGGGGCTCCAGTCGAAACAGATCGCCGATATGCGCGAGACGCCGCCCGAGGAGCCCTCGTGAATCCCGTCGAGACCCTTGTCCGCAACTTCCAAGATCTCGTGGCCCAGGTTCCCGACCTCGTCCAGCCCTTCATCGTCCTGCTCGCCGGAATGATCCCGTTCATCGAGGGCGAGGGGGCGTCGCCGATCGGCGTCCTGGGTGGGATTCATCCCATCGTCGCCGGCATCGCCGCGGCCTCGGGGAACTTCCTCAGCGTTCTCGCGGTCGTGCTGCTCGGCACACGCGTCCGTACCACCGCGGCGGCTCGTCGCGCGGGCCGGATCGAGACGCCCGCGGAGCCCAAGCCCGAGTCGAAGGGACGCCGGCGCTTCCGTAGGTACCTGGTCCGGTTCGGCGTGCCCGGCGCGAGCCTCCTCGGGCCCCTGGCAATTCCCACCCAGTTCACCTCCGCCATGCTCGTCGCCTCCGGCACGCCGCGAGGGTGGGTCCTGCTGTGGCAGGCGGTGGCGATCGTGGTCTGGACGACCGTGACCACGACCCTGTCCTGGGGCATGCTCACGGCCCTGCTGGCCTGAACACACCGCGGCGGATCTTCGTCGTGACGTCAGCGCCCTCCCGATCGACAGAACCGATCCACGACAGAAAGAAGTGACCGATGAATCAACAACCTGAAGAACCGTTCGCCGGCGGCGGGACCGAGACGCCCGGCGAGGCGGAACGGCTCGGCGCTCCGACCCTGGCGGAGGATCTCCTGCTCCTCCTGTTCCAGGCGGGCACCGGGACCATCGCAGGCGAGAACACCCTCTTCTACACCCTCGCAGGAGCGGTGCTCGCGGATCTCGCCCTCGGCCATCACGTCCGAACCGACACCGGCAGGGGCGGGGCGACACTGGTGGAAGCCGTCGAGGACCGCCCGCCGTCGGACGAGATCCTCCGCTCCGCATGGGACTACGTCTCCCGGAAGCCCCGAGGCGTCCAGACGGTCCTCGCGGCCATCGGGCCGACGCTGCGCGGCCCGCTGCTGGACAGGCTCGTCGAACGCGGCGACATCCGCCGCGGAAGCCGCAAGACGCTCGGCCTGTTCAACACGACGGTCCTCGAGGACGGTGGGAGCGGGCGCCGGTCCCGGCTCCTCGAGGACGTCCGCGACGTGCTCGTCGAGGGCGCGGAGCCGCAGCCCCGTACCGCCGCGCTCGCGGCACTGCTCTCGGGAAGCGGGACGCTTCCCCAGTTCCACCGCGAGATCCCCTGGACCTCTCCCGTGATCACCCGCGCCAAGGAGCTCGAGCAAGGCAACTGGGGCGCCGGAGCCGCCGCCGAAGCGGTCGCGCGCACCGTCACCGCAACCATCGTCAACAACGTCGTCATCGCGGCGGCCGTGCTTCCGCAGAACTGAAGTCGACATCCGGACCGAACGCGCCGACCGAGGTTGCCATGCCGCTGCACAGATACAGCCCTTACGACCGATCACCCTGTTCCGCGACAACCTGACGAGACCGTTCAGAGTTCAGCCAGTATTCAAAGAGCCAACTCGTGGATTTGAGCACAGCGGGATCCCCGTGCGGCTGAGGCCAGATCTGCAGAAGGTAGTGCTCATCCATCTCCTCCGCGCTTTCCTCGTCCATACCTTTGGCGTGGTATCGCAATCGATACGTTCCGGGGCCGGCGGGCAACGGCGGAAGAACATGCGTCGTTCCCCCTCCCCATTCCTCCAGAGAAACCCGGCCCGATGGGGACTCGTAGCTGATCTCGACGATGTCCTCGTAGCCATCGAAGTCAGCACCCGGATCTCCATCGGCGACGGCCACTGTGAATCCCATCGGCCCCCACTGAAGGCCCACGGTCAGGAGGGCGGTGCCTTCCCCCAGTTGGATGATCCCGACAGGGTGGCTGCTCGGCCCGTCATAAACCTGGCCCGCGCTGCACCCATCGTCCACGAGATAGGTCTGGTGGTAATCCACCAGCACGTCCAGCTCCACGGCATGCACAACAGGAGTCTCATCCGCGCTCATGGGTGGAGCATAGGATCCGTCGGTGACAAGATCCGCGATTCCAGAGCTGACGGTTGCCTGGTTGTACAACCTACGGCTGTGGGCGCCAAGTGCCGTCGAGGGGGATGCCGGCGGCGGCCGCGATCTTGTTGCGTGACTCGACCAGGCGGGTCCTCAGCGCCGCCAGGTCCACGTCCACGAGCATGCCGTCGCGTTTGACCGCGCGGCCGGCGACGAGGACGGTGTCGACCAGGCGGGGATGGCCGGCGCTGACGATGCCGGCGGCCGGGTCGGTGACCGGGAAGACGGTCAGGTCGTCGGCGCGCAGCAGGATGAGGTCGGCGTCCTTGCCGGGTGTGATGCTGCCGGTTCGGGCGTCGAGTCCGCACGACCGGGCGGCGTCGATGGTGGCGAACGACAGCAGGTCCTGGGAGCGCAGGCCGCCGTCCAGGCCGCGCTGCACGGCGAAGGCGGTGCGCATGGTGGAGAACATGTCGCCGCCGGCCGACGGGACGTCGTCGACGGACAGCGTCGGGCGCAGGCCGGCCGCCAGCGCCCGGCCGGTCATCGGCCAGCCGAACCCCATCTTCAGCTCGACGTCCGGGCTGATCGACACCGAACTGCCCGCGTCGGCGAGCATCCGCAACTCCTCGTCGCTGATGCCGTTGGCGTGCACGAACGTGGTGGTGTCCCGCAGCAGGCCGTGCTCGCGCAACTCGGCGACCGGGCGCCGCGTACCGTCGGAGACGATGTGCAGGCTGGTGCGCAGGCCGAGTTCGGCCGCCAGCTCCAGCTCCTTGCCGACGGTTTCCACGCTGGTGTCCTCGGGCCCGCGCAGCCCCAGCGCCATGGTGACCAGGCCGTCTCCGGCGTTGGGGCCGGCGCGGACGCGGCGGATCTCGGCGTCGACGGGGTCGGGGGTGCCCCATCCGGCGCCGAGGCAGAAGATCGACCGCCCCGGTGTGTCCCGCAGCGCGGCGACGGCGGCGTCCTCGTGCTCGTGGCTCTGCGCGATGTGGTACCAGTCCAGCATCGTGGTCACGCCGGAGTGCAGGGCCTCCAAGCGGCCGAGCAGGGTGCGCCAACTGGAGGAAGCTGGGGTCATCCGCGGATACCGGGCGCTGATCGATCCCGCTGCGGTGGGCCGGAGTCTGCGGGTGTTCGCCGGGGTACGGCTGATGCGGCACACCCGAACGGACGTGGTCGCGTTCGAGCGTGCGGTCAGTCGGCTGCCCGAGGTGGTCGCGTGCCACCACATCACCGGCAACTTCGACTATCTGCTCCAGGTCGAGGTCGCCGACCTGCCCGCCTATGAGGACTTCCACGCCAACCGGATGGCCGACCTGCCCGGCGTGGCCACGGTGACCAGCTACGTCACCATGGAGACGCTCTCCGCCGACAGCATAGACCCAGGCGGTCAAGCTTTCTGACGGTCGCGTGGTCGTTCGTTTCCTGCGGGGGCATGGACGGGCGGGGAGGCCAGGCGGTGGTGGGGCAGCGGAGCTTCTGGCGGACTTCTCGCGAGGCCCGCCGGAAGCGCATCTTGCGTCTTCAGCCGACGGTCTTCAGCCGACGAGGCCGGGGGCCTCCTCGCTGATGGGCAACGTCGTGAGGGCGGCCGGCGTCTCGTTCTGAGGCCGCTGATGCTTCATGCGTAGCCGCCGCCAGGCGGTGGTCCACGCCTGCAGGTCCTCTTCGGAGCCGGAGCAGGCCCAGACGAAGGCCCGTACCAGCTTCTCGGGCGGCAGGTGGGAGGACTTCAGAGCTTCACACAACGTGCTGGCTCCGAACGCCTTGCGAGCGCGTCGGACGATTTCCCGATAGCTGGGCTCGCCCGCCCAGATCCGGTACTGCTTCAGCAGCTCCACGAACTCGGCGGGAGTCCGCGCGGACAGCGGATCCGGCTTCAGAACATAGCCGGGAAGGTCTGCCGGCGGCCCGAACGGCAATTCCGGCGGCCCGCTGGCCTCCGCCTGGTTCGGCCGTTGACCGCTGAGGCTTCCGGCGATGTGGGACTCTATCGCCGTGGTCGTGGCAGCGGCACGAGCGACCCCCGCCTCAGCCATCACGCGCTTGTACTGCTGCTCAGTGAGGTTGTGCTGCTGCTCGGTGAGCCTCAGCCTCCTTTCCGCCTGCGCGCGCCGGGAATCGGCGTGCGTCAGCTCTTCTTCGGCACGCACGCGTTGGGCGTCAGTTCGCCCCAGTTCCTCTATCGCGTCCCGGTACCGGGCGTCGGCGTGCGCCAGGTCGTCCTCGGCACTCGCGCTACGACCGTCGGCCTCCGCCAGCCCTCCCTCCGCCCGCGCGACCGCGCTGTTCTCTCTGGCGTCCAGAGACCCGACTCTCGCGTACGCCTGGTCGGCTTCTTCCGCCAGGACCCGTACGGCGCGTATTCGGTCCTTCTTGGCCAGGGTCAGAGCCAGTGCCGCCTGCTCGCGGTCTTCTTCGGCCGTCGCCAGGAGCCGGGCGGCGCGCTTGTGCTGCTTCTCGGCGGCGGCCAGGGTTCCCAGTGCGCGCGTGCGGTCCTCTTCCGCCACCGCCAAGGTCTGCAACGCCTCCCGCAGCCGGAACAACGAGTTGTCCGCCGCTCCTTTCCCTGCCGGGCGCTGGGGCTCTTCCCCGCCCTTGCGAACCACCATTCGCTCAGATCGTCTTCGACCGGGGAAGGAACCGCTGCGTGGCCTTGACCGCCACCGCGGCGGTGCCCGCGATCAGCGCGAGAGCCACCTCCGGCTCGTAGCCCAGACGCAGCAGTGTCACCGTGAACACGATGACGATGATCAGGATGACGACGCCGGCACCCGGGAATCGGAAACGAACAGAGAACATCGAGAGGATCACCTACTTTTGAAGGCTCGACCACGGAAAGGCCCCAAACAACCTTGTGATCCCATCGGCGCCAACCGTCCGGAATCAGGGGCGTTGAACCAATGATGGCCCACGCCGCACGCCTGTTCGGCTCCATGCGCGGAATCGGGGAAACGCTGGTGAGCACGGATGTTCACAGACGTTCACCACTGTTCGGTGGCGTTCAGAGTTGGACACCGCTATTCGTGAACGTGCGAATATGCCACACACGCTACCGATGTCTATTTTGCACCGCTTCAATAGAGGAAAGTTCGCCTGAGCGCTGGTGAGCTTTTCGGAGGGGATCATCCGTCTCGACCACGGAACACCTCGACCTCGGGGGCCTGCTGCGCCAACAGCGGGCCCCTTCTCTGTGGCCCTGTGCCACCAACCGCTGTTCGCGGGCTTGACCGGGATCAGCCGGGCGTCCGTACGGGGCGAGTGCTGCGGCGGGAACGGGTGCGGGCCGCGCCGCCGAGACGTGCATCTGATCATCCAGCCGAGGCGGGCGCTCGGCGCGACTGGCTTCGGGGGCGAACCGGGCCGGGTCGAACTCCTGCCCTAAGATCCAGATGGCCTGGCCCGCGCAGACGGCGGCGCTGGAACGCCTGGTCAGAGCGGCCACGACGCCTCTGTCGGAGTCTCCATATAGAGATAGTTCAGTAGAAATCAAACGACATATGGAAAGATGCCGATCCCTAGGCGTGCGTCGGCTCCGCGTCGGCTCGGGGAAGGAAATGGTACGGCATCGTGTCAGATCGTGATCATGGGGCATTTGCGGCAAGCGGCGATAATCCACCTCCCGGTGGAGGGGCGGCACAGCCTCAGCAGCCCGCTCCGCAGGGACCCTGGGGGCCGCAGGGACAGCCAGGGTACGGGCCGTCGTCAGGCCAGGGCGTCCCCGGCTACGGCCCCCAGCAGGGCCCCGGCCACCAGGAACACGGCCAACACCACCAGCAGGCGCACTGGCCGCAGCCTGGCCAGGGCGGTCCGCCTCCTGGCACCGACGGCTACGGGCCATCGCCCAGCCCCGGCCCCGGGCCGTACGGCCGGGGCGCGGGTCACCACGGCCAGGGTCAGCCACAGCCTGGCGGCCAGAGCCACCACCAGCAGCCTTACGGCCAGGGCCAGCCGCAGCCGCACGGGCAGAGCCACCAGCCCTACGGCCAGGGCCACCAGCAGCCTTACGGTCAAGGCCAGTCGCAGCAGCCGCACGGGCAGAGCCGGCAGCAGCCCTACGGGCCGAACCCGGGGCAGTACCGCACTGAGACCCAGGCGTGGCCGGCATCCACACCGCCCACCGGCGCTCCGCCCGGCAACCGCACCAACCCCGCCCTCATCGGCGTGATCATCGCCCTGTCGGCACTGCTGCTCCTCGGCGGTGGCGCGTTCGGCACGTACGTCTATCTCAACACCCCCGGCCCGGAGGCCACCACCGTCGCCCAGCCGAGCCTCCAGCCGCCGTCCGGGTCGCCGTCGGTTGCGCCACCGTCGTCCGCGCCGCCGTCGTCCGTACCGACCGAATCGCCCGACGTCGAGCCCACTGAGCCGGCCACCTCGCCGAGCACTCCCGCCAGCAGATCGGACGGGCCGATAGAGCACACGGAATTCGGCGACTGGAACTACTCCTACAAGGACGAGAAGTACGCGGCGAACAAGGTCGGCGGCTGGACGTACGACTCATGCGACCCGGTGGACGCCGAGGGGCTGATGGCCGACAACGGCTGTGAAAACGCCGTCCAACTCGCGTACAGCGCCTACGGCGGGAACCTCAAGGCGGTGCAGATCATGCTGTCGTTCGCCGACAGCAGTGACGCCAAGAAGACCGCGAACGCGTTCAAGAACACCGCCGACAACAAGGTGAACTGGCGCAGGAGCAGCGCCCACAGCAGGTACGCATACGGCGCGATCTTCACGGGCTCGTACATGAACTACATGGTCATCACGATCGTCACCGCCAACGAGTCGGCCAAGTCCAAGGCCAAGAAGTTCCACACCGCCATGCAGGCCGATCGCGGCGTCTACTTCTTCCTGGGCCGCCAGGACGAAAGGGTCGTCACCAGCTAGTCGCGGCACCCGCCCGCAGCGCTCCGCCGATGACGCCCCCGGCCCGGCCCGGCGCGGCGAGCGAACGCACGGGAGACGTGCGGAATCGCGCGCTGTGGCGGGGCATGGCCTTGGAACCACCAGCGGGTACGTTCGTCGAGATCGCCGAACGTGCAGTGCAGGAGCGCGGCGGCCAGCAGCGACGAAGGTAGCCTGAACCGCTGCGGCAGGAGTCCCCCTTGCCCCATGCGCGGCAGGAGGACGTTGCCCGTATGCAGGTCGCCATGCGCCAGCCCGCGCAGGTGCTGGACGTTGTCCCGGGCGACGATATTGCCCGCGGCCATGGCCAAGGGGTTCGGCAGAAGCCGGGCGTCGCTCTCGTCCGCGAACATGATCCAGCCATTCCGTATCGATAAGCCTTTTCCGGCTGGGATGGACGAGGGCGGTCGTCAGCGGCGCAGCCGGTCTCGACCGGCTGCGCCCGTGTCTTCCCCGGTTATTGGGCCGCCGGGATCGTGCCGTTGACGTAGTTGCTCTTGACGGTCTGGGCGATGGAGCGCTGCCAGGCCGTCATGTCCGCCTTGAGCTGGGCCGGGGTGCGGGTGCCTGTGCGCAGGTCGGCGATGAAGTCGTCGTACTGGTCGAAGGCCCAGTTCTCGATGCCGAAGGTGTACTTCTGGATGCCGCCCGTGCCGTAGTAGCCTCCGGCGCCGACCAGTGCGGCCGGGTCGATCGTGTGGTCGGCGTTGCGGCCGCAACTGTAGCCGCACGAGTTGTCGTCGGTGTAGTCGTAGACGAGGTGCCGCTTGGCGTTGCTCGCCAGGTACATGTCGGATAGTTCGGGTGGGGTCGTGCCCGCGTACGGGAAGAGCGGGACGAACACGCTGACCGTGGGCTCGCCGAGGGCCACCCACATCGTGGTGAGTTTGCCCTCGTACGGGTCGCCGATCTTGGAGCCGGTGATCACGGTGCCGAACGTGGAGACGAAACGGTTGAGGTGGTAGCCGGTGGATTTCTCCCCGGAGGGCAGGTCGCCGATGCTCTTGGACAGAGACTCGATGGAGTAATTGCCGGGGATGCCGTACCCGCGCACCTCCTTCTGGATGAAGTAGCGGTAGTCCTTCTTGTGTGGATCGTCCATGCGGATGCCCGCGCGGTTGTGGCGCATGACGCCGCTGGTGGAGTCCTCCCAGTCGTGGACGCCGTCCGGCGTGTCGCCGGTGTTGACCACGACGTCGTTCTCCACCGTGGTGACCTGCTCGTCCACGAAGTACGGGAACCCGTTCGGCTTGGTCCACCGGACCTTGCTGAAGTTCGTCCGCCAGTCGTAGCCCGAGTAGGCGCCGTCGGCGGGGTTGGCCGCATCCTTGTCGTCGGTGTGCGGCGCGGAGTAGTGGCCGTCGGCGTCCTGGGTGTACTCGGAGGTGATGTTGTCGCGGGTGAAGCTGTCACCGTCGATCTCGAAGACGGCGGCGTTGCCCCACCGGTCGAAGACGCTGATGATCGTGGAGGTGTTGCGGCCGGTGCTGGCGTTGAACCCGCCGCCGTCGTTGGTGTCGCGCAGCAGTTGCTCCACCTCGTCCACCCGTTCGGCCCGCGAGAGCACCAGGTGGTTGAGGTAACCGCCGGTCATGCCCTTGGCGAGGTCCTGGGAGACGGGGAAGCCGTGGCTGGAGGCGAAGGCGGAGTCGAGCGTGTGCCCGGCGACCTGCACCAGGCCGAGGCCGCGGTCGTTGGCGCCGGCCCACGGGATGGTCGAGCCGGTGATCGGGTCCAGGCCGGACGAGCCGCGCGCCGTGACGCCGGTGTAGCCGAAGCGGGAGGTGTAGCGGTCGCCGCCGCCGAAGCTGCTGCCGTCGGCCGGCTGGTGGAACGGCACGACCTGCCAGCCGTCGGGCGTGGACCAGTGATCGCGGTTCTTCCAGACGACCGGGCGGCCGTCCACGGTGGAGGCCCCGGTGGCGACGGCGGAGCTGGAGGCGTGCGCGGGCGGTGTCCAGACGAGGACGGCGACCAGAGCGGCGGCGGCGGCGAGCAGAGGTTTCTTCTTCACCTGGGGGTGGCCTTTCTGATGAGGTCGGTGAACAGGGCCTGGGACTCCGGGCTGGTCGTGATCAGCTCCTCGGGGTGCCACTGGACGGCCAGGATCCGGTCCCTGGTGTGCTCCAGGCCCTCGATCAGGCCGTCCTCGCTGAAGACGGTGGCGTCCAGGCCGGCGCCGAGGAGCTTGACGCCCTGCTTGTGAATGCTGTTGACGCCGAACTCGTCCTGGCCGAACAGCTCACCCAGGCGCCCGCCCTTGGCGGTCACCCGGTGGGAGAGATGGGTGCGCGCCGCGTCGGGCCGGTGGAGCACCGAGTACGGCGTTCGAGTCAGGTCCTGGTGCAACTCGCCGCCGTAGTACACGTTGACCACCTGCAGGCCGCGGCAGATCGCCAGCACCGGCAGGCCGCGCTCGATCGCCTGGTCGAGCATGGCCCACTCCAGCCGGTCACGCGCCTGGTCGAGCGTGACCGTCACGCCGTCCTCCACCGGCGAGTCGTAGCGGGCGGGCTCCACCGAGGCGCCGCCGGCCATGACCAGCGCGGATGCTTCGGCGGGCAGGTCGAGCGTGTCCTGCGACGGCGTGATCGTGCGCGGGACGCCTCCGACGTGTTCGATCGCGGCCTCGTACGGGCGCGCGGGCGTGCGGTCTCCGGCGGTGATGATGATCAAGATGGAAGCTCCGGGAGTCATTTGAGGCCGGTGGTGGCGATGCCCTGCACCAGCCGGCGTTGGAAGAACATGAACAGCAGGAACAGCGGCAGCAGCGACACCACCGACATCGCGGTCATCGGCCCGAGGTCCGAGCCCGCGGTGGCGTCGAGGAACATGCGCAGGCCGACGGGCAGGGTGTACTTCTCCGCGCTGTTGAGGTAGATCAACTGTGGAAGGTAGTCGTTCCACGTCCAGATGAACGTGAAGATCGCCGTGGTGGCCAACGCGGGTTTGATCAGCGGCAGGGTGATGTGCCAGTACCTGCGAAAGGCGCCGCAGCCGTCCACGGCCGCCGCCTCGTCCAGTTCGCGCGGCAGCCCGCGCAGGAACTGCACGTTGAGGAAGACGAAGAAGGCGTCCATCGCCAGGAAGTACGGCACGATCAGCGGCAATGGGCTGTCCACCCAGCCGAACGCGTGGAAGATCGAGTACTGCGGGATCAGCAGCACGTCCTTGGGCAGCAGCAACATGCCGATGGTGAGCGTGAAGCACACCGCTCGGCCGCGGAAGCTCAGCCGCGCGAAGGCGTAGGCGGCCAGCGAGCACGAGATCACGTTCCCGGCGACCGCCAGCAGCGCGATGACGGTGGAGTTGCGCAGGTAGGTGCCGAACGACTCCACGCCCGCGCCGTCCCAGCCCTGGACGAAGTTGTCCAGCGTGGGCTCCGTCGGCAGGAGGGAGATGTTCTGCGCGATCTCGGTCGTCGACTTGAACGCCGTCATGACCATCCACACCAGCGGATAGAGCATGATCACGAGAGTTCCGACGATCGCGACGTGGGCGAGGCGGTTTGTCATGTGTTGTCCCCGTAGTGGACCCAGCGGCGCGAGCTGCGGAACAGGACGGCCGCGACCCCGGCCAGCGCGACCAGCATGAGCCAGGCCATCGCCGAGGCGTATCCCATGCGCTGATGGTCGAAGCCCTGCTGGTAGAGGTTCAGCGCGTAGAAGAGGGTGGAGTCGGCGGGGCCGCCGTTGCCGTCGCCGACGAGCTGGGCGGGAGCGAACGTCTGGAACGCTCCGATGATGCCCAGCAGCAGGTTGAAGAAGACGATCGGGCTCAGCATGGGCACGGTGACGCTGACGAATTTGCGCAGCCGGCCCGCGCCGTCGAGCGCGGCGGCCTCGTACAACTCGCCGGGGATCTGCTTCAGCCCGGCCAGGAAGATGACCATCGGCGCGCCGAAGCGCCAGATCTCCAGCGCGATGATCGTCCAGATCACCGTTCCCGGATCGTTGATCCAGGAACGTTCCGAGACGCCGAACCAGCCGAGCACCCCGTTCACCGGGCCGCCGTAGTCGAACATGGCCCGCCAGGTGATGGAGACAGCCACGCTGGCGGCCAGCAGCGACGGCAGGTAGAACAGCGAGCGGTAGACGCCCTGACCCCGGCGTTCCCTGGCGAGCAGGAGCGCGGCGGCCAGCGCGGCGCCGAGCTGCAGCGGAACCGCGACCAGCACGTACCCGCCGGTGATGAGCACCGAGTGCAGGAACCGGTCGTCGTCGGTGAACAGCTCCCGATAGTTGCCGAAGCCGATCCACTGAGGAGACGACAGCAGGTCGTAGTCGGTGAAGGACAGGTACAACGACCAGCCGAGCGGCGCCACCACCAGGAGGAGCAGCCCCACGGCCCACGGGATCAGGAACGCGTAGGCCGCCAGGTCACGCTTGATCAACTGGCTCGCCCCAGCACCTTGTCGGCCTCCCGCACGAAGGCGTCCGCGGCCTGTTCGATGTTCGCCTTGCCGAACCAGATGTCCTGGGTGTGCCGCGTGAGCAGGTCGGAGCGGATCTCCTTGCCGCCCGTGGGGTCGGGGGCGGGCGCCGCACCGCTGTTGCCGGGCTCGCGCAGGTAGTCGACGTAGTCGGCGATCTGCTTGTCCTGTGGGTCGAGGCCGGGCAGCAGGGAGGAGGCGATGGCGGAGTTCGGCGGCACGCCGCGCGACAGGCCCAGCGCCTTGCCGGCCTCCGGATCGTTGAGCAGGAAGTCAACCAGTTGCACGGCCTCGCGCGGATGCCGGGTCTTGGCGTTGACCGCCCAGCTCACCGAGCGCATGAGGTGCACACCGGGGCGCGCCTCCTCGCCGGGCAGGGGGCCGTACTTCCAGTCCTCGCGTGGGAGGCTGACGCTGGTGCCGTACACGCTCATGGCGACCTTCTTGGCGGCCACCGGGTCCTGGGAGACGTCGCCGCCGGCCGAGCCGCTGGTGACGTCGGGTGGCGGGACGACGCCCTTGTCACGCAGGTCCGCCCAGAGCTTCCACCACTCCACCAGATCCTCCTTGGCGAAGCCGAGCGCCCTGCCGTCGGCGGAGAACCAGTCCTTGCCCTTCTGGCGCAGGAACACCTGGAGGTGGTTGTGCTGGGCGCTGCTGTCGGCCAACGCCCAGGTGCCCTTCGGCAGCGCGGCGGCCAGCTTCGTGGCCCGCGCGGCGAAGTCCTGCCAGCTCGTTCCGGCGGCGGGGGCGTCCAGGCCGCCGCTCTCCAGCAGTTTCGGCTGGTAGACCAGCGCCATCGGGCTCGTGCCCGCGGGCACGTCCATCAGCTTGCCGTCGACCGTGCCCTGCGCGAGGAACTCCTCGCCGAGGGCGTCGGTCCTCAGGACGTCCTTGTACGCGCCGAGGTCGAGCAGCAGCCCCTTGGCCGCGTACGTGCGCACCTGGTCGTCCTGGAAGACGTCGGGTGCCGCGCCGGAGGCGAACTCGGTGTTGAGCTTGTCGTAGTAGCCGGGGAAGGCTGACGGGCGGACCTTCACCTCGACGTTGGGGAACCTCTTCTCGAACAACGCGATCGCGTCGTTGGTCGCCTTGGTCCGCGCGGTGTTGCCCCACCAGGCGACGGTCAGGGTCACCTTGCCGGCGGTGGAGTCTTCGCCCGAGGAGCAGGCGGTGAGCAGGAGGGCCATGGACGCGAACGTCGCCAGGCTGGAACGCAGCATGATGGGGCCTTTCAGAGAGCTGCGATGGTGAGATCAGGAGAGGGTGGACTGCTGGAGTCGGATCATGAGGTCCCAGTCGGCGCGCAGTGTGCTCAGGACCTGCGTGAGTGAGCGTTCGCTCGGGGCGTGCCGCAGTTCGATCAGCTCGGCCTGCGGCGCCGCCCGGCGGACCAGGGGAGTGGCGGCGCTGGTGTGCAGCACCGCGGTCGCGTGCGGCAGCGCCGCCCGCAGCGCGTCGTCGTCGTCATCGGGGACGAACTTCATGGCCGGGCTACCGGGGTGCCGCTCCTGGATCAGCGCCTCGTAGCTCTGCCGGGTGGCCGGCCTGGCGATCAGCACGAGCCGGTCGGCGTCGCCGAGGCGGCGGATGCGGTCGAACACCTCGGCGTCCAGCTCGGAGGTCAGCGGCAGCACGCGCACGGGCTGCTCGGCCAGCCGCTCCTCGACCTCCCTGATGTGGAAGACCAGGCTGATCACGTGGGTGACGTCGTCGACCCCGGCGCGGCGGAACTCCTCGATGTCCAGGGCCTTGATGGCGCCGACGCCATCGGGCAGCCGCTCCGACAGGGTGGCCGCGTACCGCTCGACGGAGGCGCGCACGCCGACGAACGACACCCGCAGCCCGAGGCGCAGCATGGCCAGCCGTTGCTGGACCGCCCGCCCCGCGATCGCGGGGGTGACCCCGTCGGCGAGGAGGTCGAGCAGCGCCGTGTCCACCTTGGCGGTCTGGCGCAGGTCCCACGAGTCGTTGCCGGGCGTGGCCGAGCGGGCGGGCAGGGTCACCCGGGTGCCGACCCCGTGCCGGGTCTCCGCGAAGCCGGACTGCGCCAGCCCGTCGTACGCCTGGCGCACGGTGTCCACGGCCACGCCGAGCCGCTGGGCCAGGACGCGCACGGCCGGGAGCCGCACGCCGGGCGCCAACTCGCCGGTGGCGATGATGTATTCGAGCTGGGTCCGCAACTGGACCCAAAGGGGAATCCCTGAATCGGGGTCGATGCGCAGCCGTCTGTCGAGCTCAACGCCAGTCATGGAGTGTTATGGAACAGTAAAACACTCCAGGTGTCAACGCCTGCTGGACGTCGAACTCGGGTGCGTGGGTCTATCCTTTTCCGCCGGAACATCGGATGGCGCACACCGCGCACGGCCACGAGAATGGCGTGGTGGAGGACCAAGAAGCACTCAGCGCGTTGATTCCTCGCACCAGTTGCCTGATGGGCCCCTGGCTGGCCAAGGTCGACGATCTCAGCCGGGTGCTCACCGCAGAGATATTGGCCCTGGGAAATGACGGCTATGTCGTGGTGCTGGCCGACTCCCAGGGATACACCCTGCGCCGCGGCCCGAAGGACCCTGACGACCTGCGGCAGGACCGCGCTGCCGTGTTGAACGGTCTGTTCGGCCAGGACGACGAGGTCCGGATGGCCCGGCCGCAGCGGCTGACCGTGCCCGCCTTTCCGCCGGGATCCAGGATCAGCTTGTCGGCGGTGCGAAAGGCAGTAGGCCGGGCCATCGGCGGCTACGGGCTTCAGTCGCGCCTGACTTGGCCGGCTCTGGCGGGTGTGGCGCTGGGGGTCGCGCTGGCCTTGTTCGCCCTGGTCGTGGGCGCCTATCCGGTCGCACTGTTCCTGAGCATGGGGATGGGCATGCTGGGTACAGCCTGGCAACTCGGCGGAGTCAGGCTCAGCCGCTTCGGACGCGCGGAACGGCACCGGATGCTGGCACTGCGAGAACGGCTGGAACACGACGTGCGGGAGGGCGTCGTCATGGACTCCTCGACGTCCACGCGGCTGCTCCCTTGGGCGCACCTGCTGCTCGACCGGGGGGCGTTCAGCACGTGGTGCGACAACCAGCGCCCTCCCGTGAGCTTCCCTCCGTGGTGGATCTGGACGGACGACCCACAACCCGACTTCGTCTCGGACACCGCCCTGTTCGGCTTCATCGCGGCGTTCCTGCGGCAGGTGCGCCCCTGAGCGGGCGGGCGGCGTCGAACCGGATGGAACGGAAGGAGAGACGGCGGCCTTCGGCATCCGGGCCGGCCGACAGACGCTGCCAGATCATGGACAACGGCGATGTCGCCGTAGGCCGGCTACGTGCTCGAACGGAGGGTCGTTCCTGCGACGGGGCGGGTCGGGTCGGAGGACCATTGGGACCAGGAGCCGGCATACAGCGCGGCCCGCACCCCGATCTGCTCCAGCGCGTACACGGTGTGCGCCGCCGTCACCCCCGACCCGCAGTAGACCCCGATCTCGGATCCGGCCGTGACGCCCAGGTCGAGATAGCGTGCCGCCAGTTCGTGGGCGGGAAGGAAGCGCTGGTCGGGGGCGAGGTTCTCGCCGGTGGGGGCGCTGACCGCGCCGGGAATGTGCCCGGCGCGCGCGTCCACCGGTTCGGTCTCGCCCCGGTAGCGTTCCCCGGCGCGGGCGTCCAGCAGGACGCCGCGTACGGCCAGCGCCGCGGCGCCGTCGGCGTCGAGCACCGGCAGCCCGCCCGAGCCCAGCACCACGTCGCCCGGTTCGGGTACGACCTCGCCGGGCTCCAGCGGATGCCCGGCGGCGGTCCACGCCGCGAGGCCGCCGTCGAGCAGCCGGACGTCTCGCAGCCCGGCCCAGCGCAGGAGCCACCAGGCGCGGGCGGCGGCGAGGTTGCCGACCGCGTCGTAGAGCACGACCGGCTCGCCGGCGCGCAGGCCCCAGCGGCGCGCCGCGTCCTGCAGGTCGGCGGGGTCCGGGAGCGGGTGACGGCCCTCGGCAGGGGACGGCCTGGCGGCCAGCTCGCGGTCCAGGTCGACGTAGCGGGCACCGGGCAGATGCCCGCCGAGGTACTTCCGCCGGCCGTCCGGGTCGCCCAGTTGCCACCGGACGTCGAGCAGGTGGATCCGTTCCCCCGCGAGCAGCCGTCCGGCCAGTTCGTCGACGGGCAGTGGTGGTGGAGTGGTGGCCGTACTCACTTGTCGTCTTTCTGCTTCCGTCAGACCGGCAGGTCAGTGGGTCCGCCGTCGTGCGGGCGGGAGTCGAATCCCTGTTCCTTCCATGCGCTGTAACCGCCGTCGATGTGACTCACCCGGGTGTAGCCCAGCTCCGCGAGTCGTTCGACGACGGGCCCCGACCCGCGTTCTGAGGAGCAGAAGACCACGATGTCCCGATCGAGGTCGGCGGCGTCGGGGAGCAGGTCGGCCGAGCCGCGCGCGAATCGGCTCGCCACGTCGGTCTTCTCGACCGCCACGGCCGATGGCAGCACACCGTGTTCGACCCGAGCCTCGGGGCGGCGGACGTCGACGAAGAGCGCTCCGCTCCTGAGCTTCTCGGCCGCCTGCGCCGGGGCGATCAGGGCGTCGCGTGCGGGGAGGTCGTCCTGCGTGGTCATGATGCTCCTCTGAGGGTTGGCGACTCGGCGCTCGTTCGCGCGCGGTCGAGGGAAAGGTCGGCGGAAGGTACGAGGTCGGTGCGTGCTGCCCGGGGGCGCGGTCGGCCACCGGGGTCTATCGACTCTTCTCGTCCAGGCCCAGGACGGACCGGGCCACCAAGTCGATCACCACGTCCTCGTTCGGCGGGTTGAACAGGGCGACGCGCAGGTCGCGGAAGTGCCGTCCCAGCGGTGACTCGTGCCAGACGGAGGCACCGCCGACCAGGCGGCAGGCGTGGTCCACCGCGTCGGAGGCGTGCCGGTGCGCCAGGAGTTTGGTGGCGGCGGCCGCCACGGCCTCAGCCCGGTCGGCCACGGTGGCACCCCGCCGCAGCGCGTCCTCCAGCAGCACCCGCGCCTGCGTGAGGGCCAGCTCCAGACGCGCGGCGTGCTCCTGGGTACGGGCCTGCTCGGCGCGGGTTCCGGGCTGTCCGTCGGTGCGCGGGCCCGCCGCGAAGTCGAGCGCGACCTCGCGGGCCGCTTCGGCGATGCCCAGATGGATGGAGGCCAGCAGGAGCGCCCACCAGATGCCGAAGCGCCTGCCCTCCGGCAGTCCGGCGTCGTACGCCTCGACGACGGCGTCGCCCGGCACCCGCACCTCGTCCAGGAGGACGTCGTGCGAGGCGGAGCCACGCAGGCCGAAGGCGTTCCAGGTCGGATCGATCCGCAGCCCCGGCGCGTCGGCGGAGACCAGGAAGGTGCGCACCACGGGCTTGTCGGTGGTGCCACCGCTCTCGGCGTCGCCACTGCCCGATGCCCCGCTTCGGCCGGTGCCGTTCTTCGCGGTGCCGTCCTGCACGGTTGCCGAGATCAGGAGGTGATCCAGGAAGACGCTGCCGGTGACGTACCGCTTGTGACCGGTGATCAGCCACGAGCCGTCGGGCTGCGGCACGGCGCGGGTGCGCACCCCGCCGCCCCGGCCGGGAGAGCCGCTGACCCCTTCGCTGCCGGCGAGGTTCACCAGGCCGCCCGCGGCCAGTTCACGGATGGGTCCGGACGGCGCGGGCCCCGCCAGCGCCCAGTTGCCGTGGATGTAGTGCATGGTCAACACCAGTGCCACGGAGGCGTCCGCCGCGGCGAGCGCCCGGATCACCGAGGCGGCCTGTGACAGCGTGGCGCCGCTTCCGCCGTACGCGAGCGGGAGCGCGAACAACGTCAGCCCGGCCCGCCTGATCTCGGCGAAGGTCTCGGCGGACGGCTCTTCGTCGGCCGCGCGGGCGGCGATGCCCGGCGCGATCCCGGCGAGGGCGGCCAGCGCCTCCTGCTCAGTGCGCGGCGAGGCCAGGGGGGCCGCGCGGAACGGGGCCGTCACCTGCCCACGCCCAGCTCTGGCGCCCGCCCGACCCTCGTGGTGTGTCCGTCTTGTCGTGGTCCGGTCATGAACAGCTCCTTCACGTCGTGGAGATGGAACAGGTGCTCCACGGCTATGCGGTGTCGGGCTCCTGCGCGTAGATCGGCTTCTCCTCCGTCGTCCGGTCCGCCACGGCCTCCGGCCTCAGCCGCTCACGGATGCGATAGGAGAGGTCGTCGGGATGGTAGGCGCTGCGCAGCTCGGGGCTGGCCGCCGCGGCGAACGGCGCCGGGGCGCCCGGTTCCCAGCGTTCGTAGCCGCCGTGCAGGACGAGGCGGTGGGCGATCTTCCAGACGCCGTCGCGGCGCTCCAGCCGATCGAGGAAACGCAGGCTGCGGAGATAGTCGAAGCGTTCGCCCTCCTGCTCGACCGGGTTCAGGCTCAACCCGTGAGACTCGGAGAAGGCGACGTCACCCTCGACCTCGGTCACGGTGTTCGGGATCGTCAGGCCCTTGGTCTTCAGCGGGGAGCCCGCCCACGCCTTGGCGGTCAGGGCGGCGATCGCGTCGCTTCCGCGCTGCGGCGGCAGCTCGAAATGTTCGTAGATCGCGTCGTCGTGGAAGACCGACGCGAGCAGTTGCGCGTCACGTCGCTCCTGCGCTCGCGCGTACCGCAGGATCACCTCGCGGATCTCCTGCTTGTCGAGCAGCTCGCGCAGTCTGCCTTCGAGTTCGGCGTCCATGCTTCCTCCATCAGGTTGGTTCACGGCGTCATCAGCCGTTGATCTGGGCCGTGTACTGGTCGTCGAAGAAGTCGTCGAGCTTCTTGCCCGCGGGCACGCGGCCCGCCGTGCCCAGCGCGTCATAGGTGTTCTGCAGCCCGGTCACCACCGAGGCGTCCACCGCGACCGGGGTGATGTCGCCGGCGAACGAGGCCTGGAGTTGTTCGGCCGGCACCTGCGTCTCCTTCGACAGGGTGGCGATCAGCTCGTCGTGGTGCTCATTGGTGTAGGCCAGGGACTGGCGGAACCGATCGAGGTAGTCCAGCGCCGCGGCGACCTTCTTGGGATCCCGCAACGTCTGATCGGTGAGGACCCAGTAGTTCTGCGCGTTCCACAGGCCGTTCTCACCGGTGACCAGCCAGCGCGCCTGCCCCTCCGCGACCAGCGCGCCGGCGGGCGGGGTGCAGGCCGCCAGGGCGTCGACCTGCCCGCTGACGAACGCCGCCTGCAACTCGGGGGTCGTCGCCAGGTCGACCCGCTCGACGTCCTTGAGGTAGTCGAGGCCGGCCTGCTGGAAGGCCCGGATGGCGATGACCTCGCCCGCGGTCGAGACGCCGTTGCCGATCGTCTTGCCCTTGAGCTGCTCGACCGAGGTGACCGGCGAGGTCTTGGGCACCAGAATGCCGCAGAAGTCCTTGGCCCGCTGCTGGGCGTAGACGATGTTCAGGGGGATGTCCTGGCCCAGCAGGCTCGCGGTGACGACGTCGCCCAACAGCAGCAGGTCGGCGCGACCCGACACGACGGCGGCGGCGATGTCCTTGCCGCCGGCCGCCTCGATCGGCTCAATCTTGTACGGCGTGTCGAACAGCCCTGCCGTTTTGAGGAAGGCGTTGCTGGTCGAGCCGATGGCGACCGAGAGCGTGACGTCGCTCAAATCGCTCCCGGAGCTGCCGCCGCCTGCCGCGTCCGTCGCGTTCGCCGTGCTTGCCGCGCCTGCCGTCGTCACGGCCGCACCGCCGCCGCCCTCCGGCGAGGCGCAACCTGTGGAGATGAGGAGGATCGTCGCGGCGGCCGTGGTCGTGATGAGGTGTCTGAGTGCTCTCGCCGGGGTCATGTGGTCTTCCTGTCGTCATGGCTTGGCGCGTTCATGGGCTGGGGTCGTCAGAGGGCTACGCCGAGTTCCGCCAGGAGTTCACGGCGCAGTCGGTCGAGATCCGCGGCCGTCTCGGGCCCGCGGCCGATCGTGCTCGCGTCGATGTCGCGGACGATCCGCCCACCGGCCATGACCAGGACGCGATCGCCCAGCAGGATCGCCTCCTCGACGTCGTGCGTGACGAGCACCGTCGCCGGGCGATGGCGGCGTACCAGTTGGCCCACCAGTTCCCGCATCCGGATCCGGGTCAGCGCGTCGAGTGCGGCGAACGGTTCGTCGAGCAGGAGGAGACGCGGCTCACGTACGAGTGCCCGCGCGAGCGCGACCCGCTGGGCCTGGCCTCCGGAGAGCGTCATCGGCCACGCGCTCGCGTGGTCGGCGAGTCCGACCTCGTCCAATGCCGTGACAGCGCGTTCGCGTGCGTCCGTGCCCGCGTCGGCGCCGAACCGTACGTTGTCCCCGACCGTCTTCCACGGCAGCAGCCGGGGTTCCTGGAAGACCACGGCGCTGGGCGTCGGCACCTCGACCAGCCCCGCGTCGGCGTGATCGATACCGGCCAGCGCGCGCAGCAGCGTGGTCTTGCCGCACCCGCTGGCTCCGAGGAGGCAGACGAACTCCCCGGGCTCGACGTCAAGGTCGAGGTTCTCGATGACGACTCGCTCGCCGAACGCCCGGCGCAGGCCCCGGACGGTGACGCGGTCCGGGAGGGCGGCGCGGTCAGGGAGAGTGGCGCTCATTGGCCCTCGAATCCCGCGCGCCAGGCGAGCACGCGCTTCTCCAGCAGCCGTACCAGCACGTCGACTCCGATGCCGAGCAGGCAGTAGACGATGACGCAACTGAAGATCACGTCTGTGTCGACGTACTGCTGCGCGGTGGTCATCAGGTAGCCGAGACCGCTCTTCGCGTTGATCGTCTCGGCGACCACCAGCGCCAGCACCGAGATCGAGAGGGAGAATCGCAGTCCGACGAGCGCCTGTGGCATCGCGCCCGGCAGCAGCACATGCCAGATGATCTGGAGCTGGGTCCTGCCCATCGCGCGAGCCATCTCCATCAACCGGCGGTCCACGTTGCGGATGCCGGCGAACACGTTGATGTAGACGGGAAAGAAGCAGGCGACCGCGATGATCAGGACCTTCGGCGCCTCACCGAACCCGAACCACACCACGAACACGGTGGTGAGCGCGAAGACGGGCACCGTCCTGGCCATCTGGATCGTCGAGTCGACGATCTCTTCGCCGATGGTCCAGAGCCCCGCGACCGCCCCGAGGACCAACGCGGTCGAGACGCCGAAGAACAGGCCGAGAGCGGCACGTTGGATCGAGATGAGCACGTTGTCGAGCAGGGTCCCGTCGACGGTCAGGTCCCACAGGGCCGTCGCGGTGAGCAGTGGTGAAGAGAACAGCCGGGCGTCGATCGCCCCGGTGGACGCCAGGACCTGCCAGCTCGCGACCAGCAGTGCCGGCACCAACGTACGCCGTCCGGCGGAGCGGAGGAAGTGACGCCCCTGACGGGCCGACCGTACGCGCTGGGCGTCCGCGGCCGGTGCTGCGGGAGACGTCACCTCGTGAACATTCACGACCCACGCCCGTCGTCGGATCGGCCTGGACCGATGGAGAGGTCAGGCCCATACACATCGAGAACCCAACCCCACAATGTGAGGTTCATGCCCCACAATATAGAGAAACATGTAATCTCTATCAAGTTAGAGGGTTTTTGGCTCGGATGCTGAGACGTGGAGCAGGCCATGGATCGCCTGGCCAGGCACAGGAGGGCAGACGTGGGGGAGCGCCGGCAGGATCACTCGATGGACGGAGATCATCGACTTCTTTGGCAGAATCGGGTGGTGCCCACCGTGACCCCTGATCCAGCCGCACGTCCTCGAACGGGCGCGCAGGCGATCGAACGCGCGCTGGCCGTACTGGCCTGCTTCGAGCACCACCCGGAGCGCGCCGTCACCGACATCGAGGACGAAACCGGTCTCAGCAACGCGACAGCCCACCGCATCGTGCGCGCTCTCTGCAACGGCGGGCTGCTGGCGCAGGATCCCGCCACCGAGCGCTACCACCTCGGGTACGGCACGGCGCTCCTCGGACGTCTCGCCCTGGACCGCCTCGGCCTCAACGCCACCCTGCCCCTCCTCGAGGAGCTGGCCGCCAAGACCGGGGAGGCGATCAACCTCGGGATCCGGGTCGGCCACGAGACCGTGGTCGTCAACCACGTCCCGTCCCGCCAGACGCTGCGCATCGAGGCGGCGCCTGGCGCGCGCAACCCCATCCACGCGTGCGCGATGGGCAAGGCACTGCTGGCCTACGGCCCCCCTCTCGACGCCGGCGTTCCGCTTGGCGCGATCACGCCGCACACGATCACCAGCGTCCACGCGCTCGAGCGGGCGCTGGAAGAGATCCGCGGCCAGGGCTACGCCGTCAACAACGAAGAACGCACGCTGGGCGTGCGGTCCGTCGCGGCGCCGATCTTCGCAGAAGACGGCCGCGTCGTCGCCGCGGTCGCGGTGCAGGCGCCGACAGTACGCCTGCCTCCAGAACGGGTCCCCGAGGTCGCCGCGCACGTTCTGCACATCGCCGCGGAGCTACGCGGCAAGCTGTGAAGCGCGCCGGGTCCCAACCCGGTGACCCGGCATTCCGCACCCCCAGGCTCGACCCGGCCGGCCGGTCAATCGGCACCCGGTCGGTCGTAGTAGCCCTGACCTGCGACCAGAACGCTGTCGAACCCCTCCTCGTCAGGGTCCGTCGGATAGGACATCCCGATCGCCAGCTTCGGCACGACCAAGCCGCCCGCGTCGTCCGCCACGTCGTAGCGGGCTTCCAGCTCCGCGATCACCTGCTCGGCGGGCGTCGAGAAGACGTCCATTCCCATCAGGAGCACGCGCGCCCGCGACTCGACGCCGAACCGGGCGATCTCGATCGTCTGCACCACCCCCGCGGACCCGCAGAACACATGGGCGATCACCCCCGAGTCCGTCACCCGCCAATCCAGCGGCTCGGCCCCCGGATACGGTGCGAACGGCCGCGGCGTCCCCCACGCCGCCAGCGCCCGTCCCGCCTGCTCGAACGACGCCCCCAGCAACACGGGACCGGCAGCCCGCAGCGGCTCCAACTCGATGACCAACGGCGACAAACCGCCTCCAAACTCCAAAGCCCCGGGAACCACACCAGGCGCACGGACCATCCGTCCCGTCCCAACGTAGACGGCCTCCGCCGGATCCGAGGACCTCCGGGTCCGGCTCAGCCCGGGTACGGCCCGCCGCGCCAGGAGGGCAGCGCGCGCTCCCCGACCGCCACCTCGTAGGCGGCCGTGGCCAGGAGGCGGGTGGAGTCGAGCGTGGGCAGCGGCGAGACGTCGGGCGTCACCAGGAGCGGAATCTCGGTGCACACCAGTGCGACGGCGTCGCATCCCCGCTCGGCCAGCCGCCTGATGACGCGCACGTACTCCTGTCGCGAGGCGTCGGTGAACACGCCGCTGACCAGCTCGTCGAAGATGATGCGGTTGACCGTCTCGCGGTCCTCGGGTTCGGGCAGTTCCGCGGCGATCCCGCGGGCGGCGAGCGCCCGCGGATAGACCGGTCCGTCCATGGTGTATTTGGTGCCGAGTACGGCGACGCGGGCGCGGCCGTCGCGGGCGGCCTGGTCCGCGACCACCTCGGCGATGTGCAGGCCCGGCAGGGCCAGGTCAGGGCCGGGGCGTTCGAGGGCGATGTGGGCGGTGTTGTCCGGGCAGGCGAAGAAGGCGGCACCGGCGCGGGCCAGGCGGTCCACGCTCACGGCGAGGGTCCGCCTGATCAGGTCGTGGTCACCCGAGTCCCAGGCCGCCATGCTGTAGCCGAAGGCGATGTAGTCGAGTGTCACGTCCGGGTGCTCGTGGCGGCCCGTCCGGTTGAAGCCTTCCTGGCAGTACGCGAGGAAGCTGAGCGCCGCTCCTTCCGTGCTGTGCGCCAGGATGCCGAAATGCTGCATAACGTCCTCTTATAGGTTAGTCAATGGTCGCTGTCACGCTGCCCAGCCCGGCGATCGTCGCCGTCACCCTGTCGCCTGCCCCGATCGGGACGGCCCTGGTCATCGAGCCGGACAGGACGACGTGTCCCGGTTCCAGCCCGACACCGAACGAGCCGAGCGTGTTCGCCAGCCACACCAGGGCGTTGAGCGGCGACCCGAGAACGGCGGCGCTCGTGCCTCGCTCGACGACCGCCCCGTCGACCCGCAGCGAGCAGTCGGCCGCATGCAGGTCCAGGTCGGGAAGCGCGGTCGCGTGGCTGCCGAGGATCACCGCGCCAGAGGAGGCGTTGTCCGCGATCGTGTCGACGATGGTGATCTGCCAGTCCTGGATGCGCGAGTCGACGATCTCCAGAGCGGGCAGTGCGAACGCCACCGCCCGCACCGCGTCGGCGCTGGTCACCCCGGGCCCGCGCAGGGGCGCCTCGAGCACGAAGGCGATCTCCGGTTCGATGCGCGGCTGCAGGAATCTCGACGCCGGGATCGGCTGATCCTCCTGACAGAACATCCGGGCGGTCAGGTGACCGTAGTCGGGCTGCGCGACGCCCATCTGCCGCTGCATGGCCGCGGAAACCAGTCCGATCTTGTGGCCCCGGACCCCGTCGCCGCCGCCGGTCCAGACACGGACCTGCTCTTGCTGGATGCGGTAGGCGTCGGCCGGCGTCGCACCAGGGTGGGTTCCGCTCAGCGGTGGTATCGGCGTGCCGGTCTCGTACGCGTTCAGCAGCGCGGACGCCGCCGCCCGGATCGTTCTCGGGGGCAGCCCGCTCACAGCGGCGCACCCGTGGCGAGGCGACCTGACAGCTCTGCGGCCACATCGATGATCATGTCCTCCTGGCCGCCGATGATGTCGCGCCGGCTCAGCTCCAGCAGGATGTCGCGCACCGGCACGCCGTACTTCTCCGCCGCCCGCTTCGCCGGATGGAAGAACGTCGAGTAGAGGCCCGCGTGACCGAGCAGGACCGCGGTCTCGTCGATGACCTGCGGCTGGGTCATCAAGGGCGCCATCACCCGCTCGGCGACGTCGATCAGCTTGAACGCGTCGACGCCTGGATCCCGGCCGTCGCGCTCGAGCGCCACCGCCAGGACCTCCGTCTGCGCGTTGCCCGCGCTGGCGCCCAGGCCGCACAGCGACCCGTCGATGAAGGTGGCACCGTTCTCGACGGCGGCCAGTGCGTTGCCGATGCCCACGCCCAGATTGTTGTGCGCGTGGAAGCCGAGGTCGCAGCGTACGGCCGCGCGCAGTGCCGCGACCCGCGCGCCCGCCGCGCCGGGCACCAGAGCGCCCGCGGAGTCGACCACGTAGATCACCTGGGCGCCGTACGACTCCAGCTTCACGGCCTGTGCCGCGAGTTTCTCAGGCGAGAGCTTGTGGCTCATCATCAAGAAGCTCATCACCCGCATGCCCTGGGCGCGGGCATGGCGGATGGGCTGTTCGGCGCAGTCGGCCTCGGTGCAGTGGGTGGCGACGCGTACCGTGCCGGCCCCTGCCTCGTGGCAGGCGTCGAGGTCCGCGAGCGTCGAGATGCCCGGCACGTACAGCACCGCGATGTCCGCATTCCGGACCGCGGCGGCCGCGGCGCGCACGTACTGCTCGTCGGTGGCGGCGGCGACGCCGTACTGGATGGACGAGGCGCCGATGCCGATGCCGTGCGCGACCTCGATGACGCGCACGCCCGCGGCGTCGAGCCCGTGCGCCACGGCGGCGACCTGTTCGGTGGTGAACTGGTGCGAGACGCTGCTCATGCCGTCGCGCAGGCTGGTGTCGACCAGGGTGATGCTCATACGGCCGCTCCCGCGCCGACTCGGTGTGCCACGATGCTTTCGGCGACGGTCACGGCCGCGGCGGTGATGATGTCGAGGTTGCCCGCGTACTTCGGCAGGAAGTCCCCGGCGCCTTCGACCTCCAGCATCACGGTGACCAGATCGCCGTCGATGTCGAGGAGACGCAGCCGGTAACCCGGCACGTAGCGCTGGACCTTCGCCACGGTGTCCCGGACGGCGCGCTCGATCGCCTCGTCGTCCGGGTGTCGCACGCGGGCGTACACGGTGTCGCGCATGAGCATCGGTGGTCGCGCGGGATTGATCACCGAGATCGCCTTCGCCCTGTCCGCTCCCGCGACGACCGTGAGCGCGCGAGAGGTCTTCTCACTGAACTCGCTGAGGTTCTGCCGGGTGCCGGGGCCGGCGCTCGAACTCGAGATCGCGGCCACGATCTCACCGTACGACACGTCCGCGACCTCGTTGATGGCGTGCAGGATCGGGATGGTGGCCTGGCCCGCGCAGCTCACCATGTTCAGGTTCGGCGCGTCGAGGTGACGGTCCAAGTTGACCGTGGGCACGACGTAGGGGCCGACCGCGGCGGGAGTGAGGTCAATCGCGGTGATGCCCGCCTCCGCGTACCGGGGTGCCGCGGCGGCGTGGACCTTCGCCGAGGTCGCCTCGAACAGCAGCGCGGGCGGCTCGGTCTGGTGGAGCAGCCAGGCGGCGCCGTCCGCCGACACCTCCAGGCCGAGGTCCGCCGCCCGCCGCAGGCCCTCGCTCTCGGGGTCGATGCCGACCATGTAACGCGGCTCTATGAACTCGGACCGGCGCAGCTTGTACAGCAGGTCGGTGCCGATGTTCCCGGAGCCGACGATCGCCGCCGAGATCTTCTTGGTCATCCCGCACTCCTCAGCTCGAAAACGACTTCCAGCTCGACGGGCGCGTCCAGCGGCAGCACCGCCACCCCGACGGCGGAGCGGGCGTGCGAGCCCGCGGTGGCGAAGACGCTGTTGAGCAGTTCCGAGGCGCCGTCGGCCACCTGCGGCAACTCGGTGAAGCCGGGCGCCGACGCGACCAGGACCACCGCCTTGACCACCCTGCGCACCAGCGACAGGTCGCCGACCTCGTCCTTCAAGGCCGCCAACGTGTTGAGGGCGCATTGGCGCGCGCATTCGTAGCCCTGCGCCCTGGTGACGGCGTCGCCGAGCTTTCCCGTCGCGAGCAACTTGCCGTCACTCAGCGGCACCTGGCCGGAGACGTGGACGAATGTCCCGCCGCGGGCGGCGGGCACGTAGGCGCCGGCCGGCGGCACGGCCCGCGGCAACCGCAGTCCCAGCTCGGCAAGCCGTCGTTCTGGATTCGACATGGGCTCATGCTCCGACAGGCGGGCCGGATCCATCACTCCAAGGCATGGATTAGTATGAATTCTATGCCTTGGAGGTATGACCTTCGGCTGCTCACCTATCTGGTCGCCATCGCCGAGGAAACCTCGGTCAGCGGTGCGGCCAGGCGGTTGAACCTCAGCCAGCCGACCGTGAGCCGGCAGTTGCGTGAATTCGAGCGACGCCTCGGCGTGGAGTTGTTCGTCCGCTCAGGCCGCGGGCTGATGCCCACGACGGCGGGCGACGCGCTGATCCAGCGGGCCCGCAGGGTGCTGGCCGAGGCCGACGCCCTGCTCGACGACGTACGGCTGGCCGCGCAGGGACTGACGGGCCGGCTGACGATCGGGTTCACCGCCTCGGCCATCCACGGCGTGCTCGGCAGGGTCCTCGGCCGCTTCCGCGCCGAGCTGCCCGACGTCGACCTCCGGCTGGTGGAGGTGTTCGACGACGTCGAACTCACAGCCGGGGTCCTGGACGGCTCCTTCGACCTCTCCGTGCAGCGGCTGCCGATCCACGACGTCCGCCTGGCCGGCCGTACCTGGATCCGGGAGCCGCTCTGCCTCTTCCTGCCCGCCGCCCACCCGCTCGCCGCGCACCGCGATCCGGCCCCGGTGACCGTGCTCGGCGACCTCCCGCTGGTCCTCTGGCCACGGGAGGCATCACCTCGCGCGTACGACGAGATCATGGCGTTGTGCGCTCGCGCCGGGGTCACGCCCCGGATCGGCGCGGAGGCCAGGACGGTGCAGACGATCCTCGCCCTCGTCGCCGCGGGCTTCGGAAGCGCGGTCATGGCCGACTCCTACCGGGTGCTGCACCGCGAAGGCGTCGTCGCCCGCCGTCTGGCCGGCACCAGTACGGCGGTGTACCTGGTGTGGCGCAAGGACGACACGAACCCGCTGCTGCCCCGCTTCCGGGCGATCGCCGACACTGCCACACCGACCTGACGTCCGGCCGGATCAGATTCTTACGCAATCCGGTTGTGTTAATAACGCAACCGTGATTTGCTAACCGGGAGGCCGGTGACCAGGTCGTCGTTCGCCCCCGAAGTACGGCCTGGCCCTTCCGCGGGCCGACTGACGGCACGTGCGAGCCGGGACCCACGACGAAATGGGGAGAAGCGAATGACAGGTCCGGACGGCGAGAGCAACGGGGTGACGCGGAGGAGATTCCTGGAGGGAGCGGTCGCCGCGTCCGCGGGTATGGCGGTGCTGGGCCCCGGCGTCGCCGAAGCCGCGCCCGCCGATCCCGCCGGGTCCGTGGTTCCGATCCGGCTCACGGTGAACGGCAGGCCCGAGCACGTGGCGGTCGAGCCCCGCTGGACGTTGCTGGACACGTTGCGGGACCGGCTGGACATCACCGGCCCGAAGAAGGGCTGCGACCGGGGCCAGTGCGGGGCCTGCACGGTGCACGTCGGCGGTCGCCCGGTCGTGTCCTGCCTGACGCTCGCGGTGGCCGTGAGGGAGCCGGTGACCACCGTCGAAGGTCTGGCGTCCGGGGACCGGCTGCATCCGGTGCAGCAGGCGTTCCTGGAGCACGACGGGTTGCAGTGCGGCTTCTGCACGTCCGGCCAGATCATGTCGGCGGCCGCGCTGGTGGACCGCGGCGAGGTCGGGGACGACGACGACATCCGCGAGTACATGTCGGGCAACATCTGCCGGTGCGCCGCCTATCCGAACATCGTCGCCGCGGTCCGCCAGGCCGGGAAGGGAGACCGTTGATGCGCGCGTTCGAGTTCAGCGCGCCCGAGACGGTCGACGCCGCGGTCGCGCACGGCCGGGCGGGGGCGACGTTCCTGGCCGGCGGCACGACCCTCGTCGACCTCATGAAGCTCGAGGTGCTGACCCCGCAGCGGGTGGTCGACATCAACGCCCTGCCGCTGCGCGGAATCCGGGCCGAGGGGACCGGCCTCTGGATCGGCGCGCTCGAACGGATGGCGGACGTGGCCGCGCACCCGCTCGTCCGCGGCCGTTTCCCGGTCGTCTCCCAGGCGCTGCTGAAGGGTGCGTCCCAGCAACTGCGCAACATGGCCAGCATCGGCGGAAACCTCCTGCAGCGCACCCGGTGCGGCTACTTCAGGGACCCGGCCGCCGCGTGCAACCGCAGGGTGCCGGGGAGCGGGTGTCCCGCCATCGCCGGGTCCAACCGGATGCAGGCGATCCTCGGCACGAGCGACTCGTGCGTCGCCACGCACCCGAGCGATCTGGCCGTCGCCCTCGTCGCGCTGGACGCGCGGGTCACGCTCCGCGCCACTGACCGCGAACGCGTGATCCGGCTGGCGGATCTGTACCGGCTCCCCGGCGACACCCCGCAAGCCCTGTTCACCCTCGAGCCCGGCGAGCTGATCACGGACGTGGTCATCCCGGGGCTGCCATGGGCCGGGAACTCGTCCTATCTGAAGATCCGCGACCGGCAGTCGTACGAGTTCGCCCTGGCGTCGGCGGCGGTCGCGCTCCGCACGGAGCACGGCGTGATCAGGGACGCGCGGATCGCGGTCGGCGGGATGGGGACCGTGCCCTGGAGGCTGCCGAAGGTGGAGGACGCCCTGCGCGGCCGGCCGAGCGGCCGCCCCGCGTTCGAGGCGGCGGCGGAACTGGCCGCCGAGGGCGCCAGGACGCTGGCGGACAACACGTTCAAGCCGACTCTGCTCAAGCGCACGATCGTGCGCGCGCTGCTGGAACTGGAAGGCTGACATGACCTCACCGCTGGGTACTCCGGTCGACCGGGTCGACGGCCTGGCCAAGGTCACCGGGGCGGCGAAGTACTCCGCCGACCGGTCCCCGGACGGCCTCGCGTTCGGCTACCTCGTCACGAGCACGGCCGCGAACGGGACCATCACGGCGATGGACGTGACCGCGGCACGCCGCTCGCCCGGGGTGCTCGGCGTCTACACCCCCTTCGACCCGTTGCGGATCATCGGTCCCGCGACGAACAAGAGCGGGGCGGACGCACCGTTGCAGACCAAGGACGTCCACCACTACGGCGAGCCGATCGGGCTGGTGGTCGCCGAGACCTTCGAACAGGCCCGTGCGGCGGCGAACACGGTCCGGGTGTCCTACGACGTGCGCCCGCCGGTGACGTCGCTGCGGGACGGGATCCCGACGGCGGTGGAACCACCCATGAGAGACGACGAGCCCGCGGTCGTGACCGTCCTGCGGCCCGGGGTGCCGTCGATCGAGGCGGCGCTCGACGCGAGCGAGGTCGTCGTGCGGGCGACCTACACCACACCGACCCAGAACCACCTGGCGATGGAACCGCATTCGGCGGTGGCGTCCTGGAAGGCCGGCACGCTGACCGTCTACACGGCGAATCAGGGGTCGAGCGTCCTCGTTCCGCAACTGGCGACCGCGATGGGGATCCCGGCGGACCAGATCCACGCGATCTTTCCCTTCACCGGAGGGGCGTTCGGCGGGAAGTTCAACACCTACGCCCACATCACCCTGGCCGCCGCCGCGGCCCGCGAGCTGAACCGGCCGGTCAAGGTCGTCTTCACCCGGGAGCAGGTCTTCTCGGCCACCTCCACGCGCCCGGACACCGTCCAGAACATCGCGCTGGGCGCGCGGGCCGACGGCACCCTGACCGCGCTGCGCCACGACGCCTGGGGGACCTCCTCCATCTCCCGCCCGTTCGTGGAACTGTCGTCGCACCGGACCTCGCGCCGGTGGTACGCCACGCAGAACCTGGAGATCAGCCAGCGGGTGGTGCCGTTGAACGTTCCCGGCACGTCGATCATGCGTGCCCCGGGGGAGGCCACGGGGTCGTTCGCGCTGGAGTCCGCGATGGACGAGCTGGCCTGGAAGCTCGGCATGGACCCGATCCGGCTGCGCATGAAGAACTACGCCGCCACGATCCCGGGCGGAGACCTCCCGTGGTCCAGCAAGCACCTCGACGAGTGCTACCGCATCGGGGCCAGGGAGTTCGGCTGGGACCGGCGGCCGCGCGAACCTCGCGCGACCAGGGACGGAAACTGGCTCGTCGGCACGGGCATGGCCACCGCCGCGTATCCGGCCTTCCGCTACCCGGCGACGATGAAGGTCGCCTACCTGTGGGACGGCACGGCCGAGGTGTCCGGCAGCACCTCCGACCTCGGCACCGGCATGACGACCGTGCTGGCCCTCGTGGGGGCCGACCGGGTCGGGCTGCCCCTGCGGCGCGTACGGGCCCGGCTGGGGGACTCGCGGCTGTCCCAGGCCGGGTTCGTCGGCGGCTCGTGCGGGACGGCGAGCGTCGGCCCGGCGATCATGGCCGCTGCCCGGGCCGCCACCCGGCGGTTGCTGACGCTGGCCGTCACCCACGCCGACTCACCGCTCCACGGGACCCCCATCGAGGACGTCCGGTACGAGTCGGGCCAGGTGCGCGGCCCCCGGCGCGCGGTGCCGTTCGAGGCGGTGCTGCGGGCGACCGGATCGCCGCGCATCGAGGGCGAGGCGTCGGCCGCGCCCGGCGACGAGACGCGGCAGTACGAAATGGACTGCTTCGGCGCGACCTTCTGCGAGGTGCGGGTCCACGAGCTGACCGGGGAGGTCCGGGTGTCGCGCCTGCTCGGCGTGATGGACGCGGGCCGGATCGTGAACCCGAAGACCGCGCGCAACCAGATCATCGGCGGGATGGTGTGGGGCGTGTCGGCCGCGCTGCACGAGGGTCTGCACTACGAATCATCGGGCAGGCTCGCCAACGGCACCCTGGCCGACTACCTCGTGCCGGTGAACGCCGACATCCCGGACGTCGAGGTGCACTTCGTGGAGTACCCCGACCTCATCCACAACCCGCTCGGCGCCAAAGGCATCGGCGAACTCGGCATCGTCGGGATGGCGGCCTCGGTGGCCAATGCCGTCTACCACGCCACCGGCAAGCGCGTCCGCGACCTGCCGATCACCCTGGAGCAACTGCTGGACTGACTGTCACGGCGTCCTCGTCGTGCGGTGGACTGCCGGCCTGCGCGTCGTGCCGGTGCTGGGCGGCGATGACGTCGGCGGTGTGCGATCCGATCCACGACAGCAGCGTCTGGAGGGCGGTGGCGAGCCCTTCGCCGAGGGGCGTCAGGGAGTAGGAGACCTTGGGGGGTACGGAGGGGACGACCTCGCGATGCACCAGGCCGTCGCGGACGAGGTCGCGCAGGTTCTGGGACAGCATCTTCTCGCTGATCCCGCCGATGCGGTCGCGCAGAAGGTAGAAGCGCAGCGGACCGTGGCGCAGCGCGGCCAGGATGAGCATTCCCCAGCGGCTGGTCACGTGGGTGAAGACGGTCCGTCCTGGGCAGTCGCTGTTGAATACGTCACTCATCGGGTCGGGCATGGCGCGCGTGTCCTGGTTTCCTACCTTCATGGCCTGCACCTTACCCGAAGGTATGCCCTTACCTTTGGTAAGCCCAGTTCCTAGAGTGTCGCCATGCCTGACATCGCTGTCGATAGGGCCGGTTGGAGGCAGTGGACGGGGCTTGCCGTCCTCGCGCTCCCCGCCATGCTCGTGATGATCGACATGAGTGTGCTGCACCTGGCCGTACCGCGCCTGAGTGCCGATCTCGATCCCAGCGCCGCCCAACTGCTGTGGATCACCGACATCTATGGCTTCCTCATCGCCGGCGCGCTGATTCCCATGGGTGCCCTGGGCGACCGCGTCGGCCGCCGGCGGGTCCTGCTGATCGGCGCGGGCACGTTCGGAGCCGCCTCCGTACTGGCCGCCTACGCCCCCACCGCCGAAACCCTGATCGCCGCCCGCGCCCTGCTCGGCCTGGCCGGGGCGGCGTTGGGCCCCTCCACCCTGTCGCTGATCAGCGTCATGTTCCACGATCCACGGCAGCGCACGACCGCCATCACCGTCTGGATGGCCAGCTTCATGGCCGGCGGAGCCGTGGGCCCGCTGGTGGGCGGCGTGCTGCTGGAGTACTTCTGGTGGGGATCGGTGTTCCTGGCGGCGGTGCCGGTCATGGTGCTGCTGGTGGCCCTCGGGCCGATCCTGCTGCCCGAGTACCGCGACCCTCGGCCCGCCCGGCTGGACCTGCCCAGCGCGGCGATGTCGCTGATGGCGGTGCTGGCCGTGGTGTACGGCATCAAGGAGATGGCCAAGGACGGCGTCGCGCCGGTTCCCGCGGCCGCCATCGTCGTCGGGCTGGCCGTCGGCGTCCTGTTCGTCCGCCGGCAGCGGCGGCTCGCCGATCCCCTGCTGGACCTGTCGCTGTTCGCCAACCGCGGCTTCACCGTTTCGCTGAGCACGCTGACCATCACCGTGATCTTCATGCTGGGCACCCAGTTCCTCATGGCCCAGTACATGCAGATGGTGCTGGGGCTGTCCCCGCTCGCCGCCGGTCTGTGGGGACTGCCGCTGGTCGTCGCGGGCACCGTCGCGATCTTCGTCGCGTCGGCGTTGGCGGGAAGGATCCACCGTGCTCACGTCTTCGGAGCCGGGCTGGTCATCGCCGCCGCCGGTTTCGCCGTACTCACCCAGGCCGACGCCTCGGCCGGGCTGCCCGTCGTCGTGACCGGATCCGTCCTGTTGTTCGCCGGTCTCATGCCGGTGTCGGGACTGGGCATCGACCTGATCGTCAGCGCCGCCCCGCCCCGGCAGGCGGGATCGGCCGCAGCCGTGGGGGAGACCACCCAGGAACTGGGCGGCGCCCTCGGCATCGCCCTCGTCGGCAGCCTGGTCAACGCGGTCTACCACGGCCGCATGGCGACCGTGGTCCCCGACCACCTCCCCGCGGCCGCGGACACGCTCCCGGCGGCTCTGGCGGCGGCCCGGCTCCTTCCCGAGCGCCTCGGGGAGGAACTCGTCACCCACGCGCGGAACGCGTTCGCCGACGGGCTGCAACTGACCGCCGCCATCGCCGTCCCCGTCCTGCTCGGGCTGGCCTGCCTGGCCGTGCTTCTCCTCAGGCGCGTCAACCAGGACGCCGACCCGCCGGCCGACGAGGATCGGCCGGTGACGACCTCTTCGCCGCAGGCGTCACGCTGACGGCATGGTGGTGATTTATCGCAACCATGTTGCACTATTACCGCAACCATGTTTCACTAGCGAGGTGGCGCCGCGATCCGTCTGGTGCGTGTGGAAGTGGAGGACGTCATGTCAGGAAGCCGTCCCGTCGGACGCCGAACGTTGCTGGCCGCCGGAGCCGCCGGCGCGGCGCTGCTGGTCCTGCCCGACGCCGCAGGGCGGGCCGACGCCGCGGGACGGCCCGCGGACGGGAGCGAGCCGGTGTATGTCTATGTCAGCTCCTACGGCTTCGGCGCGAGCGGCCCGGACGCGGTCGGGCTCTCCGTCTTCCGGCTCGATCCGAAGGCCGGCGCGCTGACCCCCGTGCAGCAGGTGAGCAGTTCCTATCCGTCGTGGACAACGCTCGATCCGGCCGGGCGCTTCCTGTACGCCTGCTATTCACTCAGGGACGAAACGGGACCGGTCGGCAGTGTCGCCGCCTATGCGATCGACCCGCGCACCGGCACCCTGACCTTGGTGAATCAGGTGTCGCTGGGGTCCAGCGGGCCTTCCCAGACGGCGGTTTCGCCGGACGGACGACACCTGGTGGTCGCCAACTACTACTACGCCCAGTACGTCGTCCTGCCCATCGGCGAGGACGGAAGGCTCGGCCCCGTGAGCGGCGTGCTGACGAACACCGGCAGCGGCCCGCACCAGCGCCAGGACGCGCCGCATCCGCACGCCGTCGTCTTCGATCCGAATCGCCGGTTCATCGGCGCGGCCGACCTGGGCAACGACAAGGTGCAGATCCTCCGTCTCGTCGGCGGCGGGCTGGAACTGGTCAGCGAGGTGTCCGTCACGCCCGGCATGGGTCCTCGGCACGTCGCGTTCTCGCACGACAGCAGGACGCTCTACGCGAACGGCGAACTCGACGGAACCATCACGGCCTTCGCCTATGACGCCGGGACCGGCACGATCGGCAGGCTGCTCCAGACCGTGTCGACCGAGCCGGCGGGCTACACCGGCGCTTCCAGCGGGGCCGAGATCGCCGTGCATCCGTCGGGCCGATTCCTCTACGCGTCGAACCGGGGCTCGCAGACCGTGGCCGGCTACCGGATCGACCGTACGACCGGCAAGCTGTCCCTGGTCGACTTCGCCACGCAGGGCGTGAACGGTCCGACCAACTTCGCCATCGATCCGAGTGGCCGGTGGCTCTACGTCAACAGCAACCGCGGAAACAGCATTGTCCAGTTCGACCTCGATGCCGAAACCGGCGAGCTGACGCCCAGTGGCCGGGCGACGTCTTTGTCCGGCCCCAACGTGATGGTGTTCCGCCCGTCCGATTGCCGCTGACCTCGGTGGTCGGCGCGACCGGCAGTACGGGTCGCGACCGCGCCCCAAGTGGTAACGGGAACTCCAACTTTGTGACCGCCGTTATCCCTTGGCAATGCGCCGCACTACTCGGAAAGTAGGGCTTTTGTCGCCGACCGTCTTACGCGCCGCCTGCTTCAGCCTGGCATTCATCATGGCTGCGGGATGCACCGCGACCCAGCACCCCCAGACCCTGCCCATCTCGAACGACAACGGCGACTTCCCGGCGGAAGCCGACCCGGTCGAGGACGAGGAAGCGCCGCCGGCTCGGGCGGAGATCTGCGTCAGGAAGGTCACCCTGGTCAGGACGGAAGACCAACCCTGCGACGACGACCAGAAAGGCTACGGCTGGTACTACGTCTCCGTGACGTCGAAGGTCCCGGCCATCGGGAACAAGGCGAAGTCCGGTTCGTTCGCGAGGCCCGCCGCCGTCACCTACCGCGCCACCAAGAAGGGCGGAAAGGGAGACCGGGTGCTGATCGAGGACGAGCGCGATCGCATCGAGATCTGCGTACGCGAACGCACCCGCGTCAGGGTCACCGACGACCACTGTGACGACTCGGAAAAGGGCTACCGGCCGTACTATTTCCTGTTCAGTCAGCGGATCCCCGCCGTAGGCGAGAAAGCCGCGGACGGTTCCTTCTACACCACGTATCTCGCCGAGTCCTTCAAGGCCCGGCGGAGCGGCGGCAAGGGCACCCGGAGCGTGATACGTCCCCGCCCCGACGACGATCACTTCATGGATGACGATCACTCCATGGATACGGACGACTCCACCGATTTCAACAGCAACCGGAGTCGGAACACCACTGGCAAAACCGGGACAGGTCGCGGCGGCAGGCGCTGAGCCCGTTCGGGTGACGCCTGGCGAAGAGAGCGAGCGTAGGCCCCGGAGTCGGGATCCACCCGGCACAGCGCGGTACGGGATCTGGGATATAAACGTCCTGCCTCTCCGATCGCCAGCCCTTGAGAAATGAGTGCCGATGCTTACCGGGTTCTTACGTGACCAGTACTTCACGACGGCGTGGTTCGGGCTGATGGCCTTCGTGTGGTTCGGCTGGGCACAGGAGAGCCCGCCCCGGCGCTGGCGGGTCTGGCTGGGTGTGGGGTCGGTCCTGGGTGTCGCTCTCGCCGTGGCCTTCGGGGTGTTGACCGCCGCGAACTGGGGCGAGCCGAGCGCGTTGGAGGGGAAGTACGCCTGGTTCGGCGTCCTGGTCGCGGTAGAGGTCATCGCCGCGGGAGCCGGGTGCCTCGTGTTGGCCAGGCGCGGGGCGTCCTCCTGGATGGCGTGGTGGGTCGCGCTCGTCGTGGCGGCGCATTTCCTGCCCCTGGCGCTGCTGCTGAACGACATCGGGGTGGCGGTCGTCGGCGTCGTTCAACTGGTCGCGCTCGGCGCGGTGGTAGGCCGCCTGCGCGGCACCCCCGCACCGAGCAGCCAGTTGGCCGGACCGATCATGGGGGCGACCCTGTTGCTGAGCGCCGCTGTCAGTGCGGCGATCGCGGCACCGGGACTGTGAGGTCTTCGTTCGGTGACGCATGGGCGGTGTGCTTGTCAAGACGCTGAAGTTGTTGCTGAATCGCCCTGGTATGGCCTCCTTGAGTGTTCTTGTCACGCTCCAATGCTCACGTTTGGATCGAGGGTGATCATCGGCGTACGCCGTCCTCCACGCGAAGGAGTCGTGACCTTGACCCTGCTGGCCTACACCCTCATGACCGACCCCACTCCCCTGGAAGCGTCAGCGGCCGGACGGTCGCCGTCCACGGGGACGGTGTACCTGGTCGTCACCAATACCGGGCAGCGGGCGGCGTTCTGGCACTCGATCCGGGTACAGGTGCCGATCGGCGACGGCGCCGGCCACCTCACCCCGGACTTCACGAAGATCAAACCCAAGGGGGAGTACGGCGCCAGGTCCGGCGCCCAGTCGCCGGTGAACGTCCAACCGCAGGGCACCGACGCCTTCCAAGCCACCGCCCAGGGCGGCGGCAGAACCCGCCTCGACCCCGGCGACCACATCGTGGTGACGCTGGAGGACGTCACCGTGGCCGCGGCCGCAGGGGTGGCCGTGCTGCGGGTGACCGAGAACAGCAGCAGCGCCCAGACCGGGCCTCTGAGCAACCGGTACGCGGCGGTGCCGTTGATGAAGACCGCTTCGAAGGAGATTCCTGCGCCGCGCGACTTCCGCCCGGACGACGCCATGGTGAACGCCGGATCCAACGTCGTGCTGCGCTGGGAAGGGTCCGACGACTTCGACTACAAGATCCTGTTCCCGGGCGGGCAGGCGACCGTCCCCCAGGGCGTGCGCTCCTGGTCACCGGCCGCCGCCGACGCCCCGAAGCGGGCCACGGCGTACACGCTGGTCGCCACCTCCCGCACCACGCCCAAGCAGGAACACTTCCTCACCACGACCGTCGAGGTACGTGATCTCGTCCTGGACACCCTCATCGTCACCACCGGCATCTACACCCCTTGGGTCCAGGGGACGGCGAGCGCGACCGGAGGGCGGGCCACCTTCACCGGCGCCGGCGTGCAGATCTCCGCCAACTCCGGCGCACTGGGGAGCGTGACGGCCGACAAGGCCGAGTTCAGCGGCGTGAGAACCGAATGGGTGCAGGGCAGGAGCAGCGACGACGGATGGATCAGCTTCCCCAAGGAGGGGCTGAACGTGCGCAGGGGAAGCGGGCAGGACTGGGGAACCGTGTTCGCCGACAAGGCCGACCTCAACGGCGTGAACACCCGATGGGTGCAGGGCAGAACTTCCTCCGACGGATGGATCAGCTTCCCCACGAGCGGGCTGCAGGTCTCGCGAGGCGGAACGGACACTCCCACTCAGGGCTACGTGTACGCCGACTCCATCTGCGCGAAGGAGGCCCCCTACGGGCAGGGCGGCGGGTGGATCAACCTCCACGACGAGGGGATGACCGTGTACCTGGCGAAGAACGGGAGTAACAATCTCGGGAGCGTGACGGCCGCCAGCTTCAACAGGTGAACGAGTGGTGGGGCGCGGGCTTGCCGGTCGCCCCACCCATCACGTACCCGCACCGGCTGGTCGGGCGGGGTCAGCCGATCGAGCGGGCGATGCCCAGTGCCGCGGTCCGTACGGCGGGGGCGAGCCGGTCGAGGGCCGTACGCGAGTGCGCCACGATGCCGAGCGCGGCGCGGACCGTGCCGTCCAGCCCGAGGATCGGGGCCGCGACGGACACCGCCCCCAAGGTCATCTCCTCGTGGGAGTAGGCGAGCCCGGTCTTGCGGACCTCGGCCAGGGCGGCCGTGAGCCGGCCGGGCTGGGTGATGGTGTACGGGGTCAGCCGGGCCAGCCCCTCCTCGGCCAGGGAGGCGAGCAGCTCTTCCCCCGAGAAGGCCAGAATCGCCTTTCCGACCCCGGTCGCGTGCAGGGGGAGGCGACCGCCGATGTGGGTCCGCGTGGGAACGGCCTTGTTACTGGAGATCTTCTCGATGCACAGGGCCTGACCGCCTTCGGGGACCGTGAGCTGGATGTTCTCCTGGGTCGCCTGGAACAGGTCGTGCATGTGCGGAAGGGCCGCCTCCCGCAGGCCACGCTGCTGCGGGGCGAGGGAGCCGATCGTCCACAGCCGCATCCCGATGCGGTAGCGGCCGTCGTCGAGGCGTTCCAGCCCACCCCAGCCGTGCAGCTCGCCGATGAGCCGGCGCGCGGTCGAGACGGGCAGGCCGCTTCGCCTGGCCACCTCGGTGAGCGACAGCGCGGGATGGGCCACGTCGAAGCAGCCGAGGACGGCGAGCAGCCGCTGTGAGACGCTCTGACCTGGGGTGTTCGTACGGCCTGCCACCTGCTCACCTTCGTCGTGCCAGGTCGCAGCTTAACGAGCGTTGCCACTGGACGGCAACGAACTCTGGCGTCCGGGAGTGTTCACGCCGCAGTATCACGGTGCGGAACAAGGAGGATGCCAGAGTGACGACAAACCGCGAGGACAGGCTGGCGCTGCGTGAGCTGGTCGAGAACTGGGCGCTGTGGCGCGACGCCGGCGACTGGGAGCGCTTCGCCACGGTATGGGACCCCGCCGAGGGCTGGATGACGGCGACGTGGTTTCAGGGCCCGGCGGCGGAGTTCATCGCGGTGAGCAGGGCCGGATTCGACAGGGGAGTGAGCATTCTGCACTTCTTGGGCGGTCACACCGCGGACGTCGTCGGTGACCGTGCCGTCACCCAGACGAAGATGACGATCAACCAGCGCGCGGTCGTCGACGGTGTCGAGGTCGACGTGGTCTGCACCGGCCGCTTCTACGACTTCTGCCGGCGGGTCGACGGTCAGTGGAAGATCGTGCGCCGGCAGCCGATCTACGAGAAGGACCGCCTCGATCCGGTCGACCCGTCCGCCCGGCCGAAGCTCGACCCCGTGCTGCTGGAGCGCTTCCCCGCCGGTTATCGCCACCTCGGCTACGTGCAGACCAAGGCCGGTTTCACGGTCAAGACCGGTCTGCCCGGTCTGACCGGCGAGACGGTACGCCGCCTCTACGACGAGGGCGCGAACTGGCTGGCCGGCTCGGCCACCCCGGGAGACTCGCACCGGGCGGGAAGCTGACGTGCCCGCGCCCATCCTGACCTGCAGCGCCAACACGCTGCGCTTCGCCGACCTGCGTACCAGGGTGTCCGCGGCGGCCGCGGCCGGCTTCACCGGCATCGGCCTGCGCGTGGCCGACTACCTCGAAGCGGGCCTGCCGGACGCGGACCTCCGCGACCTGCTCGACCGGCACCACCTGCGCGTACTCGAGCTGGAGCACACGTGGGACTGGGCCGCAGGCGAGGACCCGGTGGAGGAGGCGGTGTTCCGGTTCGCCGACCGGATCGGGGTCAGGCAGCTCAATGTCGTGATGTTCGCGGCGCACCCGCTGCCGGATCTCGTACGGCCGTTCGCGGCGCTGTGCGACAGGGCCGCGGAGCACGGTGTGCTGGTCGGCCTGGAGTTCCTCCCCTACAGCCACGTCCGGACGCTCGGTCAGGCATGGGAGGTCGTCGCCGCCGCGGACCGGCCCAACGCCGGGATCATCATCGACCTCTGGCACTGGTTCCGCTCCGGCGCCGGGCCCGAGGACCTCGCCGCCGTCCCCGCGTCCGCGATCACGTCTCTGCAGTTGTGCGACGTGCTCGCCGACACCGGGCCCGACCTCGCCGACGAGGCCCGGCACCGGCGGCTGCTCCCCGGGCAGGGCGCGGGGGACACGCCCGGGGTGCTGCGCGCCCTGCGTGAGCGCGGCGTCACGGTGCCGGTGTCGGTCGAGATCTTCTCCGACGACCTCGACGCGCGCCCCGCCGAGGTCGCGGCCCGGCTGGCGTACGACGCGGGCGCCGCGACCCTCGAACGTACGGGGTTCACCGCCCCGTCCTGGACGACCGATCCTGAGGAGGCCCGATGACCACGGACGGCAGTGGTCCCCGGCGCGGCGGCTTCTCGGAGGACGGCTCGGCCGAGATCGTCCTGGAGAGCTTCGCCCACACCCCCGACCCCCGGCTGAAGCGGCTCATGACGAGTTTCGTCGAGCACCTGCACGCGTTCGTCAAGGACGTCGAGCCCACCGAGGAGGAGTGGGAGCAGGCCATCGGCTTCCTCACCGAGGTCGGGCACAAGTGCGACGACACCAGGCAGGAGTTCGTCCTGCTGTCCGACGTGCTCGGGGTGTCGGCGCTGGTCGACGCGATCAACCATCGCAACCCCGCCGCGGCCACGGACTCCACGGTCCTCGGCCCGTTCCACCTGGTCGAGTCCCCGCCACGCGAGCTGGGCGCGGACATCTCCCTCGACCGCAACGGCGAACCCTGCGTGTTCGCCGGGCAGGTGCGCTCCTTCGACGGGACGCCGCTGCCCGGAGCGCGGGTGGACGTGTGGCAGGCCAACGGGGCCGGCTTCTACGATGTCCAGCAACCCGGCGTGCAGCCCGAGCGCAACCTCCGGGGGCTGTTCGCCGCCGACGATCACGGACGCTTCTGGCTGCGGACCGTCGTCCCCCGCCACTACCCGATCCCGGACGACGGCCCGGTCGGCCGGCTGCTCGACGCCACCGGGCGGCACCCCAACAGACCTGCCCATATCCACGTCATCGCCGAAGCCGACGGCCACACGTCGCTCACCACCCACGTCTTCGTCGAGGGCAGCCCCTACCTCGACTCCGACGCCGTGTTCGGGGTGAAGCGGTCGTTGATCCGGCCGGTCACGGTCATCGACGACCCGCTCCGCGCCGACCACTACGACGTCCCCAACCCGTTCAAGCTCATCGAGTTCGACGTCGTCCTGGCCCCCGTCACCGGGCGGGCGTGAGCATGAGGCACGACTTCGTCCACGAGAGCCGTCCCTGCCGGGTCGTCTTCGCCGTGGGGGCGAGGTCACGGCTGCGCGAGGAGGTCGAGCGCCTCGGTCTGCACCGGCTGATCGTGGTGTGCACCCCCGGGCAGGCGGCCCTGGCCACAGAGCTGACCTCGCCATTCGGCGAGAGGGTCGCGGAACTGCATCCGCACGCCGCGATGCACGTCCCGGCCGCGGTAGCCTCGAAGGCCGTCGCGCGAAGCCGGGAGATCGCCGCCGACGGCTGCCTCGCCATCGGCGGCGGCTCCGCGATCGGCCTGGCCAAGGCCGTCGCCAAGGCCACCAGCCTGCCGATCGTGGCCCTGCCCACGACGTACGCCGGCTCGGAGATGACGCCCATCTGGGGCCTGACCGACGCCGGCCGCAAGACCACCGGCCGGGATCCGCGAGTGCTACCCGCCACCGTGGTCTACGACCCCCAGTTGACCGTGACGCTCCCGTCCCTGCTCTCGGTCACCAGCGGCATGAACGCCCTCGCGCACGCGGCGGAAGCGCTCTACGCGCCCGACGGCTCTCCGATCACCGCGCTCGTCGCGGCGGAGTCCGCGCGGGCCATCGCGGGCGCGCTTCCCCGCGTGGTCGCCGGCCCCCGTGACATCGAGGCCCGCTCGGACGCGCTCTACGGAGCCTGGCTGGCGGGCAGCGCCCTGGGGGCGACCACGATGTCGCTGCACCACAAGCTCTGCCACATTCTCGGCGGCACGTTCGGCCTCCCCCACGCCGAGACCCACACCGCCGTGCTCCCGCACGTCCTCGCCGTCAACCTGCCCGCCGCCCCGCGGGCGCGGGCCGCGCTGGAAACCGCGCTGGGCGCCGGCGATCCGGCGACGCGGCTGTTCCACCTCGCCAGCGACCTCGGCGCCGAAATGTCGCTCAGGAGGCTGGGCATGCCGGAGGACGGCTTGGCAGCCGTCATCGAGCAGGCGCTCGCCGCGCCCTTCGCCAACCCCGCGCCCATCACGGAAGCCGGGCTCCGCCGCCTCCTCGGCGACGCCCTCACCGGCGCCGCGCCCACCGCCCGTCCGCTTGCGTAGTGCCTGAGCCGGGGCCGGTCGGGCCCCGGCTCGGGCCGCCTCACAGGAACATCGGGAGCTGGGCGCCCGCGCACACGTGCAGCACCTCGCCGGTGATGCGGGCCGCCTGGTCCGAGGCGAGGAAGGCGACCGCGTTCGCCACGTCCTCGGGGCGGACGAGTTCGCGCATCGGCGTGGCCGCCCGCACCCGTTCCGCGTACTCGTCCAGCATCCGCTCGTCGCCGCGCTGCCGGGAGAACTTGGTACGGATGAAGCTGGGGGCCACGGCGTTCACCCGCACGCCGATCGGGGCGAGTTCCATGGCCAGCGACCTGGTGAGGCCGACCAGCCCCGCCTTGGAGGCGGCGTAGCCGGGATGGCCGCCGCCGAGCCAGGTGCGCGAGCCGATGTTGACCATGGAACCGGACCCCTGGGCGCGCCACAGGGGGAGGGCCGCCTGGGCGAGCAGGGCGGGGCCGCGCAGATTGACGTCCTGGGTGCGGTCCCACGACCCCGGATCCACGTCGGCCAGGGGCTGCGGCGGCTCGATGCCGGCGGCGCAGACCAGCGCGTCGATCCGGGCGAACTCGGCGCCGGCGTCCGCCACGAAGGACCGGATGGCCCCGGGGTCGGCGACGTCGAGGAGACGGGCGTGGGTGCGGGGGAGACGGCCGGCGACGTGCCGGGCGGCGGGCTCGTCGACGTCCGCCAGCACGACCGTCCAGCCGTCCGCCGACATGCGGGCGGCCACCGCGGCGCCGACGTCCCCGCCGCCACCGGTGACCACGGCGACGCGCGCCGGGGTTGCCGCCGTGCTCATCGCAGCGGGGACCAGGACGTGGGCCGCAGCACGACGCCGGTGTGGGCCAGCTCGATCTCCGCGCTCCGCTCGCGCCAGGCGGCCAGCTCGGGGAAGTCGCCGGGGGCGGACTGCGTACGGGCGAGCGTGCGCACGTCGGGGAAGGACCACAGCACGATGGCCTCGCCGCCGTTGCGGAAGGCCACTTCGTAGCCGCCCAGCACGCCGAACCCGTAGCGGCCGTCGAGCGCCTGCTTCACCTCGCCCAGCAGGCGGAGGTACTCCGGCGCGCCGCCCGGACGCAGGCGCACGGTCTCGTGCAGGACCACAGGGGCCCGGGTCTGCGACGCCACGATCTCGTCCAGCGTGGGGGAGTAGTCCGCGCCGATCAGCACGCGGTCCGATCCGCCGGAGCGCTCGCCGTACCAGCGCTCCAGCGGCTGGTGGAACAGCTCGGGGTGGGTGTCGAAGTGGGCGGCGAAGCCGTCCCAGCCGCCGGGCATCTGCCAGAAGCCGATGATCTGCGGCCAGTCGCCGGTCAGGAAGACCGGCGCCCAGTTGGCCACGCACCGGCCTCCCGCCGACCCCTCGGCGTTTCCGCGCGTGGTGACGATCTCGCCTAGCTCGTCCAGATAACGGGTGTGCGCCCCCGGGGCGCGCACCGGGTCGATGATCTCGTGCAGGTAGAGGTGCGGCATGTTTCCTCAGTTCGTGATGGGGGCGCCGGCCAGGATCGGACGGCAGACGGCGGCGAGCGCGAGCAGGAGGCGGTCCTCGCCGGGCGGGGCGGTGAGCGTCACGCCGACGGGCAGGCCGTCGCTCGTGCCCGCGGGCAGCGACACGCAGGGCGTGCCGGCGAGGCAGAACGGGTAGGTGTCGCGGACCAGAGCGCTCGTAGCGGCCTCGGCCGGTGCGCCCAGCGGCGGTGCGGTGATCGGGGTGGTGGGCGTGAGCAGCACGTCGACCTCGGTGAACGCCCGGGAGACTTCGGCCCGCCAGGTCTCGCGGAACGCGCGGGCACGTTCCAGGTCCGCGGGCCCGTACGGATGGGCGCGCCGGGCCTCGACGGCGGGGGCGTAGGCCGTGGCCTGGTCGAGCAGGCGGGCGTACACGTCGGCGACCTCGACCGCGTAGATGACGCGCGCGTTCGCGATCGCGGGACCGGCGGAGGGCAGGTCGGTGGCCCGCACCAGCGCCCCCGCGCCGGCCAGGGCGCGTACGGCCGCGTCGAGGCGGGCCAGCACGCCGGCGTCGGCCTCGGCGAAGTGCCCGCCAGGCACCCCGACCCGCAGACCCGCGACCTCGGGCGCCGGCGCGGGGGAGCCGGTCTCGAAAGCGGCGTCGAGCACGCGCGCCAACGCGGCGATCTCCCGGGGCTCGCGGGCGAGGATCCCCACCGTGTCCAGGGACGGGCTCAGCGGCACCACCCCGTCCATCCCGATGCGGCCCGGGGTCGGCCGGTAGCCGCAGACGCCGGTCAGGGCGGCCGGGATCAGCACCGAGCCACCGGTGTCCGTGCCGAGCGCGGTCGTGGCCATACCGGCGGCGACCGCGGCCGCGGAGCCGCCGCTCGACCCGCCCGCCGTGCGGTCCGTGGCCACCGGGTTGCGCGCGTCGCCGTAGTGGGCGTTGACCGTCACGGCCGAGGAGGCGAACTCCGGCAGGTTGGTCTTGCCGACGATCGTGGCGCCCGCGCGCCGCAGCCGCGCCACCGCCTCGGCGTCGCGCGTGGCCGGGGCGCGCTCGGACGCGGGCCGCCCCAGCGTGGTCACCTGGCCGCCGACGTCGATGTTGTCCTTCACCGCGACGGTCATGCCGTCCAGCGGTCCTGAGCCGGCCGCGTCCGCCACGAACACCTGGGTGAAGGCGTGCAGCGCGCCGTCGAGCGCGGCGATCCGGTCCAGGGACCGGCGCACCAGTTCGTCGCGCATCAGCGGCCCGCCTCGACGTAGCCGAAGCGGTGCCGCGGCGCCAGCGCCTCGTATCTCGGCCACTCCAGGTCGATGCCGATCGTGCCGGTGAGCAGCGCCTGGAACTCGCCGAGCAGCGACTCGTCCGCGCGTACCTGGGAGGGCCGCTTTCCGCGCGCGGCGCAGAAGCCGGCCAGTGCCCCGGCCGCCTCGCCGGTCGTCCATTCGCCCGGATGCACCCGGTAGGCCCCGCTGGTCAGGTGGGTGGCGCCGATGTTCTTGGCCGCGGGCAGCACGTTCTTCAGCCGCACAGGGATCAGGCTGCCCAGGGGGATCTGGAACGGCCAGGTGTCGATGTCGATCGTGTCGCGTCCCGCCGTCGAGGGGTGCACGTCGATCCGGTACGCCGCGATGCCTACGCTGTCGGGGAAACGCTCCGCCCCTTCGAGGTCGCCGCGCGCCTCGACCCCGATGTGCTGCTCCAGCAGCGTGAACTCGGCCCGGATCCGGCGGCTCTCGCGGACGTAGGGCATCTTGGCCAGCCCGTCAGGTGTGCCGGTCAGGTCGCCGCGGGGGCGCAGCTCCGGGTAGCCCACGCCGCCGTCGGGGCGGGGCGCCTCGGTCTGCATCCAGTACAGGAAGGACAGCGAGAGCTGGCGGGCCTCGCGCAGGGCCAGCGCGCGCGTCTCGTCGTCCACACCCAGCAGGGGCAGTCTCCAGTAGTCCATCATCGGCCAGGCCGCCGCGGTCACGTCGGCCCAGCCGGAGCCGAGGTGGCCCGCGTCGAGCACCCGTCTGGCGTGCCAGAGGTCGTAGCGGATCCCGCCGGTGGAGGGGTGCTCGGCGAACAGCGGCCGTTGGCGGGGCCGGTGGGTGACGTGGTCGCTGACCACCCAGCTCAGCAGCGGTCCTGGCCAGACGGCCGGCCGGTGCTCCCGCCACGTCTCGTACTGCTCGGGCCGCTCGATGGTGTTGTCGGTGCCCGGGTGCAGGCTGAGCAGCATCGCCCAGGTGATCGCCTGCTGGTCGAAGGGGTCGGCCGGGCCGGGCAGCGCGTGCGGCTCGCCGGTCTCCGCGGCGCTCTCCGCGCCGAAGACGTGCTCGGCCCCGGCGAGTTCCAGCAGGTCGCCGAGGTCGGTGGCGTCCAGGAAGTACGACCCGGTCAGCTCCGTCTCCTCCCCCCGCGGGCCGCGGACGGCCACCGCCCGCACCTCGTCGCCCACGACGGCCGCCTGGACCACGTGGTGCTCGCGCAGCACGGTGATCAGGCCCCGGCTGAGCCACGGCGCGATCAGCTCCTCCAGCACCAGCCGCGCGACCTGGGGCTCGTGGCTGAGCGGGCCGATGTTGCCCGAGCCCGGGTTGAGGTGCGCGGCGGCCCGCGCGCGGGCGCTGAGGGGATAGTTGCGCCGGTAGAAGGCGCGTACCCGGTCGCGGAACTCCCGGTAGGAGCGGGTGCACCCGATCGACTCGATCCAGGGATGCTCGTCGGGGGGAATGCACTGGCTGGACACCTGGCCGCCGAGCCAGTCGCTTTCGCTCACCAGCACGCTGCGCAGGCCGAGCCGGGCCGCGGCCAGGGCGGCGGCGATCCCGCCGAGGCCGCCGCCGATGACGACCAGGTCGAAGTGCCGGGCTCGGGTCACGGGGACGCTCCTTCTGAGCTGTTGCGGGTGGGTCGTTCGTCGAGGAAGGCGCGCAGCGCCGCGAGCACCCGTCCGGGCTGCTCCTCGGGCAGGAAGTGTTTGCAGTCGGGGATGGCCGCCGTGGTGACGCGCTCGGCGTACCGGGACCAGCTCCCGGCGACGTCGGCGCCTCCCAGGCCGCCCTGCTCCCCCCACAGCACGAGGAGCGGCTGGGTGAGACGCCGCCCGGCCTGGAAGTCCTCCTCGTCGGCGGCCAGATCCTCGTGGAAGCCGGCGCGGTAGTCCTCCAGCGAGGCGCGCAGGACCCGCGGGTCGCTGAACGCCGCGACGTACTCGGCCACGGCCTCCTCCTCGATGGGGTGCAGCGCCTGCCGCTCGAAGAAGAACCTCAGGTACGTCTCGACATCGCCGCCGATCAGCAGTTCCGGCAGCTCGGGCTGGAGGTGGAAGAACCAGTGCCACAGGAACGCCGCCGAGTCCTTGTCGACCGAGCGCATGACCTCCCGCGTGGGCAGGACGTCCAGCAGGGCCAGACGGCCGATCTCGTCCGGCCGGTCGAGGGCCCAGCGGTGCGCCACTCGCGCGCCCCGGTCGTGCCCCACCACGTCGGCGCGGTCGAAGCCCAGCTCGGCGAGCAGGCGCGACAGGTCGGCGGCGGCGGCGCGCTTGTCACGGCCGGGGCCCCTCGCCTCGGAGCGGCCGTATCCGCGCAGGTCGGGGGCCACGACGGTGTAGCGTTCCGCCAGCGGTTCCATCAGGTGCCGCCAGCAGTGGCCGGTCTGGGGCCAGCCGTGCAGGAGCACCAGCAGCCGGTCGCCGGAGCCGCAGCGGCGGTAGTGGGTGGGGCCGCGGAAGTGGGAGGTGACGGTCACGGATGTCCTCTCCGGACCCGTCGCCTACCCGTCAGGCGAGGCCGTTCTCCTGGCCGCGCGAACCGGGACGCAGGTCCGCTTCGATCTGTTCCGCCGCCCGCCTGGTAGCGGGCAGCAGGTCGCGCATGGTCTCGACGCTGCCGCGGCCTGACGGCATCGACAGGTTGAGCGCGGCCACCACCCGGCCGGAGGCGTCGTGGATCGGCACCGCGACCGAGCACGAGCCGTCGTCGATCTCGCGATCGATGATCGCCCAGCCCTGGGCGCGGACCTCCTCGACGATCTCGCGAAGCTCGCCGGGGTCGGTGACGGTGCGGTCGGTGATCGGCTCGGGCCGCACCGAGGCGAAATAATCGTCGAGCCATTCGCGTGGCTGCCCGGCCAGCAGCACCCGTCCCATCGAGGTCGGGTAGGCCGGGAACCGGCTCCCGACCAGGATCGGGATGGCCATGAGGCGCTTGGTGGGCACGCGGGCCACGAACACCACCTCGCGACCGTCGAGCACGCCGAGCGAGCAGGTCTCGTGGACCTCCCCGACCAGCCGTTCCATGTGCGGCAGCGCCATGTCGGGCAGGCTCAGGCTGGACAGGTAGGCGTAGCCGAGCTCCAGCACGCGCGGCCGCAGTGAGAACAGGCGGCCGTCGGTCATCATGTAGCCGAGGTCGACCAGCGTGAGCAGGAAGCGCCGCGTCGCCGCACGGTCCAGCCCGGTGATCTTCGCGACCTCGGTGGAGGTGAGCTTGGGCCTGGTGTGGTCGAAAGCGCTGATCACGGCGAGACCGCGTTCGAGCGACTGCACGAAGTAGGGCGGGCGTCCCGCCGGCTCGCTCTCGCCGCCCTGGTCGGCCCTGCCCGCGCGGGTCCCCACCACCGCTGTTCTTCCCCCTGTCCGGTGTCCGATGAGCTGGTGCCGCGTGCGTCCCGTCCGTGGGGAGTGCCGCGGCGCCCTCAGGATACGCCGCGCGGCGGGAGACCGGTTCAGCCATGGGGGGCTGCTTCGCGGATCGCGCGGGCCAGCAGCGCGGCCAGTTCGTCCGGGCGGGTGAGCGTCGGTGAGTGGCCGGAGTCGATCTCGTAGCGTTGTCCGGCGCGCGCGGCCATCGCGCGTTGCGCCGCGGGAGAGATCGCCCGATCTTTCGCGGTCACGATGTACGCGGAAGGCGCCTCGGTCCACGCCGCGCGGGTGACGGGAGAGCCGACGGCGGCGACGTGCTCGGGGGTGAGCCGGGCGATCGCCGCCTCGGCCGGCCCGGCCGGGCAGTCGTCGTAGAACAGGTGGCGCGCCGCGACGGGGGAGACGTGCAGGTAGTCGCCCTCGCGGTGCGGGCCGAGCGCGGGGTCGGCGGGGGGCGGCGTCGCCGCGTTGGCATCGACGCACGACTCCCCGGGGCGGAGCAGGAACGCCGCCAGGTAGATCAGCACGACCGCGTCCGCCGGCGCGGCCTCGGTGATGACGGCTCCGCCGTAGGAATGGCCGCACAGTGCCACGGGACCGGGCAGCCGGGCCACCTCCTCCCGCAGGTACGCGGCGTGCCCCGCCAGGTCGTGCCCGCCGGAGGTGCGGCCGACGCCGGGCAGATCCACCACGTGGGCCGGGACTCCGTGGGCGGCGAGCGCGGGAAGGACGGGGTCCCACGACCAGCCGCCGTGCCACGCCCCGTGCACCAGCACCAGCGTCGGCGGCGATCCGCCGTCGCCGGCCGTTGTGGGTGTCTCCGCCATGCGAACTCCCCTCGTCTAAGTATCCGGGCGCGCTCTCTGGGAGCCGCCGAGCTGGGACGTTACCATAGTGCACACTTGTGCGCTATGCGCGCAAGTTCGCCCAGGGGATTGCGTGGCGCTGCACATGGTGATTACCATGCGCACAAGCGTGCGCATCGTGCACATCTCATAGAGGCGAATTCTCGCCCGCACTCGGCAGGCCACTGTCGGCCGCCGACCCTTCACCGTCCTTCTGCCCACCCGTCGCCCGGGGCCGGTCGCACCGACCATCCGGGGCTCCCGTGACACCCCCATACCTGGAGACGACCCTGTGAACCTCGAACCCGACATCGCCGCGCCGGTGACCGCGAAGGCCCCGGCGTGACCGCCTTCCTCGCCCGCAGGCTGCTGCTCGCCGTGCCGACCGTGTTCGGCGTGTGCCTGGTCGTCTTCGTCACCACCAAGCTCGTCCCCGGCGACCCGCTGGCCAGCCTGCTCGGCCCGCTCGCCACTCCGGCCGCGCGAGCCGAACTGAGCGCCAGGCTCGGCCTGGACGAGCCGCTTCCCGTGCAGTTCGGCACCTGGCTGTGGAACGTCGCCCAAGGGCAGCTCGGCACCTCCATCCAGCTCCAGCGCGACGTGCTCGACCTGGTGTGGGGCGCCTTCGGCAACACCGTGCTGCTCGCCGCCGCCGGGGCCCTGATCGCGTTCGGGGGTGGGCTGGCGCTCGGCGTGACCGGCGCCTTCGCGTCCCGGCGCCTGCCGCGCTGGCTGGCCTCCGGGCTGTCCTTCCTCGCGATGTCGGTGCCGCAGTACTCGATCGCGCTGCTGCTCGTCGTCCTGCTGGCCGTTGAGTACCCCGTACTCCCCGCGGGCGGCATGCGCGACCCCATCGCCGGGGGAGGGGCGGGCGACGTGCTGCTGCACCTGATCCTCCCGGCCACCGCCGTGGCGATGATCCCGATGGGGGTGATCGCCCGCATGCTGTCCGCCGTGCTCGCCGACGTGCTGGCCGGCGAGCACATCGACGCCCTGCGGGCCCGCGGGCTCGGCCGCGTCTCCATCGCCCTGCACGCGCTGCACAACGCGCTGCCCTCGCTGCTCACCATCGCCGGCCTGCAGATCGCCTATCTGCTGGGCGGGGTCGTCTTCGTGGAGACGATCTTCTCCTGGCCGGGCCTGGGCCAGGCGCTCTACAACGCCATCGCCGCCAGGGACCTGCCGCTCATCCAGGGCGGGGTGCTGGTCATCGCGGTCTCGTTCGTCCTGATCAATCTCGTGGTCGACGGCGCGCACGCCCTGATCGACCCCCGCGTACGGAGGTAGCCCATGGCGGCACCGCCCGAATCCCCACCAGCCACGGAACGGCCGCGAGGCCGTCCGCGGCGACGGCCGCCCGCGGCGCTGACCGCCGGTACGCTGGCCGTCCTCGCCCTCGCGCTGACCGCGGCTCTCGCTCCGCTGCTGCCGCTGCCCGACCCCGCGCTGGGCGACCTGGCCGACCGGCTGCTGTCCCCGGGAAGTCCCGGCCATCCGTTCGGCACCGACGGGCAGGGCCGCGACGTGCTCAGCAGGCTGGTGTGGGGCACGCAGGCATCGCTGCTCGCGGGCGTCGTCCCGGTGGCCGTCGCCGGCGTGCTCGGCACCCTGCTCGGCGTCGTCGCGGGACTGGGCGCGCGAGTCGTGGAGAACGCGGTGATGCGCGTGCTGGACGTGCTCTTCGCCTTCCCCTCGGTGCTGCTGGCCATCGCCATCGCCGCCTCCCTGGGCGCCGGACTGGTCAGCATGATGGCCGCCCTGGCGGTCATCCTCGTGCCGGCGGTCGCCCGGGTCGTCGTCACCGAGGTCTCCCGGCTGCGCGAGCTGGACTTCATGCAGGCCGCGCGGGCCGGCGGCGCCGGATGGCCGTTCATCGCCCGCTGGCACGTGCTGCCGAACATCCTGCCCGCGGTCAGCGTCTACTGCTCGGCGCTCGTCGGGCTGTGCGTCGTGATCGGCGCGGGCCTGTCCTTCCTCGGGCTCGGAGTGGCGCCGCCGCAAGCCGAATGGGGGGCCATGGTGGACGACCTGCGCCAGTACGTGTTCACCGCGCCGCTGCTCGCCCTGCTCCCGGCCGCGGCGATCTTCCTCGCCTCGGTCTCGTTCAACGTGCTCGGCGAGGGACTGCGCCGGCACTTCGACGTGAAGTCGAGGTACACGACGTGAGCCCGCTGCTGGAGATAGAGGACCTCACCGTCGCCTTCACCGCGGGTGAACGCACGGCGCACGCGGTGCGCGGCGTCACCTTCTCTGCCGACACCGGCCGTACCACCGTGGTGCTGGGCGAGTCGGGCAGCGGCAAGTCCGTCACCGCCCGCGCGGTGCTCGGACTGCTCGGCCGCAACGCCAGGGTCGGCGGCGACGTGCGGCTCGGCGGCGAATCGCTGCTCGGCCTGGACGAGCGCGCCATGTCGGCCCGGCGCGGGCGCGACATCGGGCTCGTCCCCCAGGACCCCGGCGGCTCGCTCGACCCGCTGCGTAGGATCGGCGGGCAGATCGCCGAGGTGCTGCGTGCGCATCGGGTGCGGAACACCAGGGCCGCCAGGCGGGAGCTGGCCCTGGAACTGCTCAGCCAGGCGGGCGTGCCGGAGCCGGGACGCGTCGCCCGCTCCTATCCGCACGAGTTGTCCGGCGGGCTGCGGCAGCGGGTCGCGATCGCCGCCGCCGTGGCGTGCGGCCCCCGGATCCTGATCGCCGACGAGCCCACCACCGCGCTGGACATGACCGTGCAGGCCCAGATCCTGGCCCTGTTCCAGCGGCTCCAGCGCGAGCTGGGCATGGCGCTGCTGCTGGTGACCCACGACGTGGGCGTGGCCAGGCTCATGGCGTCCACCGTTGTGGTCATGTACGCCGGGCGCGTGGTGGAGGAGGGGCCCGCCGCGCGCGTGCTGGACCGGCCCGCCCACCCGTACACCGCCGCGCTGCTCGCCGCCCAGCCGCGTCCCGGCATCCCGCGCGGCGAACTGGCCGGGCTTCCCGGCCTGCCGCCCTCCGCCACCGCGGAGATCGAGGGCCGCTGCGCGCTGGTGCCCCGCTGCCCGTACGCCGTCGACGCCTGCTCGGCCGAGCCGCCACTGCTCGCGCCGGTGGCCGCGGGCGGCTCCGCGGCCTGCCCCGTGCCCTGGTCAGGCCCGGTCGCCGTGCCGGGAGCCGGGGCGAGAACGCGATGACCGAGAAAGGGAGGACCGAGATGACGACACCTCCGCAACCGACACCTCCGCGATCGTCGCCCCCGCGATCGTCGCCTTCGCAACCGCCGTCGTCCGCGTTGTTGTCGGCCACCGGCCTGTGCAAGCGCTACCCCAACGGCGTCGCCGCCGTGGACGACGTCAGCCTGTACCTGCGCAAAGGCGAGATCCTCGGCCTGGTCGGGGAGTCCGGCAGCGGCAAGTCCACCACCGCCAAGATGATCCTGCGCCTGCTGCGTCCCGACGCGGGGCAGGTGATCTTCGCCGGACGCGACCTGGCCACGGTCGGGGGCGCGGAGCTGCGCGCGCTGCGGGCCAGGCTTCAGCTCGTCCCGCAGTCTCCCCAGACCTCGCTGAACCCGCGGCTGACCATCGGCCAGGCGATCGCGTTCAACCTTCGCGCGCACGGCTGCCCCCGTGGGGCCGTCCGCGCGCGGGTCGCCGCCCTGCTCGACCGCGTGGGCGTGCCGCCGGGCGACGCCGGCCGTTACCCCCACGAGATGTCCGGCGGCCAGGTGCAGCGGGTGGCGCTGGCCCGCGCCCTCGCCACCGACCCCGAGCTGATCGTCTGCGACGAGGCCGTCTCGGCCCTCGACAAGAGCATCCAGGCCCAGGTGCTCAACCTGCTGGCCGCGCTCCAGCGCGACACCGGTGTCGCCGTCCTGTTCATCTCCCACGACCTCGCGGTCGTCGAGCACATCGCCGACCGCGTGGCCGTGATGCGCCACGGGCGGGTGGTCGAGGAGGGGGATGTCCACCAGGTGTGGACCACCCCGAACGACCCCTACACCCGCGAGCTGCTGTCCTCCATTCCCCCGCTCGGCTGACCGCGACCCACCCCCAGGAGACATCGTGTCGCCCAACCACCCGTCCTTCACCCGCCTTCTCCCCACCCGCTCCCTGCTCGCGGTGGCGTTCGGCGCCGTACTGGCCACGGCGGCCTGCGGCTCCGGAGCCCCCGCCGCCGCGCCCGGCTCCTCCGGCGGCACCCTCGTCATCGGCATGACCGCCGCCGACATCCCCGGCACCGACACGGTGCTGTCGTTCACCCAGGGCTTCGAGGGTGAGAGGTTCGTCAACTTCCAGCTCTATGACGGGCTCACCCGCTACGACCTGAGGCAGTCGGCCAAGACGCCCGAGGTCGTGCCCGGCCTGGCCACCTCGTGGGAGACCAGCGAGGACAGCCTGACCTGGACCTTCCACCTGAGGCAGGGCGTGAAGTTCGCCGACGGCACCCCGTTCGACGCCGACGCCGTCGTGTTCGCCTTCGACCGGCTGCTGAACAAGGACAGCCCCTTCTACTACCCGGCCGCCGCCGGCGCCGCGGACCTGTGGACCGGGCAGATCAAGTCGTACGAGAAGGTGGACGACGCCACGGTCCGTATCACCACGCGGCAGCCGAGCGGTCACCTGCTCACCGATCTGACCTTCCTCACCTTCCCCAGCCCGACCGCGGTCAAGAAGCACGGCAACCTGGGCTTCGCCCAGAATCCGGTCGGCACCGGCCCGTTCGTGTTCGAATCGCTCCAGCCGGGCCAGCAACTCGTGCTCCGCCCGAACAAGAACTACTGGGGCGGCCCGCCCAAGCTGGACAAGCTGGTGCTGCGCCCGATGCCGGACGCCTCCGCCCGCACGGCCGCGCTGCGCTCGGGTGAGGTCAACTGGATCGAGTACCCCAACCCGGACGACATCCCGTCGCTGGAGGAGTCGGGCTACTCCCTGCACACCGGCGCGTACGACCATCTCTGGTACTGCACGTTCGACCAGGCCAAGAAGCCCTGGAACGACGTCCGGGTACGTCAGGCGGCGAACTACGCCATCGACCGCGAGGCGATCGCGCGCGACCTGCTCAAGGGCACCGCCACGCCCGCGTACCAGCACGCCCCCGCCTCGACGGAGGCGTACGACCAGGCCAACGACCTGTACTCCCACGACCCGGCGAAGGCCCGGGAGCTGCTCGCCGAGGCCGGCGTCGGCGGCGGGTTCACCACCACGCTCGCGGTGCCGACCGGCGGCTCGGGCAACCTGATCCCCGTGCCCATCGCCACCGCCATCCAGTCCCAGCTCGCCAAGGTCGGCATCACCGTGAACATCCAGAAGGTGGAGTGGTCGACGCTGCTCGCGGACCTGAACGCGGGCAAGCCCGCCGCCGGAGCCGACATGCAGTGCGCGTCCACCGTCACCTACCAGGCCGAGGCGCTGGTCCGGGCCTACTGGGCCAAGGACACGCCCGTCTACACCGGCAACTGGTACTCGAAGGACGTGGACGCCCTCACCGCCGAGGCCGAGCGCACCCTCGACCAGGCCAAGCGCGCGACGCTGTTCCAGCAGGCGGAGAAGGTCGTCAGCGAGGAGGCCCCTTACCTCTTCGTGCTCAGCGACCGCAACCCGAGGATGCTCGCCGCGGGCGTCAGCGGGCTGATCCAGCCCATGTCCTGGTTCGTGGACCTCACCACCGTGAACGTCGCCAACTGATAAGGGTGATCCGGTCATGAGCCTCGAAACCGTACGCTGGGCGGTCAACCTGCCCCTGCCCGGCCTGTCCCTGCGCGAGCACCGACGAATCGTGGCGGACCTGCCCGACCTGGGTTACCACGACGTGTGGACCGGGGAGGGCGGCGGCCTGGACGCGTTCACCCCGCTGGCTGCCGCCGCGGCCTGGCAGCCGCGGCTGGGCCTGGGGACCGGGGTGGTCCCGGTCCTCACCCGGGGACCCGGCGTCCTGGCCCAGACCGCCGTGGCGCTCGCCGACCTGGCCGGCGCAGAAGGGGTCGGCGCAGACGGGGCCGGCGGGGAAGGGCGGGTCATGCTGGGCATCGGCACCTCGGTCCCCACGCACGTGTCGGCGCTCAACGGGGTGCCGTTCGACCGGCCGGTCGCCCGCCTGCGGGACACGCTGCGGTTCCTGACCCGTGCGCTGCGCGGCGACCCCGTCGACACCGAGTACGAGACCTTCGCCGTACGCGGTTTCCAGATTCCCGCCACCGGCGTCAAGGTCGTGCTCGGCGCGCTGCGGCCACGCATGGTGCGCCTGGCGCTGGAGGAGGGCGACGGTTTCGTCACCAACCTCCTGACGGCCGCGGACCTGTCGCGGGTCCTGGCCGAGGCCGGGCCGGTCCGGGAGGGCAAGGAGGTCGTGGCGAAGGTCTTCGTCTGTCCCACCCGCGACCTCGCCTACGCCCGCCGAGCCGGGCGGGCCTTCCTGGGCTGGATCCTGAACCAGCCTCCCTACCGGGCCTTCCACGACTGGCTCGGCCGCGGCGATGTGCTGGCGCGGTCGCGGGAGCTGTTCGACGCGGGTGACAGGCGGTTGGCAGGTCTGGCGTTGCCGGACGACCTGGTCGACGCCCTGTGGTTGAGCGGTCCCGCGCCGGAGCTGCGCGCGAGGATCGCGGAGTTCGCGCGGGAGGGGGTGACCTCCGTCCTGATCTACGTGGCCCCCACGCCGGAGCTGCTGTCCGGCCGCGACACTCTCGCCTCGGTGCTGGCCGAGCTGCGGCCGGCCCCGCGTACGGAACTCACCTGACGACAGGGCGGCGGGTGCGGCCCAAGCGGCTCCGCCCTTCGACGATGGCCACCCCTGCCGCCGGCATGGACGAAGCCATGGCCGGCGGCAGGGGGACAAAGGTCAGGTGCCGACGAACGGAACACCCGGAAGGCGGTCCGGCTGCGACACCTTGCAGAACACGGCCGTCAGGCAGACGAGACCTATAGCACAGCGCCTCGCGAGAGCGACGTACCGCGGAGGATCAGTTGGCGTGTGCCGACGTTCACGGACCGCAGATGGTGCGACCCGCCACGATGCAGCACCTGTTGCCGTACGGCGTGGTCCAGCAGGTGTCGGCGTCGGCAGTGGCGGAGGGCAGAAATCTGCCGAGCAGGCGGTCGCCCAGCTTGTTGAGGGAACGAATCATTGGGGTCCTCCGATGGTGAAGCCTGGCGGGTGCGACGCCAAGGTTCCGGTCGAGCGCGATGGTTGTGGTGTGGGTCCGGACCGCCCAATGCCATGACCGTAACAGGAGACGATCAAGGAAGAAAGGCCCAAATCCGTGATCGCGGTGCGAGCGGTGCAGGCGATTGGTGCGGGCGATGGCGGACGTGCGCGGAGGCCGTCAGGGGCGCCGATCGAACTGGCCGAACCGGTCGGCTCATCCGGGGCGGCGGCGGTCCGGGCCTGGTCAACGCCCGGGGGCGGTCGTGAGCAGGTCCGGCGAAAGATCTGCGACCCGGGCGTTGCCGCTGGTGGCCATCGTGATGTCCAGGTCGGCCAGCAGGCAGCGGATGACGTGCCGTACCCCTGCCTGCCCGGCGAGCCCCAGCCCGTAGGCGTACGGACGGGCCAGCAGCACGGCCCTGGCCCCCAGCGCCATCGCTTTGATCACGTCAGAGCCGGAGCGGATGCCGCTGTCGTACAGGACGGTGAGCCGGTCGCCCACGGCCTTCGCCACGGCGGGCAGCGCGTCGAGCGCCCCGGCCGCGCCGTCGACCTGGCGGCCGCCGTGGTTGGAGACGACGACGCCGTCCATGCCGGCGTCGACCGCGCGGCGGGCGTCGTCGGGGTGCTGGATGCCCTTGAGCACGATGGGACCCGCCCAGCGCTCACGGAGGAACGGCAGGTCGTCCCAGGTGAGCGACGGGTTGCCGAAGAGGCGCGACCAGATCCCGATCGCGCGGTCCCGGTTGGTCTCGTCGATCGGATCCCCGACGATCTTCTGGAACACCGGGTCGGTGAAGAAGTTGGCGACCCCGGCACCGCCCAGGAACGGCAGGTACGCCTGGTCCAGGTCGCGCGGTCGCCAGCCGAGCGTGTGGGTGTCCAAAGTGACGACCAGCGTCTCGTAGCCGCTGTCGTGCGCACGCTGGACGAAGCTCGCCGCGAGATCGCGGTCATCGGGCCAGTAGAGCTGGAACCACCGGTGGCCCGCGCCGCCGGCCTGCGCGACCTGCTCGACGGAGTGGGACGAGGCCGTGCTGAGGACCATCGGCACCTGCTCGGCCGCCGCGGCGCGAGCCACCGCCAGCTCGCCCTCGGGATGCATGATCGTCAGGACGCCGACCGGGGCGAGCAGCAGCGGCGAGCGCAGCCGCCGGCCGAACAGCTCGACGGACAGATCGCGGACGGCCACGTCGCGTAGCATGCGCGGCACGATCCGCCATCGACGGAACGCCTCCAGGTTGGCGCGCGCGGTGGACTCCGTGCCCGCGGATCCGGCCACGTAGCCGAACGCGCGCGGGTCGAGCCGTTCCCGCGCGAGCCCTTCCAACGCGGTCAGATCGGTGGGCAGGATCGGGGTCCTGTTGTCGAGCCCGTCCCGGTAGATCTCGCTCTGGTAGTCGGCGAATCCGGACATGACGCCTACCGCGTACGGTCCGCGGTCAGCCGTTCCGGCACGGGTACGCCGAGGTGGTCCAGGAGGGCGGCGACCTTGCGATCGAGTTCGACGCCGACGGCCGCTATCTCGGGATCGCCGAAGGAGGCGAACTGGACGCTCGGCTGGTCGATGGAGAACCGCGTCACCCCGCCGGCGTCCTCGTAGATCGCGGTGCGCAGGGGCGCGTAGAGCTGGACGCCGTGATCGCGGTGGAACATGCGCTGGGCGATGGTGTGGTTGCCCATCAGATACTGCACGCCGCGCCACCGCTCACCGGACGGCCGGGGGAGCGCCGTGCTGTCGAGACTCCAGAAGATCATGAAGTCATGGGGCGCGTTCTCCGCGACCGCCCGCAGGACCGTGGGCCAGTCGGCGCCGGAGTCGCGCAGGCGTTCTTGCCGCGCCAGGTCGATCGGCGGCACCGCCCGCTCGTACTTCTCCCTGAAGACCGCGAACGGCATGCCCGTGTCCACGGTCAGCCGGTGTGCCTCGCGTGCCACGTCCTCGACACGCCCGTACTGGATGGTCGTCATGGCGATTCCCCCTTGGCCGAGTCCTCCTTGGTCAAGCCTCATCTGACTTTCGAAGTGAAAGCTACTCGCTATCTGCGACGTTACTTCTTATACTTTTGAGATGCAAGCCAGGAGGCGGCCCGAACAGGCGTGATCGTCGCTCGGGTCCCGGGCCGGCGAGGATGGCCGCACTCCGATCTGGAGGTGACGCCGTATGACGACGCTCCCGGCGGTTTCGGCAGTTTCGGCGGTGCGGGCGCGGCCGGTGGACGTTCCGATGGCCCGTCCCCTGCGTACCGCGTCCGGATCGGCCTGCTCGGCACCGCTTCTCCTGCTCGACGTGGTCACGGAAAGCGGTGTCGTCGGACGCTCGTACCTCTTCGCGTACAGCCGGCTGATGCTGCCGGCCATGGCCTCGATCGTCCGCGAACTGGCCCCGGAACTGGCCGGCAGGCCCGTCGCTCCCGTGTCCTGGATGCACGACACGCGGCGGCGGTTCCGGTTGCTCGGTACGCAGGGGCTGCTCGGCATGGTCATCTCGGGGATCGAGATGGCGCTCTGGGACGCCCTCGGCAAGGAATTCGGCCAGCCCGTCGCCCGCCTTCTCGGAGGCGAGGCCGTCGCGTTGCGGGCCTACGACAGCTACGGCCTGCTCGACGTGCCACGGGACGAGGCGGCCATCAGGAAGTCCGTGGCCTCCGGATTCCGCGCCGTCAAGATCAAGATCGGCTATCCGGACGCGGCCCAGGACGTGGCGGTCGTCCGGCGGGTTCGGGAGATCGTGGGCAACGACGTCGAGCTGATGGTCGACTACACCCAGGCGCTCGACCCGGCGGAGGCGTGCCGGCGGATCGAGCGGCTGTGCGAGTTCGATCTCTACTGGGTGGAGGAGCCCGTCGCCGCCGAGGACCTCGCCGGCCACGCCCTCGTCCGGCGGACGACTCGGGCGCGAATCCAGACCGGCGAGAACTGGTGGTTCCCCGAGGGCTGCCGGGCGGCGATCTCCGCGTCGGCGAGCGACTTCGCGATGTTCGACCTGATGAAGATCGGCGGGTTCACCGGTTGGACGCTCGCGGCGGGGCAGGCGTACGCGGCCGGACTGCCCGTGTCCAGCCACCTCTTCGTCGAGGCGAGCGCGCACGCCATGGCCGTGACGCCCACCGGCGACTGGATGGAGTACCTCGACCTCGCTGGCGCGATCCTCCAGGACCCGTGCCGACCTGTCGACGGCCGCATCACGCCGACCGGGCCGGGGCTCGGGATCACCTGGAACGAGGAGGCGATCGCACGATACGCGGCATGAGGGCGCAAATGGGCGCCGCGCCCTGGGATGACAAACCGGCCCGTGTTCCGCTCTCCTCGGGTAAACTTGCTCGATGCAAGCCAGTGTGCGCTCGTACGGAGGCTGATGTGACAACGGAGCTACGGCCGCAGGCGTCCGTTCCCTGCCCGATCGGACGCGCCGTCGGCCTGCTCGGGGAACGGTGGACGCTGCTGATCCTGCGCAACGCCAACCTGGGCACGACCCGCTTCGACTCCTTCCGCGCGGAGCTGGGGATCGCCGACAACATCCTGGCCAACAGGCTGGCCCGGATGGTCGAGGCCGGGCTGCTCGCACGGGTGCCCTACCGCGGCGCCGGGCGCACCCGGCACGAGTACCGGCTCACCACCGCGGGGGCCGAGGTGCTCCCAGTGCTGCATGCCCTGGCCGTCTGGGGCCAGGAGCACACCGAGCCGGTCGAGCCGGCCGCCTCGATGCGGGTGATCCACCAGCGGTGCGGGCAGGTCACGCTTCCAGGCCCGGTGTGCGACCACTGCGGCGAGCCCGTCCGGCGCGAGGAGGAGGCGTGGGTCCGGCCGTGGCTGTCCCCCGAACCCACCGCGCTCGCGAGCGCGGTGGAGACCGGCGGCTGACCCGGGCCTCGTCACGACGCCGTAGCGGCCCTTTGCTGGTGCACCCGCAGTTGGAGGGTGGCCAGGTCGAGCAGCGGAGTGTCCACCGAAAGAGCCCGGGCGCGCCGCACGAGGTCGCCGAAGACGTGCTCGACCTCCGTGGGCTGCCCGGCGACGACGTCGCGATACGTAGACGACGTGAAATCGGAACCCCGCCGCGTGACCATCTCGGTGATCCAGCCGAGTTCGCCGGCCGGAAGCGGGTGGCCGGCCGCGGCCGACACCGCCGCCGCCTCGGCGAGGATGCCGGGGCCCAGCCCTGCTCCGCCCGGGACGTCGACGATCTCCCCGACCGAGCCGCGGGCCAGGCAGGTCAACGCGCCGACAGTGATGATGAACACCCATTTGTGCCACATGGCGGTGATGATGTCCGCCGTGACGACGGTCTCGAACCCGGGGGCGGACAGCAGGTCGCAGACCTCCCGGAGTCGCTGGGACGGCTGGCCGTGCTGCTCCCCGACGGCCAGTTCGGCCATCGGGGCGAGACGGACGACGTCCCCGTCCGCGTCGACGGTCGTGGCGACCTTGACCACCCCGCCCAGCACCGACTCCGCGCCGAACCGCGCGTTGAGTGCGTCGAGGTGCGCCATGCCGTTGAGGAAGGGCACGATCGAGGTGCCCCGGCCGACCGCCGGCGCGACGTCCTCGATCGCCTGCGCCAGCCCGGTGGCCTTCACCGACAGCAGGACGACGTCATAGGGGCGGGCGATCTCTCCTGCGCCGATCAGTCTCGGTTCGATCAGCGTCCGCTCGCCGAGACCGGTGATCCGCAGCCCTCGTTCACCCAGTGTGGCGGCCCGGTGCGGGCGTACCAGGAAGGTGACGTCCCGACCGGCCGCGGCGAGCCTGCCGCCGAAGAACCCCCCGGTCGCGCCGGCGCCGACGACCAGGATTCTGTTACCCGTGCCCTGACCGGTGTCCATCGCCGCCCCTTCCTGCTGGCTTGCACATGGAAAGTCTGCCGGGCCTCGAGGACGCCCCTCTCCGTACGGAACGGGGGTCGATTCTCTCGACCCCGCCCTCCGAGCACTCGGGCAGGACGACGCGCAGACGTCGGCGGACGCCGCTACCCCTCGCCATGGCCGGGCACCGGCGAGCGGCCTACGGCCGTCTTCACCTCTGCCACGAGGGCGGCCGCGTCGGCGACGGTCTCCTCGATCTGCCGCGTCGACTCGCCGAGGTCACCCAGGAGCCGCTGAGCGCGTACGGCGAAGTCCGGCGGGGCTGTGGAGAGTCGGCCCGCCGAGGCCACCATGCCCTTCTCGTTGATCAGCCACTGGCCCGCGTGCCCGTGCAGCGCCTGACAAGCGACACCCACGGCACGGAACAGGCATCCGGCCGCGTAGGCGGGGTCGGCGCCGACCGCCCCGTAGTGCGCCACCTGCACGGCGAAGTCGGCCTCCCACAGCCCCTCGACGAGCGCGGCGCTCAGGGCCGCAGGGTAGGCGGCGGCCCGTTCCCGCAGGTCGGACAGCTCCCCGCTGGGGTCTGCCAGGACCCGGCACATCGCGACCTCCCCGGCGTAGGCGTGGGAGTAGAAGCCCAGCGGATGCCCGGCCTGGACGCCGATCTCGTAGCGGCCTTCCCGGCAGTCGTCCCAGATCCGGTGGACGCGGTCGAGGTCGCGATAGATCCAGTCGACTCGCCAGCCGTCGATGGTCAGCCAGCCGCCGCCGTCGACCCAGGGCCCCCAGCCGCCCGGCGGGGTCACCTCGGCTCCGTCGCCGGTCAAGTCCACGGCCAGCGCCCGCAGCGCGGCGACGTCCAGTTCGCCCCGGTAGTAGAGGCCCAGATCGATGTCGGAATCGGGGCGGTGAGTGCCGCGGGCCCGGCTGCCGCCGAGCGCGACCGCGACCACTCCGGGGATCTTCACCAACTGGTTGGCCAGCGCACTCAGGTCCACGTCATCCACCTGACATATCTGATCGCATTCCGCCCCACGCGTCGAATCGTTTCCGGCCGGGCGGCGGAGCCCGCGTCGTCGAAGCTCCCGGTCACTGACTCGGGCGGCTTGCGGGGCTCCCTGCCGAGCCCGAGTCGGTCAGGTGGTGTGCCGGAGGATCGCGGTGGAGAGCTGGGGGAGCGCGGGTGCGGGCAGCACGTGGCCCATGCCTTCGATCGGCAGGAAGGCGGCGCCAGGGATCGCGGCTGCCAGGGCCTGGCCGTGCTCGATGGGAATCATGGGGTCTTCCGTGCCGTGTATCACCAGGGTGGGGGCGGTGATCGAGCCGACGAGCCGAGACCGGTCGCGGGAGGCGACCGCCGCGAGGGCGCGGTTCCGCATCGCGTGGGTCACGTCGCCGGCGCGGGCGATCTCGCGATCGATGACGCGCCGTGTCGCCGCCTCGTCGAACGAAGCCAGGGAGCCGGACACGATGCGGGCGAGTTCGATCCGCGCCTGGATGACCTGCTCCTGCGTGGTGGGCGGATTGACGGCCTGGCCGGTGTCCCAGGCGACCAGTCGCGGATCCCGTTCGGTGCCACGGAAGCCGTTGGTCTCGGGATCGACCGGGGCGGCGCTGGACATGATCATCGTCAAGGTCCGCAGCCGCTCGGGATGTTCCAGCGCGATCTCTTGCGCGATCATGCCCCCCATCGACGCTCCGACCACGTGCGCGGTGGCGATGCCGAGCCCGTCGAGCAGGCCGATCGCATCGGCGGCCAGGTCGGTGAGGGTGTAGGGGCAGGTCGCGTAGTCGATGCCGCTGGACAGCCCGGTGTCCCGGTTGTCGTAGCGGATGACATGTCGCCCCCCGTCCTGGAGCAGCCGGCACAGGTCGTCCGGCCAGAAGGTCGCCTGGGCGCCGAGGCCCATCACCAGCAGCACCGCCGGATCGGCTGGATCGCCGAACGTCTCGCACCACAGGCGCACCCCGTTGCTCTCGATCCGCTGCTCCATCGAGTGATCCCTTCAGTCGGACGCCGACGGGCGCCGTGAACGGGCCCGTTGGGAAGGCGTCAACGCCGTCGGGAAAAAGTATAGACCGGTTAACCTTTTGTGGGACGACGATCAGGCAGGGCCTGGGCCTGGCGGAGCGGGCGCCCGCATGACGGAGAGCATCTGCGACCGCAGTCGCTCACGGATCGCCTCGATCTCGCCGCCCAGCCGAGCGGCGATCACCGAGGTCGCCATCCCCATGACGGAGATGACCGCGATGTGCGCGGCCAGGGGGGACAGTTCCGGTCGCACCTCGACGAGCAGGGCGGCCCACTCCTCACGCAGCGACCGCATCTGGTCGACGAAACGCCCCCGCTCCTGTTCCGGCAGCCTCGGCAGCTCCCTCTGCAGGACCAGGGTCAGCTCCGGGTTCTCCAGGGAGAAGCCGGCGAACCAGTCGACGAGCGCGACCAGCGTCTCCTCCGGCTCCCGCCCTCGAACGTCGAGCACGGCCCGCAGGCCTTCGCGCAGCCGTTCCAGCGACAGCTCGATGAGGGCGCCGAGAATGGCCTGCTTGCCCGCGAAATGCCGGTACACGGCGGGCCCGCTGACGCCTGCCGCCGCGCCGATGTCGTCGATCCCGGTGACGTCGTAGCCGCGCTCCACGAACAGGCGGGCGGCCTGCAGCAGGATGACCCGCTTGCGCACCCCGTGTTTCCGTCCGTTGGCGATGAGCGCTTCCAACTCGGCCGGTACGGCCCCGTCGGATCCTGCCACCTGCCCCTCCATCCCGTCGCGAGTGAGGTTCAACGTACCGTCATGGGCTGTGAGGGGACGTGATCAGAGCGCGATGAGACCCGCGTCCGTTGGTCGAAGCCCTCCGCGTGCGGAAGCTTCGGAAGCCGCCTGCGCTTTCTCGCTGGGCAGGGGTTCCAACCAATCCGTCGCTCGCGGGCGTGAGTACCGGTGAGAGGAGATCAGCACTTTGGATAGATATGACGGCTTCCGCGAGTTCGTGCTCGCCCGCCAGGAGGCGTTGGTGCGGAGCGCGTACCTGCTCACGGGAGATGCTCACCTCGCCGAGGACCTGATGCAGAGCGTCCTGCTCAAGGTCGCAGGGCACTGGCCCAGGCTGATCCGGCAAGGCGCCCCCGAGGCGTACACGCGCAAGGCCCTGGTCAACCAGTACATCTCGTGGCAGCGGCGCAAACGGCGGGAGTCGCCCGGCGCCGACCCGCCGGAGCGCGGCCACGCCCATGACGACGCCACGGTCGATCGCATCATCCTGCGTACGGCGCTGACCAGGCTCACGCCCCGGCAGCGCGCTGTGATCGTCCTGCGTTTCTACGAAGATCTCAGCGAGCGGGAGACCGCGGAGATCCTCGGCTGTTCGGTCGGCACCGTCAAGAGCCAGACCCACCATGCGCTCGGCCGCCTGCGCACGCTCGCACCCGAGCTGTCCGAGTTGTTCACCGAGACCGAGGAGGCACGCCGATGAACAGGTTGCGCGAGGCGCTGGACGACGTGGCAGTCGATGCTCCGGCCATCGACCTGGCCGACTGGGCGATCGCCGGCAGCAGGCGCAGACGGCGGAACCGGATGGCCGCCGCCGGCGCGGCCGGCGTGACGGGGCTGGCGGTGCTCGCTGGCGTCGTGCTGGGTGGCATTCCCGGCCTCGCGCCGTGGACGTCCGACAAGCCCATCGTCGCGGCGGCGACCGGCAAGATCGCCGACCTGCCCGGCCGGGGGGTCGGTCCGCTCAGCCACGCGTACCGGACCTTCTGTCACGCCGGCGCCCCCGCCCTCACCGACTGCAGGGACCGCGGGTGGCGCGTGGTCACCCGCGCCGGCGAGACGTACCACGTGCCACAAGCGCTGGGCAGCAAGAGCGGACCGACCTTCTACCCGCTGGCGATCAGCCGCGACGGGCGCGTCATCGCCTACTACAGCCGGACGGCCAGGACGTTCAAGGTACGAGACCTGGCGAGCGGCGCCGAGCAGACCGCGCCCGTCGCCGTCACCGAAGCGGAACTGGGCGGCAACGCGCGCCTGGAGCTGTCCGACGACGGACGGTACCTCGCCTTCACCGGCTACCCGTCCAGGAAGCACGACGGCCTGATCATCGACCTGCGAGCGGGGACCACGCGGCCCCTGCCGATGGGGTGGGACCCCAGGAGCATCGACGGCTCCACCGTGACCTTGACCAGGAACGCGCGGTACGGCCAGCAGCCGGGCATCTGGCTGATGCCTCTGACGGGCGGCGGTTCCCCCGCCGCGGTGGGGGAGGCGTACACCCGCTTCAGCGGGCTCGCCCCGGACGGCTCCGGCGTGGCCGCACTGCGGCGGGACCAGCGCCAGAACCTGGACAGCCATGACGGCACGATCACTGTGCTCGATGCCAGGACAGGCCGAGCCGGGAAGGCGGTGACGATGCGCGGCCTGCCGAAGGGCAGTCGTTCGCTCACCCTCGGCGCCTGGCTGAACGCGTCCGAGGTCACGCTCGCCGCCGTCCCGTCGGACCGCTTGGACGAGAACCGTCACATCACCTACGCCGTGAACGTGGAGACCGGCCAGGTGCGGCAGCTCGCCGTCTACCGTCCCCAGAACGTGGGGCACGACGTCATCCCCGGCGCTCCGCCCGCCGCCTGGTGACGAGCCGCTGATCAGCATGGGGTGCCATCCGGCGGGGTGAAACGGTCACCTGAGCCCGCGCCGCCGCTCGGCGCTCGCTCGGCGGACACTCCGGGCGTATCCCGTTCGCGGATGGCAGGGTTCTCTCATGACCACTGAGAGGCTGCGGCGCGGGCCGTACGAGAAGCAACTGCTCCGCCTGCAGGCGGAGCTGGTGAAACTGCAGGAGTGGGTCAAGACCGAGGGGCAGCGGGTGGTCGTGGTCTTCGAGGGGAGGGACGCCGCGGGCAAGGGAGGCGCGATCAAGCGGGTCGTCGAGTACCTCAATCCGCGCGTGGCCAGAATCGCGGCGCTGCCCGTGCCCACCGAGCGGGAGCGGACACAGTGGTATTTCCAACGGTACGTGGAACACCTGCCGGCCGCGGGACAGATCGTGCTGTTCGACCGGAGCTGGTACAACCGGGCCGGGGTGGAGCGGGTGATGGGGTTCTGCACGCAGGAGGAGTACACCCGTTTCCTGCACCAGTGCCCGATCTTCGAGCGGCTGCTGGTGGAGGACGGGATCCTGTTGCGCAAATACTGGTTCTCGGTGAGCGACGCCGAGCAGGAACGGCGGTTCCGGGCGCGGCTGGAGGATCCGATGCGGCAGTGGAAGCTGTCGGAGATGGACCTGGAGTCGATCACGCGGTGGGAGGAGTACTCGCGGGCCAAGGACGAGATGATGATCCACACCCACATTCCCGAGGCGCCGTGGTACGAGGTGGAGAGCGAGGACAAGCGCCGGGCCAGGATCAACATGATCTCCCATCTGCTGTCCACGATCCCGTACCGGGAGGTGCGGCGGGCACCGCTGGAGATCCCGCCGCGGCCCGCCTCCAGCGGCTACCGGCGGCCGCCCCGGGTGGAGACCCCGGTGCCCGACGTGACCGGACGGCTGTCGTGACCCGCCCCGGCTCCGGCTGCTTCGACGGCCAGTCATGATCGCGAGGAAGCTGATGGTGACGGCCGCTCTGGCGGTCGTGACGGTCCCTCTCCCCGCGGGGCAGGCCCAGGCTCGGACGTCGTCCTCCGCCACCTCGGTGATGAGCTGGAACGTCTGCGCGGGCACCAATCCCGGTTGCTTCTTCTACGGCAGGACCATGCGAGAGGTGGCCGCGAAGGTCGGCTGGTACGCGACCACCCAGCCGATCAAGCCGGATGTGATCTTCCTGCAGGAGTTCTGCGCGGATGGGACGGCCACGCTGGAGAGCCTGCTGGAGCAGAAGACCCGGCGCGCCTGGACCGTGCGGTCGTCGATCCTCACGTTGCAGGACGGCTCGCCGAAGGTCTGCGCACCTGACCGGCAGGGGCGTCCGCGGGGCGGCACAGCCGTCACCGTCGCGGTCGCCGACCACGCGGCCGTCTTCCAGGCCCACGGACTGACCTCCCCGCCGTGGTACGCCAAGCGCATGGCGCTCTGCGCCGCGATCCCGGCCAGGAGGCTCAACGTCTGTGGCACCCACCTCAGCGCCGGCCTGTCCTACGACGACAAGGAGCCCGACGCGCCCTTCCGGACGCGGCAGGTCCAGGAACTGCTGGCGGCGGCGGCCAAGCCCGGATACCGGGCCGTCTTCGGCGGAGACCTCAACCTGGCCCCGCCGGACAGCGGGCAGAGCACCGCCAAGAAGAGACGCGTTCTGGCGCCCGTGTACGCGGCCTACACCGAGTGCGACCAGAACGGCAGCCGCGACGGACGGTGGACCGAGAAGCACGTCCGAGAGGACGGCAGCGTCTCCAAGCGCAAGCTCGACTACCTCTTCGCTCCCAAGGGAAGCGTGACCCGGTGCCTCGTGGCTCAGGCGGCCGCCTCCTCCGACCACAAGCCCATTTACATCAAGGTCAAGCTTGGCGGCTGATGCGGACGCCGGAAGCGCAGGTCAGCGGCGGGGGCGGTCGGGTCCGAGTCCCTTGGTGATTCGGGTGCGCAGGGAGTGCAGGGCCTGCCTCAGCTCGGCAGGTTCGAGGTCGGTGAGGTCGGCGTCGAAGGTGAGGAGCAGTCCCGCCAGTCCTGGCCACGACCAGGCGCCGAGTGTGAGCCGGCAGGTGGTCTCGGTGTCGTACTCGACCGTTGATCCGCCGGGGGCGAACGGGGCGACGGTGGAGGCGGGCAGGGCGACGACGGCCGAGCCGCGGCACTGCCATTCGGCGGCGGCGTCCCCGCGGTCGTGTGCGGTCATGACGAACGCGATGGGATCGCCGTGCGGGATGTCCCGCCGGTCGAAGGGGGTGTGCGTGGGCGGGTGCGGTGTGACGCGGTCCACGCGCATCGCGCGCCATCGGCCCGCGTCCGGGTCGAAGGCGACCAGGTACCAGCGTGCGGCCCAGACCACGAGGCCGTGCGGTTCCAGCGTGAGGGTGACGGGGTCGCCGTCACCGGTGTAGTCCACGCGAACGAGGTGCCGCCGGTTGATCGCGCTGCCGACGGCGCGGACGGTCTCGGCGTCGATCGGCGGCGCGGGGAACTCCCAGTAGTTGCGGGCCGAGGAGACGGTGAACGCCTCCGCGTGCAGGCGGCTGCGTGCGGGCATCGCCTGGTGCAGCGTGGCGAGAGCACGGGCCGCGTTCTCCCGGATGCCGGAGAGGACCGCCGGCACGGTCTGGAGCGCGACGGCCGTGGCGACGGCCTGGTCCTCGTCGAAGACGACCGGCGGCAGGCGGGTGGCGCGACCGAGCCGGTATCCGCCGCCCGCTCCGCGGACGGCCTCGATCTCGTACCCGAGGTCCCGGAGCGTGTCGATGTCGCGGCGCACGGTTCTCACCGACGCCCCTAGTCGAGCGGCGAGTTCCTCGGCGGTCAGGGTCGCGCCGATCCCGAAGATCGACAGCAGCTTGAGCGCCCGTGCGGAGGTGGCAGCCATGATTCCCCGATTCTCCCACCGATAACTGCCACTCGATGGCAACTATGCCCGCGATGGTGGCCGACATGACCGATTCACCGAGCCTCCGAACGAGCACCCGCACACCTGAGGTTTGATCGGGTTGCCGTCGAAGGACTTCAGAGACCGGGAGGGCCTGTGCGGCCGTTCCGATCGAGTTCGGTCAGTCCGGCCAGAATGCGGTCCAGGCCGAACTGGAAATCCTCGGCGGTGTAGCCGATCGAGCCGGTGTTCGCCTGATCGCCGAAGAGCCGGCAGAACATGGGATACCGATCCGGTGTCATGACCCTCCCGAGAAAGCGGAAGTAGTCGTCGGCGCCGGCCTCGGCGCCGTCGGCGATGATCGGGTCCAGGGCGAGACGGGCCTGCTCGCGGACGTAGCCGGCGATCAGGGTGACGGCGCGGAGCCGGTCGTGGGAGGTCAGCGCGGTACGGGACAGCGCCTTGAGCATGTGCTCTCCCCACAGCAGTTCGTTCGGCATGCTCGGCGGGCCGGACGTGGGCACCTCCAGGACCCACGGATGCCGCCGGTGGAGGTCGTAGATCCGCCAGGCGAGGTCGGCGAGGGACTCCTGCCAGCCTCCGGAAACGGGCGCGAGGTCGGAGGGCGGCGCGGTGGCGGCGTCGCGCATCACCATCACCAGGTCGTCCTTGGAACGGACATGCCGGTACAACGAGGTCGTCGCGGAGCCGAGGGCGGAGGCGACGCGAGCCAGCGACACCGCGGCGAGCCCTTCGCTGTCGGCGACGTCGATCGCGGCCGTGACGATCCGTTCCAGAGTGAGGCCCGGTCGCGGACCGGGCCTGCGCTCGTCGGACGACTGGGCGCGGCCGCGGGCCGCGTCACCGGAGGCGCGCCAGGCGAGTTCGACGCCCGCCGGCGTGCGGGTCCTGTGCTGCTCGCCCATCGCCGCCTGCTCTCCGAGTCGCCCGTGCCTCCGGCAAGTCTATTGTGGCGAATTACATTCGCCATTATGGTGAACGCAATACGCCACTGGAGCGGAGCAGGGCATGCGCGCACGGACATCGGCAGCGTCGGTGGGGATGTGGGCCGGCGGCGGCTTCGCCGCCCTGTCGCTGGTCTACCTGGTGGTTCTCGCGGTGATGATGGCGCGAGGGCTGCCGTTTCCGCCCCAGGAGCCGTTCGCGACCACCTTCCACGCGATCATGATGCTGGCCGTCCTGATCATGGTGCCGCTGTGGTGCGCCGTCCATTTTGCCGCACCGCCGGACCGGCAACTGTTCACGCTCATCTCTCTGGCGTTCGTCGTCATGCTGGCCGTGGTCGTCTGCGCCAACCGGTTCGTGGCGCTGACGATGGTCAGGCAGAGTCCCGGCCTGGGGCGTACGGCTGGGCTGGAGTGGTTCCAGCCCTACGGTTGGCCGTCGCTGACCTTCGCCTTCGAGGTGCTCGGCTGGGGGGTGTTCTTCGCCCTGGCCTGCCTCTTCCTGGCTCCGGCGTTCCGCGCGCACGGACTCGAACGCGGAATCTCCGCGATCTTCGCGATCATGGGCGTGCTCAGCCTGGGCGGCGCACTCGGGCTCTTCGTCAACTCCACCGGGCTCCTGGGCGCGGTCGCGCCGCTGGCGTGGGGGCTGGGCCCCGTCGCCGCCTCCGTCCTGATCGTGGTCTGGCTGCGAACGCCTGCGCGCGGGTAGCGGCGACGGGTGATGTCCGGATCTGTGGGCTGGTGGTCCCTGTGGACCTCGACGGCGCCGGCTTCGTCGCCCGCGCTGTCCGAACCCATGGACCGGCCGGGACGCTCCCGGTCCGCTCGCCGGATCGCGGCACCCCTCGTTCCCGGCACTGGCAACCACTGCCGAGAACCCTGTGCTACGTTGAATAAACGTTTACTCAGCGAGATGGGGATGTGATGGCCAGGACACGAAGCGAGCAGGCGGCGTGGCGCCGGGAGCAACTGCTGAACGCGGCGCTGACGGTGTTCGCCGACAAGGGCGTGGACGGGGCCACCGTCAAGGACGTGGCGCAGGCGGCCGGCGTCACCCCTGGCCTGCTCTACCGCTACTTCGACAGCAAGGAGGCGATGGTCGAGACGCTCCTGTCGGAGCGAGGCTTCCTGCCCCGGCTGCGGGAGTTGCGCGCCGAGCCGGACGACCCCCGGCCGGCCACCGAAGTGCTGACCGAGCTGCTGGAGGCGTTCGACCGGCTACTGGTCGACCACGCCGAGCTGATGGCGTTGTTCTTCAGCGCCGCCCAGGCCCGCGCGCCGCTGGCGGCGCTGGTGAGCGAGGGCCACCGGCTGATCGACGACTTCCTGGCCGAGCGGGTCGATGCCGGTGAGCTGCGCGCCCACGACACCGCCACGGCCGCCAGGACCCTGTTCGCCACCGTGGCCGTCAACCGGCGGCTGGGAACCCCCATCGACCTCGCGGCCCTGGTCGGGCTGCTGTTTCCGGAAGAAGGATGACAGTGCGCGCACAGTGTTGTGTCGTCGGGGGCGGCCCGGCGGGGATGATGGCCGGGCTGCTGTTGGCCCGCCAGGGCGTGGACGTGATCGTGCTGGAGAAGCACGCGGACTTCCTGCGAGACTTCCGCGGCGACACCGTCCACCCCTCCACCCTGGAGCTGATCGCCGAGCTGGGGTGGATCGAGGAGTTTCTCGGGCTCCCGCACACCAAGATGCCCCACGTGACGGTCAACCTGGGCGGCGAGGACGTCACCTTCGCCGATTTCAGCCGGTTGAAGGTGCGCTGCCGGTACATCGTGTTCATGCCGCAGTGGGACGTACTGGACTTCTTGGCGGGCAAGGCCGCGGTCTACCCCTCCTTCCGCCTCCTGCGCCGTGCCCAGGCGACCGAGCTTCTCATCGAGCGGGGAAGGGTGACCGGCGTCCTGGCCGACACCGAGGACGGGCCCGTGCGGATCCACGCCGATCTGGTGATCGGGGCGGACGGCCGCCACTCCACCGTACGGACGCGGGCGGACCTGGCTCCGGTGAACGACTCGCCGCCCATGGACGTGCTGTGGTTCCACCTGCCGCGCCGGGCGGAGGATCGGGTGCCCTTCTTCCAAGGAGGCAAGGGAGCGCTGATCTCGATCGACCGGGGCGACTACTGGCAGATCGCCTACGCGATTCCGGCGACCGCCTTCGCCGAGCTCAAGGCCGCGGGGCTGCCCGCCTTCCGGGACAGGGTGGCGGAGCTGGCGCCCGCCCTGCGCGACCGCGCCCGGCAGATCGACGACTGGGAGATGGTGCACCAACTGACCGTCCAGGTGAACCGGCTCACCCAATGGCATCGGCCAGGACTGCTGTGCATCGGCGACGCGGCCCACGCCATGTCGCCCGCGGGCGGCGTCGGCATCAACCTGGCCGTGCAGGACGCGGTCGCCACCGCCAACCTGCTGGGCCCGCTGCTCGCCCGCGGCGGCATCCCGGAGGAGGGCGATCTGGCCCGGGTGCAGGCGCGCAGACAACGCGCCGCGCGGGTGACCCAGGCGTTCCAGCTCGGGATCCTGCGGGACCTCTATCCCAAGGACCTGGGCGACGACACGACCCGGCACGTGCCGCCGATCTTCACCGCGTTCCGTACGCTGCCGCCGCTGCGCCACCTCATGGGCCGTTTCATCGGCCTGGGCGTCCGCCCGGAACACATCACCGACGACCCCTCGGCCGCCGCCATGGCGAGCTGAACGGCGGTCCGACCGCCGGGAGCACACCCCGGCGGACTCGGACCGCCTCGGAAGGGGCCGGTAGTCTCGAAGAAATCTTCGTCGGACATCACTACGGCACGGAGGCTATGACGATGCGGTTGGAGCGGGGTTCGAGTCGGCTCTACGGCATGATGCTCATGCTGGCCGCAGTGGTCTTGCTCGCGGACCAGCTCACCAAACTGTGGGCGGTCTCCTCGCTGTCCGAGACCGAACGCGTCGCCGTGATCCCTCCGCTGATCCACTTCCGGCTGCTGTACAACCCCGGCGCCGCCTTCTCCATAGGCACCGGCGCGACCTGGGTGTTCACCCTGGTGGCGGCAGCGGCGGCGGCCGGCATCCTCTACACCGCACGCCGGCTGGCCTCCACGGGCTGGGCGCTCGCGCTCGGCGCGCTGCTCGGCGGCGCGGTGTCCCACCTGGGCGACCGGCTCTTCCGCGAGCCCGGCTTCGCCCGCGGGCATGTCGTGGACTTCATCGACTACGGTCCGTTCGTGGGCAACGTCGCCGACATCGCGCTCACCTGCGGATGCGCCGCGTTGGTGCTGCTCAGCCTGCGTGGCGTGCCGCTCGCCGAGGAGCCGGGCGAAGAGCCCGCCCGGCTTCCGTCCGGCCCATAAACAGAGGGACGGCCTCGGGTCTCCAGGCTGAGCCGTCTCCAGGCTGAGCCCGGGGTGCTCAGCCTGGAGCCCGGGGTGCTCAGCCGTTGAGGTCGGCCGGCTTGGGGCCGCCGTAGAGCGGGTTCTGCGGCAGGCGTTCCCTGGTCACCTGCAGCAGCACCACGCCGGCCTGTTCCGATCGGGCCTCCCAGACGATCCAGTCGTCGCCCACCCGAACGGACTGCTCGCCGGGGTCGACGCGCCAGCCGTTGTTGCCGGGCGCGGGGGTGATGACCTCGAAGTTCGCCTTCAGTCCCCGCTTGCGGACCTCGGCGAGCACCTCGCCCACCGTCTTCTCGTCGGCCCGGTAACCTTCGAGCATCTCGCCCTCGCGGGTGGCGGCTGCGAGGTTCTGGTACTTCTCGCCCGGCCGGGCGGTCCGTCCCAGGCCGACCGCGCCGTCGCCGGTGTAGTCGCGCCGCACCATCACCGTCATCGCGCATCCGGGCTGTGCGAGCCGGCAGCCGGCGGGGGAGGTGCCGGTGCCGATCCAACTGCCCTCGTTGGGGTGGTTGACGGCCAGGCCGGAGCCGGTGCTCACCGTGGTGATCTTGCCGATCTGGCTCGGGGACGACGGCACCGTCTCCAGCCGCACGTTCAGACCCACCGCCGTGAAGCCGTCGGTGAACTCGGTGAAGTGGGCCAGCGGGTCCTTGATGACGGCCACGTAGTAGTCGCCCTGAAGCCGGATGTCGATGGCCGAGTTGGCGTAGGAGGTGGCGGCGCCGCTGCCGCCCAGGACGGCGGGGCCGATCACGGCCGCCGCGGCGAGCCCTCCGGCGGCCACCGCGCCGATGAGCACGCGGCGCGTCCGGCTCACCCTGACCACCCGGGCCTCGAACCGCGGCTCCTCGGCGGTGATGGAGGCGAGCAGCGTCCGCGCCCCCGCCCCGGACGCCTGGCCGGCCAGATCCTCGTCGCGGACCCTGGCGATCTGCTGGATTTCGTTCATGCTGACTCCACGACGAGACGAGCGACGGAGACGCCGGTCTCGGCCAGCGCCCTGGACAGGCGCTTACGCGCCCGGTAGAGCCGGATGCGTACGGCGTTGCGCGAGCAGTCGAGCACCTTGGCGATCTCTCCGTGGTCCAGGCCCTCCCAGGCGACCAGTGAGATCAGCTCCCTGTCCTTCTCGGGCAGTTCGTGGAACGCGCGCGCGATGGCGCTCAGCTCGACGCCGGACTCGGGCGAGCAGGCGGACAGGTCGGCGATGTCGGTGTCGAGCGCGACGTTGGCGTGCCGGTGTCTGACCAGGCCCCGCCGGTGGTTGGCCAGCACGTTCCTGGCCACGCCGTACAGCCAGAGCCTGGCCTCGCCGCCCGGCGGCAGCGCGTCGAAGCGGCGCCAGGCGATGGTGAACGTCTCGGCCACCACGTCCGCCGCGTCCTCGGGGGACTCGCAGCGGCGCAGGGCGTAGCCGAGTATGGATTCGTACGTGTGCCGGTAGACGGCCTCGAACCGGTGCTTCCGGTCGTCATCCACGGGCGGTCCCCATGGTCGGCCTCCTCGGTCTCGGGGTTGGAACACCCCATACATGTCGAGAGTGCCACCGGCATTTCACCCGATCTCACCTTACGAGCGGAGCCGTGCTCCCGTAGAGGCCGGGGACGGCGCCGCCCCGCGGCGGCGGGACGGCGCGAGCGAGAATCAGGCGGCACTTATCGAGGGCAGCCGCCGGTCACGGGTTGTAGCTGGTGGAGGCGACCACCTTGCTCGTGGTGGAGGTCTGGACGCGTGCGTAGTACGTACAGTCCTTGTTCCGCCGGGCGGCGGCGGTGTAGGTCGTGCGGTCGATGTCCTTGGACTTCGAATCGATGAACCCATCGCATCCGCCGACGACGAACGTCATGGTGTGGCCACTGTTGTACTTCGACGCCGGAGACGAGACCCGCCCCCAGACGTACGTGTAGTTGCCGTACGTGCCCTGACGAATCTGGACGGTGCCGCCGCCCGGCAGAGGGGCGCTGGCGACGGTCGTCACGCCCGAGGCCTTCGTGGGCGGGTCGTTGTACCAGGTCGCGGCGCTCGCGGACGGCGCCGCCACCAGGACGATGGCCGCCGCCGTCGCCGCAGTGGCACCCAGACTCGCGGCGCGGCGTGCGATCTTACGCATGCTTGTGATCACTACTTCCTGTCGAGGCCGAATCGGCCGAGGTCAATCGATTTCGGCAACGAGCCCTGGCCATGCCAGGTGTTCTGTGGTCGTACTACTGGCCGGGAAGCGCCCGCGGTCGACGCCGCCGGCCCCGCAGCTTCGGCCGGCGGCGTCTTCCACAGGATGTCGGCCAGTCGCCTGACGCACTCTTGTGGCGGTTGGCTCGCTGTCTGACGAGTGATCGTAAGGAGCGGCGGTATGTCGGCGGTATGTTCTGACCGGCCACGTGACGCACTCCGGCTGCCGCCACGCCGCGGCGCGGGTGTTCGCCAGGGGTGAGAGCTACGTGCCGGGGTTCGGGGGCCGCTGGGTGTGGTGGTCCAGCAGGCGGGTGAGCATCCGTACGAACTGGTCGCGTTCGGCGAGGGTCAGCGGGGCGAGCAGTTCGTCGTGGAGGTCGTCCAGGACCTTGTCGAGGCGGCGCAGGTGCCGGCGGCCTTGGGCGGTGATCGTGATGATGTTGCGGCGGCGGTCGTCGGGATCCGGCAGCCGTTCGACGAGGGTGCGCTCGGCCAGTTCGTTGAGGACGCCGACCATGTCGCTGCGGTAGATGCCGGTGCGCCGGCTCAGCGTCGCCTGGCTGCCCGGACCGTGCTCCTGCAACGCGGCCAGCACCGCGTAGTGCCACTTGCGGGCGTCGACCCGGGCCAGCCCTTCGTTCACCAGCCGGTCCGACTGCGCGGAGATCCCTGACAGCAGGCGGCTGGCCCGTCGGCGCAGCCTGTCCGGCGTCTTCGTCTCGCCGTCGTACGGCATGTCCGCGGCTTCGGCTCTGCTGGTCATGACGCGATCCTACCCTCTTGCGTTAGTCCGACTAACGATATAGATTCGTTCACGTCATAAACGTTAGACAGATAAACGTTAGATCTTCGAATGAAAGAGAGCGCCATGTCCACGGATACTCCGATCGCCGACCGCATCGAGATCGCCGACCTGTTCACCCGCTTCGCGCTCCTGCTCGACGAGACGCGGTGGGAGGACGCGGCCACCGTCTTCGCCGACGACGTGGCGGTGCACTCGCCGCGCGGGGGCGAACTCCGCGGCATCGACAAGGTGGTCGGCTTCATGCGGCAGGGTGAGGTCGAGGGGCAGTACGCCCAGCACACGACCACTGACCTGCTGGTGGACGTCGAGGGCGACCAGGCGGCCGCCTCGGCGAACTCGCTCGTGTACTACTACCGCGATGGCCAGGCACCCCACTTCACCGGCGGCCTGCGGCTGAACTCGACCGTCGTACGGACGCCGGCGGGCTGGCGATTCAGCGAGGTGCGGATCACGCCCTCCTGGACCCGCGAGAACTGATCTCCAGGAGGCCGTGGAGCAGGCGTCATCACGCGGCTCCCCCGGCCATCCTGCGGGAACGAACCTCGAAACCAACCCCACATCTCACACAGGGAACCCATCATGCCCACGATCGACGTTCTCGACTCGACGATTCACTACGAAGACCACGGCAGCGGAGCCACCGTCGTCTTCCTGCACGGCAATCCCTCCTCCGCACACACGTGGCGCAAGGTGCTGCCCCTGGTCGGAGCGGGACGGCTGATCGCCCCCGACCTGATCGGCATGGGCCGCTCGGGCAAGCCCGTCAGCGACTACCGGTTCGCCGACCACGCCCGCTACCTCGAGGCGTTCTTCGACGCGCTCGGCCTGGACGAGGTCGTGCTCGTCGGCCACGACTGGGGCGGCTCGCTCGCCTTCGACTGGGCGGCCCGGCACCCCGACCGGGTGCGCGGTCTCGTCTTCTTCGAGACGATCGTGCGTCCGATCGCCTCGGACGAACTCTCCGAACAGGCGCGTGCCCGTGCGGCGAAGCTGCGCACCGCCGAGGGCGAGTCCCTGGTGCTCGACTCGCACTTCCTCATCGACACCGCCTACACCGGGGGCGTCCTGAACCCGCTCAGCGAGGAGGAACTCAACCTCTACCGGGCGCCGTACCCCAGCAGGGAAAGCCGTCGGCCGCTGCTGAACTGGACCCGCTCGCTGCCGATCGACGGCGACCCCGCCGACGTGACCGCCCGGGTCGACGCCTACGGCACCTGGCTGGCCCGCAGCCAGGACGTCCCCAAACTCCTGCTCACCTTCGACTCCTCACCGACCCTGCTCATCACCCCGGAACTCGCCGCCTGGTGCGAGGACAACATCTCCGGCCTCCAGATCGAACACTGCGGGCCGGCCGGGCACCACGCCTCGGAAGACCAGCCGGAGACGATCGCCGCGGCGATCTCCACGTGGCTGGACCGGCGGAACCTCCGATAGGCCGCCCCGCCGGCTCACCGACCTGCGCGGATCGCGTGGGGCGCCGTCCTGGATCACTTCTGTGGCAGGGGCCGTCTCCAGTGCGGTGGGCGTCCCAAGTAGGCGGCGAGCCGGTCGGCGGCGGTCGCGTCCGCCGGCGCGCTCTCGGCCGGGGCGAACGAGCCGCCGGGCGTCCTGGGCAGGTCGCCGTAGATGCCGCTCGCCGCGCGCTCGATCGCCGTGGCGACGTCGGGGGCGAGGTCGGTGGGCGCGCCGACGGCTCGGGCGAGGTCCCAGCCGTGGACGAGCATCTCCAGGATGATCTGCTCGACCAGCCGCCATCCCGGCGCCGGGCCGTACCGTTCCCGCAGCATCCCGGGACGCCGGAACGCGGTGAGCGTCCCGGACGCGGCGGCGCGGAACGCGGCGACGTGGTCGGAGCCGAGATGGTCGGCGTCGTGGTCGGCAGGTGGGACGCCCTCGGCCAGGCCGGTCCACAGCAGGTTCTCGTAGACCAGGTGGTCGAGCAGGGCACGCACGTCCCACTCGGCGCACGGGGTGGGATCGCCCATCTGGTACGGGGTGACGCTCGCCACGAGGACGCCGACCTCGTCCAGCACCCTTGCGCAGCCTTCGAGCAGCGCGTGGGGTTCCATCGCCGGCCGCGTCCCGAGGGCCGTGGCCAGGCTCCGCTCCCGTGCCCCCGGTTCGGGATCGGACCGCAGCGCGGTCATCAGCCATTCGCCCTCGGCCGCGACGCTGGGGCGCACCGGGAGGCCGGTGATGACGCACATGAGCTGCCAGTACCGTTCAGCGCGCCGATCGGCGGCCGTCTCGAGCTGCTCCAGCAGCCGGCTCCTGGCCCCGGGCCCGTCGGCGTCCCCCTGTGGCTGGGTGCGCAGCCAGGCATCGACGATCTCCGCGACGATCGGCGCGGCGGAGGGCGAGTCCGCGGCGATCCCGGCGGCCATCGCCTCGCCGACGCGTCGCGTCCACAACTCCGTGACGTGTTCGACGGCACGTGCGGCCTCCTCGTACGAGCCGTCGTCCGGGGACGGGTGCTCGGCCGCGTAGGCCGCCATGCGGCGCATCGCCGCGCCCAGCGCCGGGTCGCGAACCAGTTCGCCCAGTTCGAGCCAGGCGGCGGCCTGCGTCTCGGTGGGCTCGTCCGGCAGGTCGGGGACGACGGCCGTCAGCCGCTCCCGGTAGGCCGAGTCGCCCAGGTCGCCCATCGTCCGGTCGAGGAAGTCCTGGATGGTGGCGATCCGTTCGGCGGCCGACAGCCGGGCCAGGTCGGTCATCGTCGTGAGCTCCTCGATGTCGGGTTCGCGGTCGGTGACGGACCGCAGCACCGCCTGCTGCAAGCGGAGTGTGCGGATGCGGGCCTCGATGGCGTCGGCGTGCAGCGCCGCGACCTCGCGCAGAGTGCGCCGGTCCCGGACGACGTCGCGGATCGTGGCCAGATCCAGCCCGAGATCCCGCAGGGCCCGGGCCAGCCGCACCCGGGGCACGGCGTCCACGCCGTAGCGGCGGTAGCCGCCGGAGGTGCGAGCGGCCGGTGGTATCACGCCGAGGTCGGACCAGTGGCGGATCCGCTTGACCGACAGGCCGGTGCGCTCCGCCACCTCTCCGATGCTCAGCGGTGGTGGGTCATCGTCGACGTGCACCCGTCAAGTCTCGAGTCTCCCGATGTGGGAGAGTCAACTCCATCACTCCGGCACGTATGACCCCTGACGAGTGTCGCCGGGTGCCGTGCTGTCGTCGTGACGAGGTGGATGCGATGATCTCCCACATGACCGAATCCGATCCGAAGGCCGACCTCCGCCGTTACCTGCAGGCTGCTCGGGAGGCCCTGCTGTGGAAGCTGGAGGGGCTGTCGGAGTACGACGTCCGCCGCCCGATGGTGCCGACCGGCACCAACCTGTTGGGGCTGGTCAAGCACGTGGCCAGCGTTGAGGCGGGCTACTTCGGCGAGACGTTCGGGCGGCCGTTCGGCGAGCCGCTGCCGTGGTTCGACGACGACGCCGAACCGAACGCCGACATGTGGGCCACCGCCGAGGAGTCGCGGGAGCAGATCATCGGGCTGTACCACCGTGTCTGGGCGCACTCGGACGCCACGATCGACGCGCTGCCGCTGGACGCGATCGGCCGTGTTCCGTGGTGGGAGGCGGACCGGAGCGAGGTCACCCTGCACCGGATCCTCGTACACATGACCGCGGAGACCCAGCGGCACGCCGGCCACGCCGACATCGTCCGGGAACTCATCGACGGAGCCGCTGGGCTGCGCGACGGCAACGACAACATGCCGCCGGGCGACCAGGGCTGGTGGGAGAGCTACCGCAGCCGGTTGGAGAGTGTCGCGCGGAAGTTCGCCCGATCGTGAACTTGATCGTGAGCCTGGTCCTGAGCCCCAGCCTGAGCCGTTCCCGCCGCCGCTGAGCGCCGCCGAGTGCCCCCGCGCCGCTGAGCGTGGCCGCCGCCGGGCGTGGCCGTGATCGTCATCTGAGACGGATCCGTAGCCGGGCGACGAGTTTTGGACGCGCCGCCAGTCCACCTACCGACACCACCCGAACTCGAAGGGATCACCGCGATGGCAAAGGTCATCTCCACTCTGTTCATCTCGGCCGACGGCGTGGCCGAGATCGACCCCGATTGGCACTTCCCGTACTTCGACGAGAACATGGGCCGCGCCGTCAGCGAGGACTACGACACCTCCGACGTGCTGCTCATCGGCCGCGAGACCTACGACAGCTTCGCCGGAGCGTGGCCGGGCCGCGAGGCGGCGGGCGGGGAGGACGCGCCGTTCGCCAAGCAACTCGGTGACGTGCGCAAGGTGGTCGTCTCGCGCCAGCCGTTGGAGTTCTCCTGGCGCAACTCCGAGCTGATCAAGGGCGACCTCCTCGGGGCCGTCGCCACGCTCAAGGCCGAGGCCGGCATCAAGGGCATCCTGATCCCCGGCTCGATCTCCGTGGTGCGGCAACTGCTCGCCGCGGGGCTGGTCGATGAGCTGCGCCTGCTCGTGCATCCGGTGGCGGCGCGCAAGGGCCGCAGGCTGTTCGACGACGGCGATGCGCCGTACCACCTGAAGGTGCTGGCGACCGAGGTGTTTCCGACGGGCGTGATCCGCGTGATCTACGCGCCGGCCGAGGCGCCCGCCAAGGTCGGCTACGACGAGGTCAAAGACCAGGTGCCCAAGGGGGAGTAGCGGCTTCGCCGCCGTGCGGCCCGGCGGCCCACGTCACCTCACCCGCTCGTACACCGGCGTCATCAGGTCGAGGTCCTCGGCGAGCCGCGGCCGGCCGAGATCCCGATAGGCGCGGGCCCACAACGGCCGCAGTTCGCTGAAGTACGGATACGACGTGTGGAACGTGTCTCTCAGGCCCAGCAGGGCGGTCCCAGGAAATCCCGCGTCGAGCAGCCGGGAGGCATCGGCGAGCACCGGCTCCAGCATCCACGGCTCTCCCCACGGAACGTCCGCGACCACGGCTCCCTCCTCGGTGAAGGCGTCGTCCGGGGCCAGCACGCCGATCCCGTCGGAGCCGCTCTCGTGCCGCCATCCCTCCGGCACCTCGAACGGGATCGGCGCGTCCGTCGCGAGCCCGCGATCCGGGTCCGGCCGCAGGCCGACCTCGGCGACGAGCCGGTCGAGGAGCTCACGGTCGTCGTGGCTCGGTGGCCGCTCACGCCATCTCCTGAGAGTGCGCGAGAGCATGAACTCCAGACCCGCTCTGGTGTCCCGGCCGACGACGACGGCTCCGGGTTCGTCCGGGCCGACCAGGACGACCGGGTGATCCGCCCCACCCAGCTCCGGCGCGGGCACCGCCCACCCGATACAGGTCCCGTCGCCCAGCGCGCCGAACGGGACGAACTCCGGCGTGGCGAAGAACGGAGGCTCGGGCGGCACGCCGACGAACTCCGAGCCCTCCTGATCTTCCCAGCCCTCGGGTGGCCGGGGGATCGCCCACAGATCGAACATGAAGTCGTAGTGGGTCTGCATCATGCAGGTGTCGTAGTACCCGTCCCGTGTGTTCGCCTGCCACGCGATCTCCACGAGCACGGCGAGCGCGGGCGGTGTGGCGAACGGGAACAGGTCATCGGTCCAGGCCGGGGCCGGGGAATCCGTCATGTCGGGTTCTCGGTGGGCAAGGGGCCGCCTCTCATGATCCCGAGGGAACCACGGTGCCCTGGGCGATCGCGCACAGCTTTTCCTGACCGTCGGCGATGACGTAGATCTCGCACTGGCAGACCGCCTGCCGCTTTCCGACGCTCTTCGCGGAGGACCGGCCGACAAGCACGTCGCCGACCGCCGGCTTCAGATAATTGATCTTGAACTCGGACGTCAGCGCGTTCCCGCCGAGCGCCAGCCCGCCCGCGAACGTGATGGAATTATCCGCCACATAACTTATCACGCCGCCGTGGACGAAACCGTGCTGCTGTTTCAGGTTGTCGGCGATGGGAATTCTTATTTCCGCGCTCGTGGCGCCTATTTCGGTGAGCTGCGCCCCGATGAACTGACTGAACGGCTGCGAATCGAATACGCCGCGCGCGAACTCCTGCAGGTCCATTCGTACTCCCGTGAGTGAGGGCCGGGTCTCGGATCGGAGTCGAAGCAATGGCCACATGATCGCGGGGCGGCGCGCGGAATTTCCATTGACGGCGACCGGCGAACCATGGTTCAATCACGCAAGATCATACACTACCTGCCGTACCGGCCGGTAGTGTCAGGGGATGTCTGACCATGTCTAACCCCATGTGGCGAGAACTGGGGTGACGAGCGGGATGTGCCCGGCGGCCTGTCGGACGGCGCCGGATGCCGGCATTCAGGGGTTGTCCCGGCCACCCGGTAGCGAATTGTCACTGATTCGGTGGGAGCATTCGATGAAGCAGCAGGAACAGATCGACCTCATGAAAGAGCTGTTCGCGCTACGGGAACAGGGCCGCAACAAAGAAATGCTGGGCAAGACGGTCCGGGTGCCGGTGGAAAACTATACGTCCCAGGAAATCCTCGACCGGGAGATGGCGCGGATCTTCCGGACCCATCCCATCGTGGCCGGCCATGTCTCGAACGTACGCGAACCCGGCTCGTACCTGCTCAGCGACTGGAACAAGTTCCCCTATGTCGTCGTCCGTGACAAGCAGGGAAAGCTGCGCGGCTTTCTCAACCAGTGCCGCCACCGTGGCGCGCGACTGGTGTCGGGCGACGAGAAGCGGCTCAAGGCGTTCGTGTGCCCGTTCCACAACTGGACGTACGACCTGGACGGCACGCTGCGGTCGGTCACCCGTGAGTACAACTTCCCGGACCTGGACCGCAGCGAATACGGGTTGAAAGAACTCCCGGTCGTCGAGGCGGGCGGCCTCGTCTGGATTTACCCGACGGCCGACGCCGAGATCGGCATCGAGTCCTATCTCGGCAACATGCTGAACGATCTGGTCGATTTCCGGGTCGACGAACTCGTGCGGTACCGGAAGACGAAAGTGATCAAGGAGGCCAACTGGAAGCTCCTGATCAAGACTTATCTTGAGGGCTACCATGTGCCCTACCTGCATCGCACCACGTTGTCGAAGATGTTCAGAAAAGGCGTGCTGTCGCATTTCGAGCACGGCCCGCACATCCGAATGGTGGCCGCCAGGTCGAACATCGAGGACGCGTTAACCCTCGACCCCGAGTCGTGGCGCATCCTCGAATACGCGTCCGTCTACTACGTGCTCTTCCCGAACACGTTCTTCATCATGCATCCCGACTACGTTTCCATCAACATTTTCTACCCGGAGGGCCCGGACCGTACGATCTGGACGCACGAGATGCTCTACCGTGCGCCGGATTTCGCCGACGAACACGGCCAGGACGGCCTCGCCAAGCGTTTCGAGTTCACCAACGACACGGTGTTCGACCAGGAGGACTTCGCCGTGGCGGAAAACGTCCAGGAGGGGCTTCTCCACGGCGCCAACGAGTTTCACACCCTGGGGTTGGAGGAGGGGCTGCTCGCCATGTTCCAGGGGAGCATCGACGATCGCCTGATCTGACCCGCGGGCGGACCGGCGTAGGCGCCGCAAAGCGATCGAGGGACGCTGGTGAGGGCGTTCAGAAGCCGGTCGAGAGGGCGATGGGCCGCCATCGGTCCAGCTCGCGGCGGACGAGATCGAGCTTGGCCGTCACCCGGTCGACCGCGTCCGCCCCGAGTTGCAGGCGCAGCGGAGGATGGTCGGCCGCCACGACGTCCACGATCGCGGCGGCGGCCTTCGCCGGATCGCCTGGTTGACGGCCGTCGTTGGCGGCCACGGCCGCGCGGGTCGGGCCCGCGCCGACGTCATAGTCCGCGATGGACGCGGGCTGGACCTGGAGGCTCGCGCCGTTGAGGAAGTCTGTGCGGAAGCCGCCCGGCTCGACGATGGTGACCCGCACGCCGAGTGGCGCCAGTTCGCCGTGCAGCGCTTCGGAGATGCCTTCGAGGGCGAATTTCGAGGCGCCGTACAGGCCCGTGCCAGGGGCCGTCGCGAAGCCGGCCACCGAGCTGATGTTCAGCACGTGCCCGGACCGCTGGGCACGCAGTGTGGGCAGCGTCGCGCGCAACGTGTTCAGCACGCCGAAGACGTTGACGTCGAACAGGTCGCGTGCCGCCTTGTCGGACACCTCCTCGACCGCGCCCACCAGCCCGTACCCGGCGTTGTTGACCACGACGTCGATCCGGCCGAACTCGGCCACTCCCGCGTCGACCGCGGCCCGCAGTTGCTCCTGAGAGGTGACGTCCGCGGTCACGGCCAGCAGCCCGGCAGGCTTCTCCGGGTGTGCTCCGAGCACCGCCTTCCTGTCCCGAGCCGTGGCGACGACACTGTGCCCCCGGGACAGCGCTTCGCGCACGATTTCCGCCCCGAGGCCCCGCGACGCGCCGGTGACAAACCAAACACCCATAATCTTCCCTCATCCTCTCGATCGGTTACATTTCTGACGCTAGTAGTTAGAGTCAGCTCTAGATCAAGCGGAGTCGGCGGCGGTGTGACGGGAGTCGCTCGTGGATTTGAGCATCGGCGAGGTGTCCAAGCGGAGTGGGCTGAGCGTTCACGCGCTGCGCTTCTACGAGAAGGAGGGGCTGTTCGCCAACCCCATCCGCCGCACGCCCGGCGGGCAGCGGATCTACCGCGAGGAAGACCTCCGGTGGCTGGCGAGCTGCGCCAGACTGCGCTCCTCGGGGATGTCACTGGCGGCGATCCGGCGGTACGTCGAGCTGATGCGGCAGGGGCCAGGCAACGAGCACGAGCGCCTGGCGTTGCTGCACGATCATGAAAAGCGGGTCGAGGCGCAGATTGATGAGCTGCACGAATGCTTGGACGTGATCAGATACAAGGTCAGGGCCTACGGGGAGAAGCTCGCCCGCACCCAGGCGGGCGAGCCGCGGGATCCCACCCCTCAGGACGCCGCGGCGGACTGTCACCGAGCCGGGCCGGGTGACGCTCCTCGCGATAGCTGAGAGCGGCCACGACTCGGCGTTCCGGTGCCCCGCCGCGGCGGCCGGCTCAGACGAAGCGCCGTACGAAGGCCAGGGCGGTGTCGCAGACCTCCCGCCACCCGCTGTCGATGGTCAGGGAGTGCCCGCGGCCGGGCAGCTCGACGATCTCGGTGACGTGGTGCTCGTTGCGGGCCTGCTTCTTGTACGAGGCGTTGACGATGGCCCACGGCACGGTGTGGTCCTTCTCGCCGGAGATCAGCAGCAACGGGCCCCGGTCCTTGCCGGTGCTGTCGACCTTGGTCTCGCTCCACGGGTTGAAGTTGGCCACCGCCGCTTGGAACAGCGGCGCGCCCGGAGCCGGTACGGAGAACGTCTCGTACAGTTCGCGTGCCTCGTCCTCGCCGACGGCGTTGGCGAAGGCGTAGCGGAACTGCTCGTACGTGAGCGGCACGGCGCGGTGGATGTTGGCGGGATTGGTCAGCACGGGGGCGGCCGACCTCAGGGAGGAGACGGGCAGCGGCAGCACGCCCTGAAAGGGGGCGGGGTCGATGGCGACGCCGGCGCAGGCGAGGCCGCGGCCGGCGAGGATCTGGGTGAGCAGGCCGCCGAAGGAGTGGCCGATGACGACCGGTTTGCGGGCCAGCCGGGCGATGAGCTGCTCGAAGTGGTCGGCGACCTGGCCGACCGTCTTGTGGGCGAAGACCTCCGGGTGCGCCTTGGCCTCCTCGACGGTGTGCGGGTCGTCCGGCCAGCCGGGGGTCACGGGCGCGAACCCGGCCTCGGCGAAGACCGCGGCCCAGCGGTCCCAACTGGAGGGCAGCAGCCACAGGCCGTGCACGAAGACGACCGGGATCCGGCCGGTGGCGTTGGCCTGGTCGATCAGGGCCGAGTCGTGGCTCATGACAGTTTCTCCTTGAGGAAGGCGATGGCCTGGGCGATGGCGGCCTCGGCGGCGTGGGTGCCGCGCAGGGCGTTGAGCATCACGAAGTCGTGGATGATGCCCTGGTAGCGCACGGCGGTCACGGGCACGCCGGCCTCGCGGAGCTTGCCGGCGTAGGCTTCGCCCTCGTCGCGCAGGACGTCGGCCTCGGCGGTGATGACGAGCGCGGGCGGCAGTCCGCGCAGTTGGTCGACGGTGGCGCGCAGCGGCGAGGCGGTGATCTCGTTGCGTTCGAACTCGCTGGTGGTGTACTGGTCCCAGAACCACTGCATGCCGTCGCGGCGCAGGAAGTAGCCCTCGGCGAAGCGGTGGTAGGAGCCGGTGTCGAAGCCGGCGTCGGTGACCGGGTAGAAGAGCACCTGGGCCTTGAGCCGGTCCCGGGCGGTCAGGGTGAGGGCGGCGGCCAGGTTGCCGCCCACCGAGTCGCCGGCCACCGCGATGCGGGAGGTGTCCAGGCCCAGGCGCGTGCCGTGCCGCTCCACCCAGTCCAGGGCGGCGGCGTTCTGGTGGACGGCCACCGGGTAGCGGGCCTCGGGGGAGAGGCTGTAGTTGACGAAGACGACCGCGGCGCCGACGCCCAGCGCGAGTTCCCTGGCCAGCCGCCCGTGGGTGTGGTCGTTGCCGAAGACCCAGCCCGCGCCGTGGAGGTAGAGGAGCACCGGCAGCGGCCCTTCGAGGCCCTCGGGCCGGAAGACGGTCAGGTTCTCGACCACCTCCCGCGTCGTGCCCGGCACCTCGATCTCCGGCGACTGCGCCTCGTCCACCGCCTTGCGCCCTTCCGCGGGCGGTAGCTGGAACAGGTAGGGCGGGTTCGCGGTCGCGTCCGCGAATGCCTGGGCGGCCGGTTCAAGGATGGGTTCGTCCATGTGCGTACTCCGTTGGGGGAAGGTTGCCGCGACCAGCGTTCCTTCCGGGGACGGCCTCCGGCATCCGTCACATGACGGCCCTTCTCCTCCTCGGCTTACGCTGTTCCGCCGTGAGGGGAGTCCGAAGAGGTGTTCGACGGTGGCGGCCGGTGACGCCTGTCCGGTATACGTCACTTGACGCTATTGGACAGGGGGTACCGTGGTCAGCTTGGTCGGCCGGGAGCGCGAGGTGGCCGCGATCGACGCGGTGCTGGAACGGCTGCCGGAGCAGGGAGACGCGCTCATCATGCGCGGCCCCGCCGGCATCGGCAAGACCGCGCTGCTGGAGGCCGCCGCGGCCGGGGCTCGCGACCGGGGGATGACGGTGATGAGCACGGCGGGCGTGGCGGGCGAGGCCCACCTGCCCTTCGCCGGCCTCCATCTGCTCCTGCTGCCCCTGCTGGACGCGGTGCCCAAGCTGCCCGTACGCCAGCGTGAGGCGCTCGACAGCGCCTTCGGGCTGGGGGAGGCGAGCGTGGAGCCGTTCCTGATCGCGCTGGCCGTCCTCACCCTGCTCGGCGAGGCCGCGGTTCCCCGGCCGCTGCTGATCGTCGTCGACGACGTGCACTGGATGGACGCGCCCACCGTCGAGGCGCTCGCCTTCGTCGCCCGGCGCATCCGCGCCGACCCCATCGGGATCCTCTTCGCCGTCCGGGACGGCCGTCCCACCCCGCTCGACCACTGTGACCTGTCCGAGCTGTCACTCGGGGGTCTCGACGACGCGGCGGCCGAGGCGCTGCTGGACCTGCGCGCGCCCAGGCTCGGCACCGGCGCGCGCCGCCGGGTGCTGGCCGAGGCCGACGGTAACCCGCTGGCCCTCGTCGAGCTGCCGCGCGTCGTGAACAGCGAGGTGGAGCCCGCGGCGGTGGCCGGCCTCACGCCGCTGACCGCCCGCCTGGAACGTGCCTTCGCCGTACGGCTGGCCGACCTGCCACCGCCCACCCGCGCGCTGCTGCTGTCGGCGGCGGCCGACGACGGCAGGCGCCTCGCCGACGCCCTCGCGGCGGCAAGCCTCATGACCGGGGAGCGGCTCACCATCGCGGCGCTCACCCCGGCCGTGGACGGGCGCCTGGTCGAGTTCGCCGCGGGGAACCTCAGCTTTCACCACCCGCTGGTCCGCTCGGCCATCTACCACCGGGCCACGCCCGGCGAACGCCTCGCCGTGCACAACGCGCTCGCCGAGGTCCACGCCGCCGACCCCGACCGGCGCGCCTGGCATCGCGCGGCGGCCCTCAGCAGGCCGGACGCGGCGGTCGCCACCGAGCTGGTGAACGTCGCCCGCCGCGCGCGGCGGCGCGGCGCCGTCGCCGCGGCGGTCGACGCGCTGCGGCGTTCCGCCCAGCTCACCGAGGGGCCGAACCTGCGGGCCAACCGGCTGCTGCAGGCCGCGGAACTCGCCTTCGAGCTGGGCGACCGCGACCTCCTGGCCGACCTGCTCGGCCAGGTCGACCCGGGCGTACTGACCGCGCTCGCCCAGGCCAGGCTGGCGTGGCTGCGCGAGATGCTGGAAGAGGGGGTCACCCCCGTGCTCCGGCTCGTGGACATGATCGAGTCGGTGGTGACGCTCGGCGACACGCCGCTGGCGATGAACTTCGTCCGGGCCGCCGCCACCCGCTGCTGGTGGTCCGAACCCGGCCAGGACGCGCGCCGCCGGGTGGCCGCGCTGGCCGAGCGCCTGGCCCCGTCGCAGGACGACGCCGAGCGGCTGGCCTGCCTGGGCCTGGCCAACGGCCTGGAACGCGGCGGCGAGGTGATCGGACGCCTGGGCCTGCTGCGTGGCGCCCGCCTGGACGGCGTCCAGAACCGGCTGCTGGGGGTGGCGGCGACCAGTGTCGGCGCCTTCGACCTGGCCGGCGGCTTCCTGGAGGCCGCCGCCGCCGACCTGCGAGCGCAGGGCAGGCTCGGCGTTCTCACCCAGGCGCTGGGCTCCCAGATGTGGGAGCAGATCTTCTGCGGCGACTGGGCCGGGGCCAACCTCGTCGCCGACGAGTGCGAGCGGCTCGCCCGCGAGACCGGCCAGTCGCGCTGGCTGGCCTCGGCCCTCGCCGGTCGCGCGCTGCTGGCGGGCCAGCGCGGGCAGACCGAGCTGAGCCGGGCCCGCGCCGCCGAGGCCGAACGGGAGCTCGGCCCGGACGGCGCCCCCTCGGTCCTGGCCCTGGTGCTGTACGCCAGGGGCGTGACGGCGCTGTGCGCCGCGCAGCACGCCGAGGCGTTCGGCTACCTGCGGCGCATCGCCGATCCCCACAGCGTCGCCCACCACCCCTCCTGGCGGCTCTGGACCGTCGGCGACTTGGCCGAAGCCGCCGTGGGCAGCGGGCAGACCGCAGCCTTCCGCGCGCTCCTGCCCGAGCTGGAGGCGGCCGCCGCCGTCACCCCCGCCCCGCTGGCGCACGTGAGCCTGCGGCACGCCCGCGCGCTGGTCGCCGATGCCGAGCCGCTCTACGAGGCCGCCCTGGCCGCCGACCTGACCCCCTGGCCGACGGCCAGGGCCCGGATCTGGCTGGCCCATGGCGTCTGGTTGCGCAGGCACAAACGGGTCAAGGAGGCACGCGAGTCCCTGCGGACGGCTCGTGACACCTGTGACGCGCTGGGGCTGGTCGCCTGGGGCGAACGGGCCCGCCAGGAGCTGCGGGCCGCCGGAGAGGCCGGTGGCGGGCGCGCCCCTGCCGGCCGCGACGAGTTGTCCGCCCAGGAGTTGCAGATCGCCCGGCTGGCGGCGTCCGGGCTGTCCAACCGGGAGATCGGGCAGCAGCTCTACCTCTCGCACCGGACGGTCAGCACGCACCTGTACCGGATCTTCCCGAAGCTGGGGATCTCCTCGCGGGCACAGCTCCGCGACGCGCTCGGGCTCTGAAGCCCATCGAGGAGGCCCATGGTGGTCCACCGGGCCAGGCCGCCACCGAGGTGGTCAGACGCGGGCGCTCTGCGGGGAGCGGGGGCGGGCGGAGGCCGCGGCCTCGCGGACGAACGACAAGGCCACGGCGCCCGCGAGGGGACCCGCGGCCAGGGTGGCGAAGGCGGCGGTGAAGGACCCGGTGGCCTGGTAGACGGCTCCCACCACGACCGGCACGGCCACGCTGCCCAACTGCGCCGTCGCGTTCATCGCGCCCGCCGCCGAGCCTGCCAGCGCCGTTCCCGACAGCCCCGCCACCATGGCGACCAGCAGCGGCGTGTACAGGTAGGCCCCCAGCCCCGCGAACGCCGCCATCACCAGGAACGCCGACTCCGAGGTCAAGCCGCCGAACACGAGCAGGCATCCGGCGAACGCCACCAGCACCGCCAGCGCCGGTCGTTTGCGGCCGACTCCGGCCAGGTCCGTGGCCAGGCCGATGACCGGCTTGCCCACCGCACCCGCCGCCGCGAACACCACGACCACCGTCCCCGCCGCCACCGGGTCGATTCCGTGCCCGGTGACCATGAGGGCGTTGGACCAGGTCACGAAACCGTACGTGCCCCACAGCCCGCCGAAGCCGGCCAGGCCGAGCAGCAGCAGGTCGCGCTCGCGTACGAGACGGCGCAGCGGCGGTGGCCGCTCCGACGGCCCGCGCCGGTCGCGCAGCAGCGCCAGGCACAGCAGGGCGAGCCCCATCGACACGATGCCGAACAGTTGGTACGAGGCACGCCAGTCGTACACCTGGATCAGCCGGGGCACGATCGCGTTGGCGATCATCGTGCCGAGGGAGGAGGCCATGGTGAAGACGCCCATCGCCAGCCCGCGTTCCCGCTCGGCGAACCAGGAGGCGACGAGTTTGACGCCCGCCGCGAAGTCGGCCCCCGCGCACAGCCCGATCAGCGCCTGCACCGCGATCCCCGCGCCGGCCGACGACACGGATCCGAACGCCACCATGAACCCGCCGGCCGTGAACAGCGACCCCGACAGCACGACCCGGCTCCCGAGCCGGTCGCCGAGCAGCCCGCCTCCGAGGTTGGACAGCACATAGCCGACGTAGTACGCGGTCGCGAACGCTCCCAGACCCGCCAGCGACACTCCCAGCGCCGCCCCCGCCTGGAGCGAGACCGGGCCCCAGGTGGAGCGGTCGACGGAGGTCATGGTGAGCGAAGCCCAGCAGAGCAGCAGCACGACCCACCGGCGCCGGGACCTCCCCTCGACCGACGGTGACACTGTGTAATCACTCACGTGCGGACACGTTACAGCCCGCTCACTCGGATCGTCTCGCCGAATGGCTCGCGGGCCGGGCTGAGGCGGTTCGAGGCCATGCCGTACGGCGGAGTCGCTCAGGAGGACCGCGAAGTCCGCACTCGCCATCCGCCGGTTTCTCGACAACCGCCGTCGCGCTCCGTGAACGCGTTCACGAGCCTGGGCTGATTGAGCGGCGCACCCCAAGTCGTAGCTATGACGCAAAGTGCTGCTCTGTCCGCGAATGTCGCTTTCCAAATGCCGAAGAATGTCGCTCGGCGCAGATACTGACGTGCCGCCTGACCTGCGCGAAAGGGCCATGTCCGGTGCGCATTCCGGTCGCCGCCTCCAGCGCGGTCCGGCGGCACGGCGCACCTTCTGTTCCCCGCACAGTTTCCCGCGCGACGCCGTCACCGCCCGACCCGAGTTGCGCTCCGACCATGGAGGGACGCACTTTCCAAGCACCCGTCGGATATCAGTCGGCCCCATCGAGAAGAGGAGCGCAAATGTCGGGACACGGGAGTTGAAATGGCTGATCGCTCGATGGGAAAGCGGCCCCCTGGGTGCTGCCCCGCCCTCGGCCATCAGCCCCCGGCCCGGCCGATGTGGCGCCGTCCGCGGGGGCAGGACGGCCTCGTTGACTACGTCAGGTGAGGCAGTGAGACATTCGAGTCAAAACTCTTGCCGTGGCTGTGGCGTTGTGGTCTCCTAGTCCGCGTCCGAGTTGTTGATCACGAAAGGAGCTGGAATGAAGCAGTTTGCGCAGCGTGCGGGTGAGCGGCTCGTCGGCCTGGTGCTGCCGAAGGTGGAGGCCGGTGCGTGCGTGCCGGAGAACGGCCAGTGCTGCAGGAAGGGTTACCGCTTCAACTGCCTCGGTTACTGTACCTCCAAGTCGTCGACCTGCCCCTGAACACCCACTGATCGCAGTGGTCGGCGGGGAGGCACCGTGTGCCCCGCCGGCCTTCACATCCGCCCGGAGGCTGCCGTGCTCGACCTGCTTGCTCGCGTGCTGCTCGCCGTCGTCTTCTTCGCGGCGGTCGTGGGGAAGACGCGTTCCCGGCAGGGGTTCGCCGAGTTCCGCGACTCTGTCGCGGCAGTCGGGCCGCAGTGGCTGCCCGCCGGTCCGGCCGCCGGCGCGGTTCTCGCGGGGGAGGCCGCCACCGTGGTGCTGCTCGCCGTCCCCGGCACGCGGCTCGCCGGCTACGCCCTCGCGGCCCTGCTCCTCCTCGTGTTCTGTGCCGGTATCGCCCGCGCGGTCCTCGCCAGTCAGTCCGTACGCTGCCAGTGCTTCGGCGCGGGCGGCGGCCTGCTCGGCCCGCAGCACCTCGTACGCAACGGCCTGCTGGTCGCCGTCTCCGTCGTCGGCGCGCTCGCCGGTGACGTGCCCGCCTCCGCCCAGGCCACGCTGGTCGCCCTGGTCACCGGAGCGTTCCTCGGCCTGCTCACGACCCGCTGGGAGGACGTCGCGTTCCTCCTCGTTCCCGCCGGGAGAAACCGTTGACCCTGCTCACCACCGCCGTCGTCCTGCTGGCCGTCGTGGTCGCGGTGCACCTGCTGTTCACGTTCGGGCTGGTCACCAGGCTCCGGGAGCTGCAGCAGAACGGCGGCGGCGGCGCCCACGTCCACAACACGCAGGTGCCGAAGCCCGGGACGGTCGTCCGCCCGTTCTCGGTCACCGACACCGACGGCGCCACCATCACCGAGGCCGACCTCGACGGCCCGGTCCAGGTCGGGTTCTTCCAGGTCGGCTGCGGGCCGTGCCGGATGCTGTCCGACGCGCTCGTCAGCGCCCCGCCGAAGGCCCGGTTCGTGTCCATCGTGAACGGTGACCCGGACGCCCCCGATGCCACCGAGCGGCTGGTCGCCAAGGTCGGCGCACTCGGCCGGGTCGCGGTCATCGGCGTCGACGACCCCGTGCTGACCTCGTTCGAGGTCGTCGCCTACCCGACGCTGCTTTACACGCACAGCGGCGTGGTGACCGCGTCCGGCACCCGCCTCGACGAATTCGCGGCCGCCACCGGCGCTCCGGCACAGGTGGCATGACCCGATCCGCCTCCCGCGCGGGGGTGGCGGCGCTCGCGCTGCCGTTCCGGTCCGCGCCGGTGAGCGCCACCATCGCGCTGGCGCTCACCGTGTTCGCGGGCGCCGCGCCCGCGACCGGGGCCTGGCTGACCATGCTGCTGGTCGACGAGCTGACCTCGGGTGCGCCGAGCACGGGCAGGGCGGTGTTCCTCGCCATCGCCTCGGCGGTCGCCGGCGGGCTCGCCATCGCGCTGCTCTACCTCGCCGGCTACCTCGGCGAAGTGGTCCAGCAGCGGGTCACGCTGACCGTGGAGAGCCGGCTGTTCCGGCGGGTCGCCGCCCTGCCGGGGCTGCGGCACATCGAGGATCCCGCGTTCCACGACCGGCTGCGGCTGGCCGAGCAGGCCGCGCAGGAAGCGCCCGGCACGGTCTCGCAGTTCGCGCAGGAGCTGGTCCGCTCAGTGGTGCTGCTCACCAGCTTCGCGGGCGCGCTGCTGGTGGTGTGGCCGCCGATGAGCCTGCTGCTGCTCGCGTCGGTGCTGACGGCCGTGTTCGCCAGGCTGGCGACCGCGCGGCGCGAGGCGGCCACCGAGGAGGCGTGGGTGGCCACCGACCGGCGCCGCCTGTTCTACCGGGCGCTGCTCACGGACGTGCGCGCCGCCAAGGAGATCCGGCTGTTCGGCCTCGGCACGCTGCTGCACACCAGGATGATCGACTCGCTGGCGACGGTCTCGCACGCGCGGCTGTCCGCGGCCCGCAGGGGCGCGCTGGTGCAGAGCGGGCTCGCGCTGCTCGGCGCCGCCGTCACCGGGGTGGGCACGGTCGTGGTCGCCACGAACGTGGTCAACGGCGGCTCCTCGGTCGGCGACCTGGTGCTGTTCCTCGGTGCGGTGGGCGGCGTGCAGAACGGGCTGACCGCCGTGGTGCTCCAACTCGGCGAGGCCAGCCGCGCGGTGCGGCTGTTCGGGCATTACCTCGACGTCCTCGACACCGGCGACGACCTGCCGCCCGGCACGGGCGCGCCGGCTCCGTCGGCGGCCATCGAGCTGCGGGACGTCTGGTTCCGGTACCGCGAGGACGGTCCGTGGGTGCTGCGCGGGGTGAACCTGACCATCCCCGCCGGCGCCGCCGTGGGACTCGTCGGCGTCAACGGCGCGGGCAAGAGCACGCTGGTGAAACTGCTGTGCAGGTTCTACGACCCGCAGCGCGGCACGATCACCTGGGGTGGCGTGGACCTGCGCGAACTGGACCTCGCGGCGCTGCGGGCGCGGATCGGCGTGGTGTTCCAGGAGTTCATGACCTACGACCTGACCGCGGCCGAGAACATCGGCATCGGAGAGGTCCGGCAACTCGCCGACCGGTCGCGGATCGTCGCGGCCGCGCGGGCGGCACGGGCCGATGACACGGTGGCGGCACTGCCCGACGGGTACGACACCGTACTGTCCAGGACCCACACGGACGACGGCGAACGGGCCGGTGTGACGCTGTCCGGCGGGCAGTGGCAGCGGGTGGCACTGGCCCGCTGCCTGATGCGCACCGACGCCGAGCTGATGGTGCTCGACGAGCCGACCTCGGGGCTGGACGCCGAGGGCGAGCACCGTGTGCACAGCACCCTGCTCCGGCACGCGCGGGGCCGTACCCGGCTGCTGATCTCCCATCGGATGTCCGCGCTGCGCGGCGCGGACCTGATCGTCACGCTCGTCGACGGCCGGATCGCCGAGCGGGGCAGTCACGACGAGCTGATGGACGCGGACGGCGAGTACGCCCGGCTGTTCCGCCTCCAGGCCGGCGGCTACCAGGATGCGAGGGTGCGATGATCGGGTGGATCAGGGTGACCGTGCGGGGCAACAGCATGTCGCCCACCCTGCGGGACGGCCAGCGCCTGCTCGCGCGGCGGCGGCGCCGGGCGCCCCGGCGCCATGAGGTGATCGTGTTCCGGGTGGCGGACGAGCAACTGCCGCACCGGATCAAGCGGGTCGCCGCGATCGCCGGCGACCCGCTGCCGGACTGGCTCCTGTCGGCGCTGCCGGATGTTTCGCACGTACCGGCCGGGTTCGTGGCGGTGGTCGGGGACAATCCACGTTCGCAGGACTCCCGCCAACTCGGCCTGATCGACTGTCGCGACGTCCTCGCCACCGTCCCAGGAACGTCGGCTCGGTCGAACAGCCGGGAGTAGGCGCGCGCTGGTGACCACGCCCTTACCCGGCCAGGCTGTCGCTCGGGGTTCCCGGCGACAGTGGTTCGCAGGGATGTCGCGGTGATATACGGGTCTCCTCGACAGACTGAAGCGGAGTGCCGGTGGGTGAAGGTATGAGATGTCCGGACTGCGGGGCGATGTTCACCGGGCCCCAGGATCCGGAGTCCAGGTGCCCGAGATGCGCGTTGCCTCTGCGGGAGGCCGCCGCGCGCGAGCTGTGGCAGGTGGACCAGGCTCTCGCCGGGCTGTGGGATCGACAGGCGGAGCTGCAGGCCCGCCGTACGGAGCTGCTCGGTGTCCTGCGCGCCGGTGCGGCGGGTCAGGGGGTCGCGGGCGCGGCGGCTCCTGATGCGGGGCACGGTGGCGCGGTGCGGGAGGTGTCTTCGGGTGCCGCGAAGAATGTCCTGCTCATCCTCGGTGGCCTGCTGCTGACGGTGGCGGCGGTGGTGTTCACCGTGGTGAGCTGGGGGCGGCTGGGCATCGGCGGGCGTGCGGCCGTGCTGGCCGCGTTCACCGCGCTGGTCATGCTGGCGCCGGTCGTGCTGATCCGGCGTAGGCTCACCGCGACGGCCGAGACCGTGGCCGGGTTCGCGGTCGCGCTGCTGCTGCTCGACGGCTACGCGGCCAGGCAGGTGGGATTCCTCGGGGTCGACGCCCTCGACACGCCGCACTACGTGGCGGGGGTGCTCGGGCTCACCGCGCTCGTCCTGGCGGCCTATGCCCGGCTCACCCGGCTTCGCGGACCCGCTCCGGTCGCCGTGGTGCTGGCGCAGCCGATCCTGCCGCTGCTGGCCGGCGACTTACCGGGGACCTGGCTGGTGGCCATGCTGGTGGGCACGGCGGCGCTGGACGTCGCGCTGGTCCGCTACGGCCGGGGAGCGGTGCGGACGACGGCCGCCCTGGCCGGCAGCGGGGTCGCGAGCCTCGCCCTGCTGGGCGGCGTGCCGTACGCGCTGGGGTCTCCGTCGGTCGGCGAGGCCCTGGTCAGGTCGGCGCCGCTGGTCGCGCTGGCCCTGCTCGGCGGGTTCGTGACGTGGCTGCTGGCCAGGCCGGGCAAGGCTGAGGGGGAGATCTGGGCCGCCGGGGTCGCCGGCGGAACCGCGCTCACGCTGATCGCCGTGGTGGCCGCGCCCGCGCAGCCGGCGCTGGACGGCCTGGGCGCGGACTGGCGTCCCCTGGCCTACCTCGTCCCCGCGCTCGCGGTGGCGCTCGCCGTCGACTGGCTGCCCTGGCGCAAGGTACGGCTGGCGGGCATGGCCACCGGCGGACTGGTGGCGCTGGTGACCACGCTGACGTCGGCGCCTCGGCTCGGGGCCACTCTGGTGGCGCCGTTCGCCTGGCTGGACGTGCTCTGGACGGGCACGTGGACGGGAGGGGAGTGGCAGCCGTCGGAGATGGCGTCGCCGACGGATGTGGTGGTGCTGGGCATGGTGGCGGCCGCTCTTCTGGTGGCGGCGGTGCGCGGCACCGGCCGGTCGCCGGTGAAGGCGGCGGCGTCCGGTGTGCTGGCGTCCGGTGTGGCGGCGTTCGGTGCGTTGGTGTCCGGTGCGTTGGTGTCCGGGGCACTCATGGTCGCGGTCGCCCCCCAAGCCTTCGCGGCGCCTTACCCGGCCGCGGTGGCGGTGCAGGTGGTGCTGGCCGTCGCGTCGGCAGCGGCCGCCACACTGGGCGGCCGGGCGCCCTGGTGGGCGGTGGTCTGTGCGGTCGTCGCCGGTTCCGCCTCGGTGCGGGCGGCGGCGTACGCGTTCGGCAGTGAGCCGGCGACGCTGATCGTGCTGCCGATTCTGGCGGTGGCCGCCACCGCGATGGCGTCGGCGGCCGGGCTGAAGGAGTTGCGGGTCTGGGGGACTGGCTTCGCCGCGCTGTTCTTCGGGCTGGAGGCGGTGGCGGTCGGCTTCTCGCTGGGGTTGCGCGTCCTGGTCGCGATGAGCGTGGGGTTCGCCGTGGCCGGGGTGCTGGTGCTGCTCATGTCGCCGCGGGCCGGTACGGCCTTGAAGGGCCTCAGGTACACCGGCGTCGTGTTGCTGTTGCTGGCCTCGTGGCTGCGGCTGGGGGCGGACGAGGTCACCGTCGTCGAGGCGTACACGGTGCCGTGCTCGCTGGTCCTGCTGGGAGTCGGCTGGCGGCGGCGGCGCGGCGCGGCGGTTTCGTCCTGGGCGGCCTACGGCGCGGGCCTGTCTTTCACGATGCTGCCGAGCCTGGTGGCGGTCTACTCGGACGCGCAATGGCAACGGTCGTCGGCGCTCGGCGTGCTGGCGCTGGCGGTGGTGTTCGCCGGGGTCCGGGTCCGGCTGCAGGCGCCCACGGTGATCGGAGCGTTCGTGGTCGCCGGGGTCGCGCTGCGGGAGCTGGCCCCGTACGTGTCGGAGCTGCTCCTCACGGTGCCGCGCTGGGTGCCGATCGCCGTGGGCGGGCTGCTGCTCGTGGTGGCCGGGGCGACGTACGAGGCCCGCATGCGCGACCTGCGCCGGTTGCGCGCCAACTTGACGGCGATGGGCTGACGTTCCGCCATCCAGGTGATCATCGGCCGGTCGGGAGTTAAGATCGGTTGATGACGGTTCACGGCCGAAGCGCCTTTATCATCGGGGGCACGGGGCAGATCGGCCGGGCCACGGCCGCCCGGCTCATGGCGGCCGGGTACGCGGTGACCCTTGGGCACCGCCGGCCCCGTCCGGACGCCGCGGAGCCGGAGGGGGCAGCGTCGGTCCAGGTCGACCGGGCCGACACCGAGGCGCTGCTCAAGGCCCTCGACGGCCACGACCTGGTCGTGGACACGGTCGCGTTCACGCCGCACCACGGTGCGCAGCTCGCCCGGTTGGCCGGCCGCGTCGGCTCGCTGGTGGTCATCTCGTCGGGAGCGGTCTACCAGGCACCCGGCCTGCCGGTGCCGATCCCGGAGACGTGGCCGACGGTCGAGCGCGACACCCACGACTATCCGGCGGGGAAGGCGGCGCTGGAGCGGCGCCTGCTCGCGACGCCCGGCCTGCCGGTCAGCATCCTGCGGACGGGCGTGCTGCACGGCCCGTACGGCAAGTCGCTGGATCACTGGTCGTTCATCAAGCGGGCGCTGGACGGGCGGCCGTACGTCGTGCTCGCCCAGGACGGGCGGAGCCGGTTCCCCACGTCGGCGGTCGCGAACGTCGCCGAGCTGATATCGCTGTGTGCGCAGCACCCTGCCGCGCGGGTCCTCAACATCGCCGACGACCCGCTGACCGTCGCCGAGATCGGCGCGAGGATCTTCGCCGTCATGGGCCACGAGGCGGAGATCGTCACTTTCGCGGGCCCGTCGCGTCCGGACGGCCTGGGGTTCAACCCGTGGAATGTGCCGGAGCCGATCGTGTTCAGTATGGACAGAGCCCGTGCCGAGCTGGGATACCGCCCTGCCGTCTCCTACGACGACGCGCTGCGCCAGGTCGTCGAATGGGCCGTCCACGCCGTGTCCGAGGCCGAGGCGGGCGGCGGGGGCTGGCAGGACGTCTTCCCTGATCTGATCGTTCGTCACGGTCCCGACGTCTGGTTCCCCTATGCGGCCGAGGACGCCTATGTCGCCGGCGCGTAGGGGGCGCTACCAGGTGACGGGCATCGCGTGCAGTCCGAAGAACGGGGCGTCGTCGGCGAAGGGCAGCTCCTCGAACCTGATCGCCAGCCGCAGCGCCGGCATCCGGGCCAGCAGCGTGCCGTAGGCGATCCGCAGCTCGGCGCGGGCGAGGTTGCGGCCGATGCACTGGTGGATCCCGTGGCCGAAGGCGAGGTGGTGGTGGGCGGAGCGGCGGAGGTCGAACTCGTCGGGGTTCTCGAACGCCCGCGCGTCACGGTTGGCGGACGCGGCCAGCACCGTCAGGCGGTCGCCGGCGCGGATCCGGGCAGAGCCGATGTCCAGGTCGGCGGTCGCGATCCGGTCGAAGCTGACCCAGTCCTGCACCGAGTGGAAGCGCAGCAGTTCCTCGACCGCACCCGGCAGCAGGCTCGGGTCGGCGCGCAACGCGGCGAGCTGCTCCGGGTGCCGCAGCAGCGTGAGCACGCCCAGGGAGATCGTGTTCGCGGGTGAGTCGTAGCCCGCGAGCAGCAGGAGAAAGCCGATGTTGACCAGCTCGTCCGTGGTCAGCTCGCCGGTGGGCAGGTGTCTGGCGGCCAGCCGCCGGATCATTCCCGTATGCGGATCGCGCTCCGCGCTGCGGATGAGTTCCCGCAGATAGCCGCGAACGTCGCTGGACGCCTGAGCCGCCACACTCGGGTCCATGCTCGTCACCGACAACATCCGCAGCCGTGACTCGAAGAACTCGTGGTCGCCGGCCGGGACGCCGAACAACGCGCAGAGCACGCGCGACGGGACCCGGCGTGCGTACGACCCGACGAGGTCGGCGGGCGCCCCGGACTCCAGCAGCTCGTCGATCGCCGTGTCGGCGATTCGCTGGAGGGCCGGCCGCATGGCGTCCATCGGGCGGGCGCCCAGCTCCGAGATCAGCAACCGCCGGAACCGGCTGTGTTCCGGTGGGTCCAGGTCGACGAAGAAGCCGTCGTCGGGGCGGTCGTCGTCGGGTCCGCGCGGGCGTTCCGGGCGTCCGGTGTTCGAGCTGATCCTCGGGTCGCTGAGGATCTGCCGCGCCTCGGCGTGACGGGTGACCGCCCAGACCGGTGCGCCGTTGGGCAGGGCGGCCCGGACGACCGGCGCGGTGGCACGCATCCGCCGGTACTCGTCCGGTGGTGCGAACGGGCAGGTCCGCGCCATCGGGAAGGTCGGCGTCGCGGCTGTCTCCCGCTCGGGCGTGCTCATCGCGCCTCCCCGTTCGAGCCGGACACCACCCCGGCGATGTAATCGGAAACGGCGGCAATGGTGGGTTTCGCCCACAGCAGCGTCGCCGGTAGCGAGCACCGGAACCGCTGCTCCAGCCGCCGCCGGACGACCACGGTGAGCACCGAGTCCAGCCCCTGCTCGATCAGCGGCCGGTTGGGCGACAGGTCGGCGGGGGCGAGCCGCATCTCCTTGGCGATCTGAGCGCCGACCTCCTCGATCAGGAAGGTGCGCAGTTGCTCCGGCTCCAGGTCGGCGAACGATTCGGCGTGCCGCTCGCCTCCTGCGCCGTTCTGCCCGGGGGACGGCGTGTCGATCACCGGGTACCGCAGCCCCGACAGCCAGCCGACGACGGCGCCGGTGTCGTCGGCGATCCGCACCTGCACCGTGTCCGTGTGCTCGTGGTCGAGGAACACCTCGATGTGCACCGTGTCCGTCGGCTCCCCGACCGTGACCAGCCGATCGACGTTCGTCACCATGCGGAGCAGCGGGTCACCGGGGAACGCGCTCGGCGCCACCGACATGGCCGCGTCCAGGACGGGGGCCCACGTGGCGGCCGGCCCGCACCGTACGCGGGCGCGCAGCGCGCCGTACCCGCGCCGCAGTTCCTCGACGCTCCAGTCGAACCCGGTCTCCGGCACACCGACGGCGGCCAGCCGCTGGATGACCGAGCCGGGTTCCGCCGAGGTGAGCGGCCGTGACCGGGGAGCCGGCGGCTCTCCCGGCTCGGCGGGGATCCCGGCCGTGGCGATGGTCTGCCAGGCGCCGTCAGGTTCACCGGCGACCCGGGCGGCCAGCCGCAGCTCGGCGCCCTGCCGGACGATCTGGACCTCGCGGCGATCGGCGGTCAGCAGCGGGGCCGACATCGTCACGTCGCTGAGCGCCTGACCACCGGCGGCGGCGAAGAACGTCACCGCGAGAACCGCGGCCGGCACGATCTCCACGCCCTCGATCGCATGGCTGCCCGGATACGGCCGGGTCTGGTCGTCCAGGACGGTCCGCCACAACCGGACGTCCGTCCCGACCAGATCCACATGCTCGCCGAGCAGCGTGTGCGTGTCCGGATCGTGGCCGCGACCGCTGGTGTCGGGGGGCGACGGCGCGCGCCAATGCCTGCGGCGCTGCCAGGGATACGCCGGGAGCACGACCGGCCCGCCGGCGGGTTGCAGCCGGTGCCAGTCCACGTCGAGGCCGACGCAGTGCGCCGCGGCGACGGCATTGAGCATGGCCGCCTGGGCGGGCAGGTTCCTGCGCAGCGACGCGCCCACGAAGACGTCCTCGTGCCCGCCTTCGCCCAGCGTCTCCAGCACCGAGTGCGTGACGACCGGGTGTGCGGAGATCTCGATGAACGCGCGGTATCCGTCGGCCGCCGCCGCGCTGACCGCGTCGGCCAGGCGCACCGGCCGGCGCAGGTTGGCCGCCCAGTACGCGCCGTCGAAGCCCGGCGTCTTCCGCGGATCGTCCAGGGCCGTCGAGTAGACGGCGATGCCGGGGACACCGGGTGTCAGGTCGGCCGCGGCCGCGGTCAGGTCCGTCATGAGCGGATCCATCTGCGGTCCGTGGAACGCCACGTCCGAGGCGACCCGCCGGGCCGGAATCCCCTCGTCGAGCCAGCCCGTCAGCACCTCGGCCACGGCGTCGGGGTCGCCCGAGACGACCGAGGACCCAGGTGACGACGCGATCGCGGCGACCACACCGGGGTGATCCGCCAGCCGCCGCGCCGCCTCGGCGAACGGAAGCTGCACCATGGCCATCGCGCCCCGGCCCGCGACCCGGCGCAGCAGACGGGATCGACGGCAGATCAGCCGGGCGCCGTCCACGCGGCTCAGCGCCCCGGCCGTCACCGCGGCGGCGATCTCGCCCACCGAATGGCCGATCACGGCGTGCGGGCGCACCCCGTACTGCCGCCACAGCTCGACCAGGCCGAGCTGCATCGCGAAGATCATGGTCTGGATGTGGTCGACCTCGGTCAGCTCTCCCACGCTGAGCGTCTTCCGCGGGGAGAACCCGATCTCGTCGGCGAACACCGGCTCCAGCTCGTCGATCACGGCGGCGAACGCGGGCTCGGTGGCCAGCAGTTCCCGGCCCATGCCGGCCCACTGCGAGCCGTGTCCCGAGAACACGAAGACCAGCCCTGGACCGGGGTCGCCGAGTGGTCGTCCCGTGGTGACCGCGTCGTTCGGGGTGCCGGCCGCCAGGTTGCGCAGTCCGGCGGTCAACGCGGCCTCGTCCTGCGCGGCGATCACCGCCCGGTGCGACAGGTGAGCGCGGCGCAGTGCGAGCGTGTGCCCAAGGCCCGACGGCGGCACCCGGCCGACGACGTCGGCGAGGTTGCCCGCGGCCTGCCGCAACGCGGGCCGGGACGCGGCGGACAGCGGGAACAGGCGCCCGGCGGGTGCCTCGGCGGGCTCCGGTAGGGCGGGCCCCTGTTCGAGGATGATGTGGGCGACCGTCCCGCCGTAGCCGAAGGCGGAGACCGCGGCACGGCGCGGGTACGCGGAGCCGGGCCACGGCGTCGGCTCGTCGACCACCCGCAGCCCGGTGCCGATCCAGTCGACGGCCGAGGTGGGGGTGTCGAGCCGGCTCGGCGGGATCTCGCCGCGGTTCACCGCCAGGACGGCCTTGACCAGGCCGGCGACGCCGGCGGCGCCCTCGAGGTGGCCGATGTTGGACTTGGCCGAGCCGATCAGCACCGGCTGCTCCGCCTGCCTGGCGGCCCCGTAGACGGCGCCCAGCGCGGCGGCCTCGAGAGGGTCGCCGACGGCGGTGCCGGTGCCGTGCGCCTCGACATAGCCGACCGTGCGCGGGTCGACGCCGGCCTGCCGCAGCGCGCGGCGCATGACGTGCTCCTGCGCCTGGCCGCACGGGGCCATGATGCCGACGGTGCGGCCGTCCTGGTTGACGGCGCTGCCGAGGATGGTCGCGAGCACCGGATCCCCGTCCCGTACGGCGTCGCTGAGCCGCTTGAGCACCACGACCGCCGCGCCCTCGCCGCGCCCGTAACCGTCGGCGGCGGCGTCGAACGACTTGCTCCGCCCGTCCGGCGCGAGGGTGCCCGCGGCGTCGAGGGTCAGCGTCTCGCCGGGGGACAGGATGAGGTTGACCCCGCCTGCCAGCGCCACGTCGGTCTCCCCCGCCCGCAGGGCCTGCACGGCCAGGTGGACGGCGACCAGGGACGCCGAGCACGCCGTGTCCACCGCCAGGCTCGGGCCACGCAGGTCCAGCGCGTGCGACACCCGGTTGGCCACCGCGCAGGTGGCGGCGCCGATGCCGGTCCACGCCTCGAGGTCGGGCAGGTCCTCGAGCAGCCGGTGCCCGTAGTCACCTGTGCAGACGCCCACGTACACGCCCGCGTCCGTGCCGGCCAGCGCGCCGGCCGGGATCCCGGCGTGCTCCAGGGCCTCCCACGCGGTCTCCATCACCAGGCGCTGCTGCGGATCCATCAGCTCCGCCTCGCGCGGCGAGAGCCCGAAGAACTCGGCGTCGAAGTCCGCCACCTCGCTCAGGAAGTGGCCGTGCGCCACCGTGCGGCGGACCGCCGCCGCGTAGGACGGTCCACGGTCGGCGTAGGCCCGCCAGCGCTCGGCAGGTGCCGGTCCGCTGGTGTCCCGCCCCTGGTACAGCAGGTTCCAGTACTCGTCGGCGGAGTCGGCGCCGCCGGGCAGCCGGCAGCCGATCCCGATCACCGCGATCGCTTCGGACGGTCGGTCCATCACGCGTCCTCTCCCCTTCTCCGCGACCACGCGGGTGACTCGATGATTTCCACGACGGCGGCCGAGATGGTCACGCCGGGGCCGTAGGCGAACATCAGCAGATGGTCGCCGGGCCTCAGATCGCCACCGCGGACCAGGTGCTCCAGGGCGAGCACCTGGTCACTGGCTCCGCAGTGGCCGATGGTCCGGCCGAACTCCCAGGTCGAGCGGGACGCCGGGATGCCCAGCCGGTGCTCACAGATCTGGTCGGCGATCTCCTGGGAGGTGTTCATACAGGTCATCCGGGTTACGTCCGCTGCCTTGACACCGGCCTCCAAAAGGGCGCGGTCGATCACCTCGACCATCCGTTCGTCCAGCGTCACCAGCACGCCGGTCCCTTCGCCGCCGGCGACCGCGCGCCGCCGGAACGTGTCGTTGTGCGCGGCGAAGTCCACCACGCGGCCCTCGGTGACGCCGGGCGGGAACAGCGGCTCGGCACACCGGTGCATCTCCTCGGCCTGCGACACCGACACCGAGCACACCGACGCCAGCCGGGCGAATCCCGGCTCGGTGTCGAGCACGACGGCGCTTCCCGCGTCACCGGCGACGGCCCCAGGCAGCATCCGCCAGCGGTCGGTCAGCGGAGTGCCGTAGTTGTCGGCGGTCACCAGCAGCGCCGCCTGACGCCCGGGTTCGGCCCGCAGGTAGCTCGCGGCCAGTTCCAGCGCGGCGAACATGCCGTTGCAGCCCTGCTTGAGCTGGGTCGACAGGACGCCGTCGCCGACCAGATGGCGCTGCACGTATGCCTGCGGCGGCCAGCCCTCCGGACCCTGGTGCCAGGTGGAGGTGTACAGGAGGAGGTCCAGATCGGTGGGGGAGCGGCCGCTGCGGGCCACCGCGCTGCGTGCCGCCCGCAACGCCATCTCCGGCGCCGGGACGTCACCGGCCACCGCGACGGAGGCGAGCCCGTGCAACTCGACCTCCTCCGCCGGGTACCAGCCCGCCGCCACCGCGTGGCGCACGTCCACCGTGTCGGGCAGGTACGATCCGACGCCGCTGAAGTACATGTCCGCCGTCTCCATGTCGCCTCCTGGCTCGCTCGAACAAGGTCAGTCCGGCCCTGCTGAGGCGTACTCCGGCGGGATGTCCAGGATCCGCAGTACGGCGCAGGCCAGCGTGGTGCCGGCGCCGAACCCGACGAGCAGCAGGTGGTCGCCAGGGGCCAGCGCTCCGGTGGCCAGCAGGTGGTCGAGGGCGACGAACTGGTCGCTGACCCCGAGGTGTCCGATACGGGCGCCGTACTCCCAGGTGGTGTCGGCCAGGGTCAGCCCGAACCAGTTGACACCGCGGTGCTCCACGTCGTCCCGGCGCACATGGGGGAAGGCCACCCGCGCCACGTCGTCGAGCGTGATCTCCGCCTCTTTGAGCGTGCGGTCGACCAGCTCCATCATCGTCGTCTCGATCGCCAGCATCACGTGGGCGCCGTCACCGTTCAGCAGGCGCTTGCGGAACTCCCGGTTGCGCGCGGCGAAGTCCAGCGGCCGGCCCACGGTCGCGTCCGGAGGGAACATCGGCACGCCGCCGTCATTGACGGCCTCGGCCTCCGTCAGCACGGTCACGTTGACCGAGCGCAGCTCGGCGAATCCGGTGTCCGTGGTGACGAGCAGCGCGCATCCGGCGTCGCCCATCACGGTGCCCTCGATCATCCGCCACCGGTCGACCAGCGGGGTGCCGTGGTTGTCGGCGCCGACCAGCAGCGCGGTGCCGCCCGGCCGCAGGTATCCGGCAGTGAGCTGCAGCGCGTTGAACAGGCCGCAGCATCCCTGCCGCAGCTCGATCGCCGGGACCTCCCCGCCGACCAGATGGTGCTGCAGGTAATACTGCGCCGCCCAGCCGTCCGGGCCCTGGTGCCAGACGTCGCAGTACAGCATGAGGTCGAGGCCGTGCGGCGACAGGCCGCCGGAGCGCTCGAACGCCTGCCGCGCGGCGCGCAGGCCCAGCTCCGGTGCCGGTACGTCGCCGGCCACCGCCGCGCCCACCAGGCGAAAGCGCTCCACCTCCGCGGCCGGATACCGGCCCTCGGCGACGGCCGTCTCGATGGTGACCACAGGTGGCAGATGGATGCCGATACTGCGCAGGTACGTGCCGGTGGTGCGCATCTAACCCTTTCCTTCGGCCTGGACACGCCGCGGTGCCGGGGGCTTCACGGGGTGTGCGACGCCGCGACGGGGCCACCCTGTCCGTCGCGGAGCAGCAGCATCGGGTCGCTCAGCTCGTACAGCCCGCACATGGGCGGACAGGCTTCGTAGCCGAGCAGCCGCTGGATGTCCTCGGGATAGCCGCGGACCACGTCCAGGGGGATGGACAGGTACTGGTTCTCCTCCTGGCGGAGGTTGCCGAGGTCGTAGGCGTACGACAGGCCGGTACGGGGCTCACCCGAGGTGTTGGCGCCGGCCCCGTGGTACGTGCTGCCGAGCCACAGCAGCGCGGAGCCGGCTCGCATCGCGGCGGGCACCGCCTCGTCCTCGCGTGGCCCGCGCTCGTCGTCCCATCGGTGGCTTCCCGGTATCACCCGGGTGGCGCCGTTGCGTGCGGTGAACTCGCTCGCGGCCACCATGACCTGGACCCGGCTCTCCGGGCCCGGGTGGGTGCGCAGGTGAGCGGTGTCGTCCCGATGCAGGCCCTGGACCGGGACGCCGGGCTGGATCTGGATCGCCCGCGAGATGCCGAGCTGGATCGTCGGGACGAACTCGATGCGCTGCTCACCGAGCCAAGCTCGTACCGGCCGCTGCAGGAAGTGCCGCGCGGTGCCGAGGAAGTGCGGCTCCCTCATGATCGTGGCCGACCGCGTGCTGCGGCGGACCAGGCCCGGCAGGATTCGGGTCTTCTCGCCGACCAGTCGGCCGTCGCCGTCCGCCTGGAGTCGCAGGTCCTGGCCCAGGTCCTCCCACAGGCCGTTGAGCGTGTCGGAGTCGATGAAGTCCTCGATGATCACTGCTCCGGCTGCTTCGACCGCTTCGATCGCCTCTTCGATCGTGGCCGAGGCGGGCAGGGTGGTCAGAGTCGTCGGCGGGGAATCGGTCATTCCGGCCTCCGGGAAGGGCTGTGTCCTGTTCGTGTTGTGGGGTCTGCCCGAGGTGGTCTGTCCGGGTCGGTCGTGTCCGGGGTGGTCGTGTCCGGGGTGGTCTTGTCCGGGATGGTCAGGTGACCCGGGCGGGGTGGCCGAACCACCGCGTGAGAGCACGGGACAGCGACGCCTCGTCGGCGGGTGTGCTCCAGGCGACGAAGCCGTCCGGACGAATCAGCAGGGCGTCCGCCGGGGCCTCGGCGCATTCGGCGGTGACCACGTCGACCCGGTCGGACCAGGGCTCGGCGAGCGCGCGCAGCCGGGGATCGGCGCCGAGGTCGAGCAGCAGCGGCCGCCCGGTACGCTGCAGCTCGGCGAGCCGCACCGTGCCGTCCGCGCCGCCGTTCAGTTCGCCGCTCGCGTCGCCGTTCGCGGTTTTCAGCCGCAGGTCGGGGCAGTAGCGCCCGACCAGGGGGCCGGTCAGCGACGGGTCGTCCATGTCATAGCTGATGTGCAGGTCGTCGACCACGGCGGTCAGCCGCCGGTTCGTGTCGGCGTCGAGCAGCAGGTGGGTGACCAGCCGGCGCAGCGCGTCGACGTGCGGGCCGGGGCGCATCAACGCGATGGAGGCACGCTGCACCTCCAGGGTCTGTGCGCCGACCGGATGTCGTTCCGAGGTATAGGTGTCGAGCAGGTCCTCGTGACAATGGCCGCGCGCGACCGCGGCGAGCTTCCAGCCGAGGTTGAGGGCGTCGCCCAGGCCGAGGCGCAGGCCAGGGCCGCTCCACTGCGACTGGACGTGGGCCGCGTCGCCGACGAGCAGGACCCGCCCCTGCCGATAGGTCTCGGCCTGGCGCTCGTTGTCGGTGAATCGGTTGATCTTGTGGACCTTGGTGACCGTGACGTCGGTGCCGCTGAGCCGGCGCAGCGCCTCCTGGAATTCCGTGAGCGTGATCGGCGCGTCGCGGTTCGCCGGTCGGCCGATGAACTCGAGGGTGATGAACCGGGGCGGTCCCTCCTCGTACACCAGGAGCCCGTTGTCCTTGCGGAACCAGCCGGGCAGATGGAAGTCGGGGTCGTCGATCTCCGCGAAGGCGCGGTATCCGGTCGTGATGCCGTCCGTTCCAGGGAAGGCGATGCCGGCCAGCTTCCGCACCGTGCTCCGGCCGCCGTCGCATCCGGCGAGCCAGTCGGCCTGCAACTGGTACTGCCCGTCAGGACCGTCGACGTCGAGACGCACCCCGTCGCCGTTCTGGGTGAACCCGGTGAGCGTGTGGCCGCGCCGTACCTCGACGCCGAGGTCCGCGGCGCGTCGAGACAGGTCCTGCTCCAGCAGTTGCTGGGGGACCAGGAGGTCAGGAGACTCCGGGCGGAGCACGAACATGGTGGCGAAATGCCGTGCGCCGGGAAAGGCTTTGGGCTGCAGGCTGTCCGGTCGCCGCTCGCCCATGGCGATGCGCGCCCGTTGTTCGGCTGTCGGCTGCGAGGGGGTCCCGTCGACCCCGGCCATCAACCCGCGACGGTCCAGGATGTCAATGGCCCGCCCGGTAATGCCCTCGGCCTTCGGGTGCGTTTCGATTTCCGGCAATCGCTCGAGCACCACCACCGGTACATCGTGCAGCGCCACCTCGCACGCGAGCATGAGTCCAATTGGTCCACCACCGACAACCGCGACCTGTGCCATACATACCTCTGGGGGGCATGAGCCTGCTGGAGATTTCGTTGGATTGCCGACCACAGGCCGGCAACATCGGCGGCGCGGTCATGCTTCCCGTGTGTTGGGAGATGTGTCTGTTCAGGTAGCGCCGATGCTAGGTCTGCGGTGCGAGAATTACTAGTGGTGGTATTTTCCGGATTTGTCATGCATACTCCCTTTCGTTTGTGATCAACGGCGCAGGCGGGAGGTCGCATCATGAGCGACGGCCAGACAGCCCAGCCCTTGGAAACCGACCGACCCACCCCCTTCGACCCGCCCGTCGAGCTACGGCGTCGAGCGCCGCTCAGCAGGCTGGCCTACCCCGACGGGCACCTCGGCTGGGTGGCCACCGGATACTCCGTGATCCGGGCCATCCTGGCGGATCCGCGGTTCAGCACCCGGCGCGAGCTGCTGCATCAGCCGGTCGGGGGCGAGCGCGCGATCGAGCGGCCGACACCCGCGGAGCCGGGCATCTTCCCGCACATGGACGCGCCGGAGCACACGCGCTACCGCCGCCTGCTGAGCCGCCACTTCGGGCCGCGGCGCGTCGCCGAGCTGACGCCCACGATCCGGCGGTACATCGCGGAGGCACTCGACGGCATGGCGGACGGCAGGGCGGTCGGTGGGGATCCCGTCGACCTCGTCGCCTCGTTCGCGATGCCGATTCCGGCGCTCGTGATCTGCGAGCTGCTGGGCGTGCCGGCGGAGGACCGGCAACGGATCCAGGCGGCCACCTCGGTGCTGAACGACCTGGATTCGCGCCCGGAGCAGGTGATCGACGCCGTGAGGTCGATCACGGGGACGGTCCGCGACCTCCTCGCCCGCCTGCCCGCCGGAGACCCGTCGGACGACGGGCTGCTGGCGCACGCCGCGGCGACCGGCGACCTCAGCGACGAAGAATTCGTCAACCTCGGGATGGTGCTCCTGGCCACGGGCCACCTGCCCACGTCGAGCATGCTCGCGCTCGCGGCGTTCGTCCTGCTCACCGACCCGGCCCAGCGAGCCCTCCTGGCGGCGGATCCGGAGCGGGCGGTCGAGGAGCTGCTGCGGTACCTGTCGATCCTCCAGTTCGACGTACGTCGCACCGCACTGGTCGACGTCGAGATCGACGGCCAGGTCATCGCGGCCGGCGAGACCGTGGTGCTGTCGCTGCCGGTGGCCAACCGGGATCCAGAACGCTTTCCCGACCCGGACACCCTGGACGTGACCCGCTCCCCGGCCGGGCACCTGGCGTTCGGGCACGGCGTCCATCAGTGTCTCGGTCAGCATCTCGCGCGAATCGAGCTTCGCCTGGCGCTGACCGCGCTCTTCGAGCGCTTCCCCGACCTGCGCCTGGCGGTGCCCCCGGCCGAGGTGCCGACCCGCGACCGCATGGCGGTGTACGGAGTGGACCGGCTGCCGGTCACTTGGGGCGTTGTTCCCGCGGACCAGCCGAGAGAGGTGCCAGATCGTGCGCTACAGGACTTTGGGTGACTCCGGCCTGCGAACGTCGGTGGTCGGCTTGGGGTGCAACAGCATCGGCGGCGCGGGTCTCGACGCGACCAGGACCAGGGCGATGGTGGACGCGGCGATCGAGGAGGGCGTCACGCTCTTCGACACCGCCGAGTCGTACGGCGAACCCGCCGGCGCCTCTGAGGAACTTCTCGGTGCGGCGCTGGCCGGTCGCCGGGAAAAGGTGCTGCTGGCCACCAAGTTCGGCGGCCCCGGCCACCGGCCCGACGACGGGCCGGGCGAGGCCCGCGGAGCGCCCGGCGGGCGATCGTCGATCCGGCGGGCGGTGGAGGGGTCGCTGCGCCGACTGCGTACCGACTACATCGACCTGTACCAGTACCACGTCCCGGACGGCGTCACCCCGATCGAGGAGACCCTGTCCGCCCTGACCGAGCTGGTCAGGGAGGGCAAGGTGCGCCACATCGGCAGCTCGAACGTCGCCGGCCCGCAGATCGCGGAGGCCGCGCAACTGGCCCGCGCGGGCGGCTCCGCGTCGTTCGTGTCCGTGCAGACCCACTGGTCGTTGCTGGAGCGCGGCGCCGAGCGCGAGGTGGTGCCGGCGGCCGTGCACCATGGGCTCGGTGTCCTGCCCTACTTCCCGCTGGCCCACGGGCTGTTGACGGGAAAGGTGCGACGTGGGCGGCAGCCGCGGGCCGGGTCCCGGCTGGCGAGGCTGCCCCACCTCGTCACGCCGGAGAAGCTGGACCGGGTGGAGGCGCTGGCGTCGTGGGCCGAGAAGCACGGCCGGTCGGTCCTGGAGGTGGCCATCGGCACTCTGGCCGCGCTGCCCGGCTGCGGCTCGGTGATCGCCGGTGCGACCGGCCCTGAGCAGATCCGGGCCAACGCGGCCGCCGGCGACTGGGAGCCGACCGCCGAGGAGCTGGCCGAGATCACCGCTCTGGTGCCGCTCAACTGACGGTTGCCCCACCCGGACGGTCGCAGGTCCTCCTTAGCCGCCGGTGAAGACCTCGATCCAGAAGCGCCGGCGCGGGCCCTGTGAACGAGCAGCAGGTGCGGGCCCTCAACCCCGATGCCAACGCGCGGCAACTGCGCGAGCTGATCGAAGAACAGCAGCGCAGGAACACCCTCGGCAGGATCTCCTTCGGCATCGCCAGAGCCTAGGTCCACGGAATCACGGCCGTCACCACGGACGGGCGCGAGGTTCCCGCAAGCCTCGCGCGGGACGCCGGAGCGGGGCTGGGGGTGTGGGCCGTGCGGCTTCCCACCGGCGTCACGGCGGAAACGCTGATCGTCACCGACGCCGGCGGAAAGACCCCTCCAGCGGATCCGCGGCGGGTGACGGGTTTGCGTTCGAGCGCGCTCAAAGGCATAGCGTCCGCGGCATGACGACACAGACCTGGATCATCACCGGCGCGTCCCGCGGTTTCGGGCGTGCACTCGCGGAGTCGGCGCTGGCGGCGGGCGACCGCGTGGTGGCCGCGGTACGCGGGCCCGAGAGCGTGGCAGACCTCCAGGCCGCCCACCCGGACAGCTTCATGGCCGCGAAGTTCGACGTCCGTGACATCGCCGCGGCCCCCGTCCTCGTGCGCGACACCCTGGAGCGTTTCGGCCGGCTCGACGTGCTGGTCAACAACGCGGGCCGGGCCGTGGTCGGAGCGGTCGAGGAGATCGGCGACGCGCAGCTTCGGGAGTTGATGGATCTGCACCTGTTCGGTCCCGCCGCGCTCGTCCGCGCCGCGCTGCCGGGGATGCGCGAGCGGGGCGCCGGGACGATCGTGCAGATGAGCAGCCAGGGCGGGCGGATGTCGTTCCCGGGGGTGTCGGCCTATTCCGCGTCGAAGTTCGCCCTCGAGGGCTGGTCGGAGTCTCTGGCCGGGGAGGTCGCGCCGTTCGGGATCCGGGTGATGCTCGTTGAGCCGAGCCGGTTCCGTACCGGCTTCCACGCCGCCGACGTGCTGGAGTTCGCCGAGGTGTCCGCGACCTACCGGGACGTCCTGGCCGCCGTACGCGCGGACATGGCCGGGGTCGACGGCCGCCAGGAAGGCGACCCGGCGCGGGCCGCCGAGACCATCGTGTCCCTCGTGCACGGTGACGAGGTGCCGCTGCGGCTGCCGCTCGGGAGCGAGGCGGCGGAGCGGATCTCGGGCGCGTACCGGCGGGGCCTGGAGGAGGTCGAGCGGTGGGCCGAGACAGCCCGTGGCGCCGACTTCGAGGGGGTCGCTCCGTCCGTCCGGCCGGTCTAGCCGGGCCGCCCGCCAGGGCCCACGGCGAGCTGGGGGCGCCGGATCGTGAGCAGTCAGTCACATCGCGAGCACGTCGAGTGAAGGTCGTGCCATGATTGGGCGGCATTCTGTCGACGTGGAAGGAGCCTTCATGCAGCGCGCAGCACAACGGGTGTCCCTCGCCGCCGCGGGTGTCGCGCTGGCCTCGGCCCTGCCCGCCGCCGCCGATGCCGGTCGAGCCCCTACGCCGGACGTCGGCGCGTGCGCTGTCCTCGAGCGTCCCTACTGGCCGCCGAAACGACTCGCCGAGACCTGCGAGCAATGCAACCGGTTCGGACACGAGGGCGCGCTGAGAGGCGAATGGCAACAGTGGAAATGTTCGCTGGACCCTGACCTCAACGTCTGGGAACTCTATACGTGGAACGACGCCTGCCCCAGATGCCGCACCCACTCCCGGGATCCCGGCTGATCACGGTGATCGGGCGGGGTCTTGGCGTTCTCGTCGTTCGGTCGGCGTACGCGGGTCCGTGACCACGGCCGTGGCGGTCCTGGCGGCGAGGAAGGCGAGGGCCTCCTCGGAGCGGCTGCCCGGCTCGGCCTGGTAGACGACCAGCAACTGACGGTCGGCACCGGCGACGAAGAACTTGTCGTAGGACAGGTCGAGGTCGCCGGCGAGCGGGTGGCGCATGCGGTGGCGTCCGCCGCTGGTGTGGGAGCACACGTCGTGGCGCGACCACAGCCGCTGGAAGTCGGCGCTCCTGCCCGTCAGCTCGCCGACCAGTTCGGCGAACCGCGGATCGCCGACGTCCGGACCGGCCAGCGCCCGGAACCCGGAGACGGCATGGCGGAGCTGCTCCTCGGGATCGTCGAACAGCTCGTCGACCGCGTGATCGAGGAACGTCGCGCGCATGAGGTTCACGCCCGGCCGGTACATGGGCGACAGGGCGGTCATGAGACTGTTGGCGGCCAGGACGTCCAGGTAGCGGCTCTGGACGAACGCCGGGCTCAGGGGCAGGGAGTCCAGGAGCTGCCGTACCGACGGGGGGAGACGCTCGGGCGGACGGCCCCCACGCCGGGCTCTCGGCCCGGGGGCGGCGAGTCCGAACAGGTGCGCCGTCGACGGCTCGTCCAGCCGCAGGGCCCGCGCGATCGCGGCCAGGACCTGCGTGGACGGACGCGTGTCATGGCCCTGCTCCAGCCGCGTGTAGTACTCGGTGCTGATCCCGGCGAGCACGGCCACCTCGCCGCGCTTGAGGCCGGGCACGCGGCGATGGCCGGTCTCCGGGATGCCCGCCTCCGCCGGGGTGAGGAGTTCGCGGCGGGCCCGGAGATACTCCCCGAGGCTCCCTGCTGTCATGCCCGCAAGTCTACGGACGGGTGCCGATGACCCGCGGGGTGTCCCCGCCGGGGATAGCCCTGGTGGGGAATGGCTGACCAGGCAGTACGCGCCGGGCGCGGGTGTTGACTCGGAGGGCGGAGGGTCCGCCGCCGCTCCGTTCGATCCGAGGGGACGGCCCCGGGGCTCGCCCGGCCTCGTTCCCCGCATCACCCGACCAGCCAAGACAAGGAAACGCCGTGACCACAGCCCAACGCCCACTGAGCACCGGACACACCGCGCGGACGACCGCGGAGGAGGTGCTCGACGGAACGGATCTGACCGGCAAGGTGGCCGTCGTGACCGGCGGCTACTCCGGCATCGGCCTGGAGACCACCCGCGCCCTCACCCGCGCAGGAGCCGCCGTCATCGTCCCGGCACGCTCGCCGGACAAGGCCGAGCGCAACCTGTCCGGCATCCCCCGGGTAGAGATCCAGCCCCTCGACCTGACGGACCCCGACTCCATCGAGCGCTTCGCCAAGCCCCTGGCCGACGGCGGACGCGCCGTTCACCTGCTCGTCAACAGCGCCGGTGTCATGATGACGCCGCTCCAGCGTGACAGCCGGGGCTACGAGATCCAGTTGTCCGCCAATCATCTCGGCCACTTCCAGCTCACCGCCCGCCTGTGGCCGGCGCTGCGCCGGGCGGGTGGCGCCCGCGTGGTCAGCGTGTCCTCGCAGGGCCACCTGCTGAGCGGCGTGGACTTCGACGACCCGAACTACCGCCGGCGGCCCTACGACAAGGTGGCCGCCTACGCCCAGTCGAAGAGCGCCAACGTCCTCTTCGCGCTGGAGCTCGACCGGCGCGGCGAGGCGGACGGCGTGCGCGCCTTCTCCCTGCACCCGGGAGTCATCCCCACCGAACTCAACAGGCACCTGTCCGACCGGGAGCTGGAAGCCTACGGCATGGCCAGGGACGCCGAGGGCGACTACTCGGTCTCCCGGCCGGGCCTGCACGACTTCAAGACGCCCCAGCAGGGCGCGGCCACCTCCGTCTGGTGCGCCACCAGCACCGCGCTCGACGGGCTGGGCGGGGTGTACTGCGTCGACTGCGACATCGCGGAGATCGTCACACCGGGCGTGCCGGGGCGTACGGGCGTCGCCTCCCATGCCTGCGACCCGGCCCTCGCCCAGCGCCTGTGGCAGCTCAGCGAGGATCTCACGGGCGCGTCTCTTCCCGTCTCGTAACGGTTCCCGCCCGTCCGTGGTGACTGGCGTTTCACTCCAGTTCGGTGAGAGCACGGGATCAGGCCGGCACTGGAACGACGACGCGAAGGTGCGGATGAGGCCCGTGCTCGCCGACGACCGGACCCATCCCCAGCGCTGGCCGCCGCCCTCTGGCGGGGTCGCACCGAGTGGTGCTCGGTAGCGGCTTGTGCCCGCCCGGAGACGTGGCGGGATCGGGCTCGCTTGGTTGGGTGGAGGTCGTGCGCCTTCTCACGCGATCACTCGCCGCCGTCGCCGTCACCGCCGTAGCGCTGGGACTCGCCAGCGCCGCCTACCAGACCTGGGGCTCGACCCGCGACCGGCGGCGCTACCCCCCGCCGGGACGTATGATCGACGTCGGCGGCCGGAGGATTCACCTCTGGATCGAGGGTGCGGGCGATCCGGCGGTGGTGGTCGTTCCCGCGCTCGGTGAGTCGTGCCTCGACTTCGCCGCGCTCCTGCCCGAGTTGGCCGCAGAGACCAGGACGGTGGTCTTCGACCGGGCGGGGCTCGGCTGGAGCGACCCGGTAGGCAAGCCGATGGCCCAGCTCGACGCGGCCGGCGACCTGCGCACCGCGCTGCACCAGGCCGGGGTGGAGCCTCCGTACGTGCTCGTGGGGCACTCGATGGGCGGATACGTGCTGCGGCTGTTCGCCGCCGCGTATCCCGGTGAGGTGGCCGGGCTGGTGTTCGTCGACTCCAGCCATCCTGAGCAGCATCGGATCCCCGGCTATCACTGGAAGACGGTCAAGTACGCGGCGGCGCGACGCGCCAGATGGTTCGGCGTACGCCGCCTGCTCGCGGACCTCGGCCTGCCCTCACCCAGGTCGAGCGCCGTGCCCGCCGAGTACGCGGCGGCGTGGACCGCGCTGAGGCTGGGCGACCGGCAGCGGCGCACCTCGTGGTGGGAGCTGGCGTTGCGGGCGCAGATCGCCGCCGCCGTGGGGGAGCGCACCGGGCCGCTCGGCAGCACCCCGGTCACGGTGCTGACGTGCAGCAAGAACGATCCGTACGCGACCACCCGCAAGGAACGCGCGCTCCTGCGACAGCACCTCCAGTCGTGGTACCCGCTCCAGGCGGACCTGGCGGCGCTGTCGACGGACAGCAAGCACGTGGTGGCCCGGCGGGCCGGCCACTACATTCACCATCACGAGCCGGAGCTGGTGGTGGAGGCCATCCTGGACATGGTGCGCAGAGTCCGCCCGTAGGGCGTGGCACGGTCTCGTGGATGCGATGGCGAAGGCGGAGATTACATCGCTGTTGCGGAGGGAGACAGGTATTCAGGGTGGAAAGTGCGGAAGGTAGGGTGTGGGCTTGTGACGATGTTTCGGATCAGCGAGGCCGCGGGGCTGCTCGGGGTCAGCTCCGACACAGTCCGCCGATGGGTGGACGCGGGCCGGCTGGGCGCCGAGCGGGACGAGCACGGCCACCGGCGGATCAACGGCGCCGATCTGGCCGCTTTCGCCCGCTCGCAGATCGAGGAGCACGACGGCGGCGGCCGTTCGTCGGCGCGTAACCGATTTCGCGGCATCGTCACCGAAGTGATCCGCGACGCGGTGATGGCACAGGTGGAGATCACCGCGGGCCCGTTCCGGGTGGTGTCGCTGATGAGCCGCCAGGCCGCGGACGAGTTGGGCCTGGAGGTGGGAGTGGTCGCGGACGCCGTGATCAAGTCCACCAACGTCGTCGTGGAGATTCCCGGTCACGAGCGCGTGACCAGTCACTCGTGAGGAGCCCCCCTTGGTGTTCAGGCGTCTTTCCCGATGGGCGATCGCCCTGCCCGTCGCGCTCGCGCTGGCGGGCCTGTCCGGTTGCGGCTCCGGCGAACCGGCCGCTTCCACAGCCACGGCCTCAGCCTCAGCCTCGTCCTCGGCGTCCGCCGGCGGCGGGGCCAAGGAGGTGACGGTGTTCGCGGCGGCGTCGCTGACCGGGACGTTCACCGAGCTGGGCAAGACCTTCGAGGCCGCGCATCCGGGCACGACGGTCAGGTTCAACTTCGGCTCCAGCGCCACCCTGGCCCAGCAGATCACCCAGGGGGCCCCGGCCGACGTGTTCGCCGCGGCGAGCCCGGCCACCATGAAGACCGTCACCGACGCCTCGCTCGCGGGTTCGCCGACCACGTTCGTGCGCAACAAGCTGCAGATCGCCGTGCCGCAGGACAACCCGGCCAAGGTAGACGAGCTGAAGGACCTGACCGACGCCAAGGTCAAGGTGGCGCTCTGCGCCGAGCAGGTGCCCTGCGGGGCCGCCGCGGTCAAGGCGCTGGACGCGGCCGGGCTCAAGGTCACCCCGGTCACCCTGGAGCAGGACGTCAAGGCCACGCTGACCAAGGTGGAGCTGGGCGAGGTGGACGCGGCGCTGGTCTACAAGACCGACGTGATCGCCGCGGCGGGCAAGGTGCAGGGCATCACGTTCCCGGAGGCCGACCAGGCGATCAACGACTACCCGATCGCCACCCTGACGCAGGCTCCGGCCGGTGATCTGGCCAAGCAGTTCGTGGACCTGGTGCTGTCGCCGCAGGGTAAGGACGTACTGGCCAAGGCCGGCTTCGAGGCCGCCTGATCGCGGATGGGCTCGTTCGCGTCGGAGCGGCTCGGCCCGGAGGGTCCGCGTGGCGGGCCCGCCGGGCGTCCCGCCACGGGCCGAGAGGTCTCGGGGCGGCTGCCGTGGATGCTGGTCGTGCCCGCGCTGGCGGGGCTGGCGTTCCTGGTGCTGCCGCTGGCGGGGCTGCTGATCCGGGCGCCCTGGTCCACGCTGCTGGAGCGGCTGGCCGAGCCGCACGTGCTGGAGGCGTTGCGGCTGTCGCTGGTGTGCGCCACCATCGCCACCGCGGTGTGCCTGGTGCTCGGCGTCCCGCTGGCGTGGCTGCTGGCCCGGGTGGAGTTCCCCGGCCGGCGGCTGGTGCGCGCCCTGGTCACCGTGCCGCTGGTGCTGCCGCCCGTGGTCGGCGGTGTGGCGTTGCTGCTGGTGCTGGGCCGGCGCGGGCTCGTCGGGCAGTGGCTGGAGGCCACGTTCGGGATCACGCTGCCGTTCACCACGGCGGGCGTGATCGTCGCCGAGGCGTTCGTCGCGATGCCCTTCCTGGTGATCAGCGTGGAGGGGGCGCTGCGCGCCGCCGACCGGCGCTTCGAGGAGGCCGCCGCGACGCTCGGCGCCTCGCGCTGGACGGTGTTCCGGCGGGTGACGCTGCCGATGGTCATGCCGGGCGTGGTGGCGGGGGGTGTGCTGTGCTGGGCGCGGGCGTTGGGCGAGTTCGGCGCCACGATCACGTTCGCGGGCAACTTCCCCGGCACCACCCGCACCATGCCCCTGGCCGTCTACCTGGCGCTGGAGACCGAGCCGGAGGCCGCCATCGTGCTCAGCCTCGTCCTGCTCGCCGTATCGGTGATCATTCTGGCCAGCCTCCGTGATCGGTGGGTGAGCGCACCGTGAGCGGGTCATGACCCTCGACGCCCGGCTGCTGGTCACCCGGCCCGCCTTCACCCTCGACCTCGCGCTCGACGTCCGGCCGGGCGAGGTGGTGGCGCTGCTCGGCCCCAACGGCGCGGGCAAGACTACCGCCCTGCGCGCCCTGGCCGGGCTGACCTCCCTGTCGGGCGGGCACATCAGCCTGCACGGCGCCCCGCTGCACACCCTGCCCGCCGAGAGCCGCCCGATCGGCATGGTCTTCCAGGACTACCTGCTCTTCCCGCACCTGACGGCGCTCGACAACGTCGCCTTCGGGCCGCGCTGCCAGGGCGTGCCCAAGGCCGAGGCCCGCGCCGTCGCCGCCGCGCTGCTGGAGCGCGTCGGCCTGGCGGAGCGCGCCGCCGCCAGGCCCCGGCAGTTGTCCGGCGGCCAGGCCCAGCGGGTCGCGCTCGCCCGCGCGCTGGCCGTACGGCCCGAGCTGCTGCTCCTGGACGAGCCGCTGGCCGCGCTCGACGCCCACACCCGGCTGGAGATCCGCTCGCATCTGCGCCGCCACCTGGCCGACTTCGACGGCGTCACCGTCCTGGTCACCCACGACCCGCTCGACGCCATGGTGCTGGCCGACCGGCTGATCGTCATCGAGAACGGCACGATGGTCCAGCAGGGCGCTCCTGCGGAGGTCGCCCGGCGGCCCCGTACCGACTACGTCGCCCGGCTCGTCGGGCTCAACCTGTATCGCGGGGTGGCCGACGGGGCCCGGGTCAAGGTGGGCGAGCTGCTGCTGCAGACCTCCGAGCACCTCGACGGGGCCGCGTTCGTCGCCTTCCCGCCCGCGGCCGTGGCGCTGTACCGGGCGCGTCCCGACGGCAGCCCGCGCAACCTCTGGCAGGCGCGGGTCGACGGCATCGAACGGCACGGCGACAACGTCCGCGTGCACCTCGACGGCCCCGTCGCCGCCTTCGCCGACATCACCCCCGCCGCCGTCGCCGACCTCGACCTGACCCCCGGCCGGCAGGTCTGGGCCTCGGTCAAGGCCACCGAGACCCACGCCTACCCCGCATGAACGCCGGAGAGGCCCGCGCCGGCCACGACTGCAACGCCATCTGTCTCGGCGGCCCCTGCCACGGCCTGCTCACCCACATCGACCAGGACATCGGCATCCTGACCGTCCCCGTGCCGTGCCGCGCGCCCGGCCAGCCCCAGGCGCACGCCCGCTACCGCATCACCAGGGAGCGCGTGCGCTACTGCGGCCAGGCCGAGCCGTACGTCGCCCTGCACTGGGCCGACCCGCCCCGCTCGTGCGGCGGCCCCGACTCCTGACCGGTAGCGCGACAGGGGTCACGGGGTGTAGCGGTAGCCCATCCCGGGTTCGGTGATCAGGTGCCGCGGACGGGCGGGGTCGCGTTCGAGCTTCTTGCGGAGCTGGGCCATGTACTGGCGCAGGTAGTGGGTCTCCTTGACGTGCTTGCTGCCCCAGACCTCGGTCAGCAGGTAGCGCTGGGGGATGAGCTTGCCGGGGTTGCGCAGCAGGATCTCCAGGATGTGCCATTCGGTGGGGGTGAGCCGCAGCCCGTCGGAGACGGTCTTGCTGACCAGGTCGACGGTGTGGCCGCCGAGCTGGATGCTGGCCAGCTCGGCCTCCTGGATGCTGGCGCGGCGGGAGACGGCGCGGATGCGGGCCAGGAACTCCTCGATGCCGAACGGCTTGGTCACGTAGTCGTCGGCGCCGGCGTCCAGGGCGTGGATCTTGTCCTGGTTGCCGGCCCGGCCGGACAGCACGACGATGGGGACCCTGGTCCAGCCGCGCAGGCCGTGGATGACGTCGATGCCGTCGATGTCGGGCAGCCCGAGGTCGAGCACGACCAGGTCGGGGTGCCACTCGGCGGCCTGACGCAGCGCGGCCGAGCCGTCGGCGGCGACGGCGACCTCGTACTGGCGGGCGGACAGGTTGATGCGCAGCGCGCGCAGGATCTGCGGTTCGTCGTCGACGACGAGGACCTTGGTCATGGTGTCACCACCCTGGAGTGGACCGGCATGCTGACGATCATCGTGAGACCTCCCCCTGGTGTCTCCTCGGGTACGAGAGTGCCGCCCATGGCCTCGGTGAGCCCGCGAGAGAGGGCCAGGCCGAGGCCGACGCCGGTGCCGTTGTCGCGGTCACCGAGCCGCTGGAAGGGCAGGAAGACCCGCTCGTGGTCCTCGGGCGGGATGCCGGGGCCGCGGTCGATCACCCTTAGCTCCACCTCGTCGTCGTGGCGGCTGCCGGTGATCAGCACCTGCACGCCGGCAGGGCTGTGGCGGACGGCGTTGGCCATGAGGTTGACCAGCACCCGTTCCAGCAGCGCCGGGTCGGCGACGATGTCGGGCAGGTCGACGGAGATGTCGCCCTCGACGCGGTCGCGCAGGGCTCCGAGGTCGTCGATCGCCCGGGGCACGACCTCTTCCAGGGCGACGGGTTCGAGCGCCAGGCCGAGGACGCCGGCCTGCAGGCGGCTCATGTCGAGCAGGTTCTCCACCAGGCGGTCCAGCCGGATCAGGGATTCGTCGGCGGTGGCGAGCAACTCGTCCCGGTCCTCGGGCGTCCAGGTGATGTCGTGGTTGCGCAGGCTCTCGACGGCGGCCTTGGCGGCCGACAGCGGGGTGCGCAGGTCGTGGCTGACGGCGGCGAGCAGCGCGGTACGCATCCTGTCGGCCTTGGCCAGGGGTTTGGCGCGTTCCGCCTCCTCCTGGAGTCGTTCCTGGCGCAGCGCGACGGCGGCCTCGGCGGCGAAGGCTTCGAGCACCCGCCGGTCGCTGGCGTCCATCAGCCGGCCGCGGGCGGCGAGCACCAGGTCGTCGCTGATCACCACGTCGGTGTCCGCGGCGGCGGGCGCGGTGCAGGGGGCGGCGCCCGAGGTGGCGATGATGCGCCAGGACTCGGGCTCGGCCTGGTCGTCAGGGGTTGGCTCGCCGGCGCGTTCGAGCAGGGTGACCGAGTCGAGCCCGAATGTCTCGCGCAGCCGCGCCAGCAGCGAGGGCAGGGCCGCCTCGCCGCGCAGCACGTGCCCGGCCAGCGTGGACAGCACCTCGGCGTCGGCGCTCGCGCGGGCGGCCTGACGGGTACGCCGGGCCGCCACCGCCACGATCGTGCTCACCGCCACCGCGACCAGGACGAACACGATCAACGCCAGCAGGTTCTCCGGATCGGCGATGGTCAGTTGCCCGACGGGCGGCGTGAAGAACCAGTTGAGCAGCAGCGACCCGCCCACGGCCGCGACGATGGCCGGCCACATGCCGCCGATCAGCGCGACGCACACGACCAGGCACAGGAAGAGCAGGATCTCGCTGGGGAGCTGCAGCACGTCGCGGAACGGCACGAGCGCGGCGGTCAGCGCCGGCATGCCGGCCACCGCCACGGCCCAGCCGCTCAGCCGCCGTTTGCGGGTCAGCGCGGCCCGGGAGCGTTCCGGCCGCCGCCGTCCCTTCTTGGCCTCCTCGTGGGTGACGAGGTGCACGTCGATCGAGCCGGACCTGGCCGTGGTCTCGACTCCGACGCCGCGCGAGATGATCTGGGCGAAGCGGCCCCTGCGCGAGGCGCCGAGGACGAGCTGGGTGGCGTTGACGCCGCGGGCGAAGTCGAGCAGCGCGCGCGGGATGTCGTCGCCGACGACCTGGTGGTAGGTGCCGCCCATGCTCTCCGCGAGCGTGCGCTGGCGGGCCAGGTTGGCCGGGTCGGCCCCGGCCAGCCCGTCGGCGCTGGTCACGTGGACGGCCAGGAGGTCGGCGCCCTTGGTGCGGGCGGCGATGCGGGCGGCCCTGCGTACCAGGGTGTCGCCTTCCGGGCCGCCGGTGAGGGCGACGACCACGCGTTCGCGGGTCTCCCAGGTGGTGGCGATGCCGTGCTCGGCCCGGTAGCGGTCGAGCTGGTCGTCCACCCGCCCCGCGACCCAGAGCAGGGCCAGCTCGCGCAGGGCGGTGAGGTTGCCGACGCGGAAGTAGTTCGCCATGGCCGCGCTGACCTTTTCCGGGGCGTAGACGTTGCCGTGCGCCATCCTGCGGCGCAGGGCCTCCGGAGACATGTCCACCAGCTCGATCTGGTCGGCCCGCCTGACCACTTCGTCGGGTACGGTCTCCCGTTGCGGGACGCCGGTGATCTCCTGGACGACGTCGTTGACCGATTCCAGGTGCTGGATGTTGACGGTGGAGATGACGTCGATCCCGGCGTCGAGGATCTCGTCGATGTCCTGCCAGCGCTTGACGTTCTTGGAGCCGGGCACGTTGGTGTGGGCCAGCTCGTCGATCAGCGCCACTTTGGGCGCGCGCCGGATGACGGCCTCGACGTCGAGTTCGGTGAAGGTGGCCCCGCGGTAGACGATGGTCTGGCGGGGGATCAGTTCCATGCCATCGAGGAGGGCGGCGGTGCGGGGGCGGCCGTGGGTCTCGACGAAGCCCACGGCCACGTCCCGGCCGCGTTCGAGGGCGCGGCGGCCCTCGCCGAGCATCGCGTACGTCTTTCCGACCCCGGGCGCCGCCCCGAGGTAGACCCGCAGCCGCCCCCGCACGTCAGCCTCTGTCGAGGGACAGGTTGAGTTCGAGCACGTTGACGGCGGGCTCGCCCATGAAACCGAGCGCCCGGCCGGTGGTGTGCTCGCCGATCAACGACTGGACCCGCTCGACGGGCAGGCCGCGTTCCCTGGCCACCCGGGGTGCCTGGAGTTCGGCGTAGGCCACGGAGATGTGCGGGTCGAGGCCGGAGCCGCTGGCCGTGACCGCGTCGGCGGGGACCGCGGGCGTCTCCGCGTTCCCGCGGACCGGGACGGTGCGGCCCGCGGCGTAGTCCTCGCCCGGCTTGCCGCACTCGACGGGCCTGCCGTCATAGGTCGCGACGAACGGGGCGGCCGGGCACGCCTGGTTGACGCTGACGGCGCGGTCGGGGAAGACCTTCAGCACCGCGCCGACCCCGTCGGCAGTGCAGTACGGCCGGGCGCCGCTGACGCCCTCCAGCTCACCGACCGCCTTCGAGCGGGCGCAGACCTGAGTGAGCAGCGACTGCCTGCCCTCGTCCGGGTTGCCCTCCTCGTCCTTGGCGCCGGGCACCGGCAGCACGTCCAGGACGTCCTCAGGGCCGAGGTTGCTCGCGCTGGTGGAGGTCGGGTCGTAGCCGTCGCCGGCCGCCGACGGGCGGGACTGGAAGTACGTCCTGACCGGGTTGCCGTCGGCGTCGGTGAAGGACTGGCCGATGAGCGAGCTGCCCACGTCCTTCCCGTCCTTCTGGACGATCGAGCCGTTGGCGTGGTCGTTGAACAGCGCCTGGGCGACGCCGGTCGTGACCAGCGGATAGATCAGGCCGAGCAGCACGGTCAGGACGGCGACCGCGCGCAGCGCGGCGAGGTGCTGGCGGACCCAGCTTGGCAGGCGTTCCATTTATGACATCCCCGGAAGGAACTGGATCAGCAGGTCGATGACTTTGATGCCGATGAAGGGGGCGATGATGCCGCCCAGCCCGTAGACGTACAGGTTGCGCGACAGCAGCTTGGACGCGCTGGACGGGCGGTAGCGGACGCCGCGCAGCGCCAGCGGGATCAGCGCGACGATGACCACCGCGTTGAAGATCACCGCGGCCAGGATCGCGGACTGGGGGCTGGCCAGGCGCATGACGTTGAGGGCGTCGAGGCCCGGGTAGACGGCGGCGAACATGGCCGGGATGATCGCGAAGTATTTCGCGATGTCGTTGGCGATGGAGAACGTGGTCAGCGCGCCTCTGGTGATGAGGAGCTGCTTGCCGATCTCGACGATCTCGATGAGCTTGGTCGGGTTGGAGTCCAGGTCGACCATGTTCCCGGCCTCCTTGGCGGCGGAGGTGCCGGTGTTCATGGCCACGCCGACGTCCGACTGGGCCAGGGCGGGGGCGTCGTTGGTGCCGTCGCCGGTCATCGCGACCAGCCGGCCGCCCTCCTGCTCCTTCCTGATGAGCGCGAGCTTGTCCTCCGGGGTGGCCTCGGCGAGGAAGTCGTCGACCCCGGCCTCGTCCGCGATGGCCTTGGCGGTCAGCGGGTTGTCACCGGTGATCATGACGGTCCTGATGCCCATGCGGCGCATCTCGTCGAAGCGCTCCCGCATGCCCTCCTTGACCACGTCCTTGAGGTGGATCACGCCCAGGACGCGGCCCCGCTCCGCGACCACCAGCGGGGTGCCGCCGGAGGCGGAGATGCCGTCCACCAGGTCGCCGACCTCCTCGGTGGGGTGGCCGCCGGCGTCGCGCACCCACTTCATCACCGCGGTCGCGGCGCCCTTGCGCACCTGCCGGCCGTCCAGGTTCACCCCCGACATGCGGGTCTGCGCGGTGAACGGCACCCACTCGGCGTGCGCCAGCTCGCCCGGCCGGCGCTCGCGCAGGCCGTGGCGCTGCTTGGCGAACACCACGATCGAACGGCCCTCCGGGGTCTCGTCCGCCAGGCTGGACAACTGGGCCGCCTCGGCCAGGTCGGCCTCGCTGACCCCCTTCACGGGGACGAACTCGGCCGCCTGACGGTTGCCCAGTGTGATGGTGCCGGTCTTGTCCAGCAGCAGCGTGGACACGTCCCCGGCCGCCTCGACCGCCCGCCCCGACATGGCCAGGACGTTGCGCTGGACGAGCCGGTCCATCCCGGCGATGCCGATGGCCGACAGCAGCGCGCCGATCGTGGTCGGGATCAGGCAGACCAGCAGCGAGATCAGGACGACGCCGGTGACACCGTTCCCGTCGAGGGCGAGGGAGTCGGGCACGCCGGGGTTGGTGAGCTTGGAGTAGATCGCCAGGGGCTGCATGGTGACGGTGGCGACCAGGAAGATGATGGTCAGGGCGGAGAGCAGGATGTTGAGCGCGATCTCGTTCGGCGTCTTCTGCCGGTTCGCGCCCTCCACGAGGGCGATCATCCGGTCGACGAAGCTCTCGCCGGGCTTCTGGGTGATCTGGACGATGATCTGGTCGGACAGCACCTTGGTGCCGCCGGTGACGGCGGAGCGGTCGCCGCCCGACTCGCGGATCACGGGGGCCGACTCGCCGGTGATCGCCGACTCGTCCACGCTCGCGATGCCCTCGACCACGTCGCCGTCGCCGGGGATGATCTCCCCGGCCTCCACGATCACGTGGTCGCCCTGTCGCAGCTCGGGCGCCCGGATGGCCTCCCACCTCGTGGGGTCGGCCGGGTCGGCCAGCCTGCGGGCCTGGGTGTCGGTCTTGGCCTTGCGCAGGGTGGCGGCCTGCGCCTTGCCTCGGCCCTCGGCCACGGCCTCGGCCAGGTTGGCGAAGACGACGGTCAGCCACAGCCACACCGCGATGGCCCAGGCGAAGAACGACGGGTCGGTGACCGCCAGGACGGTGGTGAAGACCGCGCCGATCTCGACGATGAACATGACGGGGTTGCGCCACAGCGTGACCGGGTTGAGCTTCCTCAGCGCGTCCGGCAGTGAGGTGATGAGTTGCCTGGGGTCCAGCAGTCCGCCGCCCACGCGGTCGTCGCGCTTCGGCGCGGGAGCTTGACCCGGCGTCGCTTCGAGCACGGGGGTTGACATATCAGGACAGTCCTTCTGCGATGGGGCCGAGCGCGAGGGCCGGGAGGAAGGTGAGGGCGACCAGGATGATCGTCACCCCGACGACCATGCCGACGAACTGCGGCCGGTGGGTCGGCAGCGTGCCCGCGCCCTCGGGAACGGGCGACTGCGCCGCCAGCGAACCGGCCAGCGCCAGCACCAGGATGATCGGCAGGAACCGGCCGAACACCATGCACAGGCCGAGCGCCACGTCGTACCAGGGGGTGTTGACCGTGATGCCCGCGAAGGCGGAGCCGTTGTTGTTCGAGGCGCTGGTGAAGGCGTAGAGGACCTCCGACAGGCCGTGCGGGCCCGAGTTCAGCATGCTCGCGCGCTGCTCCTCCGACCCCATGGCGAACGCCGTGCCGATCAGCACCAGCACCGGGGTCACCAGGAAGTACAGCGAGGCCAGCTTGATCTCGCGCGCGCCGATCTTCTTGCCCAGGTATTCGGGCGTGCGGCCGACCATCAGCCCGGCCACGAACACCGTGATCACCGCCAGGATCAGCATGCCGTACAGGCCGGCGCCGACACCGCCGGGCGCGACCTCGCCGAGCATCATGTTGAACAGCGTCATCATGCCGCCGAACGGCGTGTAGGAGTCGTGGAAGGAGTTGACCGCGCCGGTGCTGGTCAGCGTGGTGGAGGCGGCGAACGTCGCCGAGTTGGAGATGCCGAACCTGACCTCCTTGCCCTCCATCGCCGCGCCCACGGCCTGCGGCACGGTCGCGTTGCCGCTCAGCTCGAACACGTTGGTGAGCAGGATGCTGGCCAGCGCGATCACGCCCATCACGGCGAGGATCGCGTACCCCTGGCGGACCTGGCCGACCAGCTTGCCGAACGTACGCGGCAGCGAGAACGGGATCGCCAGGATCAGGAAGATCTCCAGCCAGTTCGTCCACGTCGTCGCGTTCTCGAACGGGTGGGCCGAGTTGGCGTTGTAGAAGCCGCCGCCGTTGGTGCCCAGCTCCTTGATGACCTCCTGCGAGGCCACCGGCCCGCCGGTGATCGCCTGGGTGCCGCCGGTCAGCGTGGTGACCTCGTGGACGCCGGAGAAGTTCTGGACGAGCCCGCCGGCGACCAGCACCAGCGCGCCGACGAACGCGATGGGCAGCAGGATGCGGATCGAGCCGCGTACCAGGTCCACCCAGAAGTTGCCGATCGTGTCGGCCCTGCGCCGGGCCAAGCCTCGCACCAGCGCGATCGCCACGGCCATGCCGACCGCGGCCGAGACGAAGTTCTGCACGGCCAGGGCGGTCATCTGGGTCAGGTGGCCCATCGTGGACTCGCCCGAGTACGCCTGCCAGTTGGTGTTGGTGACGAAGCTGATCGCGGTGTTCCACGCGATGTGGTCGGTGACCGGCTCCATGCCCAGGCTCAGCGGCAGCTTGTCCTGGAGGCGCTGGATGCCGTACACGACCAGGATCGAGATCACCGAGAAGGCCAGCAGGCTGCGCGCGTAGACGCCCCAGCTCTGCTCGGCGTCGGCGCGCACGCCGAGCAGCCGGTAGACGCCGCGCTCGACGGGGTTGTGCCGGGTGCCGGAGTAGACCCGGTACATGTAGTCGCCGAGCGGCCTGTGCACCAGAGCCAGCGCGACGATGAGGGAGACGATGAAGATCATCCCTGCCGCGGTCATGCTCATCAGAAGCGCTCCGGGAACAGCAGGGCCACCACCATGAAGACCACCAGTCCGGCGGCCACGATCAGACCGGTGGCGTTGACGGCGTTCACAGCCGCTCCACCGCCTTCACGACCAGCCCGAAGATCGCGAAGATCACGATCGTCAGGGCGACGAAGATGACGTCAGTCATCCCCACTCCTCAGTTCGAAGATGAGATCGCGGCCGCCCTTGGTCGGGCGACCGCCTCACAAGCAAACGATGAGGAATGGGGAGTTTTGTCGTTCTTGACGCACTTCATACGGCCGTGGCGTGAATATTGACGGCCTTCCTACACGTGGCGGCGTTCGTGCCTCGCCAGGGGGCAGGCGCGGACGAAGGCCCGCGCGGTCGGGGGTCGACGCGCGGGCCTTCGTCCGAGTTGCCGTCGTTCAGGCGTTGACGGGCGTGCGGTCAGGCGTTGACGGGTTTGCCGATGGCGCTGCCCGCCAGCCATTCCTCCCAGGTCTTGGCCCACGGCGTCGGCCCGTTGCCGAACTCGAGCTTGCGCGACGTGCCCGTGACCTCGACGATGTCTCCGCGCTGGGTGAACTTGTAGAACCAGTGCGCGTCCGACGGGCTGGCGTTCACGCAGCCATGGCTGACGTTGCGGCGTCCCTGGTCGCCGGTCGACCAGGGGGCCGAGTGGAAGAACATGCCGCTGTAGGTCAGCCTGACGTTCCACTTGGTGCGGTGGAAGTACAGCCCGGGCCGGCCGATGGTGGCCGAGTCCATGAGCGTGGTCGGGGCCTTCTCCTGGGCGATCATGATGCCGGACCAGCTCTCGTCGCCGCGCTTGCCGAGGCTGACCGGGATGGTCTTGACGACCTTGTCGTTCTCCCTCACGACGGCCTCGTGGGACTTGCTGCGGATCTTGGTGATGTGCTTGGGGCCGACGGTGAAGCTCAGGGTGCGGTCCTTGGTGCCCCACAGGTTGCGTCCGATCCGCAGCCCGGCCAGGTGGGCGACCACCGTGACCTGCTGGTCGGCCGGCCAGTACTCGCGCGGCCTGAACTGCACCTCCCGGTCGCTGACCCAGCTCCACGCGCCCATGACCGGCTTGGACATCTGCACGACCAGCGAACGCTCGACCGCCGCCCGGTCGGCCTGGGCGGTCACCGGCTTCGACAGCATGAGCTGGATGGGCATCCCGACGCCGACCTTCTCGCCGTCCAGCGGCGACATGCCGGTCTCCAGCACGTTCTTCGGCTTCAGCGTGGTGAACTCGGACTGCGCCATGACCTGCTTGCCGTCCAGGCCGGTGGCCTGCGCGCGCACCGTGTACGCCGTCGCCGGCTTCAGCGGCCAGGTGGGCCGCCACGTCCCGTCCGCGCCGGTGGTCCCGCTGACCTCGCGCCCCTTGGTGTCCGCGACGGTCAGCCTGGTGACCTTGCCGTCGCTGACCTTGACGCTGATCGAGGTGTCGGGGGGCACCTTGGTCGTGCCGTTGGCGGGGGTGATGGACAGCTTGGCCGCCTGGGCGGGCGGCGGCTGCGCGGGCGGCTGGTTCGAGCCGCCCGAGGTGCAGCCCACGGCAAGGAGCAGCACTGCCGTGAACGTGCTGACGACTATGGTCCCGCCGTTCCGCATCTCGATGACTCCAGTCCCCGACAAATCGGCATATTTCAGGCGAAGCACCCTGTTGATAGTACGGAGAGTGTTATCCCCCTACGGAGCGTAACTATGCGGGGATGTCGGGATTGGTGGGAATCGGCGTGATCCGCCCGGCTACGGCGGGGATGCTGGAGGAGCGGCCTCGTGTCGATCGCGGCCCACCGGACCCACCCGGGAGGAGAGCTGGAGCATGCGCGAATGGATCGGGCTGTACTACCCGCACGTCCATTTCCGGGACGAGAGGTGGCTGAAGCTGACCGCGCTCTACTGGGACCGGCTCTACCGCTTCGACGCCGACGACCACGAAGACTCCTTCCCGGTCATCTTCGGGGCCGAGGTGGGTCTGGTCGCCCACGGGTTCGTCAGGCCCGCCGTGCCCCGCCGGCGTGACGTGCAGGCTGCGGCCAGGCGCCTGCTCAAGGCGCTCGACGGCGTCGACCTGTCGCGCTACGCGTCCCCGCGGTTCGAACGACACGAGTTTCCCGGTCTCGCCACCGGACTGGCGGAATGGAAGACCTCACCACAGCTCGTCGAGCGGCTCTCCGAGATGGACCTCGCCACCCGGTCGCCCGCCGCGCCCGGGCGGATCCAGCTCCACATGAGTCTCGCCGGCGCCTACCTGCTCCTGCTCGGGTCACTGGCCGCCCCCGCGTACGGCGCCGCCCCGCTGACGGACGACGCGTTCGACCTGACGGCGTCGGGGCTCGGGGCGCGGCGGCTGGTGGCGGGCGTACTCAACCGGCCCGCGCCCGAGGCGGCGGCCGGCGAGCGGGCCGCGCTGCTGGTCAACCTGTCCGTGGCGGCCGTGCTCCCACGGGACATCGAAGAGATCTCCGTGGACCGGATCGTCGACTTCCGGCACCGGTACGCCGGGGAACGCGCCAGGTTCAGGGACGCGGTGGACGCCATGGTCGCCGAGAGCACCACGCTGGGTGACATCCGGGACCAGGCGATCCTGCTCGACCACCTGCGCTCCCGCTTCGAGACCCGGATCCAGCCCGCCCTCGACGACCTCCGGCGCGCCATGCGCGGCCGGGGCATGGAGACCCTGTGGGGTGCGATCAACGTGCAGGCGGCCGCGCCGCCGGTGGCGACCGGCGCGCTCGCGGTGCTGGCGACCCAGCCGTCCCCCGCGCAGGCCGCGGCGATCGGCCTGGGCGGGTTCGCGTTCGGCGTGTGGGCGGCGGCGCTGCAACGGCGGCGGCTGCGTGACCAACTGCTGCGCGAGTCCCCGATGACGTACCTGCACCAGTTGCACGAGGGGCTCGATCCGCTCGGACTGGCCGAACGCGTGCGCGCCGCCGCGCGGCAGCTCGTGCCCGCGCCACGTGCTCCGCGCAAGGGGCTGGGCAGGAAGGGGCCGAAGTCGCCCTGAACGGACGTCGAGGCGTGCCGCTCCTGGCTCGTGGCGCGGACCAGAGGCTCGTGGCGCGGACCAGGGGGTTGTGGCGCGGACCAGGGGGTTGTGACGCGGACCAGGGGGTCGTGGCGCGGATCGGGGGTCGTGGCGTGGACCGGCCCGGAGTCGTGAGCGGCATCCTGTTGCGTGGCGGAAGTCCGGTTTCTCGGTGGGGTTCACCTTCGTGACAGCCGTGCGAAACCTGGGCCTCCTCCGGTGTACGCCTCTCGCCTCATGGTTCGCGGTCAGAACACCCCGAGGCAGCCCATTGCCCCCTCACTCGTAACCGGCGGTCGAAAGCCTTTTCTCCCGCACCAGTGCAGAGCACTCCCAGGAGGCGTGCGGATGCCCGTAGAACACTCTCGAAACGCGTTGCCTCGGCGGATCGCGCTGCTCCTGTCCGCCGTCGTGCTGGCCCTCGCCGGGAGCGGCGTCCTCGCCGTGCCCGCGGGCGCGTCGGTCACCGCGGTGCCCACCCGGATCCTCATCCCGGCCATCGGGGTGAACGCGCCCGTCGGACAGGTCGGGCTCCAGCGGTCGGGCGCCATCGAGGTGCCGCCGCTCTCCCCGCGCAACCTGACGGGCTGGTACAAGTACGGCCCGCCCCCAGGAGAGGCCGGACCCGCGGTGATCGTGGGACACGTCGGCACGAGGTGGGGCCCGTCGGTCTTCGCCAGGCTGCGCGAACTCCGTCCCGGCCACACGATCACGATCGAGCGGTCGGCGGGCGGGCCGGTGACGTTCACCGTGGACCACTCCGAACAGGTGCCCAAATCGCGGTTTCCGACCGGGCGGGTTTATGGGGACGTGCCGTTCGCGGCGCTTCGCCTCATTACCTGCGCGGGGGTGTACAGCAGAAAAACAGGAAGCCACACCGACAATTTGATCGTCTATGCAACGGCCGGCTCCCAGGGAAATTCCTGAGCACTCTCTTCGCTAGAGGTATTGATATGAATGGCGCGTCCACCGTTCGCCGGCAGCGCGGGCGGAGGCACATCCGGTGGCTTCTGGTTATCGCACTCGTGCAATTGTTCACGGGCGGCGTGGCGACCGTGGCGGCGGTCGCGGCGACGTCCGACCCCGGCCCTCGGGAGGTGACCGGCGGCACGCTGCGCTGGTCGGTCAGCGACGGCCTCGCCGACGAGCACGTACGCGTCGCCCTGTCGGGCGGTGTCGTGCAGGACGGTACGGGCCGCTTCGTCTTCTCCATGGTCGACGGCGAGTACGACACCGGCACCGGCACGGCCACGGCGAAATACGGCGGCAGCGTCACCATCGTCCGCGGGCAGAGCAGCCTGGTCATCTCCGACCCCGAGATCGTGGTCCACGGCGGCGAGTCGACGTTACGCGCCGAGCTGGCGTTCAGCGGCCCGCCCGCCCCGTCGGACCCGGCTCCCCCCGTCACGGCCCCGCCGACCGCCTCCGGTACCCCGGCCACGGAGCCCACCCCGGCTCCACCGGGCGCCACCGCGCCCTCGACCGTGCCCTCGACCACAGCCGTGCCCCCGACCACCGCGCCGCCGGGCACCCCGTCCGGGACGCCCTCCCTCTCCGGCACGCCGAGCGGCTCCGTCACAGAGCCGCTCTCCCCGACTCCGACTCCGCAGAGCCCGACCGCGACGGTGCCGGGCACGGTGACGCCGCCGCCCGTCCCGCCGAGCGTCGCCGGCCCGACGCCGTCGTCCGAGCCGTCGCCGCCGGCCGCGTACCCGACCTCCATGCACCTGGGCACCACCGACGTGGCCTTGCTGACGCTGCAGCAGACGGACGTCAAGCGGCAGAAGCGCACCGTCGCCTGGACCGGCACCCCCACGGCCGTCAGCCGGCAGGTCGCCGACGCGATGTCCGGCCTGTTCGGCACGAGGGCCCCGCTCGCCCCCGTGGCCTTCAGCCTCACCTACGAGCAGGACGCGCTCGACGACCTCCTCACCGTGATCAGGGGCGACGCCGTGACCCCCTGCCCGAGCGGCAGCGGCACGTCCTCGCCCAGCCCGTCCCCCAGCAACTGCGAGAGCGGCAGCCCGTCGCACACGCCCAGCTCGTCCCCGTCGCGCTCGCCCAGCACGACGCCGACCTCCACCAACTCGCCCACCTCGACCCCGACCTCGACGTCCACGCCGAGGAGGTCCACCCCGGCCACCAGGACGGTCTTCGAGTCGGTCACGCCCGCCGGCGGCGAGTCCGTCGACGACACCCTGCCCAAGACGGGCGACGGCTACGTGCTGCCGTTGCTGACCGTGGGCCTCGGCCTGATGGTCGGCGGCGGGATCACCCTGCGTGCCTCCCGCAGAGCCGGTTACCTGGGAGACGATCTGTGACGGGTACCGCCGAGCACGCCACCCTGGCGAAGGAGGAGCCGGAGGTCTGGGAGCCGCGCCGCCTGCGGGTGGCGCGGCTCGCCGGTGAGCTGATGCTCACCTGCGGGGTGCTGCTGGTGCTGTTCGCCGCCTACGCCGTGTACGGCAAGGCGTGGGAGATGGACACCGAGCAGCGCGAGCTGGGGGCCGAGCTGGACCGGCGCTGGGCGTCCGGTGCGGAGACCCCGGTGTCCGGCCAGCCGATGGCCAGGCTGCACATCCCCAGACTCGACCGGCGGTGGGCGGTGACCGAGGGCGTGACGCAGGCGGACCTCCGCAAGGGGCCCGGCCACTACCCCCGTACGGCCCGGCCGGGCGAGATCGGGAACGTCGCCGTCGCCGGCCACCGGATCTCCTCGGTGTTCTGGGACCTCGACCGGCTGCGCAAGGGCGATGCGATCGTGGCCGAGACCAAGACGGGCTGGTACGTCTACCGCGTCGTACGCGAGCGCGTGGTGCCCCCCACCGCCGTCGAGGTCGTCGCGCCCAATCCCGACCACCCGGACGATCCGCCCGCCAAGGCCATGCTCACGCTGACCACCTGCAATCCCAAGTTCCAGAACTACCAGCGGCTGATCGTGCACGCCGAGCTGGTGGAGGAGCGGGCCAAGTCCGAGGGCAGGCCGGCGGCGTTGAAGAAGGGACGCGCCTGATGTACGCGTGGATCTGGCGCCGCCTGCCCGGACGCCTGCCGGTGCGGGTGGCGCTGGCGGTCGCCCTGACCGCAGGGGTGCTGGCGGTGCTGTGGTTCGGGATCTTCCCGCTGGTGGACGGCCTGCTCAACCTGGAGGACGTCACCGTGGAGCAGCCGCCGGACCGCGAGCCCCTTCAGTACGCCCCGTGACCCCGCAGCACGGCCCCGACCGTCTTCCACAGGATGACCAGGTCTCCGGTCATCGACCAGTTCTCCACGTAGTAGAGGTCGAGCCGGACGCTGTCCTCCCATGACAGCTCGGCCCTGCCGCTGACCTGCCACAGCCCGGTGAGCCCCGGACGCACCAGCAGCCGCCTGGCCACGTGCCGGGGATACTGGGCCACCTCCGACGGCAGCGGCGGGCGCGGCCCGACCAGGGCCATCTCGCCCTTGACCACGTTGAGCAACTGGGGCAGCTCGTCCACGGACCACCTGCGCAGCCACCGTCCCGCCCGGGTCACCCGGGGGTCCCGCCGGATCTTGAACAGGACGGAGTCCTTCTCGTTGCGCCCGTCCAGCCGGGGCCGCTCCCGCTCGGCGTTCACCACCATCGAGCGGAACTTGTAGAGCGTGAAGATCCGGCCGTTCCTGCCCACGCGCGCCTGCCTGAAGATCGCCGGTCCCCGGCTGTCCAGCCGGATCCAGCAGGCGACGACGGCGAACGCGGGCAGCAGGAGGATCAGCGCGGCCAGGGCGAGCGTGCGCTCCAGGAGGTCCTTGACGCCGCGCCGCGGTCCGGCCAGCTCGGGCTCCTCGACGTGCAGCAGCGGCAGCCCGGCGACGGGCCTGGTGTGGATGCGCGGCCCGGCCACGTCGGTCAGTGAGGGGGCCACCACCAGGTCGACGCCGGTGCCCACCAGCTCCCAGCCCAGCTCGCGCAGCGCGTCGGGCGAGATCCCGGCCGCCGAGACGACCATGACGATGTCGGCGCCGACCAGCGAGGCGGTCTCCAGGATCCGCTCCGTGGAGCCGACGACCGGGATGCCCGGCAGGGCGGACATGCCCCGCACGGCGGACATGCCAGCTAGGGCGGATATGTCAGGCAGGGTGGAGATGCCGGGCAGGGTGGAGGCATCGGGCAGGCACGCGCCCACGACGTCGTAACCGGCGTACGGCTCGCGCCTGAGCCGGCCCAGCAGGTGCAGCACGTGGTCCTCGGTGCCCACGAGCAGCACCCGGTGCGACCACGCGGTGCCCTCCCCGCGGCGCCGGTGCAGGAACTTGCGCGCCAGCAGGCGCGCGGCCAGCATGCCCACGGTGCCGAGCGGCCAGGTGATCGCCACGAAGCCCCTGGCCAGGGGCAGGTCGGCGACGTAGCAGCCGATGGCGACGAAGGCCGCCACGTTCAGGCTGCCCGTCGCGACCCTGCGGTACTCGTCGGTGCCGTGGCCGAGGACCTTGCCGTCGTAGCAGCGCATCTGCTGCAGCGCGAACAGCCAGGCGACCACGAAGGCCGCGCCGACCACCGCGTAAGGAACCCCCGCGATGACCGGCGGCTGCCAGCCGAACCTCCCGAAGTACCCCGAGACCACGGCCAGGCAGATCACCAGGAGGTCGCACCAGAACACGTGACGCCGGTAGCGGGTCACCCAGTCCGTCCTGGCGATCGGGCCGCCGACCGACACGTCGAGCGTGGTGCTCATGCGTTCACCGCAGTGCCGCGACCAGGGATCGGTAGAGGTCCTCCGTGTGCGCGGCGGCGGACTCCCACGAGTACTTGCGGAACAGCCACTCCCGCCGCGACTCCGCGGCGGCGCGCTCGGCGTCCAGGTCACGCAGGACGAACCCGAGTTGCGCGGCGAGTGCGCCTGAGTCGCCGGGCGGGAAGAAGCGCGCCGCGGGGGAGAGGGGGGCGAGCAGGTCGGTGTGGCCGCGGATCTCGCTCAGGACGAGCGGCAGGCCGTGCGACATCGCCTCCAGGACGGTCAGCGGCATGCCCTCGGTCCACGACGGTTGCACGTACACGGCGGCGTGCTCGTAGAGCGCGGCGAGGTGCTCGCCGTAGGCGTAGCCGATCATGCGGATCCGCGGGTCGGCGGCGGCCAGGGAGTGCAGCAGGGCCACGTGCTCGCCGGTGAAGGCCGAGCCGCCCACGACGGCCAGGTCCATGTCCCCCGGCAGCTCGCGGAACGCCTTGATCAGCACGTCCACGGCCTTGTCGGGGATGAGCCGGCCGACGAACAGGGCGTACCGTCCCGGGCGCAGGCCGTACTCCTGGATGAGGGAGGCGGGCGGGGACGACTGTGGCGCTTCCACGCCGTTGGGGATGTGGACGGTGGTCCCCGGGCGGGTGCGGCCGTACTCCTCGGCGCTGAGCCGGGAGACCGCGATCACCGCGTGCGGCACGCGCTCGCTCGTCCACCGGGCCGTACGCAGCACCGAGCGGGCGGCCCTGCCCCACTTCTGCCCGCGGTCGTCGTGGCCGTGGATCGTCTGCACGACGCGGACCCCGGACAGGTAGCGGGGCAGCGGCGCGCACAGGCCGGGGCCGAGCGCGTGGTAGTGCACGATGTCGGGGCGCTCGCGCATGGCGGCCAGCGTCGACAGCGCGCTGTGCACGATGGCGTCCATGTGCTTGGTGCCCACCGTGGGCAGGTGGCGCAGCCGTATGCCGTTGAAGGACGGCAGGCGCTCGGGAACGTAGTTGGTCCTGCAGAAGACGGTCACGTCGTGCCCGCGCGCCGCCAGCCGGCGGCCGAGCTGGGCCACGTGGTGCTCGATGCCGCCGAAGGTCGGCGGGAGCCCACGCTGCCCGATCATGACGATTCGCAAAGGGTGACGGCCCGGCGGCTGATCGGCGCGGGACTCTGGCTGCTGTGTGGCGCGCATGCCGGCTCCAACCAGTCGCTTACACGCTTCCGGCGTGGACGCTAGGGAATTGAGGAATGGGACAAAAGGGGAGTCGGCCGTTTTTCCTCGTTCTTCACCCCTGGTTTTCTCCGGCGACGCGCGGAAACCGCGGGGGAATAGGGACGAACCTGCCGTTTACCCGAGGTTCATGGAAGTCCCTTTTGGCGTTGATTCGCCGCATACTACAGCGGGGGCCGGATCGGGGCTATAAAGGGCTGTCCATTGGGTGGTGCCCTGCTGGGGAGGCTGGAATGGGTGTCCTCTTATCCTCTTTTCCTACTAGGTTTACCGGCATTACGGCCTTGATCGCCACCATGGCGGCGGCTCCGGTCTCGCCTCCGGACACGACCGTCACAGGCCCTGACGCCCACAGCGTGTGGAAGCCCGGCGCCGTCGACTTCCGGGGCGGGGCGACGGACGACACCGGGGTGGGCGAGGTCTGGGTGGCCGTGCAGGACCGCGTCTCGCGGCTGTGGTGGCGGGCCGACGGCACGTGGGGCGCCTACGCCAGGCACGCCGCGAACCTCTCCGCCGACAGGACGGCATGGGACTGGCGCTGGCAGGCCACGGCGGCCGGAGACTTCGGCATCCAGGTGACCGCCAAGGACACCGGCGGCACCGCCGACCCCACGCCGGCCTGGCGGCCGTTCTCCGTGGACGCGGTCGCGCCGGACGCCACCATCGACGTCCCGCCGATCCAGGACGAGGTGTACGGCCGCCGTCCGCTGACCTTCTCCGGCGCCGCCACCGACGACCGCGGGGTGGGTGAGGTGGCCGTCGCGATCAAGGACATCGACAGCGGGCAGTGGTACCGCCCCGACGGGACGTTCGGCGACTACGTCCAGCACGCCGCGGCGCTCGCCCGCCCGGGGACCACCGCCACCACCTGGTCGTACGGCTGGACGCCGCCGCGCGGGGGCAGGTTCTCCCTGCAGGTGGTGGCCAAGGACCGCACCGGGCAGCCGGACCAGGACCTGCCCTTCCGCCGCTTCGACGTCGACACCGCCCACCCGGACACCGTGATCAGCAGCCCGGCGGGTCTGGACACCGTACTGGAGCGGTGCAAAACGCTCCGCTTCACCGGCACCGCGTCGGACGACCACGGCGTGAGCGGCCTGTGGGTGGCGATCCAGGACTTCCACACCAGGGCGTGGCTCAGGCCCGACGGCACCTGGGGCGACTACCAGCGCTACGTCGTCGCCGTCGACCGTCCTGGCTCGCCCACCGCGTCGTGGTCCTACAGGTTCACCCCGCCCGCCAAGAAGGGCAAGTTCGTCGTCCAGTTCGGCGCCGTCGACCGGGTCGGCCTGGTCGACCAGAGCAAGCCCTTCCACCGGGTGGAGGTGCGGCGGCCTTGGTGAGGGTCCTGCACGTCACCGGCGCGGGGCGCAGTGGCAGCACCCTCCTGGGCAGCATGCTCGGCCAGATCCCGGGCTTCTGCAACGTGGGCGAGGCCGGCTACCTGTGGGAGCGAGGGCTGGCCGCGGGCGGCGCGTGCGGCTGCGGGCGGCCCGTCCGCCTGTGTCCCGTGTGGAGCGCGGTGCTGGAGCGGGCGTTCCCCGAGCTGGACGAGCTGGCCGAGCTGGCGCGCAGGCACCGGGCGGCGATGCGCGGCTGGCGAGTGATGGCGGCGGCCCTGCCCGGCCACGCCGTGCCCGCGCCGGGCGACCACCTGCGGCTGCTCGCCCGGCTCTACCGGGCCCTGGCCGAGGTGACGGGGTGCGCGGTCGTGGTCGACACCACCAAGCCCGCGCCCTACGGCCATCTCCTCGCGCGCACGCCGGACGTCGAGCTGAAGGTCGTCCATCTCGTCCGCGACCCGCGCGCGGTGGCGTGGTCGTGGCAGCGCCGCAAGGCGGGCGAGGGCGCCGACGCGATGGCCGTGCGCCCGGCCTGGCAGAGCGCGCTGCTGTGGCGGGCGGGCAACCGGGCCGCCGCCCGGCTGAGCGGGGACGACTACCTCCTGCTCCGCTACGAGGACCTGGTGGCCGAGCCCGAGCACTGGCTGCGCCGGGTCGCGCACCTGGTCGGGCACGCAGAGCCGGAGATCCCGGAGATCGACGCCGACGGGGTGCTGCTCCGGCCCACGCACACGGTCGCGGGGAACGTGGACCGGCACAGGACCGGCCGCACCCCGCTGCGCCTGGACAGCCAGTGGGCGGGCGCGATGCCCGCGGCCACCCGGCGCCTGGTGGAGCTGCTGACGTTCCCGGCCGGACGACGATACGGGTACCACAGGTGAGCCCGCCCGCCCGCCTCCTCGCCGTGGTCTCGGCCGTGCTCCTGCTACTGGCCTGCGCGCCGGTCCCGTCGGCGACGACCGGGGTTTCCGCCGGGGTTTCCGCCGCGTCCGCGTACGAGGCGCGGTTCGGCCTGAAGTGGAACGCGTACGAGCTGCCCTCCCGCTTCCGCGCGGCCGTCGCGGGCTACTCCGGCGGGCCCAGCTTCCACGACATCGTCTGGTGCGCCGTGGAACGGCGGCCGGGCAGCAGGACCTGGTCCCTGGAGGACAAGGTGGTGGACGACATCCTCGGCCGGGGTTACGAGCTGCTCATCCGCGTCCGGATCGGCTCGTGCTGGGCGAGCGGGCGTCCCGCGACCGACCGGGTACGGATCTCCCCCTCCTATCCCCCCACCGACCTCGGGCGCTACCAGGCGTTCGTCCGCGAGCTGGTCGGCCGGTACGCGAAGCGCGGCGTCCACCTCTACGGGGTGGAGAACGAGATCGACGCGGCCACGTCCTGGGGGGCGGACCCGGCGGCCTACCGGCAGGTGGGGCAGGCGGGCGCGCGGGCCGTCCGGCAGGCCGACCCGAAGGCGCGGCTGGTCGATCCCGGCCTGTCGAGCTCCAGCTACGGCCTGGCCATCGCCCGGCAGCGCGCCGACGCGGGGGACGCCGAGGCCGCGCTGACCTTCTACCGCGAGTTCTACCGGCGGCGGACCGGCGGCCGGTTCCCCGCGGCGGCCGACGCCGCCGGGCTGCGCGCCGCGCTCGCCGGACCGGTCGCGCGCCGCGCGCTCACGGCCCATCAGGTGGTCTTCGAGCTGGACCGCGCCCGCACGTTCGACGCCTACCAGCTCCACTACTACGACCACTGGTCGCTGACGCCCGACGTGCTCGACTACGTCAAGGGCGCGGGACTGCCGGTCGAGGCGTGGGAGGTCGGCTCCTTCTGGCCCGGCAGCGGGTACGACCCGGCCGCCCACGGCGCGGAGACCGCGAAACTGGTCACGCACCTGCTCGCCGGTGGTGTTCGCAAGCTGGTCTACCTGCCCGTCTACCACTCGCCCGGGGAGATCGCCGAGGTGGAGACGTGGCGGGCCCTGTACGGGGCCGACGGCCGGCCCCGACCGGCCAGGTCCGTGCTCGACCGGCTCAAGGCGTACGGCTCCGGGCGGTGGCGCCGCCTGCCCGATGTCGAAAAAGGTGTGGAGGGCGGCGCGGTCGCCTGGCAGGGCGGCACCGTGCTGGTCCTGTGGAGCGAGCGCCCGGCCGAGCTGCGCCCGCCCGCCGGGACGGAGGTCACCACGGCCGCGCTGCCCGGCGGCCCGGCCCGGCCGTTGACCGGCGGACGACCACTGGCGGTGGGCGCCACGCCCGTTCTCGTCACCGTGCGGGCGCCGATCGAGGAAACCATGAACTGGCTGAGGGCGTCGTGATCACCAGAGCGCGTACGGGGTGGCCGCTGGTCCTGGGAGCGGCCGCCGTCGCCGTGCTGACCGGTGCGCAGGTCGCCGCCGCGGCCTCGCGCGCCGCCGTCGTGTTCCCGGTCGTGGCGGTCGGGCTGGCGCTGCTGGTCCACCTGGCGGTGACCAGGTTCGCCGCGTTCGTGGGCGCGACGCTGGCCGTGCGGGCCTCGCTCGACACGGCCAGAGGCACCCTCGACACGCGCGTGGTCGGCGACTACTCGGAGCTGCCCGCCTGGCTCGACCCCGGGACGGCCGTGGGTGTGTTGTTCCTGGTGGCGGGGCTGGCCTGGCTCGCGGCGCAGCCGTGGAAGGGCGTGCACCCCGCCATCCTGGCGTTTCTGGGGGTGGCCGGGCTCAGCACGCTGGGGTCGTACGATCCGGCGACGAGCGCCGCCGAGCTGCTCCGCCTGGCCACCTGGCTGCTCATGATGGTGGTGGTCGGACGGCTGACGAGCGAGGAGCCCGCGCTGCGCGGGCCGCTGCTCACCGCCGTCTTCGCCGCCGCGGTGCCGCCCGTCGTGCTGACCGTCCACCAGGTGGTGACCGGTGCCGACCAGGCGTACGTGCACGGGGTGCCGCAGCCGCACGGCACGTTCTGGCATCCCAACGGGCTGGGCCTGTTCTGCATGCTGCTCGCCCTCATGGGGGTGAGCCTGCTGTGGTGGAGCCGGGGCCGGGCGCGGCTGCTGCTCGCCGTCGTGGTCGCCGGGCTGGCGTTCGCGCTGGTGGCCAGCGAGGCGCGGACCGCCTGGCTGGGCGCGGTGGCCGGCCTGGTGGTGGTGGCGATCGCCCAGGACCGGCGGCTGCTGGCCGTCGTCGGGCTGGCCGGGGTGGCGGCGGCGGTGGTGCTGCCGTCGAGCCTGGGCGAGAGCCGTACGGACGCGGGCTACGCGGGCAACTCGGTGGTCTGGCGTTTCGACCACTGGGAGCAGGCCCTGGGCCTGATGGAGCGGAACCCGGTCACCGGCACCGGGCTCGGCACGACCAAACTGCTGATCGTCAAAGAGGTGCACAACGACTATTTGCGCGCGGCCGTGGAGACGGGGCTTCTCGGACTGATCGCCTACCTGGCACTGCTCGTGACGCTCGCACTCATCGCCGCCCGCGCGCTGCGCGCCACGCGGGCGGGGCTCGAACGGGGGGTGGCGGTCGGGCTCGCCGCCTGTGTCGCCGCGCTCGCGGTGGCCGCGCTGGCCGACAACGTCATGACCTCTGTGGCCGTCATGTGGTATTTCGCGGCGTTCGCGGGCCTCACACACGGAAGCGGAGTCCGCAATTGAGAATCCTGCATGTCAACAAGTTCCTCTACCGGCGCGGGGGCGCGGAGTCGTACCTGCTGGATCTGGCCGAGCTGCAGCGGGAGCGGGGCGACCGGGTGGCCTTCTTCTCGATGCGTCACCCCGACAACCTCGCCGTCCCGTACGAGGAGCACTTTCCCCGGCACCTCGAGCTGAACCCGCTCCCGCGCGGCCCGCTCGGCAAGTTACGCGGCGCCGGGCGCATGCTCTGGTCGAGGAGTGCCCGGCGCGGGATCGGCAAGGTCATCGCCGACTTCGAGCCCGACGTGGCCCACCTGCACAACATCTACCACCAGCTCTCGCCGTCGGTGCTGGCCGCGCTCAGGACCGCGGGGGTGCCGATGGTGATGACCCTGCACGACTACAAGCTCGCCTGCCCCTCCTACTCCTTCCTCGACAAGGGCACCCCGTGCACGGCCTGCGTCGGCGGCAGCCTGCGCGAGCCGGTCAAACGCAGGTGCAAGGGCGGCTCGCTGAGCGCCAGCATGGCCGTGGCCCTGGAGACGTGGCTGCACCGCCGCTTCGACGCCTACGACCCCGTCCACCGGTTCATCTGCCCCAGCCGCTTCATGGCGGGGCAGCTCACCCAGGCGGAGATCTTCCCCGACCGGCTGCGGATCCTGGACCACTTCGCCGACGGCGGGGGATCGCCCGCGAAGACGGTCCCCGGTGGGCCGCTGGTCTGCGTGGGCAGGCTGAGCCCGGAGAAGGGGATCGACGTCGCGATCAAGGCGCTGGGCATGCTGCGCGGGTTCGGCGAGCTGGTGATCGCGGGGGACGGGCCGGAGCGGATGGCGTTGGAGCGGATGGCCGACGAGGTGGCGCCTGGCCGGGTGCGCTTCACCGGCCGGCTGCCCAAGGAGGAGGTGCTGCGGCTGATCCAGTCGGCCACCGCGCTCCTCGTACCCTCCCGCTGGTACGAGAACCAGCCCATGACGATCCTCGAGGCGTTCGCCTGCGGGGTGCCGGTGATCGGCACCACGATGGGCGGCATCCCCGAACTCGTCGTCGACGGAGCCACCGGGAAGCTGGTGCCGCCGGACGACCCGCTGGCGCTTTCCTCGGCGGCGCTGGCATTACTCAAGAATCCGCAGGAGACGCTGGAGATGGGCCGTTCCTGCCGCGAGGTGGCGCGCCGCAGATTTTCTCCGGAAGGGCACTACGCCGGGCTCCGCGAGATTTACCGCGAGGCCGTCAAGGCGGCGAATTCCAGCTAGCCGCGGCACCGTTTCAGGAAGGCTGATTCATGACGCAGTTCCGGGCCCCCGGCAGCGCCCCCGACTCCGCCGACGACGATCTGGGACGGCGGCTGCGCCGCCTGCTGATCGGCCGGCCCGGCTCGCTCAACACGCGGCTGCGCGCACGCAGGTTCGGCCTGCTGCTGGACCGCTTCCCCGACCTGGAGTCGATGGAGGTCGTCGACCTCGGCGGCACCGTACGGACCTGGACCAGGGCGCCGGTACGCCCCGCGCACGTGCACCTCGTCAACCTGGAACCCCCGGTGGACGAGGTGCCCGACTGGGTGAGCGTCGAGCTGGCCGACGCCTGCGACCTCTCCGGCCCGCTCGCCCGCCGCCGCTTCGACCTGGTCTTCTCCAACTCGGTGATGGAGCACGTGGGCGGGCACGAGCGGCGGGCCCGCTTCGCCGAGACCGTCTACCGGCTGGGCAGCCGGCACTGGGTGCAGGTGCCGTACCTGTACTTCCCGATCGAGCCGCACTGGGTGTTCCCCATGTTCCAGTTCCTGCCGCTGCGCGTGCAGACGGCCCTGGCCCTGCGCTGGCCGCTGTCCGGCGTACGGCCGCGCACCCGCGCCGAGGCCCTGGTCGCGGTCATGGAGATCGAGCTGCTCAGCCGCACGCAGATGCGTTACTACTTCCCCGACTCGACGCTGCTCGCCGAGCGGGTGGCCGGGCTGACCAAGTCGCTCATCGCGGTCAGCTCGGCGCGGGCGTGGCAGGCTCCTGAGACGGCTCGGGAAGGTTGATCTCCACCAGGCCCGGCCTGTCGCCGGGGGCGACCTTGTAGGCGAACGTCCCCGAGGTGGGGAAATCCCGGGTGAACGACCGCCCCGGCCCGATCACCCCGGACTTCGTGCCGTCCAGCATCGTCACCGTCTGGTCGCTCGACGTGCCGTTGTGCCAGGTGACGCGGTCTCCTGGGCCGGCGATCAGATGGCGGGGCACCGGACCCCGCGCGGTCAGCTCGATCTCCCTGCCCGCGGCCACGTCGCCGGTCGGCGCGGCGGGCACGTCGGGGGCGGCGGGGGCGGCGGCGCGGCCCGTGCTCCCGCCGCAGGCGACGGCGGCGGACAGGGAGACGGCTGCGACGATGATCACAAAGGCTGTCCTCATGGCACGGCACTATCCGCCGCCCGACCAAGAACAAAAGACACGGCATATGCTCGGCAAGTAAATGGACGGACAATTTTCGGCGCACCGGAGAAACGCCGGGACGTCAGCGTGAGTGAAGGATTCGTTCCCCTGGCGGACGCGACCCATTTGTTTTCCTGGAGTGCCGGGGGCGTGATTATCGGCGAGGCGTCGCAAATGTCCCCAACCCCCTACGGACGGATTGAGGATTCATGTCCGCTGAAAACAGCACCCCTCAGAACAACAAGCTCCGCCGCTTCCTGACGCGCCTGGCCGTGGTGGCCGCCGCGTTCGTGAGCGTCGTCGCGGTCGCCGCTCCGGCGCAGGCCATCCCGCCGTTCAACAACGGCACGATGGACTTCCCGATCCGGGGCGCCGGCTCGGACACCACCTACGAGGCCATGGCCAACCTGGACAAGGCGTTCAACGCCTCGCCCGGCTGCGCCCTGCGCGTTCCGCCGGCCACGCCGCAGTTCCAGTGCGACCCGCTGGACCAGGCCGCCGCCAACCAGCTCGAGAACTACGACCACGAGATCGCCTACAGCCTCTTCGCGCAGGGCACCTCCGCGGGCCTGCGCGGGCTGTGCGAGTTCGGGGCGTCCGGCGTCACCCCCGTCTACTACGCGCGGTCCTCCTCCGGCCCCGGCAGCCGGCCCAGCCAGTGCGTCAACAGCACCGACCAGCTCCGGTACGTGGCCTGGGCCAAGGACGCCATCGCCATTCCCAAGTGGCTGGGCGGCCCGGCCAGTTCGGTGGCCAGCCTGACGCACGACCAGCTCCGCGAGATCTTCCTCGACGTCTCCGGTGACGGCTGCGCCGAGAACTGGAGCGACTTCGGCGGCGGCTCCGGCCAGATCATGGTGCACGGCATCCAGACCAGCTCCGGCACGTACGCCACCTGGCAGTCGTTCCTCGGCGGCGACCCCAACACCTGCGTCTCGGCGACGGGTGGCCAGGTGCTGTTCGAGAACGAGTGCACCCCGATCAACAACCTGCCCGCGGCCGACCGGCAGCGCTCCATCTGGTGGCTGTCCTTCGGCAAGTACCAGACCGGCGCCGCCACCTGCACCGACGCCGCCACCGACCTGATCTCGGTGAACGGCATCGCCCCCGAGCCCGGCACCATCCAGGACGGGTCGTACCAGTACAGCCGGTCCCTGTACAACGTCTACCGCCTCGCCAACCCGGCCGTCCCGGCGCACGTCCGCGGCTACATCGGCGAGAACGGCTGGATCTGCAAGTCCAACGGCTCGCACAGCAAGCCGATCGGCAACACCGGCCCCGGGGTCGCGCACGCCAGCGCCGACCGCAACTGGGGTCAGCACATCGACCAGATCATCGCCGACGCCGGTTTCGTCAAGGTGAACCCGACCGGCAACAAGTGCACCTTCACCGACGTGAACGTCTGACCCCTCTGAACACCGCGACGTCATGAGGACCCGGCCCCGAGCGGCCGGGTCCTCGACCCATTGGAGGCACCGTGCTCAGCTTCGTGATCGGGACCGGCCGCTGCGGGTCCACCCTCGTCCACGAGGTCATGGCCCGCCATCCCGCGCTGGGCTTCGTCTCCAACCTGGACGACCGCTCCCCGCGCTGCCCCTCCTCCGTACGGCGGCGCAGCGGCGCGATCTACCGCCGGGTCCCGCCCGCGCTGACCAGGAAGGGACGCGTGCGCTTCGCGCCCTCCGAGGGCTACCTGGCCCTGTCGCGCGAGGTGTCACCGCTGCTGGCCGACCCGTTCCGCGACCTGACGGCCGACGACCTCACCCCGTGGCTCGCCGACCGGCTGCGCCGCTTCTTCCTCGGCCGCTGGGAGGCCGGGGGCACCGCGCAGTTCTCGCACAAGTTCACCGGCTGGCCTCGCGTGGGCCTGCTGCGCGCCGTCTTCCCCGACGCGCGTTTCGTGCACGTCGTACGCGACGGCCGGGCCGTGGCCAACTCGTGGCTGCGGATGCCGTGGTGGCGGGGTCACCTCGGTCCCTCCGGATGGCACTTCGGCCCGCTGCCCGAGCCGTACGCGCAGGAGTGGGAGCGCTCGGGCCGCTCGCACGTCCTGCTGGCGGGGCTGGCCTGGAAGCTGCTGATGGACGCCTACGAGGCCGCCGCGCCGCCCCAGGACCGGTGGCTGGAGGTCAGGTACGAGGACGTGGTGGCCGACCCCCGCAAGCACGTCGAGCTGATCCTGGACTTCCTGGGCCTGCCGTGGACCGCGGACTTCGAGCGCGGCTTCGCCCGGCACCGCTTCAGCTCCGGCCGGGCCGACTCCTACCGCACCGACCTCACCCCGGCCCAGCAGACGCTGCTCACCCACTCGCTGGAACGGCACCTGCGGCGGCACGGCTACCCGACGACACCGCTCTGAACTGGCGGATCCACACGGGCAGGGCGAGCCAGTTGACCGCCGCGAGCCCGATGACCGCTCCCGGCGCCCCCGCGACCAGCGCGCCCGCCACGCCCGCGACGATGGAGAACGGCACGACGGCCACCCGCACCAGCGCGCTCCGCCGGGCGTCGCCCGCCGCCCGCAGGCCGACGGTGACCGCCGTGACGGCCGCGATGCCCGCGTAGAGCGCGATCTCGGCGACGAGGACGGGCCGGGCCAGTTCCCACGTCTCCCCGGCCAGCGCGGTGCCGAGCGCCGGGGGTACGAGCAGCGTGCCGCAGCCGTACAGGAACGACGCCCCGACCAGGACGACGCCGAGCCGCAGGACGGCACGGCGCAGCCGGCCACGCCGGTGCGCGGCCACCGCGGACGGGATCGTCGCCAGGTGGCCCGCCTGGAGCACCACGTTGAGTGCGCTGAACAGCACCTCGGCCGCCCGGATCGCGCCGAGCGCGGCCAGGCCGCCGAACCAGCCGACCGCGAGCATGGTCACCTGCCGGCCGCCGCTGCGGGCGGCGAAGTCGATCACGTAGCCCGGCAGCAGGTCCCGGTGCGCCCGCAGCCACGCGGGCACCCGGGCGAGCGAGGGCGGGCAGCGGGCGTGGAACGCGCCCTGCACCGCGCCGGCCGCCGCCGACAGGCCCCAGGCGAGCACGTACCACTGCACGTCCCGCGGCCCGTACGCCTGCACCCAGCCGACGGTGACGACCTGGGCGAGCACCCAGGTCAGGTCGCCCGCCATCGCGGCGGACTGCCGTCCGGCGGCCAGGAACACGAACCGCAGCGCGTCCTTGACCAGCAGCGCGGGCAGCGACCAGGCCAGCGCGGCGAACACCGCGCCGAGCGTGCCGCCGGTCAGCGCCGAGACCGCGAGCAGCGCGGCGAGCCCCGCGAGCCCCAGCGCCAGCGCGGCGCCGGCGGAGGCACGCGAGGCGGCCCTGTGCTCGGCGGCGCCCGCCTCCCGGTCGTGGGCACTGAACCGGACGAGCAGCGGCTCGGACGCGACCGCCCTGGACACCCCCGTCATGATCAGGTAGACGGCGAACGCCGCCCCGAAGGCGCCCAGCCCGTCGGGGCTCGCCTCGCGGGCGATCACGATCGTGAGCAGGACGTTGCTCAGGCTGGCCAGGACCTGGTCGGCGAGCGTCCAGAGCCCTGTCATCGACCCCTTCTTCCGGCCCTTCTTCTGGCCTTTCATCGGGTGGGCACGGGCACCGGGAGCGTCGTCTCGGGCGCGACGACCTCGCGCCGCCCGCCGAACCCGCGCAGCACCGCCAGCAGCGCCGCGATCAGCAGGCCGACCCCGGCCGACAGTGCGGCGGCCCGCAGCACCAGCGCGCCGCGGGAGGCGGGCACGGCCTGCGCGGTGACCGGGGTGATGGACGCGGTCGCGGCGGTCAGGTTCGCCTCGACGTCACGTGCCTGCTGCTCGGTGGTGGCGAGCTTGCGCGCGCTCTGCACGACGGCGTCCTGCAGCCCCTGGTACTCCTGGACCTGCGGGGCGAGGCCGGTCAGCCGGCCGTTGAGCGTCTTGATGGTCTTGCGGATGTCCTTGGGCTTGCGCTGGGAGACCGGGGCCAGCAGCTCGGTCTCCAGCCGCGAGATCTCGCCGAGCGTGGCCCGGTAGCGCTCCGCGGGCAGCCCGCCGTACTTCTTGACGGCGGCGGCGAGGTCGGCCTCGGCCTTGTCGGCGATCTCCTTGGCGCGGGCGTTGGCCGAGCCGGCGGCCGTGACCGACTGCCGCAGCAGCGTGTTCAGGGCGACGGTGGTCGCGGCGCGGGTCGCGGCGGTCACCTGTTCGGGGTCGTCGCCGGTGAAATGCACCCGGACCAGCGTGCCGCGCTGGCCGCCCTGGACCGGACGGCCGGTCGTCAGGCTCTCGCGCACGTCGTCGACGCTCACGCCGGTCTGCCGGGCGACCTCGTTCACGACCCCGGCCGAGGTGACCAGCGTACGGAAGGTCGAGATCGTCTGCTCCACGGCCGCGGCGCCGGCCTGCCCCGGCGCGGCGGGCACCTGGACCTCCGAGGAGTGGGTGTACTCGGCGGGCCTGGTCAGGGCCCAGCCCGCGCCGCCCAGTCCGGCGACCAGCGGGATCGCGATCAGGGGGGCGACGAGCCGCCGGTTGCGGCGGGCGTAGTCGGACAACTCCATCGTCGGTCCTTCAGTAGGTGGAGGGGATCAGGCGCGTGGCCGACTCGAACCAGAACAGCACGGTCGCGAACAGCACGGGGCTGGTGAGCACATACGTCGACGTCGCCCGCCAGCGCCGGTAGAGCACGATCGTGCCGAACAGCACACCCACCGTGGCCAGTCCCCACAGGATCGTGGGCAGCCAGCCACCGGGGTCGCGGCCGAGACCCAGCTCGTCCACCTCGACCCGGGCCTGGTCGAGGATCTTCAGCCCGGCCGGCTGGCCGTCCAGCTTCGAGACCACCGCCAGCCGCCCGCCGTCGTCGGTGTCGCCGCTGGTCAGCAGCGTGAGCCGGTTGACGAACGTGCCCTGCGACAGGAAGTCCTCCTCGCCCGTCCTGGCCCGCTCGACCAGCTCGACCGTGTAGGTGAAGCGGCCTTCCTGGCTGCTGGCGGTGATCTTGTCGCCCGGTCGCAGCTCGCCGATCCTGGCGAACGGGCGGCCGTACAGGTCCCGGTGTCCGGCCAGCACGGCGTTGCCGATCTGGCCGGGCATGGGCGAGGGCCGGTAGTGCCCCACCGCCGCGCGCAACTCGCCGGTGCCGGTGCCCTGGACCACCACCTCGCGCAGCCCGATCGCGGGGATCTCCAGGAGCACCACGGGCGTGCCCGGCCGCGGCACGGCCGACAGGTCCCGGTCCCCGGCCATGGGCGCGGCGGCGATCGTGGCGGACGCCTTGAAGTCCTCGTTGAGCTGGTCGAGCATGATCCGCTGGTTGCGCTCGTACGTCAGGTGCCCGAACCAGGAGGCGTAGAACGAGAACGCGAGCAGCAGCACACCGGCGATCGTGACGGCCGTCACCAGCGGACGGCCGAGCTTGCGCAGCTCCGGCGGGATCGTGAGCCTGCGCCGACGCGGCGGCGGCACGGCCTGTCCCGGCATCCCCGGATACCCGTAGAACGGCGGAACCGCCCCAGGAGAGTACGGAGGCGCCGCTCCCGGCGGCACGCCCTGATACCCGGTGAAGGCGCCACCACCGCTGTGGCCGGGCGCGTGCGGCTGCGGCGGGACCGCCCCGTGACCGCCGCCCGGCTGCCCAGGGGCCTGGTGACCGGGCATCGGGAACGTGAGCATCAGCGGCTGCTGGAGGTTGATCGGCGAGTTCGGCATCAGGTGCATGACCGGCATGACCGGGGTTCCCGGCGGGTACGGCGCGCCGTACGGCGGCACAGCCGGATGGCCCTGCTGCCAGCCGGGCCCGCCGTTGCCGGGGTGGGGCTGGGCGTTCACCGCCACCCCGAGGCCGCTCATGGCGGCGTCGTACCGCGTGCGCAGCAGGTCGGCCCGCACCCGCAGCGCGTGATGGGTCCTGGCGGCCGTGCTCGCCTGGGTGAGCAGCACGGCCAGGGCCCCGGCGTGCACCAGCGTGCTCTGGCGGTCCGCGTGCGGCGCGCCCGCGGCCACCAGCGCCACCGCCGCCTCCAGTTGCATGACGGCCTGCTCCGCCTGGTTGACCAGGTAGGCCGGGTCCGGCGGCGTGCTCGCGTTCGTCATGCCTGAGGAGTCGGGGTCGTACCCGTGCCCTGCGCGCCGCCGTCGCGTCGCCGGCTTCTGAGGATCTCGTACCCGCGCCAGCCGCCGCCGAGCAGCACGCTGAGCGCGCCGATCGTGGCGACGACCCCCGCGGGCAGCACCCACGCGGCCGGCGGGATCACGCCGCCGCGCACCGAGCCCTCGCCGCTCGTCTGGGCGACCGGCGAGACCGTCGCCGAGATCCCGGGCGAGGGCACCGCCAGGATCGCCGGGTCGGGCTCGCTTGAGGCGGGCGGGGTCTCGGGCGGGGTCCCGGAGTCCGCGATCGGCTGGATGTTGTCGCCCGGCGAGCCGGCGGCAGGGGGCGTGCTCCGGCTCTGTGTCGGGGACGGGGTCGAGGTGGGGGACTTGGCGGGCTTGGGGCTCGGGCTGACGGTGACCCGCTGGGTCACGGTCGGCGTGGGCAGGTCGCCGTCGTCGCCGGGATCGTTCTGGCCGCCGCCGTTGCCCCCGGGGTTGGACGACGAGGGCGTGGGGGAGGGCGACCGGGTCGAGCTGGGCGTGGGCGAGGACGTCGGGGTGGGCGACGTGGTGCCGGGAGGCTCCTCCGGGTCCGGCGTCAGCAGCATCCGCACCACCTCCTCGGCCTGTGCGCGGAGCTGCTGGGGCAGGGCGGGGGCGCCGAGTTCGGCGAGCTTGTGCTGCCCGGCGTCGCTGATGGCGTACTCGATGAAGGCGGCCAGGGTCTTGCGCTTGGCCGCCGGCAGCGGGTTGCGCCCCGACGCGTCGGCCTTGGGGACCATGACGTAGTGGACCATCGGCAGCGGGTAGGCGTCCGGCCTGTCGGCCCGGTCGAACACCGGGCTGTAGGTTCCGTCGGCGTTCCTGGTCATCGTGCCGAACGCGTCGAGCACGGCCTCCTTCGTCGGCAGCACGTACCGGCCGGCGGCGTTCTTCACGGGCGCGGAGTTGATCACGTACCCGTTCGCCTTGGCGGCGGCCACCTGGGTGGCGTCGGTGAAGCCGAGCATGCCGTCGAGCTGCTTCGTCTCGTTGCTCTCCTGGTACGTCTTCCCGTCCACCTCGATGCGGTTGACGCCCTTGCCGCCGAGGGTCGCGATGTACTCGGCGGCGATCGCCCCGTTGTCCGCCGAGGTCTGGTCGAAGGCGACCGCCCTCGGGTCCAGCACCAGGTCGCCGGGGGCCGACTCGTACAGCTCGGCGAACCGCCCGGACGGCAGCGTCGCGCCCAGCCAGGACGAGATCACCTTGTTCTGGGCCGACTGCCCGGCCCGCAGCACGGCCTTCTTGTTGAGCTGGGGCAGCCCGCACCCGCGGTTGTCGTTCACGGTCGGGCCCTGGAAGGAGGAGTCGGACCACTGCCCGTTCAGTCCGAACATCGTCGCCACGGAGTCCGGCGACATCCGGGTGCCGGCCAGTCCGAGACCGCCGAACTCCACCCCGTTGGCGATGCTGAGCCCGGTCAGGGAGATCGGCGCGTAGGCCACGTCGCCGCCGGTCTCCTCGCGCGTGTGGCTGAGACCCGTGATGGCGAAGTCGGAGCCCTGGGCGAAGCCGCTGGTGAAGCCCTGCTTCAGCTTGCTCGCGCCGAGCACCGACGTCCCTCTCAGGTAGGAGACGTCCCGCGCGGGCGAGGCGGCGCGGACCCCGACGAGCCAGTCGGTGACGACCTCGGAGATGTTCACCGAGCCCGCCCCGCTGATGGGTGCGTCCTGCGGGGCCTGCGGGGTCGGCAGCGGCTCGGGGGCCTTCACCTCCACCCGGGGCTTCGGCGGGGCGGGGTTGACGGTCCTGACGGGGACGCCGTTCGGGTTCTTGATCCGTACGGGCCTGCTGGCCGCCGCCAGCGCCGGGTCGGCGAGGTCGGTACGCGGGTTCGGCACGAGCTGCCAGACGGAGCCGGTCTTGGTGAAGGTGAGCGGCTGTGACCACTCGCACTCGCTGACCGTGACGATGCAGGAGGACTCCAGCCCGGTCTCCGGGTCGGTGGCTCCGTTGCACTCGAAGACCGAGTTGCCCTGGTAGTTGGAGACCTGCGTCTGGTTGAACGTGCCCGCCTTGAAGCCCGTGCTGAGCGAGCCCTCGCCGTTCGCGCCCGTCTGCGCGTACCGGCGGGTCTGGTGGGCGCAGTGGAACAGCCCGTTGTTCCACCGCGCCGACAGGTACAGGGCGACGAAGTCGGGATGCCGGCACTGGGTGATCACCACGGGCATGTTGGGGGTGAAACCCTTCCACCGGATCTCGACCTGTCCGCCGGGATCGATCTGCACGGCCTGTACGCCGTCGGCCCGCGTGGCGTTCGACCAGACCTCCACGGTGGGGGTGGCCGCCACGGTCGCCGCGGAGGGTGACGAGGCGAGCACGGCCGGGCCGGTCATGGCGACGATCAACAGCAGGGCACGCTTGCGCCTGTCCACCGCTCCACTCCATGGGGTTGATCCGACAATCCACGACCAGAGAAACCGGCGCCGGGCCGGCCCACAATGCCGCGATGAGTCCGCCCGCCACTGTTCCGCCCTCGTTCAACCGGTCGCGGCGAACCGGACATTTACCTAGATTTCCGCCCCGAACTCTTATGGCGGCGTTAACCCCACGGCGGCTGGGGCGTACCGGGCCGGGGCGGACACTTGGGCCCGACTCATGGACGTAGACGGTCGGAGCACCCGTGACATTGGAGACACCCCGCATCATCACGGCCAGGCTGAGCCGAGGTGACCGCATCTACCGCTTCGTCACCACCATGGCCGCGGCGACCGTGCTGGTCACGATCGTGCTCATCACGGTGTTCCTGGTACTCACCGCCCTGCCCGCCTTCCAGCGCGCGGGCTGGTCGTTCTTCACCACCACCGCCTGGAACCCGGACGAGACGAGCGGCGAGTTCGGCATCGCCGCGATGATGTACGGGACCTTCGTCACCGCGCTGATCGCGATGGCCTTCACCGTGCCGATCTCGATCGCCACGGCCGTCTTCATCAACGAGTACGCCCCGCGCGCCACCAGGGCGGGGCTGACCACGTCCATCGAGGTGATGGCCGCGATCCCGAGCATCATCTTCGCCGGATGGGGCCTGCACGTGCTCATCCCGTTCCTCGACCCGATCGAACAGTGGGCCGTCGACCACCTGGGCGGGGTGTTCTTCGTGTTCGAGGCCCGCGAGGTCGGCTCGTCGTACTTCAACGTCGGCCTGGTCATCTCGCTGATGGCGATCCCGATCACCACCTCGATCGTCCGGGCGGTGCTCGACCAGGCGCCCCGCCACGAGTGCGAGGGCGCGCTGGCGCTCGGGGCGACCCGCTGGGGCATGGTGCGCACGGTGATCCTGCCGTTCGGCCGCACCGGCATCGTCGGCGCCTCGATGCTGGGGCTGGGCAGGGCGCTGGGCGAGACGATGGCGGCCACGCTGATCTTCAGCTTCGCCTTCGAGATCAAGCCGCGCATCTTCGAGAACGGCGGCGTCACCATCGCCAGCGGCATCGCGATCTACTTCAAGGAGTCGCGCGACGCGGGCCTCAGCGCGCTGATGGCCGCGGGCGCGACGCTGTTCCTGGTCACCTTCGTCATCAACCTCCTGGCCTCGCGCGTGGTGCAGCGGGCGGAACGGGCCGCCCGATGACCGTCACCGCACCGGCCGGTCCGCAGGAGCGCACCCGCCCGCCGGCGCCACGCCGCCGACCGGGGGCGTGGCGGCTGTCCGACACCATCGAGCTGTCCGCCTCGGCGGCCTCCGCGTTCGTGCTCACCTGGCTGATCTTCGCCCGGCTGATGCCGTTCACCGTGCAGCCCGCCGGTTTCGCGGTCTGCTGGTACGCGTTGTTCCTCGGCACGTACTGGGTGGTCACCAGGGACTCCGGCGGCCGGGTGGTGGCCAGGGACCGGATCATGACGGTGCTCATCTCGACCGGAGCGCTCATGGCGCTCGCCCCGTTCGCCCTCGTCGTCGGGTACGTCGTCTACCGCGGGCTGCGGAGCCTGCGCCCGAGCTTCTTCGTCGAGACCATGCAGCTCACCGGCCCGCTGCAGCCCGCCACGGACGGCGGCGGCCTGCACTCGATCCTCGGCACGCTCGAACAGGTCGGCATCGCGGCGCTGATCTCGGTGCCGCTCGGCATCCTCACCGCCGTCTACCTCAACGAGGTCAGGGGGCCGATCGCCGCGCCCGCCCGGCTCGTCGCCTCGGCCATGACCGCCCTGCCCTCGGTGGTCGCCGGCCTGTTCGTCTACGCCCTGCTGATCGTCCAGCTCCGCTGGGGCTTCTCCGGCTTCGCCGGCAGCCTGGCGCTGGCCATCCTCATGCTGCCCACCGTGACGATCTCGGCGGAACAGGTGCTGCGGATCGTGCCGGGCAGCCTGAGGGAGGCGGCACTGGCGCTCGGCGGGCCCGAGTGGCGGGCCGTCGGCATGGTCGTGCTGCCCACGGCCAGAGCCGGGCTGATCACCGCCGTGGTGCTGGGCACGGCCCGCATCATCGGCGAGACCGCGCCCATGATGCTGACCACGGTCGGCACCGCGATCCTCAACCCCAACCCGTTCGGCGGCATCCAGGACGACCTGCCGCTGTTCATCTACCACCAGATCCGCGCCCCGCAGGACACCTCGGTCGACCGCGCCTGGGCGGGATCCCTGGTCCTGCTGGTGCTGGTGCTCCTGCTCTTCCTGCTCGCCAGGATGGGCTCCGGCGGGCCGCGTACGAGAAAGCGAGGACGGCGATGACCGCCGACACCCAGGTGATGGAGGCTGCCGAGCAGCCGGGACCGGCCGGCGGCACGCTGGACGCGATCGGGGTGAGCGCCTGGTTCGGGCAGCGCAAGGTGCTGGAGAAGGTGGACATCGTCATGCGGGCCGGCGAGGTCACGGCGCTCATCGGGCCGTCCGGCTGCGGCAAGTCGACGTTCCTGCGCATCCTCAACCGCATGCACGAGCTGGTGCCGGCCGCGACGCTGGCCGGTTCCGTGCTGCTGGACGGCGAGGACATCTACGGCACCGAGCTGCGCCTCACCGAGGTACGCCGCCGCATCGGCATGGTCTTCCAGAAGCCCAACCCGTTCCCCGCGATGAGCATCGCCGACAACGTGACGGCCGGGCTGAAGCTCAACGGCCTCAGGTCCGCCGACAAGGAGACGCTCATCGAGGAGTGCCTGCGCCGGGCGAGCCTCTGGGACGAGGTGCGCAACCGGCTCGCCGCGCCCGCGGGCGGCCTGTCCGGCGGCCAGCAGCAGCGGTTGTGCATCGCCAGGTCGCTGGCGGTCCGCCCGGACGTGCTGCTGATGGACGAGCCCTGCTCGGCCCTCGACCCGACCTCGACCAGGCGCGTCGAGGAGACCATCCACGAGCTGAAGGAACAGGTGACGATCATCATCGTCACGCACAACATGCAGCAGGCGCAGCGCGTCTCCCAGCGCTGCGCCTTCTTCCTCGCCGAGGAGAACGCCCCGGGCCGGGTCGTCGAGCAGGGGCCCACCGAGCAGGTCTTCCACGAGCCCGAGGACCCGCGTACCGCCGACTACGTCAACGGCCGGTTCGGCTAGACCCGAGGAGCATCATGTCCGTCGGACGCCTGTTACGGATCACCCTCGCCACCTGCCTGGCGCTGCTCTGCACCGCGGCCCCTGCGCCGAGCGCCGCCGCACGGGTGCGCGCCGCCCTCGCCGGGCCCGCGGTCAACGGGTCGGGATCGACCTTCGCGGCCCCGGCGATCGACCAATGGCGGGTCGACGCCGGCGCCAAGCTGGGGCTCGCGGTCAACTTCAACGCCAACGGGTCCACCTCGGGCCGCAACCAGTTCGAGCAGAAGCTGGTCGACTTCGCCTCCAGCGACGTCTCCTACCGGTTCCCCGACAACCTCGCCAACGAGCCGACGCCCTCGTTCCCGTTCACGTACATGCCGCTGGTGGCCGGTGGCACGGCCATGCTCTACAACCTGAAGGACAACGCCGGTCGGCGCATCGAGGACCTGCAGCTCACCGGTGAGCTGATCATGAAGATCTACCACCAGTACTGGAAGTCGAACGGCAACCTGTTCTGGGACGACCCCATGATCAAGGCAGAGAACCCCCATCTGGAGTTCCGCCTGCCGAACACGCGGGTCAGCGTGGTCGCCCGCAAGGGCGGCTCGGGCACCACGGCGGTCTTCACCGGCTACCTCAGGACGATGGCGCCCCAGCTCTGGCACGAGTACCTCTCCAACACCGGCCAGAACTGCTACGGGGGCGAGCCCTGCCTGCCCACCAGCGACTGGCCGTCGGAGCGGGGCGGCGAGCTGCGCGCCGACTCGGCCGGGCTCGCGGACTTCGTGGCCTCGAAGGACGGCACGATCGGCTACGCCGAGTACGCGTACGCGCTGCAGCGCAACCTCCCCGTGGCCCGGATCAAGAACAAGGCGGGCAACTACGTGCTGCCCACCGCGTGCAACCAGGCCATCGCGCTGACCAACGCCGAACGCAACTCCGACGGCACCTACAACCTCACGAAGGTCTACGACCACGACCACCCGAGCGCGTACCCGATCTCCAGCTACAACTACGTGATCGTGCCCGCGGGCGGCTCCGACCCGGCCAAGGGCGAGACGATGGCCAAGTTCGTGCTCTACTCGATCACCGACGGCCAGAAGCTCGCGGCCGACCTCGGATACTCGCCGCTGCCGAGCAACCTCATCAAGCAGGGGTTCGACGCGCTGGTGGACGTGCCGGGACACCCGGAGATCCCCACCGACCCCGACAAGTGGGGCAAGTTCTACGAGGGCCTGACCCTCCCCGACGGCACCACGTGCGGGAAGGCGGGCGAGACCGGCCAGGACGGCGGCGGCGTCGACGGCGGCGGCGGAGTCGGCGGCAACGACGACCCGGGCACCGGGGACGGCGACCAGAACGGCAACAACAACCAGGACCCGAACGGCAACAACCCCCAGGACCCCAACAACGGCGGCAACAACCAGGATCCGAACGGCAACAACAACCAGACCCAGAATCCGAACCAGGACAACAACGGTCAGAACAACCCGGGCGGCAACACCGGCCAGCCCACCGACGGCCCCAAGAAGAACACCCCGGGCAACACCGGCAACACCCCGGGCCAGGACGGGGGCCCCACGGGCGGCGCCGACCCGACGGGCGGCAACAGCACCTCGCCCACGGCCGGCGGCGGCCCGCAGACGACGACCACCGGCGGCGACCCCACCCTCGCCCTGCGGCAACAGCAGCAGACCCCCGGGCAGTCGGCGAGTGCGACCGCCAACAACCTGATCGATCCCCGCCTGGCCGCGGACTCCGCCAGGAGCGTGGACAACACCGCCAAGTCCGCGGCGACCCCGTGGACGCTCTACGTCGTCGCCCTGGTGATCATCGTCGGCGTCTTCCTCCCGCCGCCCGTGCTCCGGCTCGTACGCCGGAGAAACCGTTCCTAGGAGACGCACGTGGCGCTGCGCCGCTTCCTGATCGCCCTCATGCTCGCGGTCACCGGTCTGGTGATCCCGGCCCCGGTGGCCGCGGGCGCCTCCCTGTCCGCGGGCCCCTCCGTGTCCGCGGGCGCCGCCGACGCCTCGATCGCCGTGCCCGCCGTGGACAGCCTCCACCCCGCCGGTCCCCTGCTCCTGCGGGGCGCCGCGAGCGGGGCCACGCGGGTGCGCGTCGCCGTCCAGGACCGGGCCAGCCGCCTGTGGCTGCGGCCCGACGGCTCCTTCGGTGACTACCACGCCTTCCCGGCGAGCCTCGACGGCACGGCGTGGTCCCACACCTGGTCGCAGGCGGTGCCCGGCGAGTACGGCGTGCAGGTCACGGCCTACGACGCGGCCGGGGTGCCGGATGCCACCCTGCCCTGGGCCCCGTTCACCGTCGTCGCCCTCCCGGCGTCGGGCACCGGCGCCGCGACCGCCGCCCCCGCCGCGCGGGAACCGCTGCCGGTACGCGCGGCCACCACCGCGCGCGGCCTGGCCAGAGCGGGGGCGGGCGTGGCCGCGGTGGACCTCGCGATCAAGAACCGGGTGACGGGCCAGTGGTGGCGGGCCGACGGCACGTGGGGCGCGCACCAGTGGCACCGGACCCGGCTGGCCACGCCGGGAGGGCCGCTGACGGAGTGGAGCCTCGCCTGGACGCCGACGCAGGCGGGCGAGTTCGCCACCCAGGTACGCACGACCTCCGCGGACGGCGGCACCGCGCCCGCCGCCGAGTGGCCGTTCACCGCGTTCACCGTCGACGCCGCGGCACCCGACGCGGTCGTGGACCCCGTCCAGGCCGGCGCCGTGCCGGTCGGCCGGCCCGCCGAGTGGCGGGGACGGGCGAGCGACGCGCTGGGCGTGGCCGCCGTGTACGTCGCCGTCCAGGACCGCGTCAGCAAACAGTGGTGGCGGGCCGACGGCACCTGGGGCGCCTACCAGCGGCACGCCGCCACCCTGACGGGCCCGCCCGGCGACGAGACCTGGTCGGTACGCGACGGGGCGCCCGCCTTCACCGTGACCGGCTGGTCGTACTCGTGGACGCCGCCGCGCGCCGGGGACTTCGGCCTGCAGGTCACCGCCGTGGACGCGGCGGACCAGCCGGACCTCAGCCCGTCGTGGGCGCCGTTCAGCGCGGCGGGCGGCGGCGCCGACACCGTGCGCCCGGCCGCCGAGATCACGTCCCCGCGTGATGGCGACGTGCTGACCGCCGGTCCGGTACGCCTCGCAGGCACCGCGACGGACGACGCCGCCGTGACCGCGATCTACGTGGGCGTCATGGACACCGCCACCGGCAGGTGGTGGCAGCAGCAAGGCGGGTGGGGCGCCGCTCCCCGGCTCACCCCCCAGATCACCGGGCTGGGCACGCGGCACGCGGCGTGGTCGTACGTGCTGCCGCAGCCGCCGAGCGGCCAGTACCTCGTGCACGTCGAGGCGTTCGACGCGGCCGGCAACCGGGCCGAGGCCGGCGGGAGCCTGCCGCACCTGCGCTTCCGCTACCAGCAGGGGGCGCAGCGCCTGGCGACGCTGATGTTCGGGCGGGCGCAGTGGCAGGCGGTCGACCCGTGGTGCGCGCCGCTGCGCGGCTCGGTCCCGCTGGGGGAGGTGGCCTCCCTGCTCGGGCAGCGCGGGATCCGGGCCGTCCCGACGGTCGTCGTCGACCGTACGCGGACCGGGGGCCGCTACTGCACCAAGGGCTTCGCCGACTACTCGACCTGGGAGGACCTCGCCGACCTGCGCGACCGGTACGGCTGGCAGGCGATCAGCCACAGCAGGACGTACCCCGCCGACTTCGCCGGGCTCACGCAGGACGCGCAGCGCTCGGAGTCGTGCGGCACGATCCCGGACCTGGAGGCGCACGGCCACCTGCGGGCCTGGGGGCTGTTCGCCTACCCGAACAACCGATACGACCTGGCCGCCCAGCGGGACGTGGTCGCCCGCTGCTTCGCCTACGGCCGCACGTACGGCGACGGCGTCAACACCCGGCCGGGGACGGCCTGGCCGCATTTCCAGAAGACGTGGAGCTTCAACGGCGGCCGGTGCAACGACCCGGCGCTCACCTGCGCGTCCTGGGTGTCCGACCCCAAGGCGCGCAGCCATCCCGACAACGTCAACAACTTCCCGCCCTACCAGTCGCCCGAGGCGCTGGCGGCGTTCCTGTCGGGCGGGGCGGACCAGTGGCGCGCGCTGCAGGGCTACCGGCTCCTGCGCGGCCGGCGCGTCGACGCGGACGGCGCAGGTCAGTGGGACTGCACGAGCGGCGACTGGCGCGCGCACTGGACCAACAACGCGGAGTCGTACTGCCTGAACGACTTCCTGGGCGCGCTGGACCTGGTCCGGGGCGCGACCTTCACCGACCCGGCCGGCGTGGCCGAGGCATGGGGGCGTGGCCGGCCGGTCACGCCATGAACGGAATGGGGTTCGCCAATTGTCTGCCCTGAGGGTGTCGCTCGCGCTGGGCGTCGCGGTGTGCGTCGTGGCGGTGCCCGTCGGCGTGTCCGTCGGCGGGGCCACGGACATCCGGCTCGTGGCCGATCCGGCGCAGGAGCCGTCCGGCGTCGTGAGCGCCGACCAGATCGAGACGCCCGAGGAGGGGCAGGTCGAACCGATCGAGGACGGGCAGGCGGACCCGCCGGTCGAGGGCGAGACGGTGCCGCCCGCCGAGGCACCCGGGGCCGAGGCGCCCGGAGAGGTCCAGGTCACGCCGGAGGCCGAGCCGTCCCCGACGCCGTCGGCGACGCCGTTCGTGCCGTCCGCCAAGCCGCTCAGGGAGATCTCCAAGCCGGCCGGCCAGGTGGTCGACCCGGCGATCTGGGTGCACCCGCGCGATCCCGCCAAGAGCGTCGTGGTGAGCGCGGCGGGCGCGGGCGGCCTGCACGTGCACAACCTGACCGGCACGGCGAAGCAGCGGCTGTCCGGCAACGGGGTGAGCCTGGCCGGGGTGGACGTCGCCTACCGGTTCAGGTTCGACGCCAAGTGGTCCAACGACCTCGCGGTGGCGGCCGACTCCGCCTCCGGCGGGCTCAGGTCCTTCGCCTTCCGCCCGGTCGCCGCGGACTGGGGCAGACCGCTGGTCGAGGACGTCACCGCCAAGGGCGCGCCCGCCGTCTTCCCCGATGGGGGAGCGCCGGAGCACCTCGTCACCTGGCGCGACGGCGGCAGGGTCCACGCCGTCGTGAGTCGCGCGGGCACGGGCACGCTGGCCCTCGTCCGGCTCCTCGCCAAGCCGGGACGCAAGGTCGGCTACCAGGTGATCAGGACCGTCGACCTGCCCACCTGGTTCACGCTGAGCAGCGGCGCCGCCTGGTCGCCGTGCGAGGCCCCCACGGTCGCGGGCCTGACCGTGGACCGCAGGTCCCGCACCCTGTACGTCGCCCAGCAAGGCGTGGGGATCCTGCGCCTGCGGGCCGACCTCGGTGACCAGCCGCACCTCGTGGACGTCGTCAGCGGATTCGGCGCCGACACGTCCCGCGACGAGGCGTCCGGGCGATGCGTGCCGGGAACCGACCCGGGCGAAGGCGGCGACCGCCTCGTCGGGCTCGGCGGGCTCGCGTTCTACCAGGGCGTAGCGAGCGGTGGCTACCTGCTGGCCTCCAGCAGGGACAACAGCCGCGTCGCGGTCTACGGCTCGGGAGGCGGGGCCCCGTACCTGGGGCAGTTCAGGGTGGGCGCGGCGCCGCACATCGACCCCGTGCAGGGCACGCTCGGCCTGGACGTGCTCAACGTGCCCGCCGGGCGGCACTTCCCCAAGGGCGTCCTGGTCGTCCAGGACTCCGCCGACACGCCGGAGCCCGCTGGGGCCGGGCTCAAGCTCGTCCGCTGGGACACCGCCGCCCGCCTGCTCGGCCTGGCCGTCAGTCCGCGGGGATGGGCTCCCCGGTAGTGCCGCGCCACAGCCGTACGCAGGACAGCACGGCCGCGGCCACCAGCAGCCCGTTGCGCAGGAGGAGCACCCCCACGCCCAGGGGGGTGCTCTCCTGGACCGCCACGAACAGCGTCGGGAACTCCACCATCGTCACCGCGGTCGCGGCCAGCACGAGGGACACCACGGGACGCTGGGAGGAGTCGCGGGCCGTGGCGCACACGGCCGCCAGCCCGACCAGCCACACCAGGTACTGCGGGCTGATCACCCTGCTGGTGACGACGAACAGCAGCACGGCGGCCAGCGCCGCGTCATAGGCCGTGGCGTCGGTCCAGCTCCTGACCCGGCGCCGCCAGTACAGCAGCCACAGCAGGCACAGGGCCGTCGCGACCAGCGACCACTGGCCGACCTCCCTGGTCCACGGCCCGATCATCTCCATGGAGCCGTAGCTGGAGCTGACCTCGCCCGGCCAGCCCGCCCAGCGGGCGAGGTGGAAGCCCAGCGCCCACACCGACTCCACCTCGACGCCGCGGTCCCGCTGCGCCGTGAGGAAGTCCGCGCCCTGCCCGAGGAAGACCAGCACCACCAGCGTCGTCACCGACGCCCCCGCCGCCGCCCCCAGCACCACGCGCCGCGCCGGTCCGCCCCTCGGTCCGCCGCTCGGCACGCCGACCAGGGCCAGCGCGGGCCAGAGCTTCAGCCCGGTGGCGACACCGAGCAGCAGCCCTCCGCCCACGGGTGAGCCGCGCAGCCGCAGCAGGCCCAGCACGGCCAGGGCGGCGACCGCGAGGTCGTACCTGGCGTAGACGACGGGACCCAGCAGCGGCACCCCGGCCAGCCACACCCACAGCCCGTGCTGCCTGGGCTGGTGGGCGAGCGTGACCGTGACGAGCGCGTCGCAGGCCACCAGGATGGCCATGAAGCCGCTGAGATAGCCGAACGGCAGCACCCCGGGAGCCACCATGAGCAGCGCGGCGCCCGGCGGGTACTGCCACGTCGGGTCGCCCACGGGTAAGGAGCCCGTGGTGCGCATGACGTCGTGCCAGTTCCGGTAGACGCCGGCGACATCCACGTTCACGCTCTCGAAGAGCGTCACGACGTCCAGGACCATGAGCAGCAGGAGCACCCTGCTCGCCAGCCAGAGGTACGTGATCGTCAGGGCTGTCCTGGCAGACAGGCGCTGCGAGGTGATCACGGGCGGAGCCTAGCGGCCCAGGATGACCACGCCCTGTACGGCCCGGGAACACCTGGTCCCACCAGGTTCCGCCAGCGCGTGCCCGCAAGCTTCACGCCGTGTTCCCCCGGCATCCAGCATCGCCTGCCTAGAGTTGCACCCATGATCGGGAGCCGGGTGGCGGCACTCGCGCGGGCCATCGGCTCTCCTGCGGATCCGGCGACCGCCGGTCGCGCCAGGCAGGCGATGGCTCTCGGTGCGCTCGTGGCGCTGTCCTTCGGCGCGTACGCGCTGCTCAGCCTGACCAAGCACCGCCTGTTCCAGACGACCAGCGTCGACCTGACGATCTTCGACCAGGCGGTGCGCGGCTACGCCCGCTTCCAGGCGCCGACGAGCGCGCTCAAGGGCGTCAGCATCGGCCGGGCCGCGGACTGGAACCAGCTCGGTGACCACTTCTCCCCGATCCTCGCCCTGCTCGCGCCGCTCTACTGGATCCACGACGGGCCGGAGACGCTGCTCGTCGCCCAGGCGGCGCTGCTGGCCGGGGCCGCCGTGCCGATCTGGCTCTTCGCCCGGCGCAGGCTCGGCGTCCTGCCCGCGTACCTCACGGCCGCCGCGTACGCGCTGTCCTGGCCGGTCGCCCAAGCCCTGAACTTCGACTTCCACGAGGTGGCCCTCGTCCCCCTGCTGACGGCGCTCCTGATCGAACGGTACGACGCGGGCCGGCACGCCACGGCCGCCCTCGCCGCCGGGGCCCTGCTGCTGGTCAAGGAGGACATGGGGCTCACGGTCGCGGCCTTCGGCGTCTTCGCCGCCTTACGGGGGGACCGTTCGCGCGGCGCCGCCTACTTCGCGGCCGGCCTCGGCTGGGTGCTCCTGGTGCGCGCGGTGCTGATCCCGGCCGTGGGCGGCGATCCCGAGACGTACTGGGCCTATGACCACTTCGGCAGGGACGTTCCAGGAGCGCTGGCGGCGATGGCCGGGAGCCCGCTGGACACCCTGCAGTACCTGGTCACCCCCGCGGTCAAGGCCGACACCCTCCTGCTCGTCCTCTGGACGGCGCTGTTCGCCTGCCTCTGCTCCCCGCTCCTCCTGGTGGCGCTGCCGCACCTGCTCGAACGCATGCTCTCCGACAACGCGAACTGGTGGGGGACGAACTACCACTACGACGCCTTCACCGTCGCCATCGTGCTCTGCGCGGGGGTGGACGGCGCGGCCCGGCTCGCGCGCCGGTTCGGCCGGCCGGGGATCGGCCTGACCTGGGCCGCCTGCGTCTGCGCCGTCGCGCTCACGCTCGCCCCGCAGCACCCCATGGGGCAGTTGGCCAGACCCGGCTTCTACCGTGCCGGGCCGGATGCCGTCGCCGCCGCGCAGGCCGTCGCACGCGTGCCGGACGGCGTCACCGTCGAGGCCGCCAATGGCCTCGGCCCCCACCTCTCGTCCCGGACCACGGTGCTGCTGTGGGAGGACGGGAAGCGGAACGCGCCCTGGGTGGTGGCGGACACCGGGCGGCTCGCCTTCCCCTGGCCCTCGGTGGAACGCCAGCGGGAACGGGTCGAGGAGCTGAAACGCGCCGGCTACCAGGTGATCTTCGACCAGAACGGCTACGTCGTCCTGCGCCGCCCGTCTTGAGGCGGACGTCCGGAGGCGGACGTCCGGAGGCGGGGCGGAGGTCAGCGGGCCGGGGGACGGGCGGGTGCGGGCTCCTCGCAGTAGTCGCCGGTGGTCGGCACGGGTGGTGTGGAGTCGGTCCAGACGTCCCAGGCGGCCTGCCAGACCGTGCAGCGGTCGAACACCCACTGGTGGACCCGGTAGGCGGCGTCGAGATTCGTGCGATGGATGATCATTCCGTCGCACGCCACGTCGAAGTCGTCGACACCGTCCGCGTCGGCGTCGACGTAGCGCTCGTAGCGGTTGGGGTCGTCCTCCGCCGGACCGGCGCAGTAGCGGACCACCTCCCGCATCGCGTAGCGGTCGGCGGCGGGGTCGGCGGTCGGGAGGTACCAGCCCGGCGTGCCGCTGCCCTCGACGGGCGGCGGGCCGAACTGGGTCGGGCCCAGCTCCATCAGGCGGAAGACCGGGTGCCGCTCGGCGTACGCGGCGAGGACGCGGTACTTGTGCCAGTCCTTCTCGCGGAAGTTGTGGTTGTTCGGGTCGAAGGTGTGCCGGCCGGGGTTCGTCACACCGACCGTGTAGCGGTCGGCGGCGTCGCCGAAGACGGTGCCGAATCCCTGGTCGAGGATGCGTTCCATGGCGATTGTCGTGCGGTCCCTGCCTTCGGCGGGCGGGGTGACGTCGAGCATGGCGACCAGCGTGGTGCTGGTGAACTGCGAAGCCATGAGCCGGGTGGTCGAGACGTACGCCTCGGCCTGTTTGAGCGGGTCGGGGAGGGCGGGCTCCACGGGGCAGCCGGGCGGGTCCCAGGTGAAGTCGGCGTAGTCGATCCGGCCGAGTACGCCGACGTCCTCGTTCCACCCGCCGCACCTGGTGGGCCTGCTGCTCCACATCTCGGGGTAGTGCGGGGTGCCCGCTCCCGAGATGTAGACGCCGGCGAAGTCGGGGTGCTCCGCCCGGCCGTCGTACCTGGCGGCGATCTGGGACGTCACGGCCGCGAACAGGTCGCCCATCACGTAGTCCCACGGCAGCGTGCCGACCCCCTCCCCGCCGGGGAAGTGGTAGGCGGGCCGGCCGAGGCGCTGGTAGTACCAGGTCGGGGTGGCGTAGTCGCCGGCCTTGACGATGAAGACCGTCGGCAGCGGCAGCCCGCCGCGCAGGAGACGCTGCCGCTCGGCGTAGTCGAGGGCCTCGTCGATGCGCGCGGTGTCGAGCGGCAGTGACGGGTCGGGCTGCAGGGTGCGCCAGGCCACGATCACCGCGATGCCCTTCACCCAGACCGGCACCGCGCCCCTGACCTCCTCGATGTACCGCAGGCCCGCCGCGACCGGGGCGTCGGCCCAGCCGTTGGTGACGTAGACGCCTTTCGGCAGCGCGGGAACGACGCCGCGCACGCGGGCCACCGGGGTGAAGGCGATTCGGTCCGTCACCTCGCCCGTGGCGTCGTGGATCTCCGCGGTGTGCGGGGCGTTCGCTTCGAGCGCCGCCGTGTCGAGTTCGTAGCGCATGTACCCTTCGTCGCACGCCAGCTCGGGCGGTACGACCTCGCGGACGGTGCCCGCCCCCTCCTTCGCGACCACCAGCCGCGAGGCGCATTCGTCGGCCCGCAGCACCACCGTCCCGGCCACCGCGACCGGCACGCCCGGATCCCGCGCCACGAAGCGGGTGAGAAACGTCGGCCCCGGCCCGTCGCCACGCCCCGAAGCCACGGACCCCGGCCCCTGCGTCGGCCCCGGCCCCTGCGTCGGCTCCTGCGTCGGCTCCTGCGTCGCGCCGGTCACGGACACCGGCAACGCGGCCGTGGCCACCATGGACAGCGTGCACACGGACACTGCGGACACCAGCAGCCGGAGCCTCGCCACGACACCCCGCATCGCGATCTTCATGTCGCGTGCACCGTAAGCAGGCATCCGCAGGGGCGGCAACAAACACCGCGTTGACCCCGTGTGAACCTACGGGGCCCCACCGAGGTCCCAGGCCGGTCAGGTGGTGGCTAGAAGCCTCGGCACTGGTCTTCCTTGTTGCCGTCGACGACGTTGGCGCTGCCGGTGGGCGCCGGGCGGTTTTCCTTGCACTGGAGGTTGCCGTCGACCCGGTTGCGCCGGATCTCCGCGCCGTTGCGGTTGCCGACCACCTGGATGCTGCCGCCGACCCGGTTGTCGTTGGCCTTCAGGTGCCGGCCGTTGGCGTCGTACTGGATGTCGGCCTTGATGTGCGACGACTCGACCGTGGCCGCACCGCCCTGCTTCACCTGGACGCTGCCGCCGATCACCGAGGAGGCGACGACGGACACGCTGCTCGCTCCCTCCGCCTGGACATTGCCGACCACGCGCACGCCGCGGGCGAGCAGGGTCGCGTTTCGCTCGACCTTCACGGTGCCCTTGACCCGCGTGCCGTTGAGCGTGCACTTCCCGCCCTGCGGCACGCGTACGTTGTCCAGGGTCACCGCGCCGATGGCGCCGTTACAGGTGCGTTCCTCGGCGAGGGCCGGGGTGGCGAGCATCGCTGCCCCCATGCCGACCCCGAGGACGGTCCCGGCCAGAGCCAATCCGATCTTGCGCATCTCGTATCCTCCGTCGGTGTCGCTTTCTGCGTTAAAGGCAGGATTTCGACCGGCGGTGAGGTCAACGTGAGATCGACGTGAGGGCCTTCTCATGTACTTTCCGTGCCGGGAAAGTGCTTCCCGCGAACGCTACGTCAATGCCCGCTCCCGCACGTGAACAGTCCTGGTCCCGGTGCCGATCAATTGGATGAGCGGCATTCATCTATCGGGTCTCCGTCCCGCCCATCACGCTGTAGCCGGACCCTCTCGAATGGACGGAGGAGCAGCAGGTGAGAAGTCTGAGAAGACGTGGCACGGTTCTCGTCCTGGCCCTGGTGGCCGGGCTCTTCGGCGCGGCGCTGACGGCCGGGCCGGCGCAGGCCGAAGCGGGCTGGATCGCCCCGGGCAGCACCGTCTGCACGGGTCAGACGGGATCGGGCACCGGAGTGGTCATTCACGCGACCAACAACAACGGGCCCGCGGTGTGGACGGTGCGGGCCGCCGCCACCGCCGGCGGGCCGGAAACGGAGATCTTCCGGCGGGTCACGGCCGAGATCCCCAACCATCCGACCATCACGCACCCGACCCCCGGTTTCCACTTCTACCGGATGTGCGTGACGAATCCGCGTACCGACCAGTTCAGGATGGTCGTCTCGTTCAACATGCAGACGAAGGATCCGGCGGGCCAGGTCGGGGCCGCGCCGCTCACGGCGGTGCTCACGCCGCATGTGAGCGGTGGAAGCTTCTGCGGCGGGCTCGTCTCGGGCGCCGTGCGGTTCGTGGCGAACTCCGACGTGCCGGTCCAGTTCCTGATCACCGGGGTCGACGGGAACGACCAGCACCACACGATTCTCGACGTGACCGGTACGGCCTTCGACCAGGCCGTCACGGTGCCGCCGGACGTCGTGGTGGTGTCGGCGTGCGCGCACAACTCGTCCTCGGTCAGGGCCACGGCCTCGTTCGACCTGCGGACCTCGTAGTCGCCACCGGGCCGCGCGGTCGCCGGGCAGGGGACCGGCCGGGACGTCACATTCCCCGGCCGGTCCTCCTGCTCCCGGGCCACGATCTCCGCGAAGGACGCCGCCCCTTGCCCACGTCGCCCCGGCGGCTCCTCAGCGGTTCTTCAGCACGCCGATCAAGCTCGTGAGGCTGTCCTGGGAGTGGCCGCCGGTGGCCCCCCGGCGGAAGATCTCCAGGACGGCGGACGGGAGCGAGTCGTCCACCCCGGCCGCCCGGGTGGTGTGCAGCACGTGCTCCAGGCTCGCCACGCCCATGCTGACGCGGTCGACGTCTCCCTCGTGGTTGCCCGCGGTGATGCGGGGCGCGTAGAACTCCAGGAAGTACTGCAGTTCGAGGGTCCGCACCGCGTGCGGCAGGAAGTCCTGGGCCGAGATGCCGTTGGCCTCCGCCACCGCCTGACCGTGCAGGTAGCCGGTCAGCGCGGTCCAGAACATGTCGATGCCGATCTGGTAGTACAGCGCCGCCAGCCCGTGGTCCTCGCCGAGATACTCGATCCCGGTCAGCACCTCGAGGGCGGGCCGGTGCGCCTCGACCGCGTCCTCGGGCCCGCTGTAGTAGGTCATGGAGCCCGGCTTGCCGATGCCCGGTGGCGGCACGAGCACACCGCCGGTGACCTGCACGGCTCCGTGCTCGGCCAGCCACGCCGCCGCCCGGCGGGCCCTGTCGGGGTTGTCGGAGGTGAGGTTGGCCAGCGTACGTCCCTTCAGGGCGGCCGGTGGGGCCTGCGCCAAGATGGCGTCCATCGCGTCGTAGTCGGTCAGGCTCAGCACCACCAGTTCGTTGGCGGTGAGCGCCTCCTCGACCGACTCCGCCCTCTTCGCACCCCGGGCCACCAGCTCGTCCGCCCTGGCAGGGGTGCGGTTCCACACGGTGACCTGGTAGCCGGCGTCGAGATAGGCGCCGACCATGGCCTGCCCCATGGGGCCCAACCCGATCACTGTCACGGACTGCATTCTCGCTCTCCTCATCACTAGAACGAACGCTCTATCTAGGAGCCACGCTAGCACACCACTAGAACGAACGCTCTACCTAGTACGATGAGGCCATGCGAACCCAGCACGAGACCGGCACCCGGGAGCGGATCGTCCGGACGACCTCACGCCTGATGCAGCGGCAGGGCTACGAGGCGACCGGCCTCAAGCAGATCTCCCTGGAGGCCCGGGCCACGCTGGGCTCGGTCTACCACTTCTTCCCCGGCGGCAAGCGGGAACTGGCGATCGAGGCGGTCCGCCACGGCGACAGGGAGTTCGCCGACTCCCTGCGTACGGTGTTCGACCGGGAGGACGACCCGGCCGAGGCGATGCTCGCCTGCACCCGCGACCTGGCGACCGGGCTGCGCGAGTCCGGCTGGCTGGACGGCTGCCCCGTCACCACCACGGCGCTGGAGAGCGCGGGCCGTGAGCCCGAGATCCAGCAGGCCGCGGAGGCGGCCTACGAGAACTGGCGCACGCTGGTCCGCGACAAGCTCACGCGCTCCGGCTTCGCCCCCGACGTGGCCCACGACCTCGCGCACAGCGTGATCAACCTGCTGGAGGGCGCGGAGCTGTCGGCGCAGGTGTCCCAGAGCGAGGCCCCGCTGCTGATCGCCGGCAGGCATCTCGCCCGGCTCATCGACTCCTACCGGTGACGGCCTGGTAAGTGCGCCCGGCTCCTCGCGGCCTTCTTCGAACACAGGTTCGCAATGTGATAAGGTCCGCGGGTAGCGTGATCATGGTGTTCGGCGTGCGCTCCCGGCGTCGCCGATCACCTGGTCGCATTTCCGAGAAGACACGGGAAGGCGAAATGAAGCGCTTTTTAGGGGTGTTCGTCATCGCGGCACTGACCTCGGGTTTCGGGTCCGCGCCTGCCTCGGCCGCCGACATTGCGGTCGAACCGTTGGCGGCCACGGCGGCCGCCGCTCAGGAGGTCGCGGCGTTCTGGCTCGGAGACGGCGGAGCCAACCTGCGAAACGCCACCCCCTACGACGTCCAGACCGCGATCACGGGCGAGATCCTGCCGGGCACCGGCGTTCCGGCCGACACCAAGCCGGGCTCCGTCGTGCCCATTCCGGGCAATTCGGGCGGCAAGCCGCTCACCACCGCGGGCAAGGTCTACTTCGTCACCGCCGACGGCCGGCCGCAGTGGTGCACGGGCACGGCGATGCAGTCGCAGTACCGCAACCTGGTCGCCACCGCCGGGCACTGCGCTCTCGACCTCGCGACGAACACCGGGCTCGGCAAGTGGGTCTTCGTCCCGGACGACACCGACGACGCCGACGACACGTCTCCGCCGGGTCTCTTCATCGGCAAGCAGGCTTTCCTGCACTTCGACTTCCACGCCTTCGAGGACTTCGACGACGACTACGCGTTCGTCAACGTCTACAACGGCGTCGTCCCCACCCCCGAAGGCGGACTGGCCGACGCGGGCCGGCTCGGCGACCGCGTCGGCGGGCTGGGCCTGGCCTGGAACCAGCCGCTGGGTGAGCCGGTCGTCGTCTTCGGCTACCCGGCCGGTGCACACCCCGACGGGAAGCGGCCGTACTCGGGGGAGAGCCTCGAATCGTCCCGGGGCCGCACCTCGTCCGCGGCGGTGCCGAGTCTGAAGGCCGAGGAGTTCGTCACCGTCGAATCCCCGTTCACCGGTGAAGGCGCGCTCGGCTCGTCCTGGGTCTCGCACTACAGCGACGGCCTGGGCTACCTGAACGGCATCACCGTCAGCGTCGCCGACACCGACGGCGACCAGCGCTACGACACGAGCTTCTCGCCGTACTTCGACGGCGGGGTGGCGCAGATCTACAAGGCCGCCGCCGCGTCGTGGACCGGCCGCGTCATCCTCTGACCAAAGACCCGCGGCTGACCAAAGACCCGCGGCACCGCTCCGTGGCGGTCCTGGGCCGCGGCTCGTCCGCGGCCTGGGACCGGCACTTCTATGCGAAGGCGGTGACGCCCTCGTACACGCCTTGGCTCGCCGGGCCCGTGGTCTCGTATTCGAGGAGCAGCAGGCCGTTCGGCGTCGCCTCGTGGCGGACCAGGCGGAGACCGGACGCGGCGCCCGGCCCGCCCAGAAGACGCCTGCCGGTCCTGAGCACCGTGGGCGCGACCACGAGCCGGACCGTGTCGACCAGGCCCGCCGCCAGCAGCGTGTCGCCCAGCCGGGCGCTGCCATGGATCTGGAGCTCCCGTCCCGGTCGCTCCTTGAGTTCGGCGACCGTCAGGACCGGGTTCCCGCTGAGCACGGTCGTGGGGTGCCAGGCGCCCTCGGTGAGGGTGCTGGACACGACGTACTTCGGCAGCGTGTTCATCCGCTCGGTGAACGGGTCGGCCGGATCGGTGATCTTCGGCCAGTCGCGGGCGAACGCCTCGTAGGTGCGCCGGCCGAGCAGCAGACCGTCGGCGAGGTCGAGCCAGCCGGAGGCGCGCTGGAGGAACGTCCCGTCGATGTGGGGCACGAGCCAGCCGCCGTGGGTGAAGCCGTCGCTGGTGTCCTCGTCCGGTGAGCCGGGGCCCTGGCTGACCCCGTCGAGCGTGACGAACTCGGTGAGGGTGAGCCTCATCGTGGCTCCCCGCCCTCGGCGAAGGCGGCCAGTTGGGCGGCGACCGTACCCCAGCCGTCGGCGAAGCCGAGCTTGTCGTGCAGGGCGCGGGACTCCGGGTCGCGGTGCCGGACGAGCATCCGGTAGTCGGTGCCGTCGGGGTGATCGTCCAGCGTGATGGTGGCGGTCATCGCGACGGGGGCGGGATGCGCGGGCCGCCAGGTGCTGTCGATCGCGTTGGTGAACACGATGCGCCGCAGCTCGTCGACGGCGAGGAAGCACGCGTCCATGTGCGGGACGAACTCGACCCCGTCGTCACTCAGCCGCGTCACGAACGCCCCGCCGGGCCGTGGGTCCAGCCGGTCCACCAGGCAGCGCGACGGAGCCGGGACCCACCACCGCTCGAGCCGGGCGGGGTCGGTCCAGGCGCGCCATACGGTCACGCGCGAGGCGCGGATGATCCGTTCCAGGCTGAGGTCGAGGTCGGGGTTCACCGCTGGTCCTCCTTCGGGTCGGTGACGAACTGTTCGAGGCGGTCGGTGCGCTCTTCCCAGACCCGGCGCTGCTCGGCGAGCCAGTCGTCGACGAGGGCGAGCCGCTCGCGGTTGAGCACGCACGTGCGTACCCGGCCGGACTTGGCCGTGCGGATGAGCCCGTTCGACTCGAGCGTCCGCACGTGTTTCATGAACGAGGGGAGGGTCATCGGGAACTCGCGGGCCAGCTCGCCGACGCTCGTCGGCCCGCGGCCGAGGCGCCGCACGACGGCCCGCCTGGTCGGGTCGGCGAGCGCGATGAACACGCCGTCCAGTTGCGCCGAATACTGTGCCATGGGGCTAAGTAATACTGGACTCGCGATGGTTAGCGCAAGGGCTAAGTGTCGAGCGTCACCGTGCGGGGCCCGCTCTGGCCGGGCGGCGGCGACGGAGTTCGGGCTCCACCACATCTCGGAAAGCTTGCCGTCATTTATCCGGATTGTCCGCCGAAATCGCCGTCCGGAAAGTTTGGGAAAGTCCGCCGGTAATGAAAACAACTTGCAGGACGCGCGTTTCGTAGAAAGAATTCTTCCATGATCGAAGTCGAGGGGTTAACCAAAGTCTTTCGCCGGCCACGCACTTTCTCCGGACCTTTCGGAGCGTTACGCACACTGGTCACCCGCCAGTACGACGACAAGACCGCCGTCGACGACGTCAGCTTCGAGATCGACGAGGGTGAGGTCATCGGCTACCTCGGCCCGAACGGCGCGGGCAAGTCCACCACCATCAAGATCCTCACCGGCATCCTCACCCCCACGAGCGGCACCGTGCGGGTGGGCGGCCTGGTGCCGTGGCGCGATCGCTCGGCCAACGCACGCAACGTCGGCGTGGTCTTCGGCCAGCGCAGCCAGTTGTGGTGGGACCTGCCGCTCATCGAGTCGTTCCGGCTGGTGGGCTCGCTCTACGACGTTCCCGCGCCGCGCTTCGAGGCGTCCATGAAGAGGCTGCGCGACGTGCTCGGGCTCGACGAGTTCCTCGACACCCCGGTCCGCCAGCTCAGCCTGGGCCAGCGGATGCGGGGCGACCTGGCCGCGGCCATGCTGTACGACCCACCGCTCCTCTACCTCGACGAGCCCACCGTCGGGCTGGATGTGCTGGCCAAGGAGGCCGTACGCGAGTTCATCGTGGAGACCAACCGCACCGGCCGCACCACCGTCATCCTCACCACGCACGACCTGGCCGACGTCGAGGCGTTGTGCGAGCGGATCATCCTCATCGACCACGGCCGGGTGCTCTTCGACGGCGCCATCGGCGCGCTGGTGAACCAGCCCAGGCGGCTGGTGGTGCTGCTGGAGTCCGCGCCGGAGGAGGTGCGCGGGGTGTCGCGGGACGCCGAGGGCCGCCACGTCTTCGAGATCCACGACGACCTGCCGGGCGTGATCGCCTCGATCGCCGCCGAGCACACCATCCGCGACCTGTCGGTCGAGGAGCCCGACCTGGAGAGCGTGATCAAGGGGATCTACACCCGATGACGCGCATCGGTTTCCGCCTCGCCCTGGCCTACCGCAGCAACATCGTGATGACCTGCGTGACGCTGATCGCCCAGGTGTTCCTGCTGCGCATGATCTGGACCTCGGTGTACGGCTCACGCCCCTCCGCCGCCGGGCTCACGCTGGAGGCGCTGCTGGCCTACCTGACCCTGGCCAACCTGCAGAGCTTCGCCACCCAGACCCTCGTCTCCAGGACCGTCCACCATCGCATCCGTACCGGCATGGTCTTCTTCGACCTGGCCAGGCCGGTCGGCTACCTGAGGCAGATGGCCGCCTTCCAGGTCGGGAACACCGTGGGCGGCCTGCTGCTGCTCGCCCCGGTCGTCCCGGTGGTGCTGCTGGTCGGCTCGATCACCACGCCGGTCAACGGACTGGGCTACGTGGTGACGCTGGTGCTCGGCTACGTGATCGCCGTGCAACTGGCGCTGCTGATCAGCCTGATCGGCTTCTGGACGATGGAGATCGGCGCGATCTCGCTGCTCTACCGGCTCGTCAGCCAGTTCTTCGCCGGGACGATGGTGCCGCTCGCCTTCTTCCCCGGCTTCCTGGGCGCGCTCGCCGAGGCCCTGCCCTTCAAGTATCTCGGTTACGTGCCCGCGGCGGTCTACGTCGGTCACATCCCGGACGTCACGGGCCCTGTTCTGGTCGAACTCGCCTGGGTCGCGGGGCTGTGGGGCCTGCTCGCGCTGACCTGGTCACGGGCCCACCGCAGGGTGGTGATCCAGGGTGGCTGAGATCCTGCGCGCCCTGCGGCTGTACGCGCTGCTCCAGCGCGCCTCCGCCCGCGGCGCCATGCAGTACCGGATGAACACCGTGATCGGCATCCTCAGCGGGGCGATCTGGCAGGGCACCGGATTCGCCTTCATCTGGGTGGTGATGCACACCTTCCCGTCGCTGGCGGGCTGGGGCCTGGCGGAGATCGCCTTCCTGTACGGCCTGCGCCTGACCGCCCACGCCCTGGCCATGATCCCCCTGATGAGCATGAACGACATCCAGTGGCTGGTCATCGGCGGGGAGTTCGACCGGTTCCTGCTGCGCCCGCTCAACCCCCTCGTCCAGCTCATGGGCAACCGGATGGGCATCGCCCAGTTCGGCGACCTGCTCGTGGGCCTGACGCTGCTCGCCGTGGCGAGTCAGGGCGCGCAGGTCCCGTGGAGCGCCTGGCTGATCGCGTTCTGCCTGATCGCGATCGTCGGCGGCGCGCTCATCGAGGCCGCCTTCTTCCTCGCGCTCTGCTCCCTGTCGCTGCGCATGATCGACACCTTCGCGCTGCGGGTCTTCGTCGACGACGTCTTCAGCAAGTTCGGCTCGTACCCGATGAAGATCTTCGGTGGCGCGGTCGAGTGGGTGCTCACGTTCGTGGTGCCGGTCGCCTTCGTGGCGTACGTGCCCGCGAGCGTCGTGCTCGGCAAGCTCGACAGCCCGTGGGCGCTCGCCGCGCCGCTGCTGGGGGTGGTGCTCGTCGCGCTGGCGTACCGGGTCTGGCGAAGCCAGCTCGACCACTACCAGAGCGTCGGCCACTGAGACCCGCCGAGTCTTGGGAAAGCCCTTTCTAGCTGGGGCGGCCGCGTAGCCCCAACGGGTCTGCGCGGCCCTCCTCGGCTCGGTCTTCGCGGTTAACCGTCCCTGTCGTCGGATGTGGGTGGTCCGTAACGAACGCGAAACATCTCATTGACAGAGATCAGATATCTAATCTATGTTCCGGTCCTGCTGATCCACGAAACAGGAGGGCCTCATGAGACTTGGTGGGGTTTCGCTTCGCCGCGTCGCGGCGCTGCTCATGGCGGGTGTGCTGGCGACGGGATGCGGGGGAGGCGGCGGGACCGACTCCGCCGGAGACAGCGGTGGCGAGAAGACGCTGACCCTGTGGCACTACTACGGCCCGCCGGACAGCGCGACCGGAGGGGCATTAGTGCGACTCGTGGAGCGGTACGAGCGCGAGCACCCGGGCGTCGACGTCCAGCCGCGGCACATCCCGTTCGGCGACTTCACCCGCACGCTGCTGCAGTCCGCCGCCGGCGGCGAACTGCCCGACATCGCGCTCATCAACGCCTTCCACACCCAGGCGATGGTGGAGGCGGGAATCATCCAGGAACTCGACGACAAGGTCGCCGCCTGGGGCAAGAAGGACGGCTTCTTCCCGGCGAGCTGGCAGACCACCCAGGTCGGCGGCAAGACCTACGGCCTGCCGCACCTCGCCGACGCGTACGCGCTCTACTACAACACCGACCTGCTCGACAAGGCCGGCGTGGAGCCGCCGAAGACCTGGGACGAGGTGGCGGCCACCGCGAAGAAGCTGGCCACCGGCGAACGCCAGGGCCTCGCGGTGAGCGGCATCGAGGGCGACGAGGGAGCCACCGGCCTGATCATCCGCATCCTGGCCGCGGGCGGCGACGTCGCCAAGGTGAACACGCCGCAGGCGACCAAGGCGCTCACCCAGTTCAAGGAGATGGTGGACTCCGGGGCCATGTCCAAGGGGATCCTGGGCTGGAACGAGGAGGACGTCAAGAACCAGTTCGCCAACGAGCGGACCGCCATGATGATCAACTCGGCCACGTACGTCAGCACCCTCCGCACCGAGAAGCCCGACCTGAAGTGGAAGGTCGCGCTGCTGCCCAAGGACACGCAGAACCCCACCCTGCTCGGCGCGGAGAACCTGACCATCACCTCCGGCAGCAAGAACCCCGACGCGGCCTGGGACCTGATGACGTGGATGCAGCGTCCGGAGGTGCTCGCCGAGTACCTCCCCGACCGGAACAAGCTGCCCGCCCGCAGCGACGTGCCCCCCGGCGAGGACGAGGCGCGCGCCGTGTTCCAGGAGCAGCTCAAGTCGGCCTGGGTGCCCGAGGGCCCGCTGGCGGCCTCCGCCAGCGAGGTGTTCACCCACCTCCAGGGCGCGCTGCAGGCCGCGATCAGCGGCTCGGCGAACGCGGGCGACGCCCTGACCCAGGCTCAGCAGAAGATCGACCAGGCGCTGGCCGGCTGAAGGCCCAGGTGAGGAGAGGCAGTGGCTCTGCTGCTCGGCAGGCGCTCCGCCGCGGCCGCGGGGGGAACCCCGCGCCCGCGGCGGCAGGTGCCGATCTCGACGTATCTCTTCGTGCTGCCCGCGGTGGTGTTCGTCACCGTCACGGTGCTGTACCCGCTCGTCTACAACATCGGGGTCAGCTTCCGTGACGTGGGCGTACGCGAGATCGTCGCCGGTGGCGGCGACTTCGTGGGGTTCGACAACTACCTGAGCAGGTTCGCCCGGCCGGAGTTCGGCCGCGCGCTCGCGATCTCGGTCATCTACACGGTGCTCTGCGTCGCGCTGTCGTTCGGCGGCGGCCTGGCGATGGCGGTGTTCCTGAACCGCCGCTTCCCCGGCCGCAACCTGATGCGCTCGGTGCTGCTGGTGGCCTGGGTGCTGCCGAGCGTCGTCAGCGCCAACATCTGGCGGTGGATGCTCGACGGCACCTACGGCCTGGTCAACACGGCGCTGGGCGCGCTCGGCCTGCTCGAACGTGACGTGTTCTGGCTGGTCGAGCCGGCCACGGCGCTCGTCGCGGTGGTCCTGGCCACCACGTGGACCATGGCCCCGTTCGCGATGATCCTGCTGCTGGCGGGCCTGCAGAACATCCCCGACAGCCTGTACGAGGCCGCCCGCATCGACGGCGCGAACACCTGGCAGCGCTTCACCCGCATCACCGTGCCGCTGCTGCGGCCGGTCAGCATGACGGTGCTGATGCTGCTGTTCGTGACCGTGTTCAAGACCTTCGACACCATCTACCTGATGACCCGTGGTGGTCCCGGCGGCGCCACCACGATCCTGCCCATCCACGCCTACCTGGAGGCTTTCCAGTTCTTCAGGTTCGGCACCGGGGCCGCCGAGACGACTGTCATGCTGTTGATCCCGCTGCTGCTGAGCGTGTTCTACTTCCGCTCGCTGAGGAAGGAGGAGCTGTCGTGACCTCCCTCCGCGCCTGGCTGAGCACGTCGATCGGCATACTCCTGGCCGCCCTGTACATCGTGCCCGTCTACTGGATGGTCGCGACCTCGCTCAAGCTGCCCGGCGACATCTTCGCCAGCCCGCCCGACCTGGTGCCCTCGCCGGTCACGTTCGGCGCGTACGCCGACAGCGTGCTGAACAACTCGGCCGTGCTGCGCGGCCTGGCCAACAGCACCGTGGTCGGGGCGGCCACGACGGTGCTGACGCTCGCGCTGGCCCTTCCCGCGGCGTACGGGCTGGCGCGGTTCCGGCTGCGCTTCGTCAACGCCTTCCTCCTGCTGTTCCTCGTGGTCCAGATGATCCCGGCGATCAACGTGGCGCTGCCGATGTTCGTGATCTTCAGTAATCTGGGACTCGTCAACACCTACGCGGGACTGGTCGTGGCCAACTGCTCCCTGGCGCTGCCTCTGGCCGTGACCGTGCTGCGGCCGTACTTCCTGGCGGTGCCCGGCGAGGTCGTCGAGGCGGCCCGGGTCGACGGCTGCAACCAGTGGCGGGCGTTCGTCCGCATCGCGCTGCCGGTGTCCGTGCCGGGCATCGTCACCGTCGCCGTGGTGAGCTTCCTCGGCGCCTGGGGCGAGTTCGTCTTCGCGCTCGCGCTGGCCACCAAGGACGAGATGCAGCCGATCAGTGTGGTCCTCGCGGGGCTGACCAACGCGTTCGGCACGCGCTGGAACGACGTCATGGCGGTCTCCGCCGTGGTCGCTCTGCCGATCTTCCTGGCGTTCCTCTTCCTGCAGCGCTTCGTCGTCGGAGGTCTGACGGCCGGGGCCAGCAAGAGCTAGCTCCCAAGAGAGAAGGGTTACTTGATGCACGTTGTTCCCGGAGGCACCGGCCTCGAGATCTGGGCGGCCGTCAACACGCCGTTCGGCCCCGAAGGCGAGCTTCGCCTGGAGGCCGTCGGCGAGCAGGCCGCCCACCTGCTCGGGGAGGGGGTGAACGGCGTCTTCGTCGGCGGGACGACGGGGGAGTTCCCCGCCCTGTCCACCGCTGAGCGGCTGGAGCTGGCCGCGGCGTGGGCCGAGCACCGTCCGGCCGGGCTGGGGCTCGGCGTGCATGTCGGGCACACCGCCCTGGGGCAGGCGCGCGAACTCGCCGCTCAGGCGGCCAGCCTCGGGGCCGACATGATCGCCGCGGTGGCCCCCTACTACGGCACCTCCGCCAAGGTGGAGGCGGTGGTGGCGCACCTGGCCGCAATCGCGGAGGCGGCGCCCGGCGTGCCGCTCTGCTACTACCACATTCCCGGCATGACGGGCCTGGACCTGCCGGTGTCCGCGGTGGTCGCCGAGGGCGTCAAGCACGTCCCGACGCTGACGGCCGTGAAGTTCACCGACGGCGACCTGCTGGAGTTCGCCAGGACCCAGCAGGTCGCGCCCGGCGTGCGCGTCTACTGGGGCAAGGACGAGCTGCTCCCCGCGGCGCTGGCGCTGGGCGCGCGGTCCGTCATCGGCAGCCTGTACAACTTCCTCGCCCCCCGCGCCCGGCAGGTCTTCGCCGCCGCCACGGAGGGACGCCTGGACGAGGCCGCGCACCTGCACCGTCCCTTCAGGGACGTGGCCGAGCTGGCCGACCGGCTCGGCTCGCTCGCCACGGTCAAGGAACTGGTCTCCCGGTTCGGGCCCCGCACCGGGCGGTGCCGCTCGCCATGGGACTCGCTGCCCGCCGACGCGATGGCGCAGATCGACCGCCTGGCCGAGGACCTGCGGCCGATCGTGGCGGAGCGGACGGGGACGGCGAGTTGACCAAGTCGCCCATCTACCGCGAGGCGCAGGCCCGCCTCAAGGAGTACATCCAGACGCACAGGTTGCGTCCGGGCGATCGGCTGCCGCCGGAGGCGGCCCTAGCCAGTGAGCTGGGCGTCAGCAGGCTCTCGCTGAGGGAGGCCACCAGGAGCCTGCAGACGCTCGGGGTGATCGAGGCGCGGCATGGCAACGGGCTGTTCGTCTCCGCCTTCTCCTTCCGTCCCATCATCGAGCAGTTGCCGTACGGGCTGGCCGACACCGGCGCCCGCTTCGGCGAGATCCTGGTGGCGCGCGAGGCCATGGAGGTGGGGCTGATGGCGTTCGTCGCCAAGCTCCCGGCCAGCGTCGAGCTGCACGAATGCGAGCGGCTGGCCAAGGTGATGGGGGAGCGGGAGACGGCCGGGGTGCCCACCTCCGACGTGGACAAGGAGTTCCACCTGCGGCTTTACCGGGCGCTCGGCAACACGCTGGTCGACCAGGTGATAGAGACGTTCTGGGAGCTGTTCGCCCGGCTGGGGGAGGCTCTCAAAGCGCCGGGGAAGCGCAGGCTGGCGCCCATCCACCTGGCGATCGTACGGGCCCTGCGCGAGGGTGACGCGGAGCTGGCGGCGGCCGAGATGCGCGCGCACTTCGACGACGTACGCCGGCGGATCGCCCTCATCGACCCGGCGGACGCCCGCCCGCCCTCCGGCGAGCAGGCCCCACCGGCAGGTCAGGGCGGCGCGCATGCCTGAGCCGCTGATCCTGAGCGCCGACGGCACGGCGCTCGTGCTGAGCCTCGACGGCCCCGGGTTACCCAGTGTCCTGCACTGGGGCCCGGCCCTGGGCCCGCTGGACGGCGTGTCGCTCGACGCGCTGACCGGCGCCTGGACCCCCGCCCGGCTCGGCGCCTCCCCGCCGGTCCCGCCCGTGCTGTCGCTGCTGCCCGGTGAGCACGAGGGCTGGCAGGGACGGCCCGGCGTCGCGGGACACGGCGAGGGCCGCCCGCCCCACCTGCGGTTGCGTACGACGGACGTCGAGGCGGAGGCCCCCGAGGGCCGGGTGCTCATCCGTGCCGAGGACGCGGAGGCGGGCGTCGGCACCGCGACCGAGCTGCACCTGGAGCCCCAAGGGGTGGTGCGGCTGCGGCACACGCTGACCAACCTCGGCAGCACCCCGTGGACCCTGGCCGCGCCGCTGTCAGTGCTGCCGGTGCCCGACCACGCGGGCGAGCTGATGGACTGGACCGGACGCTGGGGCCGCGAGCGCCACCCCCAGCGTTCCCCCTTCCACCAGGGCATCCGCTCCCTGGAGCTGCGCCGGGGACGCACTGGGCACAGCGCCACCGGCCTGCTGGTCGCCGGCACCCCCGGCTTCGGCTTCCGGCACGGGGAGGTGTGGGCGGTGCACCTCGGCTGGAGCGGCAACCACCAGCACCACGCCGAGCGGCTTCCCGAGGGCTGGTCGGTCATCGGCGCGGGCGAACTGCTCGGCCCCGGCGAGGTACGGCTGGCTCCGGGCGAGTCGTACGCGTCCCCGTGGGCCTACTTCGCCTACTCCGACCGCGGCCTCGACGGTGTGAGCGACCGCCTGCACCGGTGGCTGCGCGCCCGTCCCGGCCATCCGCGCACGCCTCGTCCGGTCGTGCTGAACACCTGGGAGGCCGTCTACTTCGACCAGCGGCCCGACCACCTCCTCACCCTGGCGGAACGCGCCGCCGAGATCGGCGTGGAACGGTTCGTCCTGGACGACGGCTGGTTCCACGGCCGGGGGAACGACACCGCCGGGCTCGGCGACTGGCACGTCGCGAAGGACACCTGGCCCGAGGGGCTCAACCCGCTGGCCGACCGCGTCCGCGAACTCGGCATGGAGTTCGGGCTCTGGGTCGAACCCGAGATGGTCAACCTCGACTCCGACCTGGCCCGCGCCCACCCCGACTGGCTGCTGGCCGCGCCGGGCCGCACCCCGCGCGAGTGGCGCCACCAGCACGTGCTCGACCTGGCCGTCCCCGACGCCTTCGAGCACATCCTCGGGCGGCTGGACGCCCTGGTGAGCGAGTACGGCGTCGGCTACCTGAAGTGGGACCACAACCGTGACCTGCTGGAGGCCGTGCACGACGGCGGCCCCGGCGTCCGGGCGCAGACCCTGGCGCTCTACCGGCTGCTCGACCGCCTGCGCGAGCGGCATCCACGGCTGGAGATCGAGTCGTGCTCCTCCGGCGGCGCGCGCATCGACCTCGGCATCCTGGCCCGTACCGACCGGGTGTGGGCCTCCGACACCAACGACCCGCTGGACCGGCAGGACATCCAGCGCTGGCTGTCGGTCCTGGTGCCGCCGGAGCTGATCGGCTCGCATATCGGGCCGCCGACCGCCCACGTCACCGGCCGCGCCGCCGACCTGCCCTTCCGCGCGGCCACCGCGTTGTTCGGCCACGCGGGGCTGGAGTGGGACCTGACCACCTGCACGCCTGAGGAGCTGGCGTACCTGCGCCGCTGGACGGAGGCGTACAAGCGGCTGCGGCCGCTGCTGCACGGCGGGGAGGTCGTCAGGGTCGACCCGGGCCACCGGCCCGAACTCCTGACCCACGGCGTGGTCTCGGCCGACCGCCGTCATGCGCTGTTCGCCTGCGTCGCCACCGCCACCTCCCCGTACGTCGCGCCGCCCCGGCTCCGGCTGGCCGGGCTCGACGAACACGCCACCTACCACGTGACACCCCTGACCGACCTGACCGCCGCCCCGGACCGCCGCTTCCGCCAGCCGGCCTGGTCGGCCGCGGGAACCACGCTGCCCGGCGCCCTGCTCACGCGGGCGGGGCTCGCGGCCCCGCTGCTCAACCCGTCCCAGGCAATGCTCATCGAGCTTCGCGCCCGCTGAGCCGTAACGGATCCCTCTCAACCCCCATGCAAGGAGCCGTCATGTCCCATGCCCCCGTACCCCCGATGTCGCGGCGCAGCCTGCTCGGATACGCCGGCGCAGGCGCCACCGGCGCGGTCCTCCTCGGCGCCTCCCCCGCCGCGGCCCAGACCGGGGCCGCACAGACCGGGGCCGCACAGACCGGGGCCGCACAGACCGAGGCGGCTCGGCGGGCCGCCGCGGCGCTGCCGGTGGCCAGCGCGGCCGCGGTCGCGTCCACCCACATACCGGCCACGCACACGGTGCTGCGCACCGACGGCTACGCCGAGCCCGGTGACGGCGGCGGCGCGCTCTACCGGCGGCTGACCGCCGCCCCGGGCAGGACCGACCGGTGGCACCTGAAGTCGGCGGACGGCGCCTGGTGGGAGATCGCCGACGACGTGGTCTCGGTCCGGGCCCTGGGCGCCAAGGGCGACTACGACGAGGAGAGCGGCACGGGCGCCGACGACACCGAGGCCCTGCTGGCCGCCGCCCGCCTGAACCGGGTCATCTACGTGCCCGGCACCGACAAGACCTACCGGACCACCCAGCTCATCTCGCTGCAGCTCGACGGCACGACCTGGTACGGCGACGGCTACCGTTCCAAGATCACCCTGTTCTCGATCGAGACCGGGGCCGGCGCGCTGATCGGCATCCGCGGTGACGCGCCCACCACGGCCGACGGCCCGCCCGCGCGCACGGTGCGCGGCGTCCGGGTCTCCGGCCTGCACCTGGACACGCGCAACACCAAGAACAACAACGGTCTGGGCGGCTCGTTCCTGGCGGATGTGCGCGTGGACAACATGTACTTCAGCCGCATCGGCCGCAAGGCGCTGACCTTCCAGTACCACTGCCGCAACGTGCAGTGCCAGGACATCACGATCTACAGCACCGCGACCGAGCCCGGTTCGACGTTCTCGGCGATCAGCGTGGAGGGGCAGACGGCGGGGGTCGACCTCAGCTACTACCCCGGAGGCGTGAAGAGCACCGCCGACCTGGCCGGCACCGACATCTCCGACATCGGGTTCACCAAGGTGTCCTGCACGACCACGGGCTACAACGGCATCGTGGTCTCCAACGCCTATCGGGTGAGCTTCCGGGACATCGACTTCGGCAACACGTCCGGAGCGGGATCCTTCGTGATCTTCACCCGGCTGGTGCGCGACAGCCACCTCCGCGGCATCCGCGGCGGCGACACCAACCGCCGCATGATCTTCTTCGACGCCGACGTGCGCAACTGCTCGGTGCGCGACTTCCACTTCGGCGCCACCCTCGGCAGCGCCGCCGACGGCCGGGCGATCCACTGCGCGGGGCCGTCGAACACGTTCGCCGACGGCTCCGTGGCCCACCGCAACTCCGCGGCGCAGGAGGCGGTCTTCGTCACCGCCGCCAACGTCACGGTCTCCGGCCTGGAGGTACGCGAGAGCACCGGGACGTTCGTGCTCAACGGCGCGCCCGCCGCCGAAGGGCTGACCCTCACCGGCTCGCACTTCACCTCGGCAGGGGCCGCCGCGTTCCGGGTCAAGGGCCCGAGGAGCGTCATCCACCACAACCGCTTCGACGTCGCCGGAGCGCCGTTCGCCGGTCGCTTCGAGGGCCTCGACAACCAGTGCGTCGGCAACACCATCGCGGGTACGGGCGAGCAGCGGCTGATCGTCACCACCGGGGCCTCGGCGCTGATCGCCATGAACACCTTCGGCGCGGGGTCGAAGATCAAGTTCGACGGCGGCACCCTGTACGCGGGGGCCTGCTTCGGCAACACCGGGCTCGACGGCATCGCCCCCAACCACCTGCCCATGGGCGGCGGCGCGCTGCACGTGGACGGCGGCGGCCGGCTGCGGGTCAAGCCCACACCCTTCACCTCCGACACCGACGGCACGGTCGTCGGCACGCAGACCTGACCTGACAGCGCGTCGGTGGGTCACCGGGAAGGCCGTCGCGCCTTTCCGGTGACCATGAGAGTTTCGAATAATCACCGCACGCAGAGGCGCCTATTTCGAATATTAGTCGGGACAAAGCGCCGTCCAAAATGCGGAAAAGACCGGTTTTGGCGGGCCGGTGGCATGGTACGACGCCCGGCATGGCAGGCAGCGAAGGAAGCGACTCGCCCGAGGCGCAGGACAAGAGAATGCCGAGCAGGCGGTATCTGCTCGCCGGGGGCACCCTCGCCGCGGCCCTGGCCTCCGCGGGAATCTACGAACTCGTCGACGCGCTGATCGGGACGCGGGAACGGCCGACCCCGCCCACCCCCTCCACCCCGCCGTCCCGGCCCGCCCTGCCGCCGGAACAGTACGTCTTCCCACGCCCGCGCGTCATCATGGACGACGGCACCGGAGTCGCCAGCAGCAAGGGCACGATGGCGGTGGCGATCCCGCCGTACCACGCTCATGTCATCACGGCGAAGCTGAACGTGCCGGCCGACGCGAAATCCCTCCAGGCGGCGCAGCGCCACCTGGAAGAAGTGCTGCGCCGCCTGGAACAGCAGTTCCCGCCCGCCCCGAGCGGAGTAACCGTCACGGTGTCCTGGGGGCTGCCGTATTTCGAGAATTACATTCCCCGGCTCGGGAAGGGGTCCGGCTATTTCGACGCCGGCACGGCGTACCCGGCGTATTTGCCGGTGGACCTGACCACCTCGAAAGAGCGCGGGAAAACCGTTTACGCGCTGCAGGAGTCGAGGACCTTTCCCAGCGACGAGCCGCCGCCCGGCTTCGGGCCGATCCGCCTGGAACAGAACGACGTGGCCGTCCTGCTGCGCGGCGACTCGCTCACCACCCTCATGACCGCCACGAACGCGCTGTTCGGGACGGGCGCCGACCAGGCGGGCGACCTGTTCAAGGTCACCAGCATCCGCCGGGGCTTCACCGGCGGCGGGCACACCGGAGGACAGACGCTGGCCAGCAAACTGGCGATCGAGCACGACCTGCCGGGCGCGAAGCTCATTCCCCGGCAGTCGCCGATCTTCCTGGGATTCACCACCACGCTCAGGGACGCGGAGAGCTCCACCCCCGTCTCCAACTTCGAGACGTTTCCCGGCTGGACCGACCAGTGGCCCAACGGCTATTTCAAGCAGGGGACCATCATGCCCCTGTCGCACCTGTTCCAGGACCTCGTGGCCTGGTACTCCACGACGTTCCCGAAATTCGAGGACCGCATCCACGCCATGTTCCGCCCGGGAATCTCCTTCCCGCCGAACACGGTCACGGCGGACCCGCCGGAGCAGAACGAGGCCGACGTCCTTCACGACATAGCGAAATTCCACGCCTACGGGCACAACGGGAGCATGCAGCCGGTGAACCGCCTGCAGCGGGAACTGACCAGCAACTACGGCCACCGCTACCCCGTGAACACGGCCATCACGAATCGCGGCGACTTCGCCACGATGGACAACCCGTTCCACTACACCTCGGATCCCGCGGGAGACCACTACAGCAAGCAGCCGGCCGCCGGGCTGCATTTCCTGCTCTTCACCCCGACGACCGAGATCTTCAACCGCGTGCGCCTCGCCATGGACGGCGAGCTGCCCGGCGGCAGGCGCGCCTCCTTCTCCCCGCGCTCCCGGGCAGCGGGCCTGAACTCCGTCGTGCACACGACGCACCGGCAGAACTTCCTGATCCCGCCGCGCTCCCACCGGTCCTTCCCGCTCGCCGAGTTCCTGGCCTGAACGCGGGCGGCGCGGGCCGGCGGTCACCCGGGCCGGCTCACCGGCCGTCCGGGAACAGTTCGGGCAGGTCGGTCCGGGCGATCGGGCGCAGCCGCAGCGCGTACGCCTCATCGACCGACCGGTACGGCCACCGGATCCTGGTCCCGAGGTCGGCCCAGCCGCCGACGTGGGCCAGGAACTTGTCGAGTGCCGGGTTGGAGTAGCCCTCGGCCTGGAGCGGGGCCACGTATTCGGCGAAGAACCGGGCGATCCGCCGTTCGACGTCGCGCGCCGCCGCGCCGTCCGACCTGATCAGCCGCTGCCAGGCCATGGCGCCGGTGGGATTGAGCGCGGCGATGTTGGAGTAGGAGCCCTTCGCGCCGAGTTCCGTGCCCGTGGCGAGGGTGTGCCCGGCGACGAAGAGCGCGAGGTCGCCCGCCTTGCCGGTGATCTCGGCGTACCAGGCGGGGTCGCCGCCCGCGACCTTCATCCCGATGAGCGCGGGCAGGCGTTCGGCGAGCACGGCGTACTCGTCCGGCCCCACCTGGGTCTTGGCGTGCGGCGGGTTGTAGAGCACCAGCGGGACGGGGTCGGCCACCTCCGCGGCCCGCTCCAGGAACGTCAGGACCTCGGACCGGGAGAGCGGCACCCAGTCGGGCAGCGTCACCTGGATCGCGCCGGGCTCGACCGCCCGCGCCATGGCCACCCGCCGCAGGCAGGCCCGCGCGCTCATGTGCCCGGCGCCGATCTGGATCGGGCGTCCCGCGAACCGCTCCGCGACCAGCTCGTTGACCTGCTGGAACTCCTCGTCGTCCAGCTCGTGGAACTCACCGGCCGTGCCGTGGGCGTAGACGCCGTCGAGCCCGGCGGCGGCCAGCACGTCCAGCTCGTCCAGCAGGCGGGGGCGGTCGATGGTGTCGTCGGGGCGGAGCGGCAGCAGCACGGTGCCCCACGTTCCGCTGAGGGTCTCGCGGGAGAGAAATTTGGACATACAACGAATCTTCCCCCCTCGGCCACACGCGCGTTCCCCGCACCCCTCCAGGAGCCCGGCCTTAACCGCCGCTTAGCGCGCGGTTACCGGCGTCGGCGGTTGAGTGAGGCCATGCAGCTCATGAAGAGGTTCATCGTCGTAGGCACCGGAGCCGTCACGTTGATCGCGGGCGGAGGCGTGGCCCTGGCCGCGACCGCGTCCGCCCCGGCGGGCACGACCGCTCTCACCACCGGGGCCACCGGTAAGGTCACCAGACAGCAGGCCGTACGCATCGCGCTCAAGGCGGTGCCGGGAGCCAAGGTCACCAAGGTCGAGTACGAACGCCGGGGCACGCGTCCGGACGTGTGGGAGATCAAGCTCCTCAAGGGCTCCCAGCGCCACGAACTGTACGTCGCCGTCGCCACCGGCAAGATCATTCACCACGAGAGCCGCCGGGCCGACAAGGACGACGACGGCGGTCGTGACGACGACGGCGGTCGGCACGGCGGCGACGACGACCACGGAGGCCGGCACGGCGGCGACGACGACTGATCGCGCCGCGCCCGGGTCACCCGCGCGGTGACCCGGGACGGCACACCCGCGGGTCAGCCGTGCGGCCAGCCCGTGTACCCCTCGGCCAGGTACGTCGCCCCCGCGCGGGACCCGGCGACCGCGTCCAGTTCGCCGAGTTGCCGGCGTACGTCGAAGTCCGTGGACTCCTCGGTGGAGTGGAGCATCGTGGTCATCCAGTAGGAGAAGTGCTGGGCCCGCCACACCCTGGCCAGCGCGCGTTCTGTGTAGTCGTCCAGTGCCGAACGGTCGTTCTTGCGCAGGGCCCGTTCCAGCACCTCGGCGAGCACCCGTACGTCGGCGAGCGCCAGGTTGAGGCCCTTCGCGCCGGTCGGCGGCACGGTGTGGGCGGCGTCCCCGGCGAGGAGCAGGTTGCCGTGGCGCATCGGCTCGCAGACGTACGAACGGAACGGGAGCACGGTCTTCTCGAAGATCCGGCCCTCCTTCAGCGCGAAGCCGTCCTCGCCCGCCAGGCGCGCCTGCAGCTCCGACCAGATCCGGTCCTCCGGCCAGTCGTCGACCGCCTCCTCGGGCGAGCACTGGAAGTACATCCGCTGCACGCGGTCGGTCCGCTGGCTGATCAGCGCGAACCCGCGATCCGACCGGGTGTAGATGAGCAGCGGCGCGCTGGGCGGGGCCTCGCACAGGATCCCGAACCAGGCGAACGGATACTGGCGGAAATACTCCCTGCGCCCGGCGACGGAGAGGCGGGTCATGCTGCGCGAGCCGTCCGCGCCGACCAGAACGTCGCAGCGCACCTCGTGGGCCACGCCGTCGGCGTCGGTGAACAGCAGGCCCGGCCGGTCGGAGGTCACGTCCACCACCGACGTCCCGGTCACGCCGAAGCGGACGTCGCCGCCGTCGCGCAGCCGGGCGTCGGCGAGGTCGACGAACACGTCGGTCTGCGGGTAGAGCCAGGTCGAGGCGCCGACCAGGCCCTGGAAGTCGATCCGGTGGCTGACCCCGCCGAAGCGCAGGTCGATGCCCGGATGCTCGTGCCCCTCGCGGAGCACCCGGTCCGACACGCCGGACTCGACCAGGAGCCGGACGCTGTCGCGTTCGAGGATGCCGGCGCGGTGGGTGTGCTCGATCTCGTCACGGGAGCGCAGGTCGATGACCACCGACTCGATGCCGGCGACGTGCAGCAGGTGCGACAGCATGAGACCGGCGGGCCCACCGCCGACGATGCCCACGGTGGTGCCGGAGACGGTACGGGGCATGCGGCCACCCTTCACTGATCGTCGGGACGTCGGGCGGGCACGTGCCCGAGTCAGCAGCGTCGCCTGGCGCGGGTGCCCGGTTCGAGCCTAGGCTTCCACTGAGCGGAAGAACAGGACGACGGCTAGGCACCGGGCGGCGGACGGGCCGGAGGGCAGGCGATGGCGGGTAACACTTCGGCGCCGGGTGCCACGGTGGTCTCGCGTGCGCTGGCGCTGCTCTACGCGTTCGACGACCGGCACCGCCGGCTGACGCTCACCGAGCTGGCCCGGCGGGCGGGCCTGCCGGTGCCCACCGCGTACCGGCTGGCCGGGGAGCTGGTCGCCGGCGGTGCGCTGGTGCGGCGGGCCGACGGCGCGTACGTCGTGGGCCGGCGGCTCTGGGACGTCGGGCTCCTCGCTCCCGTGCAGACCGGGCTGCGCCGGATCGCCGCGCCGTTCCTCAACGACATCCACGCCGTCACGCGGGCGACCGTGCACCTGGCCATCAGGGACGGCGCCAAGGTGCTCTACCTGGAACGGCTGTCCGGGCGGGCCTCGGTCCCGGTCGTGAGCCGGGTCGGCGCGCGGCTGCCCATGCACGCGACCGGCGTCGGCAAGGCGCTGCTCGCGTACGCCCCGTACGAGGTCCAGGAGGCGGTGATGGCCGACCTCGCCCCGCTGACGCCGTACACGATCACGCGTCCCGACCGGTTGCGGGCCCAACTGGAGCAGGTACGCCGCGACGGCTGCGCCACGACGGTCGAGGAGATGACGCTCGGGGCCTGCTCGATCGCGGTCCCGGTACGCGGCAGGGACGGCGAGGCCGTCGCCGCGATCGGTGTCGTCGTGCCGACGCTGAAGCGCGACCGCGCCCGGCTGCTGTCGGCCCTCCAGGTGGCCGCGCAGGGTGTCACGCGCAGCCTCGGCGGCTGACCCGGCCGCCGTGCCGTCCGGTCAGGATCGGTCAGGACCTGTGCCCGCGCAGGTCGTGCGTGATGGCGGCGGCCGTCGCGGTGAGCGTCGGCGTCAGCGCCACGAGCTGCCTGCGTGTCCACCTGGTACGCGGGGCCGCGACGGTGAGGGCGGCGATCGGCCGGCCGTGCGCCCCGTTGACCGGTACGGCGATCGCGCACACCTCGACGAGGTGCTCGCCGAGGTTGAGCGCGTAGCCGCAGTCGCGGGTCTTCTCCAGCTCGTGTTCGAGCGCCTGGCGCTCCGGCAGCGTGTACCGGGTCACCCTCCGTAGCTCGGACGGGTAGTAGGTGCGCAGGATCGCCTTCGGCAGGTACGCGAGCAGCACCTTCCCTCCGGCGGTGGCGTAGGCCGGTAGCCGGGCGCCGGTGCGGGTGGCCACGTGCAGCGGCTGGCGGGACTGGACGCCGTCGATGAACAGGGCCTCCGCGCCGTCGAGCACGACGAGGTTGACGGTCTCGTCGACCACCGAGCGCAGCCGGGAGAGGTGGGAGTGGCCCACGGCGACCAGGTTGTGATCGACCCTGCTCTGCTCGGCGAGCTTCCGTGCCGCGAGCCCGAGCCGGTACCTGCGGGAGTGCGGGTCCTGCTCGACGAAGTCGTGCTGGCGCATGATCGAGAGCAGGCGGTGCGCGGTGGACACCGCGACGTCTAGCTCCCTGCTCAGTTCGCTGACCCCCAGCGACTCGTGGGTGGCGAGCACGAGCAGCGCCCGCAGGCACTTGCTCACGGCATCGTTCGGCTCGCCCTTGGGTGGTACGGCCTCGTTCGGCTCGCCTTGCGGCGGCGCGGCACTGTCCGGCGCGTCCTTGGGCGGCACGGCGCTGTCCGGAGCGTCCATGGGTGGCGCGGCGCTGTCCGGCGCATCCTTGGGGGCGGCCGGGGCGTTCGGGTCGCCCGGCGGTGGGGCCGGGGCGGTGGGGTCGGTCTTCGGCATCGTGGAAATCCTCGGCTCCATTATTGCCCGGTTATCTGGGTCGTCATTAGCGTGCAACCTCCAGGAAATCTTCGCCAGACGCATGCGACGAAGCCGCAGGAGTTTTCGACATGTTGGAAAGGAGGGGCTCCACGTGGACGCTTCTTCCCCGGCCCCGACGAGGGCGGTCTGAGTGAAACTCGCGATCAGGCGTACCTATCTCGGCGACCGGCTCTGCTTCCCGGACGTCGTCGGCGACCGTCTCGTCGACGTGCAGGCAGCGTACGCCCGCATGCTGGAGACCCGCGGCAGCCACCGGGACGACGCGATCCCGCGGTCGCGGCGGGAGATCGCGGAGTCCCTCCCCGCAGCCCTGCAGGCCGATCCGGATCTCAAGGCCGTACGCGCGGCGCACGAGTGGGCGCTGGCGGCCGTCGGCACCGGTGACCTGACGGACGACTGCACGTGGTCCGCCGAGCGGCCGTCGTACGGCCCGCCCATCGGACGTCCCCACACGATCTGGGGCATGACCGGCAACTACCCGAGGGACCGTCAGGCACCGCCCCCGGCGGACGACGCGCCGCCCCGTCCCCTCTCGGGCTTCCTGAAGGCGCCCGGCGCGCTGGCGGGCCCGTACGACGACCTCCGCCACCCGGCGATCAGCCGCCGCGTCGATCCGGAGCTGGAGCTCGGCGTGGTGATCGGGCGGCGCTGCCACGGACTCGACCGTGAGAACGCCATGCGCGCGGTGGCCGGCTACGTCGCCCTGGTCGACGTCGGCGCCCGTGACATCTCCGAGCTGGACAACCGCCGGATGGACCGGGGGAAGGGGTTCGACACCTTCGCCATCGCCGGACCCTGGTTCGTCACGGCGGACGAGATCCCGGATCCGCACGCGCTGCGCGTCCGCTTCTGGGTCAACGGCGAGCTGCGGCAGGACGGGAGCACGTCGGAGATGTTCCACGACATCCCCGAGCAGTTGTCCTGGCTGACGCGGGCACTCACGCTCGCGCCCGGCGACGTCGTCTCGACGGGCACGCCGCCCGGGGTGCGCAGCGTGGTGCCGGGTGACGAGTTGCGCGGGGAGATCGAGGGACTGGGCGTGCACGAGAACACGGTGGTCCCCGAGCCCGCGAGCCCGCGGCCCGCACCCGTGTCGTCCGCACCCGCGTCACCCCGGTCCGCCTCACCCCGGTCCGCCTCACCCCGGTCCGTGTCGCCCGGGTCCGTGTCCCCTGGGGTTGTGTCGCCCGGGGCTGTGTCTCCCGGGTCTGTGTCACCTGGGTCTGTGTCGATCGGGGTGGCGCGATGAGGACCGTTCGCGACGCCACGATCGACGTCCTGCGCCGGTGCGGGGTGACCCGGCTGTTCGCGAACCCGGGCTCGACCGAGATTCCCTTCCTCGTCGATCTGCCCGACGACCTGGAGTTCGTCCTGGGCCTGCACGAGGGCGCCGTGGTCGGCATGGCGACCGGGCACGCGATCGCGACCGGGCAGCCCGCGCTCGTCCAGTTGCACACGACGGCCGGGCTGGGCAACGCCGTCGGCGCCTTGGCGACCGCGCGGGTCAACCGCGCGCCCCTGGTCGTGCTGGTGGGCCAGCAGGACCGCCGCCACCTGGCCATGGAGCCGTTCCTGGCCGGGCGGCTGGAGGGGCTGGCCGGGGCGTACCCCGTGTGGGAGCACCTGCCCGTCCGGCCGCAGGACGTCCCCGGCGCGGTACGGCGGGCGTTCCACGAGGCGGCCCAGCACCGCGGCCCGGCCATCGTCGTGGTCCCGATGGACGACTGGTCGGCCCCGTTCGACCCGGACCTCGACGTGGCAGGGCCGCTCGCGGTGGCGCGTGCCCGCAGGCGGCCGGGGCCGGACGTCGAAGGCGTGGCCCGGCTGCTGGACCGGGCGGAGTCGCCGGTGCTGGTGGTCGGGGCGGGCGCCGACGAGCAGCGGGCCTGGGAGGCGCTGGTCACGCTGGCCGAACGCCTCGGCGCCCCGGTCTGGCAGGAGGCGTTCGGCGCCCGCGCCGGCTTCCCGCAGGACCACCCGCAGTTCGCCGGTCACCTGCCGGCCGGCCGGTCCGGTCTGCGGGCGGCGCTCGCGGGCCACGACGTCGCGCTCGTCGTGGGCACGGGCGCGTTCCGCCAGTACGTCTACGAGCCGGGCCCGCTCGTGCCGGACGGGCTCGCGGTGGCCGTGATCTCCGACGATCCGGACGAACTGCACCACAGCCATGCCGACGTGGCCCTGCTGGCGGACGCGGCGTCCGCGTGCGCGGCGATCACGGAACGGCTGCGGCCACGGCCGGTGATCGCCGTCCGTCGTCCGTCGCGGGCCGTGGCGCCCCCGGGCGCGAACGGCCGGCTGGCCGCCGCGCACGTCTTCACGGCGCTGGCCGAGCGGCTGCCGCGCGATGCCGTACTGGTCGAGGAGACCCCGTCGTCCCGGCCCGAGCTGCACCGGCTGCTGCCGGCCCGCTCGCCGCGCGGGTTCGTCAGCGCGGCGATGGGCGGCCTCGGCTTCGCCCTGCCCGCGGCGGCCGGGCTCAGGATGGGCGACCCCAGCCGTCCCGTCGTGGCCGTGCTGGGCGACGGCTCGTCCCTCTACGCCGTCCAGGGGTTGTGGAGCGCGGCGCGCTACTCGTGCGGCGTGCTCTTCATCGTGCTCACGAACGGCCGCTACGCGATCATGGACCAGCTCGCCGGGGACGCCGGGGGCAAGCCGCCGTGGCCGGCGTTCACGGACGTCGACATCGCCGAACTGTCCCGTTCGCTGAACTGCCCGGCTCGCCGCATCACCACCCACGCCGAACTCGTCAGCACGCTCGACGAGGTCCTGCCCGCCCTCGCCACCAGGACCGAGCCGCTGCTGCTCGACGTCGCGGTGGCCGCCGACGACCCGACCATCCAGCCCGGAGGAACCGCATGAGCTTCCTGGAAGAGAGCACCTGGCACGCCGCCGTCTACAGCGACGGCTGGGTCAAGCCCGCCGGCGGCGACGCCCCGGTCAGGGCGCCGGCCACAGGTCACGAACTGGGCCGGATCGGCGTCGCGGACGCCGAGGACGTCGCCAGGGCCGCCGCCCGCGCGGCACGGGCGCAGCGCGCCTGGGCGGCCCGCCCCTACCTCGAGCGGGCCGCGATCCTGCGGCGGGCCGGGCGGTTGTGGGAGGAGCACGCCGCCGAGGTGGGCGACTGGCTGGTACGGGAGGCCGGGTCGATCCCGCCCAAGGCGGGCGTCGAGACGGACACCGCGGCGCAGGAGTGCTACGAGGCGGCCGCCCTCGCCTCGCACGCCGTGGGGGAGATCATCCCGAGCGCGCAGCCCCGGCTGAGTATGGTCCGGCGGCTGCCGGCCGGGGTGGTGGGCGTCATCTCGCCGTTCAACTTCCCGCTGATCCTGGCCATCCGCTCGGTCGCCCCGGCGCTCGCGCTCGGCAACGCCGTCGTGCTGAAGCCCGATCCGCGCACCGCCGTCTCGGGAGGCGTGGCGATCGCCCGGATCTTCGAGGAGGCCGGGCTTCCCGAGGGCGTGCTGCACGTGCTCCCGGGCGGCGCCGACGCGGGGGAGGCGCTCGTCACCGACCCGAACGTCAGGGTGATCAGCTTCACCGGGTCGACCGCCGCGGGCCGGCGCGTCGGCGAGGTGGCCGCCCGGCATCTGAAGCGCGTGCACCTGGAGCTGGGCGGGAACTCGGCGCTCATCGTGCTCGAAGACGCCGACCTGGACCTCGCCGCCTCGGCGGGCGCGTGGGGGTCGTTCCTGCACCAGGGCCAGATCTGCATGACCACCGGACGGCACCTCGTCCACGAGAGCGTGCTCGAACCCTATCTGCGGCGCCTCGCAGAGAAGGCCGACCACCTGCCCGTCGGCGACCCGGCCACCGGCCAGGTGGCGCTCGGGCCGATCATCGACGAGCGCCAGCGGGACAAGATCCACGCGCTGGTGACGTCCAGCGTGGACGCGGGCGCCAGGCTCGTCGCGGGCGGCACGTACGAGGGGCTCTTCTACCGCCCGACGGTGCTCGCCGACGTCACGCCGGACACCCCGGCCTACGCCCAGGAGGTCTTCGGCCCGGTCGCCCCGGTGATCGGCTTCGGCGACGTCGCGCAGGCCGTCTCCCTGGCCAAGGGCACCGAGTACGGCCTCTCGCTCGGGATCCTCGGGAACGACGTGATGGCCGCCCTGGCGATCGCCGAGCAGATCCCGAGCGGAATCGTGCACATCAACGACCAGACGGTGGGAGACGAGGCGGTGGCGCCCTTCGGCGGAGTCGGCGCGTCGGGGACCGGCTCGCGGTTCGGCGGGGCCGCGGCCAACGTGGAGGCGTTCACCGAGACCCAGTGGCTCACGATGCAGGGGGCGATCCAGCCGTATCCGTTCTGACCGGCGCCGGGCGGCCGTGCCGCTCAGGTCGCCGCTCAGGTCGCCGATCGGGGCCGAGGCTCCGCTCGACGACGGTCTTTCGGGGGCAGCTCGACGGCGGGTCTCCCGCCGTCCCACCTGTTGCACATTTGGACGTGAAGGGGTCCAGCGATGAATCACCACAAAGCCGCTTCCGAGAGGGCGTTTCGAGCCGTCCGGCCCGGCCGGCGGATCTGGATCGCGCTCGCCGCGCTCGCCGTGGCCGTGACGCCGGCCTGTCAATCCAGCAATGCCGAGGTCGGCGCGGACGAGCAACTCCTGGTGTCGGTCTCGATCGCCGCTCCGTCGGCCGCTCCTGTCTTCCTCGCGGACGTTCTCGGCTACTTCAAGGAGGAGGGCCTGAACGTCCAGGTCAAGGAGATCGCCAACGCCTCGCTGCAGGTCGCCACCGGCCAGGTGAAGTTCGGCCAGGTCAACACCAGCACGCTGCTGCAGTCGGCGTCGCAGGGCATCGGCCTCCAGGCCGTCTGCGTGACGCAGATCGATCCCTCGTACATCCTGGCCGTGAGCGACGCCGTGTGGAAGCAGCGCGGCCTGAACGAGTCGATGTCCTTGAAGGAGCAGTTGACCGCGCTCAAGGGCGAGCAGATCACGGCCGTCGGCGGGCGGACCACCAACCCGGGCGCGAAGCTGCTGCAGGCGCTCCTGACGAAGAACGGGCTGCCCCCGGACTGGATCGGGGTGCTGTCGATGGCGGGCAGCTCGCAGGCGACCGCGGCGTTCCAGAACGGCCAGGTCGGGCTGATCTTCCAGCCGCAGCCCCAGCCCGACCAGGTGCTGTCGAAGGTGCCCGGCCGGATCCTCTACAACATCGGCGACTCCCCGCTGTTCGCCGAGATGGACAACGTGCCCTGGTCCACGATCGCCACCTCGGCGGACTTCGCCAAGGCCAACCCTGAAGTGACGACGAAGGTCTGCAACGCCGTCGGCCGGGCCAACGACTACCTCGACGACCACCCGGACCAGGCGGCCGAGCAGCTCAAGAGCCTCATTCCCACCGATTTCCAGATCCTCAAGGACAGCCTGCCGACGTACAAGTGGGCGCGCGACGGACGCATGAGCGAGGCGGACTTCTTCCGCGGCGTCGACGTGCTGGCCGCGATGGACATGTTCGCCGAGGTGACCCAGGACCAGATCAAGACCGCCTACACCTCGGCGTACCAGAAATGACCCCGACCTCATCGACCCAGATCTCATCGACGCAGCAGGCCGTGACCACCAGGGAAGGATGGGCCAGCCGATGACGGAGCACGGCAGCCTCGTGGCAGACAAACCAGCGGTCATCACCGGCAATCTGACGCACCGGTTCCAGAGCCCGGACGGCGGCGTCATGGACATCCTGCAGGATGTCTCGTTCACGGTCAGGGAGAGGGAGTTCTTCACGGTCGTCGGGCCCAGCGGCTGCGGCAAGAGCACGCTGCTGAACGTCGCCTCCGGCCTGCTGCGGCCGGCCTCGGGCGAGGTACGCCTGGTGAAGAACGACCGCGAACTGGAACAGCAGGAGATCGGCTACATCACCCAGGACTCGAACCTCTTCCCGTGGCTGACGGCGATCCAGAACGTCATGGCCCCGCTGGAGATCAGGGGCGTGCCGAAGCGCGAACGCGTGGAGCGCGCCACCGAGTGGCTGAGCCTGGTGGGGCTGGACGGCTTCGAGGACCACTACCCGCGCCAGCTCTCCGGCGGCATGCAGAAGCGATGTTCCATCGCGCGGACCCTCGTCTACGAACCCGAGGTGCTGCTGATGGACGAGCCGTTCGGGGCACTCGACGCGATCACGAAGTCGACCCTGCAGAAGACCGTCCTGGAGCTGTGGGAGAAGCGGCAGACGTCCGTCGTCTTCATCACGCACGACCTCACCGAGGCGATCGCGCTCTCGGACCGGGTCGCCGTCATGACCGGACGCCCGGGGCGCATCCGGGCGATCGTCGACATCGACATCGAACGCCCCCGCGACGTCTACAACATCACCGACCTTCCCTCCTTCAAGTCGCTGCGACGCGAGCTGTGGCAGTTGCTGGAGACGGAGTTGGAGACAGGGACGGAGACAGTGCCGGAGACGGGGCCGGAATCAGGGCTGAAGTCCGAGCTGAAGTCCGAGGAGCAGTGACGCGATGACCGCGAACATGGACACGTTGGTCCGGGGCGGCGGGCGCCTGCCCCGCGGGTTCTCCGCCAAGCGCCGCGCCCACGACGACGGCGCCCATCAGAACCCGCGGCAGCGGGCGACTCTCATCCTGGTCGCCAGGATCGGCTTCGTCGCCTTCATCCTCGGGACCTGGCAGTTCCTCAGCGGCCGGGTGGTCGAGGACTTCCTCATCAGCAACCCCATCGACGTGTCGGTGAAGCTGTTCGAGCTGCTCGGCGACCCCCAGATGCATCACAACATCCTGATCACCGGTCAGGAGCTGATCCTCGGCTGGACCCTCGGCTCCACGGCCGGGGCCGTGGTGGGGTGGTGCATCGGAGCGGTGAAGTTCCTCGGCGAGGTGCTGGAGCCGATCATCATCGCCGTCAACGGGATCCCGAAGGTCGCGCTGGCGCCGATGTTTCTGCTCTGGTTCGGCCTGGGCATCGGGTCGAAGGTCGCGATCGCCAGCATGATCGTGTTCTTCCTGGTCTTCAACAACGTCTACTCCGGCATGCGGAACGTCCCGCAGCCGCTGGTCGACGTCGCCAAGGTGATGGGCGCGTCCCAGGCGTACATCGTGCGCAGGGTCGTGCTGCCGTCGGTCAGCGTGCCGTTGTTCGCCGCGCTGCGGGCCGGTGTGCCCATGGCCATGATCGGGGTGATCGCCGCGGAGTTCGTCTCGGCGGACGAGGGCCTCGGCCACTACTCGATGGCGGCGACGCAGCAGTTCGACTCGGCGGGACTCTTCGCCGCCATCGTCATCATCGTGGCGATGGTCGTCGTCGGCAGCGGGATCATCAGCTTCTTCCAGCGGCGAGCCCTGGCCTGGCTGAAGGACTGACGTACTCCCATTTTTCCAGGCCCCGCGGGTGCGGCCGGGCGTGTGCCGCGCGCCGTACCGCGCGGGGCCTCCTAGCCTCGAAGGCAGGCCCCCATGCAGAAACCACATCTCCAGATCGTCATCGGCAGCACCCGGCCGGGCCGCGCCGGGGAGGCCGTCGGCACCTGGTTCCGCGACGTCGCGGTGAAGCACGACGCGTTCACGGTCGAGCTGCTCGACCTGGCCGTCATCGATCTGCCGCTGTTCGACGAGCCGCATCATCCCCGTCTCGGCCGCTACGTCCACGAGCACACGAAGCGGTGGAGCGCGAAGGTCAGCGCGGGCGACGCGTACGTGTTCGTCGTCCCCGAGTACAACCGCGGCTACAACGCCGCCACCAAGAACGCGCTGGACTACCTGTGCCAGGAGTGGCGGCGCAAGCCCGTGGGCTTCGTCGGCTACGGCGGCGTCGCGGCCGGCGCGCGTTCCGTCCAGGGCCTGGTCCCGGTCGTCACGGCACTCGGCATGGTGCCCATGTCGCGTCCGGTGCACATTTCGGCCATCGCCCGGTCCATGACCGCGGACGGCGGGTTCACGCCGCACCAGCGGCTCGGCAACGGCGCCGCCGAACTCCTCGACGAGCTGGCGGAGTGGGCGGTCGACCTCGCGATGACACGGCGCGCCGCGGCCCGGTAGATGCGCGTCATGGTCCGGCCGACGACCGCGGTGACCGTCGTCTACGTCGCGGCGATCTTCCTCAGCACCATGGACACGACGATCGTGAACGTGGCGCTGCCCGCCATCGGCGACGCCTTCTCGATCCCCTCGACGTCGGTCGACTCGATCACCATCTCCTTCCTGGTCAGCCTGGCCGTGTTCATCCCCGCGTCGGGCTGGCTCGCCGACCGCTTCGGCGGGAAGCGGGTGCTGATGACCGCGATCGCGGTCTTCACCGCGGCCTCGGCGCTCTGCGGCTCCGCCTCCAGCCTCGGTGAGCTGGTCGCGTACCGCATCCTGCAGGGGCTCGGCGGGGGGATGCTGGCGCCGGTCGGCATGGCGATGGTGCTGCGGAGCTTCGCCCCGGTCGAACGGGTCAGGGCGCTCTCCATGATCACCATCGCCACGGCCGTCGCCCCGACGCTCGGGCCCACCCTCGGCGGCCTCCTGGTCACGAACCTGTCCTGGCGCTGGGTGTTCTTCGTGAACCTCCCCGTCGGGGTTTGCGCGCTGGTCTTCGGCCTGCTGTTCGTCCGGGACCTCGGCGAGCGGCGGGCCGAACGGTTCGACGCCGCCGGCTTCGTGCTCTCCGCGGCCGGGCTGGCGCTGCTCTTGTTCGGCATCTCCGAGGGCCCCGACCAGGGGTGGGACGCGGTGCCCGTACTGGTCGGCATGGTCGCCGGCGCCGCTCTGCTCGCCGCGATGGTGGTCGTCGAGCTGCGGCGGCGCGCCCCGATGATCGACGTACGGCTGTTCACGGACCGCTGCTTCCGGTCGAGCACCGCGGTCATGACCAGCGTGTCGGTGGCGTTTCTCGGCGCGGTCTACACGGTGTCGCTGCTGCTCCAGGACGGCCGCGACCTCAGCCCGCTCGTCACAGGGCTGACTATCCTGCCGCAGGCCGTGGGCGTGATGCTCGGTTCGCAGCTCGCGAGCCGGGTGCTGTATCCGCGCTTCGGCCCACGGGCGGTCATGACCGGGGGAGTCGCGGGCACGAGCCTGTTCGTCGCGCTGCTCGCGACCGTGGGCTCCGGTACGCCCCTGTGGGGTGTCGGCCTGCTGCTGCACTGCATGGGCTGCTGCGTCGGCCTCGTGTTCGTGTCGACCCAGGCCGCCGCGTTCGCGACGATCCCGCAGGCGTCGTCGAGCCGCGCGTCGACCATCTTCAACGTCGGCCGGCGGCTCGGTGGCGCCCTGGGCATCGCCGCGGAGACGACCGCCATGGTGCTGGCCGGAGCCGGTGGGCCGGTCGCGGGGGGCGGGGCGGGGACGCGTCCGTACCAGGTGGCCTTCCTCGTGGTCGCCGTGATCAACCTGCTGGCGCTCTGGCCGGCGCTGGCGGTGCGCAACGCCGACGCGGCCACCACCATGCCGTCACCGCCACGACGCCCCGCGAAACCCACCGCGGGGAAGGGCTGACCGGCACCCGCGCGCACGCGCCGAGCGGCGCCGCGTCGGGGCGGCGCCGCTCGGTGGTGTGTGGGTCAGCCGACGTCGGCGACCAGGCCGAGGCCCTCGACCCCGGCGACGGCCACGGCCTCGTCGTTGTCGGGACGGTCGCCGCTGACCCCGATGGAGCCGAGCAGGGTGCCGTCCTGGTCGCGGATCAGCGCGCCGCCACGCGAGGACGCGATCCGGCCCTCGGAGATCGCCGCCAGGGCCGCGAAGAAGGACGGGTCGCGGGTCGCGTGCCGGGCGCCCGCGGCGCCACCCGCGCCGGTGCCCAGGCAGCCCCACGCCTTCGCGTGGGCGATCTGGGGCCGCAGGATCCCGGCGCCGTCCTCGCGCTTGACGACGATCGGATGGCCACCGGGGTCGAGCACGGTGACGGTCAGGGGCCGCAGTTCGAGCTCGCGCGCCTTGCGCAGCCCGGCGTCCACGATCTCGGACGCCTGGTTCAACGACAATGCCACTTCATGGTTCCTTTCCTGGTACGAACGGCCGGATCGGGTGGTCAGACCCGTTCCCGCGCCTTCTCGAACTGGATCGCGCCGTCGCTGGTGATGACGTCGAACTGGTCCGACGGGATGGCCGGCAACCGGATCGGGGGCAGGCCCACGTTGTAGAGCACGGTCTCTTCGACGGCGCTGACGTGGAGCTTCTCGCCGGGCTCGACCTGGAGCGCGGCCAGCGCGCCGATCTCCGTGCCCTCAGCGACGGCCTGGCCCGACAGGACCACCATGAGCTGCCTGCCGGTCTCGGACACCGAGACCCACTCCGCACCGGCGTCGATCTTGACGAACTCGATCCAGAACTGCCGCTCGGTGAACGAGCCGAGGTGCTTGCGCTCGACCCCGTCCGCGCCGGGCACCGGCAGCCAGTTGAAGTGCGCGGGGTTCATGATCAGGACGCTCTGGTAGCGGGGGCGTGGGAACTTCATCTCCCTGCGCTCGCCCCGCCGCGCGATCCCGTCGCGTTGCGCGTCCGGGCCGCGCCCGCGTCCACCGGCCATGCCCAGCCCCGACGCGCCGCCGAACTGCAGCACCAACTGCAGTTGCTTAGGGTCGCCGAGCGGGTCGTCCTGGGGGCCGTAGGTCTGGCCCTCGGGGAAGTAGCCGATCTCGCCCTCGTGCAGGATGCCCTGCTCGCCCAGGTTCATGTCGCCGATCAGCGGCAGGCGGATCTGCTCGAACGTGTGCCGGTGCCGCGGCATCGAGAAGTCCCCCTCCTGGCGTCCCAGGATGTAGCGGAAGTTCTCCAGCTTCTCGGGCTCACCACCCATGAGCAGGTAGTTGAAGGACACCGTGCCCCTCGGATGGTCCATGCGAAAGCCGTTCTCGTCGTATGGGGTGATCTTCATCGGTCCTCCGTCGTCTCGCTCGGCTGTCTGTCCAGCTCCACTACCTGGGATCCAACCTACCTGGTAGGTTGTTGTCAAGGTAGGTAGGGAACCTTGCCGCCCAGCCGAAAAGCCGGGGAAAATCGGGATCGCGGGCGGCGCTACCTACCAGGTAGGCGTAATGTCAGATGCGTGCCAGGCCCTGGCACCACGAGGAGCCGCAACGGCCCGGCGCAGGAAGTCGGAGGACGAACGAACCATGGCGACGCCGCAACCACCCAAGCTGTATCGCGGGCGGGTGGCCGACCAGATCGTGGACGACCTGCGCAACCAGATCCTGAGCGGCGCACTGCCCGACGGGGCCAGGCTGCCGTCCGAGCGCGAGCTGGCGGCCCACTACGACGTCAGCGCCCCCACCATCCGCGAGGCGGTACGCGTACTGACCGCCATGGGCCTGCTCAACACCAGGAACGGCAGCAGGACCACGGTCACCGCCGACGGCTACACCCTGCTCGCGATGTCCATCGCCTCGGTCGTCCAGTTCGGCAAGATGAGCGCCGCCGACGTCCTCGGCGTGCTGCGGGCGCTCAACGCGTACGCGGTCGAGCAGGCCGTCGAGCGGGCCTCCGACGACGAGATCGCCGAGCTGCGCAAGGCGGCCGAGGAGGCGGCCGAGCGCCCCGACGTGGGGTCGTCCGCCGAGGCGCTCAAGCGCTTCTTCGTGACCCTCTCCGAGATCTCGCACAACCCGCTGCTCGCCGCGCTCTGCCGGGTGATCACGGAGATCCAGTTCGGCATCGCGGTCGAGCTCACCGGCGGCAGCTCCCAGGGCTGGCTGCGGGTCGCGGGGCCGATGCACACGATGCGGATGGAGATCGTGGACGCCGTCGCGCGGCGCGACACCGGCACGGCCGTCCAGCTCGTCCACGACTACCACCGCAGGGTCATCGCCCGGCTCCAGTCCGCGCCCCGCGTCAAGGAGATCAGGGAGACCGATCCAGGGCTCGCCGCGTTCCTGTCCTCCTGGCTCAGGTCGAACGTGCGACTTGACCGGCAGCCGGGCGGATCCTGAGCCCCCGGGAGGCGCTCACCCCGGGGGAGCCTCGACCTTGAGCTTGGCTCCCGTGCCGGAGATGAAGATGACCAGCAGCCGGGCCGGCGCCGTCCCGCTGGTGTTCTCCGTGAGCACGTGGTGAGCGCCGGGCGGGAAGTCCACGAGCGCCGAGGTGAACGTCTTGCCCGCGACGCCGGGCAACGCCTGGTCGTACAGCGGCGACAGGGTCTCGGGCGGCGGCCCGTGTCCCCTGGACGGACGCCCGTTCGTCGCCTGGATGTGAACGCCCACCACCGGGCGTTCCAGCCGACTCCAGGGAGAGACGCATGTCAGCGGTCACGAGCAACAAGGCGATCTTCGCCCGCCTCCAGGAGGCCATCAACAGCCGCGACGAGGCGCGCATCGCGAAGATGATCGACGAGATCGTCGAGCCGGACGCGCAGTTCCACTCGCCCGCCCGGACGGACGCGACGGCGGCGCAGGCGTTCAAGCAGGTGTGGACCGGGCTCCTTCGCGCCTTCCCCGACATCCACGTCACGGTCGAGGACGTGATCGCCGAAGGGGACAAGGTCGTCAGCAGGAACACGGTGACGGGCACCCACCTCGGCGAGTACCGGGGCCTGGCGCCGACCGGCAGGTCCGTCAAGTACCACGAGATCTTCATCATCCGGTTCACCGGTGGCCGGGCGGCCGAGATCTGGGGGGTCGTCGACATCTTCTCGCAGCTCAGGCAGCTTGGCGCCCTTCCCGGGGGCGCTTCGTGACCAACGGTGGCGAAGATCCCGGCGGCGGTCACCCGGACGCCCGCGTCACCGGGACCTTTGAATCCGCCTCGTTGTGTCGTCGTACTGATGAGTCCGACACCGACGAGCGCAGGGGAGACTCCCGATGAACGTGTTGTTGTGGATCGTGCAGGCGGCCCTGGCCGCTCTGTTCGGCATGTCCGGCCTGGTGAAGCTCCTCCAGCCGAAGGACAGGTTGGCCGGCAGGTACCCGTGGGTGGACGACTTCTCGCAGGGGGCCGTGCGGTTCATCGGGGTGATGGAGATGCTGGGCGCCGTCGGGGTGGTCGTGCCGGCCGCGACCGGGATCGTCCCCGTCCTGACGCCGATCGCGGCGACCGGGCTGGCGGTCATCGCGGTGCTGGGGGCGGGCACGCACGTGCGCCGCAGGGAGCCGCAGGGGGTCGCGATCACCGCCGTCCTGCTCGTGCTCACCGCGTTCGTCGCCTGGGGCCGGTTCGGCCCGTACGGCTGGTGACCGGCTGAGGACCGCGCCGCCTCGACCGGGTCGGCCGGGTCCGAGCCGACAGCTCAGAGCTGGCCGAGCCGCCGGGTGAGGAACCGCCGTTCGGGGGTCGAGGTGGCCAGGTCGAGGGCCCGGCGGTAGGCCGTCCTGGCCTCGGCGTCCCGGCCGAGACGGCGCAGCAGCTCGCCGCGGGTCGAGTGGAAGTAGAGGTAGCCGTCCAGGTCGAGCCCGTCGACCACGCGCAGCGCCGCGGTGGGGTCACCGGCCTGGGCGAGCGCCACGGCGCGGTTGAGCTCGACCACCGGGGAGCCGGTGAGGCCGACCAGCCGCCGGTACAGCTTGGCGACCTGCGGCCAGTCGATCCGCTCGTGCGTCTGCAGCGACGCGATCACGGCCTGGACGACGTAGGCGCCGCGCCCGCCCAGCGCCAGCGCCCGATCGAGGACCGCCCGCCCGGCCGCGATCTGGCGCGGGTCCCACAGGGAACGGTCCTGGTCGTCGAGCAGGACGAGGTCCTCGCCGGAGAAGCGGGCCCGCTGCCGGGCGTGGTGGATCATCATCAGCGCCAGCAGCCCGTGCGCCTCGGGCTGGTCCGGCATGAGCGCGGCGAGCACGCGCCCCAGCCGGATGGCCTCCGCGCCGAGGTCGACCCGGCCCCGGTAGCCCTCGTTGAAGATCAGGTAGAGCACGGCCAGCACCGCGTCGAGCCGGTCGGGCAGCAGGTGCGCGCCGGGGACCGCGAACGGGATCCCGGTCGCCTTGATCTTGGCCTTGGCACGCGACAGCCGCCGCTTCATGGTCTCCTCGGAGACCAGGAACGCGCGGGCGATCTCGGCGGTCTCCAGGCCGCCGAGCGCCCGCAACGTGAGCGCCACCTGCCCCTCCAGCGGCAGCGCCGGATGACAGCAGGTGAAGATCAGCTCAAGCCGCTCGTCCTTGATCACGTCGTCGTCGTCGAACTCGTCCATGACAGCCTCGGCCGCCGGCAGCAGGTGGAGCTTCTCGGCCAGGGTGCGCTCCCGGCGGAGCCGGTCGATCGCCCGGTTGCGGCCGGTCGTTACCAGCCACGCGCCCGGGTTCGCCGGTACGCCCGACGCGGGCCAGCGCTGCGCCGCGATCGCGAACGCCTCCTGCGCGGCCTCCTCGGCCCGGTCGAAGTCACCGAGGAACCCGACGAGCGAGGCCAGCACCCGGCCCCACTCGTCACGGAAGACTCCCTCCAGCATGCTCAGCGCCGCACCACCGGCCCGCTCACCGGCCCGTCCCGACCAGCCGGAACCCCGCGATCCCCGCAGGTCCGAGCCCCACCGGCCTGACCTCCACCACGCCGCCGAGCCTGACGGCCGGGATCCGCGCCGCCAGCTCGATCGCCTCGTCCAGGTCGGCCGCCTCGATCAGGCAGAAGCCGCCGAGCACCTCCTTGGTGTCGGCGAACGGGCCGTCGGTCATCAGCGTCCGGCCGTTGACCAGCCGCACGCTCGTCGCCGTCTCGGCGGACCCCAACTGCGCGCCGCCGAGGAACCGCTCGTCGTCGGCCAGCGCGAAATACTCCGCGTACGCCGCCTCGCGCTCCTCGTCCGACAGCTCGTCGAGGTAGCCGGGCTCGTCGTAGACCAACAGGGCGTACTGCATGCGACCTCCAGGGCAACGGGCTCTCACCAGCACGACGAACGAGCGGCAGCGTAGGTGACACCGATTGCGAATTTCTCTCATTTCGGCCAGGCGGTCCTCCGGCCGGAGCGGCGGGAGCGCTACTGCGTCGCGGCGGTCCGCAGGGCGTGGAACTGCTTGAGCAGGACGCCGTCGCCGGAGACGCGTACGGAGCCGTCGTCGCCGCGGTTCCACAACCAGCGCAGGAGGGGCGCCGCGGCACCGCTCACCCGGGCGTCCCCGCCGAAGCCGGGCGGGACGTCGGTCACCTCCACCCGGCCCGGCCGCCCGCCCTCGCCGGCCACGGCCGCGAGCGACCAGGCGCGTCCTTCCGTGGCCACCGTCATCGGACGCTCGTCCGGCGCGTCGAGCAGGGTGCCGAAGTCGTCCAGCCAGCGCGTGCTCCCGTAGCCGAGGAACAGCTTCAGCACCTCGTCGATGCCGTCGAGCGCGAGGTCGTCCGGGATCGGGGACACCGGACCGCCCGCCGCCAGCTCGGCGTCCACGCGGTGGATCACCGTCTCCTGGGCCATGCGGCGGATCCAGAAGCCGACGCTCTGATCGGGCTCGTGCCAGGTGGCGGCGGGGCCGGACGGTGAGCGTTCGGCGAAGTGGCCGGTCAGCTCCGCGTAGGTGCGGTCCAGCGAGATCACCGGGTCGGGGTCGAACACGCCCTCCGGCCACTCCTCGGGGAAGGCGTTGAGCCGGATGCACTCGGCCTTGTGCAGGTAGACCTCGGAGACGTGTTTCGCGAGATCGCCGAGCGACCAGTCGGGGCAGGACGGGACGCGTACGGACGGGTCCGCTCCGGCCACGGCGGCGCGCAGCCGGGCGAAGTCGTCGTCGAGACAGGCGAGAAGCCGGGGAAAGTCCATCGGGCCATCGAACCAGCCGCCTCCGGACTTCCTGAACTGGTTTTTCCCGGACCGGCTCCCCGGAACCGACCTTCGGGCAGCGGAGCCGCCACCAGACCGGGCGGCCTCCCTCACCGGCGCGCGGTGCGGATGGTCAGACGGCCGTAGGTCAGCTCTCCGGAGACCTGGACGTGCAGCGTCCCGGGGCGCGGGCGGCTCGGCGCCTTGCAGATCACGCCGTGCCAGCCGGCGTGCACCGCGTCGGTGTTCGCGCTCGCGCCGGCGGGCAGGACGATCCTGGCGTGGCCGTAGGTGAGCCGGAGTTCGATGTCGATCTGCCCGAAGGGGACGTGGGCCCGCGACAGGTCGAGGAGCACTCTGCCGTACTCGGACTCGACGCGCAGCCTGCGCGGGACCAGCCAGTCGCCGGTCCGCGTGACGCGCCCGCCGATGGAGGCGATCTGGAGCACCTCGTCACCGTGGTCGTCGTGCGGCAGGTCGGAGACGACCGGCTCCAGCTCCTGGGAGGAGGTGGCGGTGAGGGCCAGTTCGAGCCGCTGGTCCAGCTCGGCGGGACCGAGCCGGCCGTCCGCGTACGCCTGCTGGACCAGCGCGACCGCCCGCTCACGGTCGAGACGGTCGAGGCGGTCGAAGCCGGGGACGCCGCTCACCTGCTGACCGCTCTCTTGTACAGCCGCGTGGCCAGCGGCACGAACACGGCCAGGAGCACGACGATCCACAGCAGCGACACCGGCACCGCGTGCCGCAGCGGCCAGGCGTCGGGCGCGGGCATGGCCGTACTGGTGTTGCCGAACAGCTCGCGGGCGGCCTGGATGAACGTGGAGACCGGGCTCCACTCGGCGATCGGCTTCAGCGGACCGGGCAGGCGGGCGCTGTCGACGAACGCGTTGGACAGGAAGACCAGCGGGAGCGACACGAGGGTGGCCACGTTGTTGAACACCTCGGGCGTGCGCAGGGTCAGCGCGACCGTCGCCGTCACCCAGGAGAAGGCGTACGCGAACAGCACCAGCAACAGGAAGCCCAGCAGCGCCTCGAGCGGCGAGCTGTGGATCCGCCACCCGACCAGCAGCCCCACCAGCGCCATCGTGGCGATGCTGGTCACGTTCATGATCAGGTCGCTGACGGTCTGGCCGGTCAGCACCGCCGAGGGCGACATCGGCAGGGTGCGGAACCGGTCGAAGATGCCCTTCTGCAGGTCCTGGGTGAGGGTGTAGCCGGTGATCTGCGCGCTCGTGGTGATCGTCATGACGAAGATGCCGGGGAGCATGTACTCGGCGTAGGACAGGCCGGGCAGCTCGATCATGCTGCCGAAGACGTAGGTGAACAGCAGCACGAACACGATCGGCAGCATGATCACGCCGCCCAGCAGGTCGGGCGCTCGCCTGATCTTCAGCGCGTTGCGCTTGGTGATCGTCAGGCCGTCGGCGATCGCCAGTCGGAGGGTGCTCATCGGACGGTCTCCTTGGTCTTCTCGGTGGTCTCGTGTCCCGTGAGGGTCAGGAACACGTCGTCCAGGGTCGGCCGGCGCAGCCCGGCGTCGCGCACGGTGACGCGCTGGGCGGCCAGGTGCCCGAGCGCGCTGGTCAGCGCGGCGGCGCCGCCGGTGACCGGGATCGTCACCTGGAGGGCGGCGGCGTCGGTCCGCACGTCGCCGATGGCCAGCGGCGCCAGCGTCCGCCTGGCGGTCTCCAGGTCGGCCGCACTCGTCACCGACAGCTCGATCCGGTCGCCGCCCACCTGGTCCTTGAGCTGGTCGGCGGTGCCGAGCGCGATCACGCGGCCGTGGTCGACCACCGCGATGCGATCGGCGAGCCGGTCGGCCTCCTCCATGTACTGGGTGGTGAGCAGCACCGTCGTGCCGTCCGCGACCAGCTCGGCGATGACGTCCCACAGGCCCGCCCTGGCCCGGGGGTCGAGGCCGGTCGTGGGCTCGTCGAGGAACAACACCGGCGGGGCGGCGACCAGCGCGCCCGCCAGGTCGAGCCGGCGGCGCATGCCTCCGGAGTAACCCTGTACCGGGCGGTCGGCCGCCTCGGTGAGGTCGAAACGCTCCAGCAGCTCGCGGGCCCGCCGCTTGGCGCGCCTGACGCCCAGGTGGTAGAGGCGGCCGACCATCTCCAGGTTCTCGGCGCCGGTGAGGTGGTCGTCGACGGCGGCGTACTGGCCGGAGGCGCCGATGTGCGCGCGCAGCCGGTCGGCGTCGCGGACGACGTCGAACCCGGCCACCGTGGCGTGTCCGGCGTCCGGCCTGAGCAACGTGGTGAGGATTCGGACGGTGGTGGTCTTGCCGGCGCCGTTCGGGCCGAGCAGCCCGAACACCGTGCCTTCCGGGACGGTCAGCGCCATCCCGTCGAGGGCGACCACGTCGCCGTACTTCTTGACCAGACCTTCTGCGACGATCGCGTCAGGCATGAGGATCTCCTTTCCAGGCAGGAACGCGTTCAGGAACGGCGGACGAGGATGTCGCCGTAGGTGGTGTGGGCCCGCGCCTCCACGACCCGGTCGGCCTCGCCGGGGGCGTCGCCGGTGTCGAGGGAGACGGTCACGGTGCCGTACTGGGAGCTGACGTCCAGCCAGGCGGCGGTGCCCTCCCGGATCCCCAGGTCAAGACCGCCCCCGGTGGTCTCCATGACGACCGACCCGGACACCACCTCGCGGATCTCCACGCTGCCGTACGCGGTCTTGGCGACGACGCCGGCCAGGGCGCGGTTCACCGTGATGTCGCCGTGGGCGCTGTTCAGCCGCAGCTCGCCGGTCACTTCGCCGAGTCGTACGTCGCCGTGGGAGGTCTTGACCATGGCGGTGCTCTTCAGCTCCCCGATGTGGATGCCGCCGTGGGTCGTGGTGACCTCGGCGTGCCCGCAGGCGCGGGTCACGGTGATGTCGCCGTGGGTGCTCTTCAGCCGGAGCCGGTCGGCCTGCTCGATCCGGATGTCGCCGTAGGAGGTGGTGATCGTCACCTCGCCGAGCGGGCCGTGGCAGCGCAGGCTCGCCGTCGTCTTGGCGTCGAGGCGGGAGCCGGCCGGCAGCTCGATCGTCACGTCGATGCTGCCCGGCCCGAGCAGCAGCGAACGCGCCCAGTTCATCGGCGACTCGACGAGCTTGTCGAGGGTCAAGCCCTGGCCGGGGAACGCCCCGGCGTGTGCCCTGTCGGTCCGCACCAGCAGCCTGCCGTCGGCGTACTCGGCGTGGGTGTGCTGGGCGGCCTGCACGTCGGCGTCGTTGTGCGGGTCGTTCGGGCGGATTTCGACGACGGTGTCGGCGCGGTCGCTCGCGTTGACGCGGATCTCGGCGGTCGCCAGGTCGAGGACGGCGAGGATGGGTTCGGGGGTATCGAAGGTCGGCATTCCGGGCCCCTTGTCGTGGGTGGGCATCATCGTGGGCGCAGTCGTGGGCCCAGTTGTGAGCGCGGTCGTGGGCCCGGTCGTGGGCGCGGTCTTCTGCGTGTTCACCGGCGCGGGCGTCAGCGGACCCAGCCGCTGAAGCGGTTGCCGGTCTGCTGGGCCGGACGCGGGCCGGCGCGGCGGCCCGCGTCGCCGGGTTCGAGCGCGGCGGAGACGGCGCGGACCAGCCAGGCGTTGACCGACAGCCCGTCGCGGGCCGCCGCCTCCTCGATGCGCGGCTTGAGGTGCTCGGGAACCCGGAGCGAGATCCGGGACGTGCCGCCCTCGTCGGCGTCGGAGGGCGGCGGCGGGGCGGGCGGGGGCGCGGTGGGCGGCCGCTCGGCCTGCCCGGACTCGCTCCCGCCCGCGAACGAGGGGGCGCTCGGCGGCGGCGTCACGACGAAGGCGGCGTCACGCCCGCGCAGGCGCACCTCGACCGAGCCGGGCGCGAGGTCCTGGGTGATCTCGTCCGCGGCGGTGGACAGGGCCTCCAGCAGCGCGAGCCGGGTGGCCGACTCGAGCGTGGCGGCGAGACGTTCGGCCAGCGCGCGGGCTTCCTCGCCACCCGCTCCCGCGGCGATCGCGAGTTCGCGGCGGAGCTGATCGACATACGGCGCAAGGTCCATGACGTCATCATGACACCACTATGGCGTCATCACAAGTGGAGCTGGATCCTTCTTGGCGTCATCACGACGCCATACGTGACGGCGCGTGGGCGGGACGTCAGCCCATGGCCATGACAGTTACGCATGGCTACCTTGAGAATGTGTTGCTTGTGGCATGGCCAGTCGGCTGCCTAGCGTGAGTGGCATGAGTCTGATCCAAACGCCTTTCGGTTTTGCCAGCACCGCCGCCGAGGTCGTCGCGGACGTCGATCTGACCGGCAAGCGCGCCGTCGTGACCGGCGCGTCCTCCGGGATCGGCGTGGAGACCGCGGCGGCGCTGTCCGCCGCGGGCGCCGAGGTCACCCTGGCGGTCCGCGACCTCGCCGCGGGCGAGCGGGTGGCCAAGGACATCGGCGCGACCACCGGCGACCGCGTCCCGCACGTCGAGCGGCTCGACCTGACCGACCCGGCGTCCGTCGCCGCGTTCGCCGGCTCCTGGACGGGTCCGCTGCACATCCTGGTCAACAACGCGGGCGTGATGGCGAGCCCCGAGCAGTACACCCCGCAGGGCTGGGAGTGGCAGTTCGCCACCAACCACCTCGGTCACTTCGCCCTGGCCACCCGGCTGCACGCGGCGCTGGCGGCCGCCGGTTCGGCGCGGATCGTGGTCGTCAGCTCCACCGGGCACCAACTGTCGCCGGTGGTCTTCGACGACGTGAACTTCGCCTTCCGCCCGTACGACCCCTGGCTCGCCTACGGCCAGTCCAAGACGGCGAATGTGCTGTTCGCGGTCGAGGCGACCCGGCGCTGGGCCGCCGACGGCGTCACCGCGAACGCGCTCATGCCCGGCGCCATCTACACCAACCTGCAACGCCACACCGGCGGACGCGGCAGCGGGTCGGTCCCGCCCGAGCTGATCAAGACGCCCGCGCAGGGCGCCGCCACCTCGGTGCTGCTCGCCACCTCGCCCTTGCTGGAAGGCGTCGGCGGACGCTACTTCGCCGACTGCAACGAGACCGGGACCATCGACCGGCGCGGCGCCGCGCCGCCACTGCACGGCGTGGCCCGCTACGCCCTCGACCCGGAGGGGGCCGAGCGCCTCTGGGCCCTGTCGGAGAAGCTGCTCGCGGAAGGGGCGGCCGTGACGGCCGCGCCGGGAGCGGAAGGAACGCCGTGATGGCCGCGCCGAGAGTCGCCCTGGTCACCGGGGCCACCCAGGGGCTGGGCCTGGCCCTGGTCGAAGGGCTCGCCCGCCGTCTGACCGCCCACGACACCGTCTACCTCACCGGCCGCGACCTCGACCGCGTCAACCAGGCCGTGGACGCGCTGCCCGCCGGTGGAGCCCGGGTACGGGGCGAGATCCTCGACGTGGCGGACCGCGAGGCCGCCGCCCGGCTCGCCGTACGCCTGGGGGAGCGCCACGGCGGCGTCGACATCGTCTTCAACAACGCGGTCATGCGCGTGGGCCCCGACGACGACCCGCGCGCGATCGTCGACGACTACGCCGAGGTCAACAACTTCGGCGCCACCCGGGTGCTGCGTGCGTTCGCGCCGCTGCTCAGGGACGGCGGCAGGCTGATCGTCGTGGCCAGCTCGCTGGGCACGCTGCACCACCTCGCTCCCGTGCTGCACGACCGCTTCGACGCTCTCGCGTCGCTGGAGCAGGTGGACGAACAGGTCGCCGCCTGGCGCGACGCGGTCAAGGACGGCAGCGCCCGCGCCGGCGCCTGGCCCGGCTTCGTCAACATCCCGTCCAAGATCGGCCAGGTCGCCGCCGTGCGCGCCCTGGCCGCGCGGCGCCGCGAGCGGGACACAGAGCGCGGCATCCTGCTCGCCGCCGTCTGCCCGGGGATGATGAACACCCCGACCTCGGGCATGTGGTGGGACGTCTCCGGCGCGCCCAGCCCGGCGCGGGCCGCCGTCGCCCTCCTGGACCTCGCCCTGGAGCCCGTCGAGCCCGGCCACTACGGCGAGCTGGTCAGGGAGGGGACGGTCCTGCCCTGGGCTCCCTGGAGGTAGCCGGGGGCGCCGGCCGGGGGCGGTGGGTCATCGGTCGGGGCAGTTGTCCGCCGCCCAGTCGTGCAGGGCGTTGAGCGCGGGGGTCAGCGCGGCCCCCGCCGGGGTGAGGTCGTACTCGACGCGCGGGGGCACCTCGGGGTAGACGATGCGGCGGACCACCCCGTCGGCCTCCAGCGCCCGCAACTGCTGGATCAGCATCTTCTGCGTCACGCGGGGGATCGCGCGCTCCAGGTCGGAGAAGCGGCGCGGCCGGCGTACCAGGAGGTGGTGGACGATCAGCAGCTTCCAGCGGCCCTCCAGGATGGACAGGGCGCGCTCGACCTGGCCGATCGAGCAGCCGGGCCGACCCTGCTCCTGGGCGGCGACCGTACTTACTTTTTTGTCAGTACTTCCCACAAACGGAGCTTAAATCTAGCGTCGGACCGGCACAACCTCCCCGTACTTTCATCCGAGGCACACATGACACGCACCACCAGGTTCGTCGCGCTCAACCGGCACCTGCCCACCGGGCGGATCGAACCCGAGCACTTCACCATCGCCACGAAAGAACTGCCCGAGCTGGAGGACGGCCAGCTCCTGCTGCGCCCGGCCGCCTTCTCCATCGACGCCACCCTGCGCGGCCAGGTGACCGGTCACGAGGGCTACTTCCTGCCGCAGATCCGGGTCGGGGAGGCGGTGAGCGGGATCGCCGTCTCCGAGGTGGTCGCCTCCCGCCACCCGGACCACCGGCCCGGGGACCGGGTGCTCGGCCAGGCCGAATGGGCCGAGCTGGCGATCTGGCCGACCCGGGACAACTGGCTGGACCCGGCCCCTGTCGATCCCCGCATCGACCGGGCCTCCCACGCACTCGGCGTGTACGGCCTGCTCGGCGGGCTGACCGCGTACACCGGCATCGTCGAGGCGGGGAGCGTACAGGCGGGGGAGACCGTCGTGGTCTCGGCCGCCGCCGGCAACGTCGGCTCGCTGGCCGGCCAGATCGCCGCGCTCCGCGGCGCACGGGTGATCGGTCTGGCCGGCAACCGGCGCAAGCGAGACCTGCTCACCGACCGGCTCGGCTTCGCCGCCGCGCTCGACTACCACGCCGCCGACCTCGCCGACCAGCTCAGAGCGCTGGCACCCGACGGGCCCGACCTGTACTTCGACTCCGTCGGCGGCGCGGTCAGCCAGACCGTGATGAGCGTGATGCGGCGTCCGGCCCGCGTCGTCGTGTGCGGCCTGATCTCCACCTACGACGACGACACCGCCTGGACGGTCGACATCACTCCCGTCTACGCCAACGGCCTGACCCTGCAGGGCTACACCCCGCTGCAGTTCCCGCAGGTCCTGCCCGGCGCGCTCGACCAGCTCATCGACTGGGTCGGCAGCGGGCGACTGATCCCCCTGGAGACCGAACGCCACGGCCTCGACGCGCTGCCGGGGGCGGTCAGCGGCCTGTTCCGTGGCGAGAACATCGGCAAGATGGTCGTCACCATGCCCTGACCTGCCGCCTTGCGGAAAGTCGGGTCGCCTGGGCGTCAGACCTCGTCGCCGAGCCTGGAGCGGAGGAAGCCCACGACGATGTCCATGACCTGCGTGCTCGTCCAGGCCCTGGCCTGGGGTGACAGGGCCCCGTGCCCGGCGTCCTCCAGCACGTACCGGGTGCTGTCCACCCCGGCGCGGCGCAGGGCGCGGTGCAGGCGCGCGGTCTGCGCGGGCGCGATGAGGCGGTCGTCGTCGCCATGCAGCAGCAGGAACGGCGGCGTCGCGCCGGTGACGTGGCTGACCGGGTCGGCCCGGGTCACCTCGTCGGGGTGGTCGGCGAACGCCCGGCCTGGCCCCAGCACGTAGGCGGGCAGCGGTGTGCCGGGGGCGGTGGTGGCCGCCGCCGTGTCCGGGTCGAAGCCGGCGGACACGGTGGCCAGGTGGGTGGCCCCGAACACGTCGACCACCGCGTCCACCCCCGCGCCGGTCAGGGCCGCGACGCCGTGGTCGGGGTCCGTCGCGGCCATGGCGGCCAGGTAGCCGCCCGCCGACTCGCCCCACAGCGCGGTCCTGGCGGGGTCGAGGCCGTACCGGGCGGCGTGGGCGCGCAGGAAGCTCACCGCCGCGGCCACGTCGGCCAGCCCGTCGCGGTACGTGGCGCCGTCGCCGACCGTACGGTATTCGACGGCGGCCACCGCGAACCCCGCCTGGGTGACCTGGCGGCGCTGCCGGGCGGCCATCGCGCGCCGGGCGGTGACGAAGCCGCCCCCGGGCAGGTAGACCACCAGCGGGTGCGGGCCGGGGGTGCGCGGGGTCAGGAGGTCGAGGCGGAGCTTGCGTCCGGGGGCGGCGTACTGGATCCCCCGATGGGCGTGGGAGGCGCGACCGGGCGCGATCTGGTCGGCGGGATCCACCCGCAGCCGGAGGCTGTCGGGGTCGTCGTCAGGGGCGGCCACGCTGGACAGCCGGATCGGGCGGCCGGTCAGCGCGGCCAGGGCCATGATCAGCCGCATTCCGTTCATGCGAAGCTCCTCTCACGCGGGCCACCAACGGTAACCTAGTAGTTAACCAGTTAACAATTGGAGGTGGCATGAGCCGGGGCGCCGACCGGGTCCGTGAGCTGTGGGCCGCTGCCCGTCCCGACCTCGACACGTCCCCGATGGAGGTGATCGGTCCGCTCAAGCGCGTCACCGCCCTGCTGGAGGAGGCGCTGGACCACCTGTACGTGGACGCCCCGCTCACCGGCGCGGACCTCGACGTGTGCCTGCGGCTGCGGCACGACCCCAACCCGACGATCGCGCGCCGCCTGGCCGACCAGATGCGCCACTCCCGCGCCGCGATCAGCAAGACGCTGCTCCGGCTGGAGAAGCGAGGTCTGGTCACCAGAGAGCCCAGCCCGGCCGATCGCCGCGCCGCCCTGGTACGCCTCACACCCGTGGGCGAGGCGGCCGTCGACGCGCTCTTCCCCCGGCAACTGGCCAGGGAGGCCGAGCTGCTGGACGGGCTCGGCGCGGATCGCGACCGCGTGATAGAGGCGCTCGACCTGCTGGCGGAGGTCCTGGCCAGGCGCACGTGAGCCCGCGCCGGGGGCACGTCAGGGCGCGTCGGCGGCCCGCAGGTCGTGGATCAGGTCGTCGACGAGCCGTTCCTCCATGACCGCCCGCCCCGTGACCGTCATGCGCGCCGCGAGGCCGGGATCCCACGGGCTGGCCGCCGGGCTGCCGCGCAGCGGCTCGGAGTCCCCGCCGCCCAGCGCGCGCTCGTAGGTCGCCACGTCCATGCGCCAGGGCTCGGCTCCGTGGCGGGCGACGGCCTCGGTCGTGGTCCGCAGGCCCGTCCAGTCGAAGTCGCCGCGCCACCACACTCGCCGGTCGGCGCAGGCGGCGAGCAGCCGGTGGCAGGCGATGGAGGGGATGCCCTCGGTGCAGACCAGCGCCGCCCCGGCGACGCCCACGGCGGCCCGCAGCACGGCGGGGTTCTCGCACACGAACACCACGGGCGAGGTGACCAGCACGGGCATCGTGACGAGCTGGTGCAGGGTCACGCGGAACGGCGTGGCGTGACCGGCCGCCGCGGTGAGCCACTCCCCGAGCGGCGAACCCGCCGCCCTGAGCCCCAGCACCAGCACCTGGCTGGCCAGGTCGTCCACGATCACGCCCGCCGACTCCCACAGCGCCCGGCGCTGCGCCGCCGAAGCGGGCGCCGGTTCGCCCGCCCGCGCGGCGAGCGCCCGCAGGACGAGCCGGGCCAGCGGCGTGCCCGACAGCGCCTTGGTGTCGCCGGTGACCTGCTCGGCGAGCACGCTGATCGGCCTGGCGTCGGCCGGGAGCACGTCGAGCACGGCCCGCGCCCGGCTCACCGGCTCCCCGCCCTGGCGAACGGCCCTGGTCAGAGTGCCGTCGGACGACAGGTCGGCCAGCCACTCGGCGAACCACGGCTCGGCCGCGTGGCGGCACTCCGCCAGCAGGGCGAGCAGCGCCGCGCGGGCCTCCGCCTCGCGGGCCCGCTCGTGGGAGCGGACGGAGATAGGGCCCACCAGGGCGTCCAGAGCCTCGCGGAGGTCGTCGCAGATCCCGGCCAGGCGCAGCGCCGACTCGACCGCGTGGGGGCTGACGCCGAGTCTCCCCGTCCCCTGCCGGGCGCGGCGGCCGAGCAGCCGCTCGACGGCCCTGCGTTCCTCGTCGGTCGGCTGGGTGAGCACGACGGGCGCGTAGAGCTCCCGGTCCTGCTCGACGCGGGCCGCGAGCCGCTCGATCAGCCGCCCGAGCCCCGGCGCGCCCAGCGTGCGGCGCAGCCGTGCCGGGTCGGTCACCACCCGCCGTCTTCCTGCCGGGCCTTGTCGCCGGGACGGCGGCTGGTGGCGGCCCGCTCCACCTGCTCCGCCCTGGTGCCGTTCCACTCCCAGGTGGTCACGTGGACGGCGTCGATGCCGTCGCGGCGTACCAACTGGTGGGTGGCGATCCCGGGCACGGTGGGATAGAAGCCCCACTCCCGTTCGCTGGTCATCGCCACGTCCAGGTCGAACGTCGTCAGCAGACCCAGGCACTTGGCCCGCGCGTCGTCGTCCACCCCGGCGAACGCCTCGTCGAGCGTCACCAGGCGCGGCGCGTACGGGTGCGCGGAGCGGTAGTGCGACGACGCGGCGGCGAACAGCGGCAGCGAGACGGTGAGCACCCGCTCGCCGCCCGAGGCAGGACCGGTCGCGGGCCGCCAGCGGCCGTCCTGGTAGCGCTCGATCAGGAACGTGTGCCAGCCCCGGTAGTCGAGGGCCCTGCGCAGGTGCTCGGCCCAGGTTCCGTGCTCGTTGTCGCGCCGTTCGGCCTCGATCTGGGCCTGGAGGAAGTCGGCGACGGCCGTTCGGTCGGTGGGGGACCACAGGTCGGCCCCCTGGCGCAGCAGCCTGGCGCGGGCCTCGGCCAGGCCGTCGGGCGCGTCCTTGGCCGGGACCCAGGACATCCGCAGCCTCATGCCGGTCGAGGTGGGCCGCTCCTCCAGCTCGCGGTTCATCTGGGCGACGTGCTCCTCGGCGTCGGCGATGAGCTGCTGAAGGTGTGCCGCCACGTCGTTGACCAGATGCTCCTCGACGATCTCGCGCTGGCGGGCGGTGAGCGTGCGCTCCCGGTAGTCGATCTCGGCGTCGAGCAGCGTGGTCAGCTCGCTCGGCGGACGTTCCCTGCCCTGGAATTGGATGGTCACCACGAACCAGTCGGACAGCCCGGCCACCGCGTGGTGACCGTGCCGGGTGAGCGCCTCGGCCAGCTCGCTGTAGCGGCGGGTGATCTCGTCCTGCACCCGGTGCCAGGCCTCTTCCGAGTCGTCGACGTCGGACAGGAGCTGCTCGATCCGGCGGGCCAGTCGTACCGCGGGGTCGGGCGCCCACGAGCCGGTGCGCTCCACCTCGCACGCCACGTCGAGCAGCCCTGTCTCGGTGAAGCGGCGCAGCGACCCGATGGCGGCCTCGCGCCGCTCGACCGACGCCACCAGCTCGGTCCCGAGCTGCTCCTGCTTGCCCTCGGCTCGCGCGCGCTGCTCCACCGCCCGCCTGTGGGCCTGCTCCAGGCTCTTCAGCTCCGCGGACAACGCGGCGATCCGGGACTTGGTGCCGGCGAGACGGGCCTTGAGCTGCTCCACCGAGGCTCCGATGGCGGCCCGCAGGGTCGCCAGCCGCGCCTGCTCCTCGGCCGCCCGCCGCCTGGCCGCCCGCTCGCGCTCGTGCGCGCGGCGCACGTCCTCCTCGGCCGTCTCCACCTCGGCCGCCCAGGTGCCCACCTCGGCCTGCCTGCCCGCGTGCACCCGCGCGGCGGCGAGCAGCTCGGTGACCACCTGCCGGTACGCCAGCAGCGCCCCCTCGACCTCGGCCAGTTCGTCCGCCGTGGCAGGCAGGGACGTGTCCGCGGCCGCCCGGTCGCGCTCCGCCACCGCCGTGTCCAGGTCGCGCTCGGCCCACCGCACCTCCTCGGCCTGCTCATCGACCGCCCGGACGGCGTCCTGGTGGCGTTCCGCGGACGTCGCGGCCGACGCGTGCGCGTCACGGAGCCCGGCGTCGTCGGGGTGCCCGGCCGACTCGCCCGCCAGCGCCCGCTCGCGGGCGGCCAGCCGGTCGACGGCGTCCTGGGCGTCGCCCGCCGCCTGCTCCGCCGCCTCGACGAGGTCGGCCAGCTCGGCGAGCCGCCGCTGCCTGGCCCGCTCGCGGGCGATCGCGCCCAGGTACTCGGCGCTCGGCTTGTCCCACGCGCCGTGCAGGGGGCCGAGCCGCCACCTGCCGTCCGCGCACACGTAGGGGCCCGCCTGCTCCTCCAGGCCGATGCCGTCCAGTACGGCCCGCGCGCTCGCGTCCGCCGTCACCAGGGCCTCGCTCAGCGGCCGGGCGGCCCGCTCGCCCGGCAGGGCGACCACGTCGTGGGTTCCCGGGGCGAGCAGCCGCCCGTCGGGGGTGACCCAGGCGTCCAGCAGGCCGGAGGCTTCCAGCGCCGCCTCCAGCCCCGCCCGGGACCGCTCGTCGAGGCCGTCGCGGAAGTCCGCCAGCGCCCACAGGGGCGCGCCCGGCCGCCCCTCGCGGACGCCTCCCGCCCTCGTGTACGGCTCGCGCGGCCGGGCCTGCTCACCCGCCGCCAACCGATCCCGTTCCTCCCGCAGGGCGGCCAGGGCGGCCACGGCCTGCTCCCGCTCGGCCGCCGCCGCGGCCTGCGCGTGCGCCAGCTCCTGTCCGGCCCGCCGGACGGCCTCGTGCAGGGCCCGTTCGCCCGGATGCGGCCCCGACAGGGTCTCGGCCCAGGCGGCCAGTGCGTACTCCTCCGGGTCCGGCAGGGTCAGCTCGCGCAGGCCGAGCGCGTACCCGCGCCAGGCGGTGACGTGGTCCGACATCGCGGTGGCGAGTTCCCCGCGCACGTCGGCCAGCCGGTCGGCGGCTCTGTCGCGCTCGGACTCCCGCTTGGCGAGCGCGCTCCTCGCCAGGCCGAGATCGCGCTCGCGCGCGACGGCCTCCCGCGCCAGCCGGGTGACGTGCGCGACGGCCGCCGCGCGCGAGTCGGCGGCCGCCCGGATCGCGTCACCCCCAGGCTCCTCGCCCAGGGAGGCCAGCAGCGTCGCATGGGGCACGGCGAGCCCGGTGCGCTCGGCGAGCGGGGCGGCGCGGTCCTGGTGCGCGGCCACCTCCCGGTGGCTGACCGCGGCGGCGGCGACGGCCTCCCCGTGCCTGGCCCTCCTGGCGGCGGCCGTGGCCTGGGCGCGTCCGGCCGCGGCCTCCTCTGCCGACAGTGCCTGGTCGGCCTCGTCGGCGTAGCGTTCCGCGGTGTCCAGGTCCTTGATGCGCGAGTCTCCGGCCAGCTCCTCGCGGACGGCCTGCTGCTCGGCCAGTTCGGTCTGCGCGCTCTCGGTCCGCTCCTCCGCCTCGGCCTCGGCGCGCGTGGACTGCTCGATCTGCTCGGCCACCGCGCCCAGGTCGCGGTTGACCTGCTCGTAGGAGGAGTGGGCGGAGCGCAGCTCGGCGCTCTGCCTGCGGGCCGCCACCGCGGCGTAGCGCTGGTAGCGGGTCAGGAAGCGGCGTACGTGCTCGTGGGTGTCGCGCAGCCCGCTCAGCTCCTCCCGCTGCTGCTCCAGGTCGTGGAAGGCGCCCGCGACGTCGGAGATGAGGGCCTGGTCGACCGGGGCGAGCGCCTGCGACAGGGCGGCCGACAGCTTCTTCTCGTCCGGGCGCTTGGACAGTTGCGGCTGGCGTAGCTGGATGAGGAGGTTGACCAGCGCCTCGTAGCGTTCGAGGCCCAGGTGGAAGAGGTGCTCGTCGAGCAGCCTGCGGTACCCCTCGGCCGTCTGGGTCACCTGCCCCGACACGCCGACGGCCTCGGTGAGCCGGTCGCGGGTGAGCGCCGTCCCGTTCTCGCCGATGAGGAAGAGGCCCTGGCCGACGCGCTGGGAGGTCAGGAAGAACCAGCGGTCGGCGATGCCCCTGCCCTTGACGGCCTTCATCCCGCAGCCCACGGTCACGTACGCGCGCTCGCCGTCCTCGGTGACGCGGCCGAACTCCAGCCAGGCGTAGCCGAGCCGCTCCTCGTAGCGGTCTCCCAGCAGCAGGTTCCACTCCATGCGCTTGCCGGGGTCGCCGTCGGGCTCGACGCGGCTGGGCGACAGCTCGCCGTCGAGCAGGAACGGCAGCGTCAGCGCCAGCACCTTCGACTTGCCCGTGCCGTTGTTGCCGCGGAACAGGATCCGGCCGTCGCGGAACCAGAACTCCTGGTCGTCGTAGTAGAACAGGTCCACCAGCCCGGTGCGCATCGGCTGCCAGCGGGTGGTGGCGGCGGTCGGCAGGCTCATTCGTCGTCCTTTCTGCTTCCCGGCCTGTTTCCTGATCTGCTTCCCGAGATGACCGGTTCTGCGAAGCCGAAGCGGGCCAGCGCGGGCAGGGGAGTGATCCTCCTGTCGCGCACGCGGATCAGCCCGAGGGCCTCCAGGCGGTGCAGGGCGCCCGTGGTCAGCTCGGGCACGGAGACGTTCTTGCGCCACAGGCCGCGATGCCGCTGGGCCAGCCCCTCCATGTGCGCGCGCAGGTCGTCGGGCTCCACCGGCTGGTCCGGATACATGCGCAGCCGCTCGGCCAGGTGCTCGGCGAGCAGCAGCGTGGCGTGACCGTCGGTGCCCTCTTCCGGCAGGCCGAGATCCGTGGCCTCGCCGGTGGGGTCGAGCAGGGCGATGCCCTCGGCCCTGACCTCGGCCACGAAGCCGGTGGCCTCGGTGATCCGCTTGAGCATCGGGCCGCGCTGCCGTTCGAGGTAGGCGCGTTCCGGCCCGGTCAGCTCCCAGAAGTAGAGCACGGGGTCGTCCAGCAGCCGCCGGGTCAGTGAGTGGCGGATCATGCGGTTGTGGCCGTCCTCAGTGTCGGGGACCAGCTCCTCACCGACGGTGGCGAGCCGCTCGTCGAGCGCGGTGGCGGCCACCGTGGAAGGACCGCGCCGGGTGGCCAGGAGCACGGCGAGCACGCGGCGGTGCACGTCGTAGAGCGCGTCGCCCGACCCGCTGACGTACGCCGCCTCGTCGCCCGCCACCTTGGCCAGGACGCCCGTGCCGATCAGCAGCCCGGCCACCGCGGCCAGGTCGGCGCGCTCCTCCCTGCTGCCCAGCGTGAACACCATCCCGGCCGCGGCCAGCTCGGGATCCGCCGCGAACGCCAGCAGCCGCTCGGCCAGCCAGCCCAGCGTCACCTGGCTCTCGGCCCGCTCCAGCGCGGCCAGCGCCAGACAGGTCAGGACGTACCGGCGGCGGCTGAAGGGCACCTTCCCCTTCGCCTGCGCGGCCCTGGTGCCGTCGCCGTGGCGGGCGGGGACCTTCCGCAGCCGCGCCACCGCGGTGTCGGCGTGCAGAGTCCAGCCGGCCTCCCTGGCGAACCAGTCGGTCAACCACCCCTGGTGCTTGCGGACCAGCCGGTAGTCCGCGTCGCCGGGGACGAGCAGCGGGCGGCGCAGCAGGGCGCGCAGGGCCCGGCGGCGCTCGTCCTCCCTCTGGGCGTCCTGGAAGTCGCGCAGCTCAGCCGCCATGCCCGGACGCCTCCCTGGGCCTTGTCACATCGGTGATCACGACCTCGTGGTCGGGGCCGCGCAGCACGCCCGTCACGGTGCGGATCTCGGCGTAGCCGTCCACCGGCCGCAGGCGGATCTCCATGCCACCGTCGGAGGTCCTGACCGTCACCTCGCCGGGGCCCATGGCCAGCGCCTCACCGAGCAGCCTGAGCAGTAAGTGGAACTCGGCCGGGTCGAGTTCGCCCAGCTCGCTGAGCAGCACGGGGCGGCCGGTGGCCAGCCGCTTGCGCGCCAGCTCGGCCTGCTCGCGCTCGGCGGCCACGAACGCCGCCAGCCGCTCCCGCTGCGGGCCCCGGTCGACGACCTTGCTGGGGGCGCCGCGCCTGGCGTAGCGGCCGGTGGCGCGCAGCCGTACCGAGATCTCCGCCTGGGGCGCGTCCAGCCAACTGGTGGCGGCCGGCACCTCCTCGGCCGATTCCGTCTGCGCGGTCAGGTGGCGGGCGGAGGTCAGCCCGAAGGCGGCCCGCCACAGCCGATGGGCCTCGGCGTCGGTCGGGCACTGGGCGAACCACCGGGCCAGGGCCCTGAAGTCGGCGGAGCGGTCGCTGCGGCCGGCCCGGCGCTCGTGCAGCACGCTGATCGTGGCCAGCAGGTCGGGGATGGCCTGCCGGGCCCGCGTACGCAGCAGGTCCGCCTGGCACGGGCGCGTCCGGTCGCCGACGAACCACGAGCGCAGGCCGGACCAGCGGTCGCGCCACTCGGCCAGCTTCGTCTCCAGCACGTGGCCGGGCTCGTCCGCCTCGCCCGGCGCCACGTCGGCCGCCTCGCGCGCCGCGGCGAGCCTGAGCAGGTCGTCGATCCCGGCCAGGCCGCGGATCTTGTCGGCGATGTCGAACGCCTTGACGACCAGCTCGGAGACGAACCGTTCCAGGTAGGAGATCAGCCGGTCCTTGTAGGCGAGGAACGCCTCCTCCTCGATGTCCTGGAGGTCGATGGTGCGCTGCAGACCGCCCATGAACGCGATGGCGTTGGCCGCCAGGCTGTCGAGCCTGCTCATGATCTCCAGCAGCAGGTTGTGGACGATCGCCGGATCCGGACGTTCGCCCACGCCGGCGAGCGCGTGCAGGCGGACGCGGATGTCCTCCAGCGCCACCGCCTGCAACTCGCCCCTGCGCCCCAGCTCCCGCTCGAAGACCTCCAGCGCGTGCTCGGCCGCCTCGCCGTCCTTGCTGAGCTGGTACAGGTAGCGCGCCCGGTAGAAGTCCTCGACCGTGGTGACCCGCCCGGTGTCGGGGTCGGCCCGCAGGTTTCCCCATTCGCGCAGGCTGCTCAGGGCGTTGTCGACCTGCTCCTGGGCGACCGGCTCGGCGCCGTCGGCACGGAGGGACTCGGCGACGTCCTCCGGCCGGAGGTGCACCACGAATCGCCGCTTGTTGGCCATGAAGACGTCCATGATCCGGCGGTACAGCGGCGCGGTCGGTGTGCTGAGGTGAGCGAAGACCTGTGTACGCGTATGAGACATGACAAGAGGTCAGTATGCCGTCACACAGGCCCTGCCCGGGCACGGTTCGCTACGGCGATTCGGCCGCGGCGGGGGACCGCCGCGGCCGCGCGGGTTCAGAGGTTCAGACCCACCAGCAGCGGGTCGTGGTCGGAGGAGCGGAAGGGGTCGGGCGCGTACAGGTAGGGCGGGTTGAACTCGGTGTTGTAGTCCATGAACCGGCCCTCGTCGGCGTTGACGTGCCAGATGGTGGCGTCGGTCACCAGCTTGCGCGCGCCCCTGTCGGCCAGCACGTGGTCCAGTTCGCCGGACAGGCCGTCGAAGACGTAGCTGTAGCGCTCGTCCTTCTTGATGTGCTTCTTGCTCAGGCTGGTCAGCCCGGCCTCCTCGAAGGCGTGGATCGGGTCCTCCTCGCCGTAGGCGTTGATGTCGCCGAGAACGAGGGCGTTGGGCAGCTTCAGCTCGTCGATCAGCGCCAGTACGGCCTCGGCCTGCTTGACGCGCTTGGCGTTGTAGCAGCTCTGCCCGTCGCCCTGGTCGGCGTCGTCACCCGTGGCGGGCCCGTCGACGTCGGTGCAGCCCTTCGACTTGAAGTGGTTCACCAGCACGGTGAAGGTCTTGCCCTTGCCGTCGGCCTTGCCGAAGGTCTGCACCAGCGGCGGCCGGTTGAAGATCGGGTCGGACGACGACCGCGCCTGGCCGATCGGGGTGACCTTGGCCGGCTGGTAGATCAGCGCGGTCTGGATGAGGTCGGTGCCCGGGTTGGGGTGCGTGATCGCCTTGTACGTGCCCGCGCCGGCCTTGGCGTTGAGCGCGTCGACCAGGGCGTTCAGCGCCACGTCGTTGTTGCGCTCGACCTCCATCAGCCCGGCCACGGCGGGGTTGAGCGTCGTGATGTTGGCGACCAGCTTGGCGAGCTGGCGGTCCCGCTCCGCGGCGTTGGTGGCCCCACGGGAGCCGAGCGTGGTGAACCAGTTGAGCGTGTTGAGGCTGGCCACCTGGACGTCGCCGCCGACCCGCTCGGGACGGGCGGGGCGGGGGTTCTCGGCCCGGAAGTCCACCGGCTCGGTCGGCTGGACGCGGTAGACGCCGAAGCCGTACGTGAGGACGCCGGTCAGGTCCCGCACCTCGTCGCCGATCCGGACGGTGTCGGAGCCCTTGGTGTGGTACGGCAGCGTGGGCGGGTTCTGCGCGTTCGAGCCGTCGTCGAGCAGGATCTTGCGGCGGGCGTCCTTCTCGGTGTCCACGCCGTCGCGGTCGGTCGGCTGCCAGAGGCGGCTGTCCGCGGAGAGGGTGATCTCGCCGTAGCGGCCCAGGTTGTAGACCTCGGAGACGGCGAGGTCGGTGTCGAAGGTCACGAGCATGCTCTCGTGGCGCTCGAAGGTGACGCCCTTCTTGAGCGGCAGGTCGACCTCGACCGGCTTGACCTTGCCGGTGCCGCAGACGTTCACGGCGGTGGCCGGGGAGATCTCGGTGAGGCCGTTGTACTCGATCACCTTGCCGGAGACGAGCACCCGGTCACCGGCCTTGACCGGCGAGGAGCTGAACACGAACAGACCCTCGGAGGTCGCCGGGTCGGCGTCCGGCCGCAGGGACTGCAGGGCGAAGCCGCCGAGCCCGCCCGCGCCCTGGAAGGAGCCGGTGACGACGCCCTCGACGCGCACGTTCTGGCCGTTGACCGGGCTGGTCTCGCCGCTGCCCTGCACCTGGGAGATCTGGTGCGTGGCCGCGGTGTCGCAGTTCTCGGTCGGCGTCGGGCTCGGGGTGGGCGTGGGGGTGGGCGTGGGGGTCGGCGACGGGTCGCCGCCGCCGCAGGGGGCCGCCGTGGTGGCGCTGTTGCGCGGCGCGGGGGCGCCGGTCTCGAAGTCGGCGGCGTTGTCGTCGGTGTCGGCGCAGCCGCCGCTCTTGCGGAACGCGCTGGTGGCGTTGGTGATGGCGGGGGCAGGGGCGCCCTCGGAGAAGTTCGCGGTGCCGTACCCGACCAGGTCGGCGATCTGCGCGAGCTGGGCGTCGGTGCACGGCGTGGACGAGCCGTTGCAGGCCAGGCCGTCGGCCGAGCGGACCAGCGCCACCTTGCCCGCGGTGCCGCTCAGGTTGATGGTGCCGACGCTGTCGGGCTGGGGGAGCGCGCCGCTGGGGGTGGTGCCCGCCGCGAGCTGGACGAGGTGGTACTGGCCGGGCGCGAGGGTGCCGGAGAGGGCGGTCTTGTTGGCGGAGAAGTTCCCCGTGCCGGTGGCGCTCGTGTACTGCACCGACCAGCCGTCCAGGGGCACGGGCGCGCTGCTCCGGTTGAACAGCTCGACGTAGTCGTTGGTCAGGGGAGCGCCGGAGTTGCCGCCTCCGCCGTAGACCTGGCTGACGACCACGGTTCCGGGGGCCGCGGCAGCGGAGGGCTCGGCCACGGAGGGTGAGGAGAGGGCGGCGATCGAGCCGACGAGGACGCCGGCCGCGACGAGGATCGCCGGGACCCGGGACTTTACATGCATGCCGGGGAGCGTAAACCGACAAACGCGGAGATCTATATATGAAGAGTGGACAAGTCATGAAATCTCAGGTCATGACCTTTGACCGTGGTCTGAGGTCAACCTGACCGGTTGCCTCGTGCCCCGCCCTCGCGCCCGGCCTGCACCGGGCCCGAAGGCGGGGACGAGTCTCATCCGATCGCCGGACTCGCCGGACTCGCCGGACTCGCCGGACTCGCCGGACCGGCCGGAACGGCCGGACCGACGAGTCAGGCCGGACCGACCGGAGTTATCGGACGACGGTGAGCGTGGTTTCGCGGGTGACGCCGTTGACCGTCACGGAGAGCGTCACCGTGCCCGGCCTGCGCGCCGTCAGCGTCCCCGTCGCCGGGTCGAAGACCGCCACGTCGCCGCGGTCCGCCGACCTGGCCTCCCCGACGTGCAGGTCGCGGCTGCCCGACCAGGTGACACCGGCCGGATAGGCCGCGGGCACCTGACGGGAACCCTGCGTGATCGTCGCGCTCACCTGGGCCGACGCGCCGACCTCGAGCTGCGCGGGGGCGGTCACGGTGAGCTGGTCCACGTGCGGCCGCAGCTCGGCGGTCAGCCAGCGCGGCCCGCCCGCGAACGGGAACAGCTTCGCCGCCGTCCGCTCGGCCTTGCCGACCGGGTCGACCGACAGCAGGCTCCAGCCGGTGAAGCCGCCCTGGGCGGGCGTCGTGGACGGCGTCTTGGCCGAGTTGCCGTTGATCAGGTACGGCACGCCGTCCACCCGCCCGGCGTCGAAGGTGCCGACGTGGCCGCCCACGAACGCCGTGCCCTTGCCGGTACGGTGCTGGAAGTCGGCGAGCCACTGCTCGACCAGCGCGGCCTCCTTGCGGTCGGCGAGCTGGCTGAGCTTGGCGACCGTCGGGTCGCGCGGCGGGTGGTGCTCGACGACGACGAGCGAGCCGACCCGGTCGTCCCCTGCCGCCTCGTCCAGTGCGGTGCGCAGCCGTTCGAGCTGGTCGAAGCCGCCGCCCCTGATCGTGCCGAGCGAGCTGTCGAGGGTGACGAACCTGGTGCCCTTGTGGTCGAACGTCCGGCTGGTGGCGCCGAAGTACGTACGGAAGTTGGCGATGCTCGCGCCCATCACCTCGTGGTTGCCGGGCACGTAGTAGTACGGCAGCGCGCCGCCCAGCTCCTCGTCGAGGACGCGCCTGGCGAGCTGGAAGTCCGCCTCCGACGCCTCGTCCACGAGGTCCCCGGCGATCACCAGGAAGTCCGGCCTGGCCGCCCTGATCTCGCGCAGCGTCCGCCGGGCGCCGGCCACCAGGGCCGAGTCCGGATCCCGGGCGACGAACTGGGCGTCGGACATGACGGCGAACCGCCAGTCGCCGCGTCCCGGCTGCCCGGAGACGAGCCGGTCGCGCACCTGGGGCGCGGCGGGCGCCTCGACCGACGGGGCCACCTGGGCGTACAGCTCGTCGATCAGCACGTCGGAGGCGTACTGCCGGTTGGCCTTGATCTCGATCGCGTAGAACCGGTTGACCGTGACGGGCTGCGCCAGCCCCGCGGGCACCGGGAACTCGATCTCCCGCCAGCCGTTCCACGTGATGTACGGCCCGTAGACCGACGTCGCCTTGCCGGTGGCGTCGATGACCTGGATCGCCGTCCATTCGCCCTGGCCGCGCCCGTGGACCGACAGCCCGAACGCGCGGGTCTGACCGGGCCGGCCGAGCCGCTGCGGCGAGGTGGCGTAGGCGGTCCGCGTGGCGGTGGACTGGGTGAAGTCGTAGGCCAGCTTGAGCCCGCCGCCGCTGACGCCCTCGGCGGCCGGGGTCACGGTGGCGGTGCCCCGGGCCGAGCCCGCCGTCCACTGGGCGGCGTTGTCGAAGTTCGCCAGGGTCTGCTTCTCCACCCCCACGCTCACGGCCACGGTCGTGGTCACGTCGCCGGCCCGGACGGTCACCAGGCCCGCGCCCGAGGGCTTCCTGGCGGTGATCCGGTATCCGCCCGCGTCGTCGGCGGTGAGGTCGAGCAGCGTGGTGTCGTACGTCAGCGTGAGGTCCCGCGGCTCGACGGGGGCCGAGTTGCCGTGCTCGTCGTAGCCCACGATGCCGAGGGAGGCACTGGCCGAGGCGTCGGCGATGTTCACGGACGTCTGCGTGGGCTCCAGCCGGACGGCCCGGCCGAGCACCTCCAGCCTGGTGCTGCCGCGCACCGACCTGGACGACGCGGTCACCGTCGCGGCGCCGGGCAGCTTGGCGCGGAAGACGCCGTCGTCCGCGCTGCCGTGCGTGGCGCTCCACCGCAGTTCGCGGGCCGCGCCGTCCACCGGTCCGTACGTCTCGTCGTGGCCGGTGGCGGCGATGGTCCTGGTGAGGCCGAGGAACACCCGGTCGGGCCGGCCGCCGGGCACCGGCCCCGTCCCGGGGGCGAGCGAGGTCTCGACGGCCGGGCGGACCCACACGCCGCGCAGTTCGCCGCTGCCCTTCTTGCCGTAGACGGCCAGGCCGTTGGGGACGAGGCGCTCGGTGCCGTCGTTCGGCTCGTTGGCGATCCGCACCTGGGCGGAGCCGGGGGAGCGGGTGGCCATCGTGGCCGAGCCGCCGCCGTCGATCTCCAGCCCGACGTTCGCGCCGAGCCGGACGAGCCGGTCGGCCATCTCCCTCAGCGTCGCGCCGCGGCTGTTGGCCGTACGGTTGCCGTCCACGGTCACCAGGAACATCTTCCTGCCGTCGGCGCTGAACCCGACGGCCATGCGGGCGGCGAGGGTGACGTCGTCCACGGTCTGCGCGGCGCCGTCCTTGACCAGCAGCGCGCGCCCGCCGACGGCGGTGACCAGGTCCGCGTCCACGGACGGGTGGACCCGGTAGGAGACCTCGACGGCGTCGCCGGGCGTCAGCCCCGCCAGCCGGGCGGCCCCCGCGTCCCGGCCGAGCAGCACGGTCGCCCCCGCCGGGATGTCGCCCTGGCCCGCGCCCGAGGTGACCTGCCGCACCTTGCCGTCCACGATCAGCGCCTCGGTCACCTGGGACACGTTCTGCACGGCGCGGGCCCGGGTGTGGGCGCCCCAGCGCGCGTCGTACGCGCCGATGCCGCCGGCGGGCAGGGCGGCGGCGTTGAGCCGGGCCAGCGGCGTCGGCTCTCCGCCCGGGAGCGTCACCGTGCCCTCGAAGAGCACGTCGAGGACGCGCCCGACGCCGGAGGAGTCGATGGCGACGGCCTTGCCGGAGTTGCCGGAGGGCGACTTGACGACGTTCCCGTCCCGGATGCCGACGCCTTCGGGGGCGCCGGAGTTGTTGATGTCGAAGAAGTCGCCGTTCACCGCCGCCACCGCGCCGGCCCGGTCGGCCATCTCGGTGATCCTGCCCGTCGCCGCGACCTTGCCGGCGTCGAGGTAGCCGATCCTGCTGCCCTTGGTGAGGTCGATGGTGAGGGCGTCGGAGCGCTGCCAGCCGCGCGGGTCCACGGTGTCGACGGAGTCGAGCACCACGCCGGGGGCCACCGGTCGGTCGGTCCGGTAGGTCTCGATGGGCCCGCCGGTGGCGGCCGCCTGTGCCGCCGTGTCCGCTGTCGTGCCTGCCGTACCTGCTGGGGTGTCGAGCAGCGGAGTCGCCGACGGGAGGTAGGAGGAGGCGAGCCACGCCTGTTCGGCCGTCTCCGCCACCGGGTCGGACGGCTCCGCGTACGCGGGCGCGTGAAGGCCGGTGAGGGCGAGCGCCGCCACCGCGAGCAGCGCCGCGGCGCGTCTGCGGCGCCTGTGAGACAGGGGGGCCTGCCATAAGTTGAAGGTCACATCGGAAGTCAAATAGCTCTAAAGCATCACATTCCACACGTGAACGGTGAACGCCAGGCGACAGATCGTTCCGGGCCACCCCGGCGTCGGGGCGCCGCTCGGATCCGCCGCCCGGCGCCCCGATGCCGGGGCCGTCAGCGGAGCGGGCGGGCCAGGCGGATGGTGACGATCCGGCTCTGCACGCCGGTGTCCACCAGCCGGCCGTCCGCGCCGAACTCGCCGAGGCCGAAGTCGTTGTCGTTGGCCACGACGAGCGTCCGCCGGTCGCCGAGCAGGGCGATGCCCTCGACCTTGCCCGGCAGCGTGGGCGCCACCTGGGACAGGTCGGCGACCAGCGACTTGGCCGGGAGCCTGACGCCCGACGGGTCGGCCTGCGCCTCCAGCGAGGGCGCGGTGGCCCGGTCGTCGTACCGTCCGCCCAGCAGGTTGGTGGCCTTGGCCAGGTCGATCTGGTAGATCCTGGCGACGTTGTCGGTGCGCTCGTCGACCAGCAGCCTGCGCCCGCCGACGTGCGACAGGCCGGAGATCTTCATCTGGTTCTGGTCGCCGTTCGCCTTGGGGTCGAAGGTGGTGACGTCCTCGAACCGGTAGGCGTACTCGCCCGTCACCTTCTCGGAGCGCAGGTCGAACGTGAGGATGCGGGCGATGCGGGAGGACGTGCCGGTCTTCTTGTCGGGGTTCTCCAGCGGGCTCTGCACCGCGAGGTAGAGGGTGTCGCCGTCGATCGCCAGGCCCTCGAAGCCGCGGTTCTGCTGGCGGGTGGCGAGGATGGCCGGCAGCGACTCCTTGACCGGGTAGTCGGCGCCGGTGAGCCCGAGGCCCTTGGGGACGTACCGGGCCAGCACCAGTCCCCGCTCCGAGACGTGCAGCAGCGACGGGCCGTACTCGTCGATCAGCCAGAAGTCGCCGCGCGAGGTGCGCACGATGTCCTCGGTGTCAACCCCGCTCGGGTTGTACGGCAGCGCGGTCTGCGCGTCCCAGGTGTAGGGCCGCTCGTCGTGGCCCGCCTGGTTGCTCATGCCCGTGATCGGCTTGCCGGAGCGGCCGACCAGCGGCACGTACTTCTTGATCTCGACGCCGAACCGGGTGGACACCTGGACGATCGCCGGGGCGAACTCGGGGATCGGGAACGTGCGGCGCTTCTCCGTCCCCACGGTGATCTGCCCGTTGGGCCCACGGTCGGTGACCATCCAGTAGTCGCCGCTCCGCCCGGCCGGGAACAGGCCGCTGCCGACCCCGCCCAGCCTAACCCCGCGATCGTCGTCGATGGACGCCTGCAGGTCGCCCAAGGGGACCGGCGGAATGCTCACATCCTTGACGACCACGGGCCGTGGCGCGGGCGCGGGCTCGGCCGAGGCGGCGTGCGGGACGGCGATCGTCGCGGCGGCGAGCGCAAGACCTGCGAGAACAGGACGGAACATGACATGGCCTTTCAACACAGCAATCACCAGCGTCCAGACGCTAATGTCGGCAAATGACCGTATGTTGACCTGCCGATGAATCCCCGCCGTCGGTCACCGCCCGCCCGTCGCGGGGGCAGTCGGCCGGAACCGGCGGTGGTCTGCGAGGTCGGCTATCGTGGGCCGCATACATCGGATGTGTGCCCGGTTGGCGCTCGCACCCTTCCGGAGGGCAAGTGCCTGCGTCGAAAGAGCACGTGCATCCAGGTGAAATCGCTTTCGTCAAGATTTGAATCCCCTCGCGGCACCATTTACGCTCAGAGATCCGATGTCTCCACGACCCCCCGGTGGTGACCAATGCCGTCTCGACGTGCCGCGATGCGTCACGATTCCGCAGGTCTGAGCCGCCGGGCGTTGCTCGGTGGCGCGGCGGCGGCCGCCGTGCCAGCAAGTGTCCCCGCACTCGCGGCGGAGGCCGCGGCCGACCGGCCGCCGGACGCCTCGTCCGCGTTACTGGACCAGTGGGCCGACGGGCCGGGAACCCATCCCCTGATCCCCGACGTCTCCCGCGCGGGCCACCGCCTCGGCACGCGCCCGCCACGGGGCGAGATCGTGACCCGGGTGACCGACCACGGCGCCCGCGCGGACGGGACGACAGACTGCGCCCCGGCGTTCAACGCCGCCCTGCGCGCCGCCGGGGAGCGCGGCGGCGGCGTCGTCCTGGTGCCGCGCGGAACGTACCTGCTGGCCTCGCCGGTCTTCGTGCACTGGTCCGGCGTCGTGCTCAGGGGTGCCGGGCGAGAGGCCACCGTGCTGCACTTCAGCCGTACGCTCGACGACGGCTACCGGCAGGCCCGCCAGTCCAACGGGAACAGCCGCTGGTCGTGGACCGGCGGGCAGATCTGGTTCGTGGCCGCCGAGCGGCGGGCCCGCTCGGAGGCGGAGGACTTCGCCGGCACCGAAGGCTGGCTGCTGGGCGACACCCTCGCGGACGTGGCCCCCGCCGCACGCGGCCAGCGAACGCTGCTGGTCTCGGCGACGAGCGGGCTGCGGGCGGGCGACATGGTGGTGCTCGAATGCGACAACCCGCCGGACGCGAGCCTGCTGGCGCATCTCGCCGGGGACGTTCCCGGCGCCCTGTCGTACGACTGGCCGCGCCGCGCGCCGCAGCTCGTCACCGGCTCGGGCGGCCAGTACGTCCAGTACGCCACCCTCCAGTGGCCCGTCCGCGTCGAGGCCGTTCTCGGTGACCGGCTGGTCGTCCTGGCCCAGGCGCTCAAGCACGACCTGCGTCCCGGCTGGCCGGCCCGGTTGAGGGCGATCGGCCCCACGGTCAGCGACAGCGGCGTCGAGCACCTGACCATCCGCAACGAACCGGTCGCGATGACCGCGCACAACAGGCACCCCGGCTCGAACGGGGTCTGCTTCCAGGCCGTGCACGACTGCTGGGCGAGCGGGGTCCGGGTCGAGAACTGCGACCTCGGCTTCGGGTTCACCTCCGCCAAGTCGATCACGCTCTCGGACGTCGCGGTCGGCGGCCGGGCCGTGCACCACAGCTTCGCCTGCCGGATGCAGTCGCACGACAACCTCGTCGAGGACTTCGTGATCGAGGAGTTCACCGTGCCGGTGCCGTCCGGCGCCCTCCACCACGGACTCAACGTGGAGGGCCTGTCGTCGGGCAACGTCTGGCGGCGCGGCCGGATGGCGGAGGGCACGTTCGACACCCACCGGGCACTGCCCTTCGAGAACGTCAGGACCGACATCACCCTGGTGAACAACGGCCGGGTCGGCGGCTCGGCCGCCTCCGGCCCGCTGTTCGGCGCCAGGATGGCGCACTGGAACGTCCGCATCACGGGCGACAGCGCGTACGCCGTGGCGGTCGCGGACGTCGCCCCGCGCAGCGTGACCCTGGGCGTGCGGGGCACCGCCGACACGGCCAGCGGGCTGCCCCGGGACTTCGCCAGTGACCTGCAGAACCTCGCCGCCCAGCAGGGCTCGACGCCCCGCGTCACCGACCTGTACGCCGCCCAGCGCGACCACCTCCCGCACTGACCCCACCGAGCCGAGCCGGGAGGACCGGTGCAAGCCGTGCCGGGAGGGCCGGTCAGTACAGCCAGCGGTGTGCCCGGACCACCTCGGTCGCGTCGCGGTCGGCGGCCCACGCCGCGTCGGACGCCCGCACCGTCAGGAACGCGCCGGTCAGCTCCTCGCCCAGCGCGTTCCTGATCCGCTCGCTCCCCAGCAGCGCCTCCGTCTGCTCCGCCACCGTCGTGGGCAGGCGGCGGACGCCGAGTTCGGCCCGGCGGCACTCGCTCCACCGCCCGGGGTCCTCCTGGATCGCGGGGGGCGGCGTGAGCCCGTCCTCGATCCCGGCCACGCCCGCCGCGATCACCACGGCCAGCGACAGGTACGGGTTCCCCGACGCGTCCGACGGCTTCAGCTCGACGTTCGCGTGGTCGGGCCCCAGCAGCGGGGTGGAGGGCACCAGGCGCAGGGCCGCCTCCCGGTTCTCGACGCCCCAGAACGCGTACGCGCCCGACCAGAACCCCGGCCGCAGCCGCTGCAGCGAGCACTGGCTCGGGGCGGTGACGGCCACCACGGCCGGCAGGTCGCGCAGCAGCCCGGCCAGGTACGCGGCCCCGTCGGCGGTGAGCCCGTGTGGACCGTTCCCGCCAGACAGCAGGTTCACCCCCGCCCGCGACACCGACGTGTGCAGGTGCCACCCGTTGCCCACCTGACCCAGGGTCACCAGCGGGGCGAAGCTCGCGCGCAGCCCGTGCGCCCGGGCGGCGGCGTGGATGGTCTGGCGGGCCAGCACCTGCTGGTCGGCCGCGGCCGGCGGGTCGGCGGGGGCGATGTTGAACTCGAACTGGCCCGGGCCGTACTCGCCGTGGAACTGGCCCACCCGGATGCCGTTCTCGCGCAGGTCGCTCAGCAGTTGACCGGCGAACTCGTCGACCGCCAGCAGCTTCGCGGGCCCGTACGAGGGGCCCTCGAAGGCCGGGCGCGGCAGGTCGCCGTCCTCGTGACCGGTCGTCGTGAGCTGGAACTCCATCTCGTAGCCGGCCAGGAACCGCAGCCCGAGATCCGCCGCGCGGGCCACCTGACGCTCCAGCACGCCCCGCGGGTCGTAGGCCCACGGCGACCCGTCGGCCTCCGTCAGCCGGCCCGGCACCCAGCCGAACCCCGGCTGTCCCGCCAGCCGCACCGGCCGATCGTTGACCGGCACCAGCCGGATGTCACCCGAAGGCGTGCCCAGCGGCGCGTGCTCGAACGTGATCTGGTCGTGCGAGTCGAACACCGCGAACAGCGGCGTCACCCCCACACCTCGGCGCACCGCTGCGTCGAACTGGTCGACCGGCACCGTACGCGAGCGCGGGATGCCGTTGTTGTCGGCCCACACGATGGTGACCCCGACGACGCCCTCCTTCGCCAGGTCACCGGCGTCCCGCCGAACGGCCGTGCTCTCCAGGTCCTGCGCGATCATCCTGTACTCCCCCCAAGGGATCCGTGTTGCCCGGCCGGCGCCGCGCGGCGGGCGCCGTCACGTGAGACCGTCATCCGTGCGGCACGGCGGTGGGACCGTCGTCCGCATGGAACGGTACAGGTGACCGGCGTCACAGCTCCGGGATCCGCGGAATTCCTGGCGTCTTCGATCGAGGTCCCTTACCTGACCAGGCCCTTCGGCTACCTGGCCCGGCCCTGCCGCGCGGTCTGCGGGCGCGAGCGTTGTGGCGGTACGGGCGGTGTGCTCGCGTACAGTTCGCGGGTCATCCTCAGCAGCGCGTCCAGGCAGGGGGGCGGGTCGTCCTTCCACCAGGCCAGCCGGACGTCTATCGGGGGCGCGTCGCTGACGGCGCGGTAGGCGACGCCGGGCCGCGGGTTCTGGTTGGCGGTGGCCTCGGCGGTGACCCCGACGGCCTGGCCGGAGGCGATGAGCGTGAGCCACTCGTCGACCCCGTCGGTGAAGCGGGTCGCGGGGCGGGCGCCGAGCGGCCACAGGTCGGGGGTGGTCGTGCCGCTGCGGTGGTCCATCGCGACGGTGTAGCGGGCGAGTTGGGCCAGGCTCACCGAACGGCGCCGGGCGAGGGCGTGGTCGACGTCCATCGCGGCGTAGCGGGTCTCGACGCCGACCGAGGTGACCTCGAAGCGGTCGTCGGAGAGGGGGCGGCGGATCACGGCGACGTCGGCGACGCCCTCGCTGAGACCGGCCGTCGGGCTGTTGGAGTGGACGAACACCAGCGGCATCCCGGGATGGGCCAGCGCCCACGTCTTCTGCAGGCGGCGCGTGTGCTTGCCCAGGGCGGCGTAGGCGTAGCCGAGCCGCAGTTCGGAGTGGGACTCGTCGGCGATCCGCCGCAGGTAGGCGATCTCGTCGAGGACGCGCCGGGCGTGGGAGAGCACCCGCCCGCCCGCGCTCGTGAGCGCGACGTGGTGGGTGGACCGTTCCAGCATTCGTGCCCCGAGCGAGGCTTCGAGCGCGGCGATGGAACGGGAGACCGCGGCCTGCGAGCAGCCGATCAACTCCGCCGCGTCGGTGAAGGTGCCCGCGTCGACCACCGCGACGAGGGCGCGAAGATGGCGTAGCTGCAGGTCCATACCATAAGCGTATAAAACTCGCTTAAAGCGCATTTCTCTCTGGTCCCAATTGTGCTGAGACTATCGACATGGGGAGGTTGACCGATTCCATCCGCGCGCGTTACACGTTCGCGGTGGGGGCGTTCGCGCTGATCATCCTCACCGGGCTGGGCGCGACGCTGGACCTGGCGATCCGCTACAAGCTCCAGAACTCCGTCTTCGACCAGGCCGAGCGCGTGGCGAGCCAGTGGAGCGCGCTGGCGCGGCGCGGCGCGATCCCCGAGGAGATCCCCGCCTCCGCCCCGGTCGAGCTGGTCCAGATCGTGGACGCCCGCCATCGCGTGGTGGAGTCCAGCAGGCGGGCCTCGGAGACCATCCCGCTCAGCCGGGTACGCCCGCCGCCGGACGACCGGTTCATGCGGATCATCGAGTGTCCGGTGAAGGGGCCGTGCCTCGCGCTGATGGCCATCCGGCTGACCCCCGCGGACGACGCCGCCGTCGTCTACGCGGGCACCCCCGAGCCCGACCTGCTGGCCATGCCCCGGCTCGAACTCCTCATCGGCGCCGGGATCGTCCTCATCACGACCGTCGCCGCCTGGACGACGTGGCTGCTGGTGGGGCGTACGCTGCGGTCCGTCGAGGCCATCCGCGCCCGGCTCTCGGAGATCACGGTGAGCGACCTGAGCCTGCGGGTCCCCGTCCCGCCCGGGGACGACGAGCTCGTCCAGCTCGCCCGCACCGCCAACGTGACCCTCGTCCGCCTGGAGGGCGCGGTGGAGCAGCAGCGCCGCTTCGCCTCGACCACCTCGCACGAGCTGCGCACCCCGCTCACCGGGCTGCGCGCCCAACTGGAGGAGGCGGTGCGATATCCCGACGACACCGATCCCCACGCGACGATCCGCTCGGCGCTGGCGGCCACCGACCGGCTGGAGGCGATCGTCGACGACCTGCTGCAACTGGCCCGCCTGCGGGCCGCCGACCCCGTGCCGCCCGAGCCGATCGACCTGGGCGAGCTGGCCGAGACGGAGGTGTCCGCGCAGCACGGCCGGGTGCCGGCCACGGTCGAGGCCACTCCCGGGCTCGTCGTCTGCGGGTCCAGGATGCAGCTCATCCGCGTGCTGGACAACCTGCTGGCCAACGCGCAGCGGCACGCCGGCTCCGCGGTCGTCGTGAGCGTCGAACTGGACGGCGGCGAGGCCGTCCTGGCGGTGACCGACGACGGCCCCGGCGTCGCCCCCGCCAACCGCGAACGCATCTTCGAACGCTTCGTCCGCCTGGACGACAGCCGCCGCCGCGACCCCAACGGGAGCGGACTCGGCCTGGCCATCTCCCGTGACATCGCCCATACGCACCGCGGGACGCTCGAGGTCGAGGACTCGCCCCAGGGGGCCAGGTTCGCCCTGCGCCTCCCGATCGAGGGCTGCCCGCCTGCGCCAAGAGGCCATCACTAAAAAAGCGACATACACCACATTTAGCGACAAATCCCGACAATCTACCTAAAAGCGGGCACGTCTAGGAACCTCGAAAGATGGGGGGACCAACATGTGTGGCATCTGCGGATGGGTCGACTTCGAGCGAGACCTCCGGGAGGCCCGCGACACCGCACAGGCCATGACCGACACGATGGCCTGCCGCGGACCCGACGACGAGGGGCTCTGGACCGCCTCCCACGCCGCCATCGGGCATCGCAGGCTCGCCATCATCGACCTCGCGGGTGGGCGACAGCCGATGGTGGCCGACGACGACGGGCGGGAGCCCGCCGTCCTCACCTACAGCGGAGAGGTGTACAACTACCGCGAACTGCGCGCGGAGCTGATCGCCCGCGGCCACCGCTTCCGCACCCAGAGTGACACCGAGGTGGTGCTGCGCGCGTACCTCGAATGGGGACAGGACCTGGCCGAGCACCTCAACGGCATGTACGCCTTCGCCATCTGGGACGCCCGCTCCGAGGAACTCCTCCTCGTCCGCGACCGCATGGGCATCAAGCCGCTGTACTACTACCCGACCCCGCGCGGCGTCCTGTTCGGCTCGGAGCCGAAGGCCATCCTGGCCAACCCGATGGCGCGGCGGGTGCTCGACGCCGAGGGGCTGTGCGAGCTGATGGGGTTCGTGAAGACGCCGGAGAAGGCCGTCTTCGCGGGCATGCACGAGGTGCGTCCCGGCCAGCTCGTCCGGGTGGACCGGGACGGCATCCGCAAACGCCGCTACTGGCAACTGGACTCGCACGAGCACCACGACGACGTCGAGTCGACCGTCAAGACCGTACGCGGCCTGCTGGACGACATCGTCACCCGCCAGCTCATCAGCGACGTCCCCCTGTGCGCGCTGCTGTCCGGCGGCCTCGACTCCAGCACGATCACCGCCCTGGCCGCCAAGGACCTGCGCGATCAGCACCTCGGCACCGTACGCTCGTTCTCCGTCGACTTCGTCGGCTACACCGAGCACTTCAAGCCCGACCAGACCCGCGGGACGCCCGACGCCCCCTACGTCCACGAGCTGGTGCGCCACGTGGGCGCCGACCACACCGACATCGTGCTCGACTCCGCCGCGCTCATGGACCCGGGCGTGCGCTCGGCCGTGCTGCGCGCCCGCGACCTGCCGATCGGCATCGGCGACATGGACACCTCGCTGTACCTGCTGTTCAAGGCCATCAGGGAGCACTCCACGGTGGCGCTGTCGGGGGAGTCGGCCGACGAGGTGTTCGGCGGCTACCGGTGGTTCCACGACCGCGAGGCGGTCGAGGCCGACACGTTCCCGTGGCTCGTCGGCACGGACATGCCCGGCCGCAACGGCACGGAACGGCTGCTCAAGGACGATCTCGCCCACGACCTCGACCTGCCCGGCTACCGGGCGGAGCGCTACCGCCAGGCGTTGGCCGAGGTGCCGCGGCTGCCCGGCGAGAGCGGGCACGAGCGGCGCATGCGGGAGATCAGCTACCTGCACCTGACCCGGTTCGTGCAGATCCTGCTCGACCGCAAGGACCGGATGAGCATGGCCGTCGGGCTGGAGGTGCGGGTGCCGTTCTGCGACCACCGCCTGGTCGAGTACGTCTTCAACGTGCCGTGGGCGGTCAAGACGTTCGACGGGCGGGAGAAGAGCGTGCTGCGCGCCGCCGCCGCCGACCTGCTGCCCGACGCCGTCCTGCGGCGGGTCAAGAGCCCGTACCCGGCCACCCAGGACCCGTCGTACGACCGGGTCCTGCGCGAACGGGCCCGCGAGCTGCTCCTGCGCGGCGACTCGCCCGCCGACCGGCTGGTCGACCGGGACAAGGCGCGGGCGTTCGCCGAGCCGTCCGGCGGTGACCCCGGCGACTCGTCGGCCCGCGCGGCGCTGGAGGGCTTCCTCCAGCTCGACCAGTGGCTCAGGGAGTACCGCGTGGACATCCTCGTCTAGAACGAGTCGGGGAGGCCGCCGTCAGGGAGGCCGTCGTCCGGGGCCGCTGGGAGGCAGTGAAGCCCCGGCCCGCTCCGCGCCCGAAACGCAGGGGCGGGCCGGTTCCACCCGGGTCGAAGAGCACCGTTCCGAGGACATCCCATTACCCACAGTGACATCATGGGTGCCGTCCGAACGCGAGACGACTGGAGGACCTGGTGTGCTGACCGGGGTCGATTCACGCGGGCTGCCGCACCAGTCCCGTCAACGCAGGCCGCGCCTGGCCGGGCTCGCACTGCTGCTCGTGCTCGGCGGCGCCCTGGCCACGACCGTGCTGGTGATGCGGGCCGACGAGCGTACCTCGGTGATCCGGGTGACGAAGTGGATCGGCGCGGGCCAGCCGCTCGACCGCAGCGCCCTGCAGGAGGCGCGCGTGGCCGACGACGGCGTGGCCTACTGGTCCTGGTCCGAGCTCGACCGGGTCACCAGGACCGTCGCCACCGTCACCGTGCTCCCCGGCACGCTGCTCACCCGGCCGATGGCCGCCGCCGACAACGGGGCCGTCACCGGGCGTCCCGTCAGGGTGGGCCTCGACCTCAAGCCCGGCCAGGCGCCCTACGACCTGGAGCGGGGCGAACGCGTCCAGCTCATCCACGTGCCAGGACGCGGCCCCGGGGCCGGACGTCCGTCGCTCCTCGCCGAGCAGGCCGTGGTCGACGGCGTGAGCTATGCGTCGGGGGCGGCCGACCAGGCCACCGTCATCGTCGACAGCGCCGTCGCCCCCTCGGTCGCGCTGCACGCCGTCAGCGGCGAGATCGCCGTCGCCGTCCTCCGCACCCTGCCCTGACACCCGGCGTCCGGCTCAGTCCCATAACCGGTCGTCCGCGCAGACCCGGATCCTGGCGACCCCGCTGACGTGCCGGGCGCCGCAGCGGTCGCCGGGCACCACCAGGTGCGGGCCCTGCTCGTCGAGGTCGCGGCAGTCCATGGCCACGGCCAGCAGCGCCGCCGCGTTGCCGAACTCCGGGTCCAGCTCGCCCCACGACAGCACCGCGCGGTGCCCGTCACGGCCCAGCACGGAGACGAGGAAGCGCAGCCGGTCCTTGCGCTCGGCCGGGTCGAAGAGCGGGCCGGCGGCCTGGAGCACGTCCATCAGGAGCGGTCCGCTGAAGTGGTGGCGCCGCAGCCCGGAACTGCGGCACTCGAAGGTCACGATCGTCTCCCGCTGCGGCATCGAGCGCAGCGCGGCCACGCTCAGCGCCGCCGGCGTGCGCACCTCACCCGACAGGGTCATGTCCGTACGTGTGTCGATCGACTCGGGCCACATCGGCACCCTCCCCGCCTGCGTACGCCTCCCTTCCGCATGCCCGCCCGCCGGGCCTCCGACACTCACTTGCGCTCCTCTTTCTCGATCACCCTGGCGTTTGCCAGGCAGATCCGAGAGTCAAGCTCGCGATCGCGCCTACGACCTCTCTCCAGACTCCCCGTCGATGAAGGCGAACCGCGCCTGCCGTCCCTGCGTATCCCCAGACATGTGGCGCAGGACGGGACATTGACCATGGACAGGCCCTATCCGGCCCGGCCCGATTCGACGCGCGGGAGTGACCGGCCGGTGCTCCGCCCGCCTGTGCCCGGTGACGGCCGGGCCCGGCGACTTCACGCGGGGTCGGCGCTGATCGCCGTGGCCGTCGTGCTGACGGCCGTCGCGCTGGCGCGCGGCGGAACCGAGCCGGAGATCGCCGGGCTGCCCGAGGCGGGACCGCTGACCGAGTGGGGCCTGCCGCTGGTCCGGCTCGGCTACCAGGTGTGCGCGTCGGCCGTCGTGGGGACGCTGCTCGCGGCCTCGGTCCTGGCCCCGGCGGGCTCCTCGGCGAGGGCGGTGTGCCTGCGCGCGGCCGGTCGGTGGGCGCTCGGCTGGGCCGTGACCGCGTGCCTCGGCTACGTGCTGACCGTGTCGGAGGTGAGCGCAGTGCCGGTCGCCGACCTGCTCGCCGACCCCGCCACCCTGGGCGCCGGCCTGTCGATCTCGCAGGCCCGAGCCCTCGCGCTGGTCGCCGCCGTCTCCCTCGCGGTCGGCGCGTCCACCCGTCTGGGACGCCCTCCGGCACCCCGCCCGCCTGCCGCTTCCCGGTCGGTCGCTGGGGTGCTGGGGCGGCCGCCTGCCGCGTTCCTGCTCGTCGTGGCGGCGGCCGGGATCCTGCCGCCCGTGTTCGTCGGCCACGCGGCCTCCGCCGGTGACCACGATCTGGCCGTGTCGGCGCTGGCGGTGCACGTGGTCGCGGTGTCGCTGTGGGTCGGCGGGCTGGGCGCGGTGCTCGTGCACCTTCGCGGCCGCGACGACCTCGCCGTGGCGCTGCCCCGCTTCAGCACGATCGCCCTGTGCTGCTTCGCGGCCGTGGCCGTCTCGGGCGTGGCGGCGGCCTGGGTCCGGATGAACGCGGTGCCCGACCTCTGGCAGACCACGTACGGGCGGCTCCTGCTCGCCAAGAGTGCCGCCCTGGCCGCCCTGGCGCTGTTCGGGCGGGCCCACCGCCGCCGTACGGTGGCACGGGCCGCCGACCGCACGGTACGGGCCACGTTCGCCCGGCTGGCGACCGGTGAGCTGGTGCTGATGGCGGTGGCCCTGGCCCTGGCCGTCGCCCTGTCGCGAACCGCCCCGCCCGGCACCGGCGACGGCGGGCACGACCCCGGCGTGCTCGGCTACGACCTGCCCGGCCTCACACCCGTCACCCTGCTCATCGAGGCGCGCCTCGACCCGCTGGTCCTCCTGCTGCTGGCCCTGCCCGCGATCGGCTATCTGGTCGGCTTGCGCCGGGTCCGCGCGTGGCCGCTCGGGCGCACGCTCGCCTGGTACGCCGGCCTGGCCGCCATGGGCCTGGTCCTGCTCGGCGGCGTCGGCGCGTACGCGCGGGCGACGGCGCCGGCCCACGCCCTGCAGCACACCGTGCTCGCCGTGGCCGTCCCGCTGCTGCTCTGCCTCGGCGCTCCGCTCACGCTGGCGGCCCGCGCCACCACTCCCGCCTCCCAATACGGTCGTGTCCGCGCCCACCTGACGGTTCCCCCTGCGCTCCTGGCCGTGGTTCCGGTGGCGTACCTGGTGGCCTTTCCGCTGCTGTACCGCACCGGCTGGCTGGCCTGGTCACTTTCCGGGCATGTTCCCCATATGCTCACCCAGTTGTCGTTCCTCGCCGCGGGGCTGGTGGTGTTCTGGCCCCTCGTGGGCGTGGACCCGCTCCCGCGCCCGCTCTCCCGGCCGGTGCGCGCCGGTCTGCTGGGCGCGGTGGCCGTGGTGCTCCTGGCGGTGGGCGTGTTCCTGCTGGTGACGCCGCCGGTCGCGGCCGAGTGGTTCGTGGTGGCCGCGCCGCCCGGTGGGCCTGACCTGTTCGCCGGTCAGCGGCTGGCCGGGGCCGTCCACCTGCTGGTCGCGTTCCTGGCGCTCGTCCCCTTGGCCGTACGCCTGACCCGCCCTCGCTTGACGGGGCGCCAGGACCACCCGCTACCTTGCTCATATGAACAGTCCTTCAGATGACAGAGTGTTGGCACTCGACGCCTGTACCACCCGGGTGGTCGACGCCGACCGGGTGACGGCCGTGCGCGAGCGCATGCCGCAGTCCGAGGACCTGATCGACACGGCCGACGTGTTCGGCCTGCTGTCGGACCCGAACCGGCTGCGCCTGCTGGTCGCGTTGCTCGACGGCGAGCTGTGCGTGTGCGACCTGGCGGCGGTGACCGGCCAGAGCGAGTCGGCGGTCTCGCACGCGCTGCGCCTGCTGCGGGCCCACCGCATCGTGGCCGCCCGCCGTTCCGGCCGCATGGCCTACTACCGGCTGGAGGACCCCCACGTACGCATGCTGCTGGACGTGGCGCTCGCGCACACCGAGCACACCGAGGCCCTGCACCCCGAACGCGACGGGAACACCTGATGGGCACCGGCCACGGACACGGGCACGCGCAGGGGCACGCGGGCGGCCGGCACCGCTGGCGGCTGGCCGTGTCGTTCGTGCTGATCGCCGGGTTCTTCGTCGTCGAGCTGGGCTACGGCCTCGCCTCCGGGTCGCTGGCGCTGCTCTCGGACGCCGGTCACATGGCCGCCGACGTGGTCACCCTCGGTGCGGCGCTGGTCGCGACGAGGATCGCCACCCGGCCCGACACCACCGGGCGGCGCAGCTACGGCTCCTACCGGGCCGAGGTGTTCGCCTCGCTGCTGGCCGTCGTGCTGATGCTGGCCGTGGCGGTCTACGTGGTCGCCGAGGCGGTCGGCAGGATCGGCGGTCCCGCCGAGGTCTCGTCGGGGCCGATGGTGGTGGTCGGCGCGATCGGCCTGGTCGTCAACCTCGTCGCGCTGGCCCTGCTGCGCGCGGGCGCCCGCGAGAGCCTCAACGTCAAGGGGGCCTACCTGGAGGTCGTGGCCGACACGGCGGGCTCCGTCGGGGTCGTCGTGGCCGGCGTCCTGATCTCGGTCACCGGGCAGGCGCTGTGGGACACGCTGGTGGCGCTGGCCATCGGCGCCTTCGTCGCGGTACGCGCCATCGGGCTCGGCCGCCAGGTGTTCGCCGTGCTCGGCCAGCACGTGCCCGAGGGGGTGGACGCCGCCGCCGTCGCGGCCGACCTGGCCGCCATCGACGGCGTACGCGACGTGCACGACCTGCACCTGTGGACCCTCACCTCCGGCATGAACGTCGCCACCGCCCACCTCGTCGCCGCCGATCTCGGAGACAGCCACGCCGTGCTCGATCGGGCCCGCGAGGTGCTGCTGTCCCGGCACGACATCGCGCACGCCACCCTGCAGATCGAGCCGGCCGACCACAGCGGCTGCGACGAACTCGGCTGGTGACCTCGTAAGGCGGCCCTGCACGAGCGGGTGCAGAGGCATTACCACTCGCCCCGTGCGCCCGGCACGCCCCGGAGGCGGCCATGACCCTGTCGGCCTCAGGGGCGGCCTCGGAGGGCGGGGTCACCGTGCGGTCCGCTCTACTGGGTGGCCGGGGCGGCGGTGCCCTCGTCGCTGGTGTCCCGCAGCTCCGCGCACAGGCGGTCCTTCGTGGGCGGCGCGTATTCGGGCGGCTCGTCGGTGTCGAGGCGGCCACAGCGGACGACGGGGTGCGAGTATTTCTCCCCCGTCTTCTCCACCTTCATGATGGCGATGGACTTGTTCATGGGCGTGTGCCGTTCCTCGCTGGTGAAGTCGATCACGCCGCCGGACCCCGCCCAGGGGGTGTCGCCCGACATGCGGGCCAGCCGGTAGAGGATGTCGCCCCGGCTGGGCAGCCGCTGGTCCTCCTGCCCGCCGGTCGTGCTGGCGACCCGGTAGGCGGTGTTCGCGGCGCGGTAGACGACGTCGGCCGCGTCGTAGGTGAGGATGAGGTTGTCGTCGGAAAGGTCCTCGTGGACGCCGGCCAGCAGCCTGCTGACGAAGCCGGTGGCGGACTCGGGCGTCCACAACGTCCGGTGCGCCAGGGCCATGTGGTAGACCTCGACCTGCCTCATGTCCGCGATCTCCTCGCCGTGGTCGCTCACGACCTTGACGACGTCGTCCGCCGCGATGACCTTCACCCGCCCGCACGCCTGGCCCTCGATCGCCCGCAGGAAGTCACGGAACTCCGACGAGCGGCCCGCGAAGACGAGCATGTTCGGCTTCCGCAGACAGGCTTTCCCCGCCGCGGAGGAGATGCCGCCCTCGTCCACCGTGTACGGGATCCGCTCCGCGACCGTGACCCCCTCGACCCCCAGCGCCCGCTCGAAGTCGTCGGCCAGATTGCCGGTGTACTCGTCGCTCGGCGTACGGTCCTCCACGATGACCGCGACCGGATTCGCCACCTCGCCCAGGAGGGTGCGCCGGGCGTAGCGGGCGCCCAGGGTCGCCTGGCGGAAGTTCGTCGGCCCGACGTGGAAGAAGTAGGGGGACGGCTCTCCCCGCACGGGTGACTTCTCGTCCTTCCTGACGTAGCCGAGCCGGTCCGCGGTCGCCGTGCTCGACACCATCGGGATCTTCGCCAGATGTAACTCCTTGATCGCCTCGCTGACGCCGCTCACGCTGCGGGGCAGGCCCACGACGGCCATCACGTGCGGGTCACGCTCGGCCATCTCGGTGATGAGCTGCGCCGTCCTCCTCCCGTGCACGAAGTTGTCGCCCGCGTTCGCGATCAGCACGCGCAGGCGGGGCGTGCTGGTGACCGTCCGCTGGAACTCCATGACCGCCGTCAGCTCGGAGATCGCGGCGGCGAGCCGGGTGTCGTCGGGAGTGGTCTTCTTGATCGAGAACTCGCCGAACAGGACCATGCTCACGTACCGCCCGGACTCGGTCGCGTAGACGTTGTTCCTGTCGATCTCCTGGACGAGTTCGCGCACCTTGCCGGCGAACATGTCCTCGGGCGTGGCACGGGAGGCGTTGACGATGCCGACGCACTCGTTCTCGATGCGCTCGGTCCAGGGCAGGCCGCCGCAGTGCTCGTCCCGGTCGCGCTGGATCCAGACGACCAGCGAGAGCGGCACGACCAGCAGCAGCGCCATCACCGCCCAGTAGAACCTGGCGCGCGCGTGGCGTGGCGGCGGCGGCCGGTACGCGGGATCGCCCGCGGGCGGGGCCGTGGCCAGGACGGGCAGGCTCAGGTCGGGCACGCCCAGCCGGGCCGCGTTCCGCCATCTCCTGACCGCCTCGTCCAGGTCGTCCAGGTCGTCGGGCCGCGCCGGTCGGCTGGGCGGGACGTCGGGCACGGACGCCAGCACCACCATCGGGGTGAGCAGGCCGGTCCTCCTGGTGATCTTCTCGAACAGGTCCAGGAAGCGCGCGTTGGTCCCGTCGGGGGTGTCCACCTGGAGCGCCAGGAGCGCGTACAGGCCCCTGCCCCAGCTCGGCCAGGGGATGACCCACTTCCTGTACGCGTCCAGCAGGTCCTGCATCATCGCGTGGACCAGCAGCTTCTCGGCCTGCGCCGGTGTCGCGCCGGCGATGCGCAGCGCGTACTGGGGGAGTCGCTCGAAACGCTTCCGCCTCAGCGCGGGCTTCTTGCGCAGCCAGCGCATGAAGAGCGAGCCCCGGATCGACAGCAGGCCCTGTGCCCCGGTGCCGGCCAGGGCCACCACGGCGCCGAGCAGCCACGGCACGACGCCCACCAGGTCGGAGGCCCCGCCGACCCACCAGACGGCCAGCGTGCCGACGGGCACCCACGTCGTGGCGGCGCGGGTGAGGAAGTCGGCGGACGTCCGCACGCCCCGGTCGCCGCCGCTGCTGCGCCTGCGCCAGGCCCGCAGCCGCTTCCTGAACTCGCGGTAGCCGGTGTGCGACTGCGGCTCGGGCGGCCAGGGGTCGGTGGTGCCCTGCGGCGGCAGGTCGCGCTGCTCCATCGCCCAGAGCACGAACTGGGCCAGCGGGAAGCGCGGCGGCGGCAGGAGCGAGCCGCCGACCGGCTTGCCGAGCTGGCCGTGCTCGCCTGCCAGCGCCTTCACCAGGTCGCGGATAGAGGCGTGCTCGTCCTTGACGAACGCGTACGGCACGGAGTCGGCGAACGGCTCGGCGAGCCGCTGGACGGCGGGCCGCGCCTGGTCACCGGTCACCAGCACGGTCGGGAGGGGCGGGTCGGCACGCCAGAACACGGGCCGGCGGATCAACCGCTCGATGACGCCTCGTAGCTCGGCCACCTGGACACTCCCTCAGCCGGATCCATCCCGTGCCTGGTGAACGAAGAATGACGCAGTGGTTCATCATCATGACCCACGGCCGGAGGCGGGTCCATTCCTTTGTCCACACCCGTATGGCATTCGCGAGAGGGACGGCTCGGTTCACAAGGGGCGTACGCGGACGTCGCCGACCGCGCCGCGCACGAAGTCCTCGTCGCCGGAGGCGGCCAGGTAGAAGCCGTCCCTGCAGTCGCTCCGCGCGATGGCGTGCCGCGCGTCGAGCACCACGCGTGCCCCGCCCAGCCGCCCGCAGTCGGGGACCGGCACCAGCACCAGCATGCGGCGGCTCAGCCCGCCGAGCCAGAGCTGCGGCCCGACGAGCAGGCCGTCGCGGATCTCGCCGGGCCGCGACAACCGCAGCGGGCCGCCGCCCGACAGGGTGAGGAATCCGTCGGGGGTGAGCGTGCCGCGCAGGTTCTCGGCCCAGGACAGCCGCTGGTCGAAGGTCAGGCTCGCGTGATCGTCCTGCAGGGCCAGCCGCCACTCGCCGAACGCGAACAGCAGGACCTGACCGGTGCTGTCGCGGCCGGGCGGGCCCGGCCAGAGCGTGACCCCGGGGGTCAGCGGGCGGACCATCGGGCGACCGGCCGCGATCTCGGGCTCGCCGTAGAGCGGGGTCGTGAGGGCGCGGAACGCCTCCTGCCCGCCGCCGGCCAGGGTGCCGCTCGTGTACGGACGGGCGCCGAGCGCGGCCAGGTTCAGCTCGGCCGGGTAGGACAGCTCCGCCCGCGACCCGTCGGGGAACGTGACCCGTATCGTCCTGGTCCCGCCCGTGCCGTGCGGGGCCGGGTAGACGGCGTTGGGCGTCACCCCGGCCGCGTGGCGTACGGGTGAGGGGGAGACGACCGGGCCCGGCCCCGAGTCGTCCCGGCGCTCGGGCACGTCGGGCGCGGGACCGAGCACGGGTGTGAGCAGGGCGATGAGCAGGGCCAGGGCCGTCAGCACGAGCAGCGCCGCGGTCCCCGCCCGGCGCGGCCCGCGCGGGGTCTGCTCGACGATCTCGGCATCGCCGTCGGCCATGGTCTTCCTCTGTCGTACGACTGTCGCATCAAGTTCAGATCATCAGCCGCCATGGGCGCAAGCGGGCACCTGAATGTCCGGCATCGCACTGTTGCCGTTAACTTTTCTGACGGTCTGATGTATCTTCAGCCGACTTACTGTCAGCGGAGCCGTACCCCCCGGTCATGGAGGTTTCGTCGATGGAACGCCGTAATTTCCTGCGCGCATCGGTGCTCGGCGCGAGCACCCTCGCCTTCTCCGGCAGTCTCTGGCAGGGCGCGGCGCTGGCCGCCCCGGCCCAGAACGCCCCCGGCCCCTACGGTCCCTTACAGGCCGCCGACGCCAACGGCATCCTGTTGCCGGCCGGCTTCACCAGCCGGGTGGTCGCACGCTCCCGCCAGGCCGTCCCCGGCACGTCGTACACGTGGCACGACGCCCCCGACGGCGGCGCCTGCTTCGCCGACGGCAGCGGCTGGATCTACGTGTCCAACTCCGAGATCAACCCCGGCGGCGGCGCCTCGGCGATCCGCTTCGACTCCGGCGGGGCCGTCACGTCGGCGTACCGGATCCTGTCCGGCACCCGGACGAACTGCGCGGGCGGGAAGACGCCCTGGAACACCTGGCTGTCGTGCGAGGAGGTCAGCCTGGGCCTGGTGTACGAGACCTATCCGTTCGGCGGCGCCGCCGTGCAGCGGCCGGCGATGGGCCGCTTCAAGCACGAGGCCGCCGCCGCCGACCCGGTCCGCAAGGTGATCTACCTCACCGAGGACGAGACCAACGGGCGCTTCTACCGGTTCGTCCCGACGACGTGGGGCGACCTGTCGTCCGGCACCCTGCAGGTCCTGGTGGCAGGATCCGCCACGTCGGGCTCCTTCACCTGGGCGAACGTCCCCGACCCGGACGGCTCGCCCACGGCCACGCGTAGCCAGGTCTCCGGGTCCAAGTCGTTCAACGGCGGCGAGGGCTGCCACTACGCCGACGACACGGTCTGGTTCACCACGAAGGGCGACAACCGGGTCTGGCAGGTCAACCTGACCAACGACACCTACGAACTCGCCTACGACGACAGCCTCGTCAGCCCCGGCACCGCGCCGCTGACCGGCGTCGACAACGTCACCGGCTCCACCTATGGCGACCTGTACGTGGCCGAGGACGGCGGCAACATGGAGATCTGCCTGATCACGGCCGACGACAAGATCTCCCCGTTCCTGCGCGTCAACGGCCAGGGCTCCTCGGAGATCACCGGGCCGGCCTTCAACCCCGTGGGCGACCGGCTCTACTTCTCCTCGCAGCGTGGCACCTCGGGGTCGTCCTCCGGAGGCATCACGTACTGCGTGACGGGGCCGTTCCGCACCTGAGGCCAGGGTCTCCGCGCGGCGGACGCCCTTTACATGGTCATATTTCCTGACTTGTATGGGGGTGTTGGCCGACCACCCGGAGGTTTCATGGTGCGGGCATGGCTGGAGGTGGTCAGGGCCCCGGCCGCGGTGTCGGTGCCCGGCGACACGATGGCGGGCGCGGCGGCGGCCGGGCTGCCCTGGCGGCCGGGGCTGGGTGTGGCCTCCACCCTGCTCTACTGGGCCGGGATGGCGCTCAACGACTGGGCCGACCGCGCCGATGACGCCGTCGAGCGGCCGGAGCGGCCCATCCCGTCCGGGCGGATCACCTCTGGGCAGACGCTCGGTCTCGCCCTGGGCCTGACCGGCGCGGGCCTGGCCGCGGCCGCGGTGTCCGGCGGGCGGCGCGGGCTGGCCCTCGCCGGGCTGCTCGCGGGCGCCGTGTACGCCTACGACCTCGGCCTCAAGCGCACGCCCGCGGGACCGGCCGCGATGTCCCTGTGCCGCGCCCTCGACGTGCTGCTCGGCGCCGACGGACGGGCCCGTGCCCTGCCCATGGCGCTGGCCGTGGGGGCGCACACGTACGGCATCAGCGTCCTGGGCCGGGCCGAGGTCGAGGGCGCCACCCCGGCCACGGCCCACGCCGCGCTCGCCGCCACGGGGGCCGCCGCCGTGCTCAGCCTGGCGGCCTGCCGGGACGCCACCGTGCACGGCCGTCTGGCGGCGGCGGCCGCGCTGGCCGGGTACCTCGCCGTGGCCGTGCCCGCCCAGGCGGGGCTGCGGGTGAGCGCCGACCCGGCGCAGGTGCGCACGGCCGTCCGGCTGAGCATCCTCGCCCTGCTCCCGCTCCAGGCCGCCGCGGTGGCGGGCCGGGGCCGCCTGGGCCAGGCGGGTGCCCTGCTGGCGGCCCATCCGGCGGGCCGCTGGCTGTCGGCGCGCATGGCGACCTCCTGAACCGTGTGGCGCACGATCACCCCGTACGCCGGGCGTCGACCACGAGGGCCATGGCCAGCCCGGTGACGGCCAGGGCCAGCGCGGGCACGACCGCCAGCCGGGGAGCGGCGACCAGCAGCGGCGTGGCCTCGCTCACCATGCCGCCCCAGTCGGTGTCGGGCGGTGGCAGCCCGACGCCGAGGAAGCCCAGCGACGTGACGGCGACCAGCGTCCTGGCGAAGTCGGCCGTGGCCACGGTCAGCACCGTGCCCGCGATGTGCGGCCCGATCGTACGGCGCAGCAGGTAGGACGGCGACGCGCCGATCGCCCGCACCGCCAGCACGTAGCCGGAGGCGGCCACCCGCCGGGTGGCCGTGGCGGTGACCAGCCCGCAGTTCACCCAGCCGAGCGGCACCAGCGCGACCAGCACGGTCATCGCCCCGGGGGGCAGCACGCCCGCCAGGGCCAGCGCCAGCGTGAGGCCGGGCATTGCGAGCGCCACGGTGGCGGCGAAGCGCAGCAGCCGCTCGGCCCACCCTCCGGCCAGCCCGGCCGCCGCGCCGGAGACGGTGCCGAGCAGGGTGGTGACCGCCGTGATGGCCAGCGCGAACGTCAACGACGTACGCCCCGCCGCGGCCGTCCTGGTGAGCAGGTCGCGGCCGAGTTGGTCGGTGCCGAGCCAGTGCTCCCCGCCGGGCGGCAGCAGCGCCCGCCCCAGATCGGGCACCCGCGGATCGTGCCCCGACACCACCGGCGTGACCAGGCAGAACAGCACCATCGCGGCGAACGCCAGCACCCCGGCCCGGCCCCTCACCGGCCCTCTCACTGGCGCCGCACCCGTGGGTCGCAGACGGTCATGAGCACCTCGGCCACGGCCAGCACCAGCACCGTGGCGACCGCGGTGACCAGCACGTACGCCTGCACCACCGGCAGGTCCCGCTGCCTGATCGCCGACACCGCGAGCTGCCCCACGCCCGGCCAGGAGAACAGCGTCTCCACCACCACCGCCCCGGCCACCAGCTCCGCGAGCACGAGCCCCGTCGCGGTGACGGCGTTCGGCGCGGCCACGCGCAGGGCGTGCACGACGACCGTGCGCCGCGGCCGCAGCCCTTTCGCCGCGGCCAGCCTGGCGAACGGCAGCCGCAGCGCCCCGGCGAGATCGGCCCGCAGCAGCCGCAGCAACGTGGCCGCGCCCGGCAGCCCGAGGGTCAGCGCGGGCAGCACGACCGCGCCGGGGCCGTCGTCCCCGCCCGTGGGCAGCGCCCGCAGGCCGACCGCGACCACGCTGATCAGCAGGATCCCCACGACGTACGGCGGCACGCCCGTCACCGCCACCGTCACGAATCCGATCGCCCGGCTCACGAGCGAACGCGGCCGCAGCCCCGCCCACACGGAGGCGAGCACGGCCAGCCCGACCGCGACCAGCGCCGCCGCCCCCGCCAGCCGCAAGGTCGCGGGAACCCGCGCGAGCACCTCCCCGGCCACCGGCGACCGGTCGGCGTAGGAGCGGCCCAGGTCGCCGCGGAGCACGTCGAGCAGCCAGCTCACGTACCGCTCCGCCGGCGGCCGGTCCAGCCCCAGTTCGGCCCGCAGCGCCGCGACGTCGGCCGGCGTGGGCTGGACGCCCCCTCGGCGCAGCAGCTCCTCGGCCGGGTCGCCCGGCGCGAGCGACGTCAGCAGGAAGACCAGCACCGACAGGGTGAGCAGCGTGAGCAGCAGCTCCACCGCCCGCCGCAGCAGGACGGCGGTCATCTCACCGGTACGAGCTTGCCCAGGTCGACCACGTAGGCCGCGTTCTGCGCGACGCCGCCGACCTTGGCGGTCGTCACGATCGGGTTGTCCTGGTAGGCCAGCGGCACCATCGGCCGGTCGGCCGCCAGCAGCCGCTGTGCCCGGTGGTAGAGGTCGCGGCGGGCGTCCGCGTCGGTCGTGGTCGCGGCCCGGTCGATCAGGTCGTCGAACTCGGGGCTGCGGTAGCCGAGTCTCCGTTCGACGTTCCAGGCCGCGTCGGAGCGCAGGAACCGCCGGAACAGGTAGTCGGCGTCGCCGTTGGGCACGCTGTACGCGCTGAGGAACAGGTCGTAGCCGCCCGCCTCCATCACGGACTTGGTGGCCTCGACCACGCTCACCTTCGCCGGCAGGCCCGCCTGCTCCAGGGCCGCGCGCAGCACCTCGGCGACGTCGGCGTAGGGGAACTGGCCGGTCTCGGCCGAGGAGACGAGGACGGTGACCGGCTCGGCGGGCGCTCCCGCGGCCGTCACCAGCTCGCGGGCCCTTGCGGGGTCGTACGCGGGGGCGAGGCCGGGGTCCGCGAGGTCGCCGAAGGCGGGGGACAGGAAGGCGCCGCCGGGCCTGGCCGTGCCCGCGAGCAGCTTCTCGGCGATGGCCCGCCGGTCGATCGCCAGGTCGGCGGCCTCCCTCAACCGGGGGTCGGAGAAGGGCTCGCGGGACGCGTTGAACGTCAGGTAGTGCGTCAGCGCCGACGGGCTGCGTACGACGCGGTAGGCGCTGTCGGCGGCCACCGCGGCGACCTGCCCCGGCAGCAGCGCGCCCTTGTCGATCAGCCCGTCCACCTCACCGGCCCGCAACGCCGCCACCCTGGCGTTGGCGTCGGGGATCACCCTGACCACGATCCGCCGGTACGCCGGGGCGGCCCCGTGGTAGTGCGGGTTCGCGGCGAGCACCGCCCGCTGCCCCTTGACCCACTCGGCCAGCGTGTACGGCCCCGTGCCCACCGGCCCGCCGGCGAAGTCGCCCGAGGCGGCGAACGCCTTCGGCGACTGCACCATGCTGAAGAAGCCCGCGAGCCTGCCGGGCAGGTCGGCCACCGGCTCCTCCAGGGTGAACACCACCTTGCCCGCCTCGGCGCGCACGCCGGTGAGCTTGCCGTAGGCGGCCTCCATCCCGGCGTCGAGGCTGAAGAACGCCGACGGGCGGGGTGCGATCCGCCGGAACCGTTCGATGTTGGCGACCACCGCCTCGGCGGTCAGCGCCGTGCCATCGCTGAACCGTACGCCCTCGCGCAGCGTGAACGTCCAGCGCCGCCCGCCCTGGGCGCTCTCCCACGAGACGGCGAGGGCGGGGACCGGCCGCAGCCGGTCGTCCACGGTCACCAGAGGCTCCCACACCCGCAGCGTCTGGTGTGTGTAGTAGGGGTCCTGCGGCCCGGCGACCAGGTCACGCGGGGCCGCCAGGGTGAGCTGCCCACCGTCCTGCCCGTCGTTCCGAACGCCGTCCTGGGTGCCGCACGCCGCCAGCACCGCTCCGAGGAACGCCAGCAGCATGATCAAAGCTCGTCTGCGCAACCTGACCTCCCCTCGGGACGGTAACCGGGTTCATCCGGCTTGACGAGATCAATCGCGCTACTCATCGGACGTGGGCCACCTTCGGTCCATCTCAACAAAGTGATAATCATAATCGTTTCATGAGATTAGGGACATGTCCGATGGGTCGTCAAGAGCCATCCTTCGCCGGGGCACGTCGGACCCGAGGACGGGCGCGCTCTTGTTCCGCTATGGGTGCGCTCCTTCCCGCTTGCCCGAGAGCACGACAGATGGTCAGGATGATCGGTGCGCACGTCCCCGTCCCCCGGAGGTGCTCCATGACCGCCTTCCTGCGTTTCCTGCTCGCGGCAGCCGTGGCCCTGGCCGCGCTGCCCGCCCTGCCGGCCGCCGCCGCGGCCCCGGCCGGCATGTACCGGTTCGTGGTCGCGATCGGCGGGCTGAAGACCACCTCGCGAGAGAACTGGGTACGCCTGGCGACTTACTCGCTCACCGCCGACGGCAAGGCGTACGACTCACACTTCCACTGGTCGCAGCGCGTACGCGTGAACCGCAGCTACACCGGCGTCAGGGGCTCGGGCTGCGGGGCGCGCGACTGCGAGGTGCAGACCGCGAACGGCTTCCAGGCGACCAGTTCCCCCAAGCAGCTCAGCGGCACCTACACGGTGACCGGCTCGGTGCTGCGCATCACGTGGACCGGGAACGGCTGGGAGGAGTGGACGGTCAGCGAGCCGATCCCCGGCCAGCTCGCCAAGCTCAGCTATCGGGGCAGCTCGTTCGGGGCGACCCACGGCTACGGATACGGCAGCAACGCCACCTGGAGTCAGCGGGCGTCGATGGCCCAGATCGCCGCCTTCGACCACCAGCGGCTCAAGCACGACTACCACCTGTGGAAGACCGACGCCGGGACTCCGTACCTCGACGAGGGGGCCGGGGCGCCGTTCTGGATGACGGGGTGGCGGCGGTGCGCGAGCGGGCGGTGCCTGGGCGGCGCCAACAGCGCCACCGACTACTACCTGGCCACGGCGAACGCCACCTCCACCGACCGCCGCGACACCGTCTGGCACTGGCGGCGTGAGCTGGCCGACGGGCGCGGCGAGCACTGCTACACCGGAAACTCGCACGTCAAGCCCATGTTGCAGATCATCGACAGCTCGGGCGGCTTCCATGGGTGGGTCGCCGTGGAGGCGTCGCTCAACCAGTCGTCGCCGAGCCAGGGCACCTCGGCCGACGACATCGGCGTCTTCGAGCTGAGCGAGTTCTGACCCGCCCTCCTGCCGTCCGCTACGAAGCCGCCATTCAGATCGCCATTGTCAAAATGGCAGCGACCGCTACGCCGACGACGGGAACCCTGGTCAGCCGGAACGTTCTAGCATGCAGACCGACTCGAGGGGACCTGCGTTGGAAGACCTGTTCCAGTACCTCCCGTTGCTGTTCGTGGCGTTCGGATTAGTGATCATTGTGGTTTCGGTCAGGGGGATTATCAACAGCAAGCGGTTCGTAGGGCGGGCGCAGCGGGTGCAAGGCGTGGTCAGCGACGTCCGGACGAGGTTCTCGGGGCGAGGCGACACCTTGCGCGCGCACCAGTGGCCGGTCCTGACCTTCACAACCCTGGATGGGCAGGAGATCACCACTGAGGCGGTGGCCCCCTCTCGCCTCGGCACCGGCGACAGGACCGAGGTGCTCTACGATCCGCAGCACCCGACCACGGCCATGCCCGCGAGCAACGTCGGCGGCGGCTACGGTGGCGTGGTCGCCGGGCTCATCGCGGTCGTGATCGGCGTGGTCTTCTTCCTCGGCTTCCGGGACGGTGTCGGCCTCTGGGACGGTGTCGGCTTCTGGGACGGCGGTAGTCAGAGCGGGTGCGAGATCCAGCGCCCCGACGGCTCCTTCGAGAAGATCGACTGCCCGCCTGGCATGAGATTCGGCGAATGACCGGCCCCCAGGCCGTGGGCCGCCACCTCGCGCCCGCGCCCGGTGGGCAGCCTTGTCGGGGTTTCGCTGGCCGACCCCCTGGCCGAGCTGCCCGACAGTGCGCCCGACAGAACGCGGTCGCGGTTGGCGGGCATCCCCCGGTCTTCTCGACCGTGGCTGCCTCACGGCCCCCCGCGCCGCGCTTCTGCCCCTTGTCGGCATGCGCACGGCGCCGGGACGGCGTGCGCGCCGATGATCGTTCCCCGGCGGTCAGTCCTCGCTGACCTCGATCGCCGCGCCCGGACAGACGGCGGCGGCCTCGCGGACCGCGTCGTACTGGCCGGGCGCGGGTGTGGCGTCGAGCAGGATCACGATGCCGTCATCCTCCCGCTGGTCGAAGACCTCGGGCGCGATCAGCACGCAGTTCCCCGCGCCGCAGCACTTGTCCTCGTCGACGGTGACCTTCATCTCGGCTTCCTCTCGTTCCTGGCTCTCGCCCTCACCAGCGGACCGGCACCGTACGCAGGCCGCCGACCGCCAGCCCCTCCATGCGCTCCAACTCCTCCACCGGCACGGCCAGCTCCAGGGTCGGAAGCCTGCGCAGCAGCACTTCGAGCACCACCTGCAGCTCGGTACGCGCCAGCGACTGGCCCAGGCAGGAGTGCGGGCCAGAGCCGAAGGCGAGGTGCGGGTTCGGGCTGCGGGTCAGGTCCATCTCGCCCGCGTCCTCGAAGGCGCTCTCGTCGCGGTTGGCGGCGGCCATGCTGCAGATCACGGTCGTGCCCTTCGGCAGGACGGTGCCCGAGACCTCGCTCTCCACGGGCAGGTAGCGCGGCAGGCCGAAGCCCGCGTTGGCGTCGAGCCGGAGCGTCTCCTCCACCGCGGTACGGATCAGCGCGGGCTCGGCCAGCAGCCGCTCCCACCGGCTCCGGTCGGCCAGCAGCATCGAGACCATCTTGCCGATCATGTTGGCGGTGGTCTCGTGCCCGGCGACCAGCAGCCCCATGCCGGTGGCCAGGATCTGGAGATCGGACAATCCGCCGTTCTCCGGCCCGCCGGCCGCGATCAGCTCGCTGAGCAGGTCGTCGCCCGGCCGCTCCCGCTTGGCGGAGACGTGGTCGGACATGTACTGGTAGAACTCGGCCTGGGCGACGTCGATCTCTTCCTTCCCGTACCGGGTGAGGTTGAGGAGCGTGTCGGACCAGTACGAGAACCGGTCCCGGTCCGAGGCGGGCACCCCGAGCATGTCGCAGATCACGTACACCGGCAGCGGGAAGCCCAGCCCCGCCTTGAGGTCGCCGGGCGCGCCGCGCTTGACCAGGTCGTCGATGAGGTCGTCGGCGATCTGCGTCATCTGGGGGCGCAGCGCGGACATGCGCTTGGCGGTGAACCACCTGCCGACCATCCGCCGCCAGTGCTGGTGCGCCTCGCCGCTCTCGGGGATGATCCCCGTGAGGCCGCTGTTGAACACCCCGCCGCCGTCCGCCGACATCCGGGCCGCGTCGGGAGCGGTGAGCGCGCGGGTGAAGCGCGGGTCGGCCAGCATCTGCTTGACGTCGTCGTACCTGGTCACCAGCCGGGCCTGGTCGCCGCTGGGCAGCCGTACGTGGGCGACCGGGCACTGGCCGCGCAGCTCGGCCCACTCCGCGGGCGGGTCGAGCGCGGCGTCGTTGGCCAGCGGGTAGTTCAGCACCTGCTCATTGACACTCATTCAGCATCTCCTCTGGAACGGATGGTCGTGCCGTCCTGGCGCGGGCGGCCTCGTGTCGTGTCCTGGTGGTTCGTGGTCCGCCGATCGGTCGACACTCAGGCGGGTGCGAGGGGCTCGGTGCCACGCCAGGCCCCGAGGGTCTGTTGTCGCAGGACGCGCGCCTGCTTGGGCATGTTCCAGCCGAGTACGCCGGTGACCTGGCCGTCCTCGCGGTAGAGGGCGGCGAAGCGGTTCTCCCGCGGATCGCCCTCGGTGACGCTCACCTCGGCCCGTGGCGACGGCAGGCCGTGGGCCTGGATCTTGACGTCGTACTGGTCGGTCCAGAAGTACGGGATCGGCGTGTACGGGCGGTCGGCGCCCAAGAGGTTGGCCGCCACCGTCTGGGCCTGTTCGGTGGCGTTCGTCCGGTTCTCCAGCCGCAGCCTGCGGCCGAGCCCCTCGTGGTGCCACGAGGCCACGTCGCCGACCGCGTACACGCCTTCGGCGGCGCGGCAGCGCGAGTCGCACTCGACCCCGTCGCCCAGGGTGAGCCCGCTGCCCGCCAGCCAGCCGGTCGCGGGCCGGCAGCCGATCGCGATCAGTACGAGGTCGGCGGGCAGCACCTCGCCGGTGGCCAGCCGCACTCCCGTGACGCGACCTCCGTCATCCGCCGTCAGCCCGTCGACCGCGGCGCCCAGCCGCAGGCGCACGCCGTGCTCGGTGTGCGTCCGGGTGAGGTGCCCGGCGATCTCCTCGCCGAGCTGCTCGGCCAGGAGCGCCTCGCCGAGACCGGCGAGCGTGACGTCGATGCCCATGCCCCGGGCGGTCGCGGCGATCTCCGCGCCGAGCACCCCCTCGCCGACGACCACCAGCCTCCTGGCCGCGGTCAGGCCCAGGCGCAGCGCGAGCGCGTCGTCGAGGCCGCGCAGCACGTGCACCCCGGCCAGGCCGTCCTGCCAGGGGAGCCGCCGCGGCTCCAGGCCGGTGGCGACGACCACGGCGTCAGCGTTCAGCGCGCGGCCGGAGGCGGCGGTGACCGTGCGGTTCGCGGCGTCCAGGGCGACGGCGCGCTCACCCCGTACGAACTCGGCGCCCAGCGCCTCCAGTTGCGCCCGGGTGCGGAGCTGGGCCCGCTCCGGCTCCCACGCCCCCGCCAGGACCTGCTTGGACAGCGGCGGCCGGTCGTAGGGGAGATGGGGTTCGGAGTCCAGCAGCGTCAACCGGCCGGTGTGTCCGTGCCGCCGTAGGGCCTCGGCCGTGCCCAGGCCCGCGGCCGAGGCGCCGACGATCAGGATGCTTCCCGGCGAGGTCACGCCGCGTCACCCGGGTGCCGGGCGGCGCGTCCGAAGATGGCCTGGCCTGCACGAATCCGCATGTATAGCAAGTCCTTTCGGTCGTCCTTTCCTGACAATACCCTACATCTGTAGGAAAACCTTCAAGTGTAGGCAGAAGGTAGGGTGAATTTCGTGGCAACGACGACCAGAGACGGCGGCAGCAACCCCTCGGGCGACCGGCGCGTCCGCCGTACGCAGGCGGCCCTGGCGCGGGCGCTGCTGCAACTCGTCGAGAAGCAGGACCTGTCCAGGATCACCGTCGCCGACGTCGCCGAGCGGGCCGGGGTGAGCCGCTCGACCTTCTACGACCACTACCGCGACGTCCACGAGCTGGCCGAGGTGGCCTGCACGGCGATGATCGACCGGCTGATCGAGGCCATTCCGACCCCGCGGACCGTCACGCCCGAGCTGGGGCCGGAGGCGATCAGGTCGCTGGAGGGCTTCTTCGCCAGCCTCGCCGAGCACGCGGGCCTCTACCGGGCGCTGCTCGGGCCGCAGGGCAGTGCGCGGGTGGCCGACCACATCCGCCGCCGGACGGCCGGGGTCATCCACGAGCGGCTGAGCGAGGCCGTCGCCGGGCCGGGCGAGCACACCGGGCTCCCGCCGAACCTGCCGCCCGACGTGCCCGCCGCGTTCACGGCCGGCGCGCTCATCGGGGTGGCGTCCGACTGGCTCCAGCGCGGCTGCCCGCGCTCCCCGACCGAGATGGCCGCCCTGACCTGGCCCCTCATCAGCGCCCTCTACCGCATCCAGCCCCCCGGCGCCGGGTCGTGACGGGCGCGGGACGGCTCAGAGGGCGAAGAGCAGGGCGGCGTTGATCAGCACGACCACGGCGGTCGCGAAGTGGATGCCGAACGCCACCGCCCGCGTCCCGCCGTTGCGCAGCACGATCAGCGTGTCACCCAGCGGCACCAGGGCCACCACCAGCATGAACCACGCCTCGGCGGTCGGCCCGGCGAAGGCCAGCAGGGCGAGCCCCAGCAGGCCGTAGGTCCCGTCGCGCACTCCCTTGACCGTCAGGTACGCGCGGTCGCCGTCCACCTTGGCCGGGACGCCGTAACCGGCGGCCGACGGTCGGGGCGCGAACAGGAACCGGGCGCCGATGAACAGGATCATCAGGTTGAGTGCGATGGCCAGGCCGTAGGCGAGATAGGTGAGCATGTCCGTCTCCAGGTGCTAGCGCTGCTAGGAATTGAAGTGATGCTAACAGTACGTCGACAAAAACTCTAGCGGTGCTAGATTTGCAGGCATGTCGATCCAGGGGCGCAAAGAGCGCGAACGTGCCGAGCGGGAGAAGCTGATCATCACGGCGGCCCGGGAGCTGGCCGAGGCGGAGGGCTGGGAGGCGGTGACGACCCGGCGGCTGGCCGAGCGGGTCGAGTACAGCCAGCCGGTGCTCTACAGCCACTTCAAGGGCAAGGACGCGATCATGACGGCCGTGGCGCTGGAGGGCTTCGCCGACCTGGCGGAGGAGCTGCGCGCGGCCCGTACGTCGGCGGACGCGGCCGGGGCGCTGGCCGCGGTCAGCGCGGCGTACGCGGCCTTCGCCGACCGGCGTCCGGCCCTCTACGACGCGATGTTCCGGCAGAGCGTCGACCTGCCGTTCGCCACCCCGCAGGCGCCGCCCGCCCTCCAAGCCGGCTTCGGCGAGCTGGCCGAGGCCGTACGTCCCCACGCGGGTGACGCCGACCTGGGCCTGCTGACCGAGGTGTTCTGGGCCGCCCTGCACGGTCTGGTGACGCTCACGCGCGGCGGCAGGCTGGCGGCCGGGGGTGGCGGGCGCCGGATCGAACTTCTTCTGGCCCGTTTCGCGGGTCCAATCTCGTCATGATCCACTGACGTTTGCGTAGTTGTGACCTAGATGATGAGAAATTTCCTGTTCTCTTCAGCCTCACCATGCTCATCGTTCACTCGGGCGCTCCAATGTGCCCGAGGGCCGCCCTACGGCGCCCTTGAACGTTTGAGAAGGGACTGCACCAGATGCAGCCAATGGCATCACCCAAATCACTGGGCGGTTTACTGACCCGGGGACGCCTGGCCACGGCCGCCGCGCTCGCGGTGCTGCTCGCGGGCAGCCTCGTGACCTCGGCGTACGCCGACCCGGCGCCCGCCCAGCAGGACCGCGGCCGGCCGAGCCCGACACCCACGGCCTCCCCGACCACGAACCCGCCCACGCTCACCCCGGCGAGCGGTTCCTACCTGGAAGGCACGGTGAAGGTCGCGGCGGTGCCGACCGCGGCCGGTGACAGCGTCACCAAGCTCGCCGTCGACGACACCGCGCTCGACGCCACCCGTACGTTGGGCGTCTCCAAGCTCTCCTTCGACGTCGGCTCGAACTCGACCGAGGCGCAGTACCACAGCTACGTGCTGGTCAACGGCGCCTACCGCAGCGAGATCGGCAACTTCGTCAACCAGCGGGCCACCATCGAGGTCCCGAACGAGCACCTCGTCAAGGGCGAGAACACGGTCGAGATCGTGGTCGGCGCGATCCAGTCGTCCTGCGGGCTCAACTACGACGACTTCGTGCTGTCCGAGGTGGGCCTCGAACTGCTCGGCGAGGTCGCCGACGGCGAGGACAACCCGTACACGCTCTCCTTCGGCGACGGCAGTTGCGGCACGAACACCTCGCTGCTCAAGCGCGCCACGCTGAAGTTCTTCACCCAGTCCGACCCGCAGGCCACCACGGGCCTGTCCACGGACCTGGACACGGCGAAGCTGGCCAACGGCGAGCACGTCATCACCGCCACGACCGCGTCCGGCGTCAGCGCCAAGAACACCGTGACGGTCAACAACGCCCCGGCCGGCGCGCCGCGCCTGCTGCCCACGGACGGCACGCTCGTGGCGGGCACCAAGCCGATCTTCGCGCACGTCCCCGCGAACGGCACGGGCGGCGTCAAGTCGCTCACCGTGGACGGCGAGGAGCCCGCCGCGAAGGCCACGCTCGGCAACGGCGCCGCCAAGCTCGCCTTCGACGTGGGGGCGGACCCGATCGAGGACAAGTACGACAACTTCCTCCTCGTCAACGGCAAGCGCATCGACCTCGGCGGCTCGTACGCGAACCAGCGCGTGACCGTGGCGGTCCCGGCCCGGTTCCTGGTGCCAGGCGACAACACGATCAAGGTCGTCACCGGGGACTACAAGGAGTCCTGCGGCAACAACCGCGACGACTTCGCGATCGCGAACCTCGACCTCGCCCTCGACGGCGCCAAGGTGACCGGCAAGGACATCCAGGCGTCGTACGGGATGGGCGACGGCGCCTGCGGCGACAACCAGGGCGCGCTGCGCGAGGCCGAGCTGCGCTACACGATCGACGCCCCGGCCGTCCGCGTCCCCGAGACGCTCGGCTCGGGCCAGGCGACCCTCAGCTTCAACGTGGGCAGCAACTCGATCGAGGCGCGCTACCAGAACTACGTGCTCGTCAACGGCCAGAAGGTGGTGCTCGACGGCGACTTCGTCAGCCGCCGGGTGGACCTGGCGATCCCGAACGAGTACCTGGCGCCCGGCTGGAACACGATCGACTTCGTGGCCGGCACGTTCCCGACGTCGTGCGGCAACAACCGCGACGACTTCGCGATCTCCAACCTCGCCCTCACCCCCGCCCAGGGCACCGCGACCGGCCAGATGCTCAAGACCTCGTACGGCATGGGCGACGGCAACTGCGGCGACACGGTGAACCCGCTGACCGAGATCGACCTCCAGTTCCTGGTGGACGCCCCCGCCCGCGGCCTGCGCGCGGACCTTGACACCACGCAGATCAAGGACGGCAGGCACACCCTGGCCGCCACGTCGAGCACGGGCGAGGTCGCCACCCGCGTCCTGATCACCGACAACTCGGCGCCGAAGGTGACCAGGAGCGTCCCGGCGGCCGACCAGAAGATCACCGCCTCCGTGGTGCTGGACGTGAAGCTGGACGACGCCTCGGGCGTCGTGTCCGGCCCCGACGTCAAGCTCGACGGGCAGCCGATCGAACTGGGCGCCAAGGTGGGCCCCGGCCTGCGCGCGGGCAAGCACACGCTGACCGTGACCGGCGTCGACGGGCTCGGCAACGCCACGGCCCGCGAGATCGTGTTCGAGTCGGCGGGCATCCCCGACGTCCCGGCCGAGCTGTCCCCGGCGCTGGGCGCCGTGGACGTGTCCGACCCCGCCACCCTGTCGGCCAAGGTGGCCGAGCCTGACGGCGGACGGGTGACGGCGACGTTCTCGCAGGCCGAGATCCTCACGCCGAACCAGGCGTACCAGGGCGAGGCCACGTCCGTGCCCACGACGCTGCGGGTGCCGGGCGAGCGCAAGGTCGGCACCGACGCGCTGGAGCCCGCCGACGGGCGGACGCTCGACGCGCCCAACGGCAAGGACCTCGTCTACCAGCGCTTCGACGTGCAGGTGAAGGGCCACGTGGACGCGCCGGTGCTGCGCTGGGAGGGCGTCATCGACCCCGAGCGGCTGGTGTCGCTGCGGGTGTGGAACACCGAGACCAAGGCGTGGGACCTGCTGACCAGCGCCCGCGGCGCCGCCGAGGGCAAGACCCTGCTGACGGCCGTCGTGGACCGCGCGTACGTCGACAAGCAGCAGGTGCACGTCATGGTGACCGGTGAGGACCCGTTCGCCGACGACATCGAGCCCGGCGACCCGAACACCTTCGCCGACCCCGCCTCGTACGACTTCTCGATCGTGCACTTCACCGACACCCAGTACCTCTCCGAGGGCGCGGTGGAGCAGGAGACGGCCGAGGAGCGCGCGGTCTGGGAGTCGGCCTACGGCGGCATCGTCGACTGGATCAAGAACAACAAGGACCAGCGCAAGATCTCGTACGTCGCCCACACCGGCGACATCATCGAGAACAACAGCCGCAAGCCCGTGGACGAGGCCACGCAGCGCCAGGTCGTGGGCGAGTTCGAGGTGTCGTCCAAGCAGCAGCGCGTGCTGGACGACGCCGGCATCCCGAACGGCGTGATCGCCGGCAACCACGACAACCAGTCGGGCCTGGAGACCGGCCCTGAGTCGATCTACAACAAGTACTACGGTCCCACCCGCTACCAGGACGCCGCGCGGGGCTGGCAGCACGCCGAGTACGGCGGCCCCTGGAAGGAGGGCGACAACCAGAACCACTACGACCTGTTCTCGGCCGGCGGGCTGGACTTCGTCGTGGTCGGCCTGTCGTACGGGGTGACGAGGGACGAGGCCGAGTGGGCCGACTCCATCTTCAAGAAGTTCCCCAACCGCAACGGCATCCTGCTCTCGCACGACTACATCGTGCCGAGCACGAACCCCGACGGCCGCGGCGCCGGGTTCTCCGCCCCTGACGGGTCGATGCTGTACAAGACGGTCGTCGAGAAGAACCCGAACGTCTTCCTGATCCTCGCCGGCCACGAGCACGGCGTGGGCACGAACGTGAAGCCGAAGGTCGGCCAGGTGGGCAACGGGGTCGTCGAGCTGCTGGCGGACTACCAGTTCTACACGGTCTCGGCCGACCGGCTCGGGCTCACCGAGATCGGCGGGTACAACCCGGCCGACCAGCTCCAGTTCGGCGCGAGCTTCTTCCGGCTGCTGCAGTTCGACGTCAAGCGGGCCGAGCTGAGCGTGGACACCTACTCGCCGCTGCTCAACGAGTTCGGCGCCACCGAGTACGACCCGCTGCGCCGCTACAACGGCCTCGAGGACAACATGGTGCTGCCGGTCGACCTGACCTCGCGGACGACGACGCTGCAGACCGACTCGCTGGCGCTGTACAAGCCGACGCGGACCATCGGCAAGAGCACGGTCGCCTCGGGCCAGGTCGCCTCCGTCAAGTGGGACCGCCTCAAGGACGACACGGCCTACGCCTGGTTCGTCACGGCGCGTTCGGCGGGCGGCGGCGTGACCGCCTCCGAGCCGAGCGTCTTCGTCACCAAGGACGAGCACGGCCGCCCCGGCAAGTGGGGCCCGGACTCGCCCATGCACCGCTGGTTCAACCGGTAACTCTCACTCCGCCCGGCCCCGCGTCGAAGGGGCCGGGCGGCCTTTCCTCATGGAGACAACGACATGCTGCAGCGGGTGTCCCTCGTGGTCCTCGCCGTGTTCCTCGCCACGTTCGTCGGCGGCCTCGCGCCGGCCGTCCCCGCACGGGCGCACGACGCGACCACGACCGCGCACGCCGAGGTGACCGCCGCGGGCGGCGTGAACGTCAGAGTCGTGCTCGACCTCGAGTACGACCTGCTCATGAAGTCCGCCTGGCTCTACGCGGAGGCGTACGAGGCGAAGGGGCGGGACGAGCAGCTCCGTCAGCTTCGGATCAACCGCGACGCCGTGACCACCTACATCACCGAACGGTTCGCGGTCGCGTACGACGAACGGCCCTGCGCCCCCACGATGGCGTCCGAGCCCGACGTGCGTCCGCGCGGCAAGAAGACGTTCGCGCTGCTCACCCTCTCCTACGCCTGCCAGGGCGCGGGCGGGGGAGCGCACGCGATCTCCAGCGCCCTGTTCCCCGACTCCGAGACGTTCGTGCACAGCACGGAGACGCTCGTCCGCTACGCGCTCGACGGCGAGAAGGGCTCCGCCGTCCTGGTCGCCGAGAGCCCGACCCTGCGCGTGGGCGAGCGCCGGGCGGTGAACCAGATCGGCGAGTTCTTCCTGCTGGGCGCCGAGCATCTGCTGCTCGGCCTCGACCACGTGCTCTTCCTGCTCGCCCTGCTCATCGGCGCGCGACGGGTGCGTGAGGTCGTCATCACGGCCTCCGCGTTCACGGTCGCGCACAGCGTCACGTTCCTGCTGGCGGCGATGGGGGTGGTGAACGTGCCCGGCGGGATCGTCGAGCCGGTCATCGCCGCCTCGATCATGGTCGTCGCGCTGGCCAACCTGCGCGGCCACGACGACGACCGGCTCGGCAGGTGGCGGCTGCCGATCGTCTTCGCGTTCGGCCTGATGCACGGGCTCGGCTTCGCGGGCGCGCTGGACATCGACCGGAGCGGCTCGTGGGAGCTGCTGCTGTCGCTGCTGAGCTTCAACGTCGGCATCGAGGCGGCCCAGCTCGCGATCGTCGCCGTGGTCTTCCCTCTGTTGGTGCTGCTGCGCCGTACGTCGCGGGGGTCGAGGGCGGTGGCGGCGCTGTCGATCCCGATCGTGGCGGTCAGCCTGTTCTGGTTCTTCGAACGGCTCCCTACGCCCTTCTGACCAGCACCCGGTCAAGGGCCTCGTGGACGGCCCCGCGTACGGTGGCGGGGTCGTCGAGGTCGAAGCCGACCGCCAGCCCGTCGCGCAACAGCAGCAGGATGTCGGCCGTCCGCTCGGCCCAGGGGTCGCCGTCGGCGGCCAGCAGGTCGCGGAAGAGGTCGCGTATCCAGCGGCGGTGCTCGGCGACCGCGAGCCGGACGGGGTGGGCCGGGTCGGGGTATTCGGCCGCGGTGTTGAGGAAGGCGCAGCCGCGGTAGCCGGGCCCGGCCCCGAACTCGCACATGAAGGCGAAGATCGCCCGCAGCGGCTCGCTGGGGGACTCGGCGCGCAGCTCCTCGACCATCGCCCGCTGCGCCGCGCTCTGCGCGGTCACGTAGGCGCGGACCAGCTCGTCCTTGCTCGGGAAGTGGTGGTAGAAGGTCGCCTTGGCGACACCGGCCGCGGCGATGATCCGGTCGATGCCGACCGAGTGGATGCCCTCCGCGTAGAACAGGCGCCCGGCCGTCTCCAGCACGCGGTCGCGTGCGGGGCTGGGGCGGCGGCCCTCCGGCGCTTCTGTGCTCACCCTGTTGACGCTACCAGACAGGTCTGTCTAGTATCGAGCCATAAAGCAGACAGACAGGTCTGTCTATCGGAAAGGGTCGCCATGAGCATGTACACCGCCATCGCCACCTCCGCCGGTCGCGACGCCCGCGCGGTCTCCTCGGACGGACGACTCGACGTCAAGCTGGCCCTGCAGAAGGAGCTGGGCGGCGACGGCGAGGGCACGAACCCGGAGCAGCTCTTCGCCGCCGGTTACGCGGCCTGCTTCGCCTCGGCCCTGCGCCTCGTGGCGGGGCAGAGGAAGATCGACGTCTCCGACGCGGCGGTCACGGCCGAGATCGGCCTGTCGCCCAACGGCCAGGGCGGCTTCCAGCTCTCGGCCACGCTCCGGGTCGAGCTGCCCGACGGCCTCGCGCCGGAGACGGCCCGCGAGCTGGTGGAGGCCACCCACCAGGTGTGCCCGTACTCCAACGCGACCCGCGGCAACATCCCGGTCGAGCTGGTCGTCGAGTAACCGCGCTCGCGGTGCTCAACCGGATTTGTCGGGGAATCTCCCTAGGTTAGCGGCGAACGCGACACTGTGGTCTTCTGGTCCTCGTGGTCTTCTGGTCCTCGGGGGAGGCGAGTGAGCACGCGGTTCGGCCGGTCGTTGCGTACGCGGCTGGCGCTGTTCGCCAGCGTCACGATGCTGCTGCTGAACGTCGTCGTCAGCGCCTTCGTGCTGTACGGCATCCGCAATGAGGTGGCCGACCTTCGGGCGCACGAGGTGTCCAGCAAGGCCGTACGCGTGCTGCTCCAGGTCAAGCGCAACCGGCTGCCCCGCGTGCTGCCTCTCGACGGGCTCGACGGCATCCAGGTGGTCGACCCGGGAGGCCGCCCGGTCGCCTCGTCGTCGAACCTGGTCGGCGTACCCCGCCTGACCACCAAGATCCCGCACCGCGACCAGGCCAACGACTACGGCGAACTGTGCGAGCTGCGTGAGCTGTCCGACGGGTGCGTGATGGTCGTGGGGCTGGTCGCGTACCAGCCGGAGGGCGACTGGGTCGTCTACGCCTTCAGCAAGGCCGTCCCCTGGTACGTCAGCCCCCAGGTGCTCCTCTTCCAGGTCTGCGTGACCGCGGCGCTGGTCGCGCTGGCCTGGTTCGGGGTGTCGCGGGTGGTCGCCAGGACGCTCGCGCCCGTCAGCAGCATCACCAAGCGGCTGGCCGAGATCAGCGCGGGCGGGGGCGGGATGCGCGTCCCCGTGCCGGAGAACGACGACGAGATCAAGGCCCTGGCCGAGACCAGCAACCAGACGCTGGAACGGCTGGAACTCGCGCTGGAGCAGCTCCAGGTGGCCATGGAACGGCAGCGCAGGTTCGCCACCGACGCCTCCCACGACCTGCGCAGCCCGATCACCGCGATGCGCACCCAGGTCGAGGACGCCCTGCTCCACCCCGAGGACACCGACTGGGCGGTGACCGGCGACGAGGTCCTGGGCAGCCTGGACCGGCTGCAGGCCATCGTCGGTGACCTGCTCACGCTGACCAAGCTGGACGCCGGCGCACCCGACCAGCGCGAGCCGATCGACCTGGGGGAGTTCGTCGCCACCGAGGCCGTCAGGCCGCGGGGGAAGGAGGTCGTCACCACGCTGCAGACCGGCGTGAGCGTCATGGGCGACCGGCTGCAACTCGCCCGGCTGCTGACGAACCTGCTGGACAACGCCGAGCGGCACGCCGACCGCAAGATCATCGTGACCGTGCGGCGGCAGGGCGACGACGCCGTGCTCGAAGTGGTGGACGACGGCGCGGGAGTCGCGCACGACCAGCGCGAGTTCGTCTTCCAGCGCTTCGCCCGCCTCGACGCCTCGCGCAGCCGCGACGCCGGCGGCACCGGCCTCGGCCTGCCCATCGCCCGCGAGATCGCGACCGCCCACCTCGGCACGCTGTCCATCGAGGACTCCGACATCGGCGCCCGGTTCGTCCTGCGCCTGCCCGTTCTGGAGGACTGACGGGAGCGGCCGGCGCTACGAGCGGCGTGATCCCCCGTGCACAGGGCGCTCGCCGTTCTTCCGCGGCCGGCACGCCCGGCCGGACCTGGCGAGGTCGTCCTCGACGACCCGCTCCGACGGCGCCTGCTCGCCCCCCATGATCGCCTGCTGTGCCCGCTCGAACCGCGCGTGGGCCGTCTGGACGTATCCGGTGCCCCGGGTGGTGTAGTCGAGCTGGGCGGCGGCCAGCTCGCGCAGGTAGGTCCCGCCGGGCTCGAACGTGACCGGGGCGGGCAGCTCGGCGGCGCACACCTGCTCGGGGTCGCGGCCGTCGTGCTTCCTGAACAGTTCGGCGGCCAGCCGCAGGTGCTCCAGCTCCATGGCGAGGTGCAGCTCCCAGAGACGCTTCACCCTGGGATCGGGCTCGGTCTCCATGAACGAGTGGTAGAGGTGGCACTCGTTGTACTCGTGGTTGAGCAGCATCTCCCACCAGCTCTCGCACGGATCCATGAGCGACTCGTAGTGCGTGACGTGCGCCTCCTCGACCAGGGCGATCTCCTGGTAGAGCCGGCGCGCGAGCGGCTGCGCGAAGGTGGGGCCGAGGTTCATGGTGAAGTTCATGGTCTGCTGCTCGACCGCCGTGACCGTCAGCGCGTGGAGCTTGGAGACGGGCGCCGCGTTCTCCCTGCCGTAGTGCTGGCGGACGTTGTCCCTCGGGTCGCGGTGGTGCAGGCGGGTGGGGCGGCCGGGCATGATCTCCGTGAGCCGGCCGACGATCCTCTCGGCCCCGCGGTGCTCGGTCAGCTCGTACAGGTTGGCGAACCGGTAGAGGTGGTCGACGTGCTCCAGCAGGCCGAACTCGTACGCCTGCCTGAGGTGGGGCGCGGGCTCCGTGCGGGCCACCCAGGCGGTCAGGTCGACGGCGGTCTGCTCGTAGGCGATGGTGGTCTCCAGCGCCGAGGCCAGGCCGGAGAGCAGCCAGCCGACCGCCTTCTGCTGCTGGGCCTCTACCTGGCGCACCTGGGCCAGGTGCTGCTTGATCTCCAGGTCGGGGCAGTGGCGGGCGAGCTGGTGGCTGAACTGCACGGCCTCCGACTCGATCCCGTTCATGACGATGATCCGGCATCGCGTGTACGGGTCGGCGTGGTCGGGGTCGATCGGCGTGACGTTCAGCTCCCGCCAGTCGCGTAGCTGCTCGTCCAGTGGGATGCCCCGCTCGCGCAGCGGATTGAAGCTCATGCCTTGGAGGCTTCCCTGCTCCCCCTTTGCCGCCTCCCGCCGAAACCTCCGCATTCGGTAATGACCCCGGACACTCTGCCGTGCATTCGGCGGCATGACTGATTTGCCGACAATTGGGGCATGCCTGTCCCGGACCAAGTTCGCGTGATCGGGAGGGAGATCCATATGGACCAGCGGGGGACCGGCAGCCGGGACGCTCAGGCCGCCGACGGGCGGCCCCACGGCCACGTACGCTGCACGCCTCCGGCCGCCGCCGAGCTCTTCGAGATCGCCGTCCTGGACACCACGGGCGGCGACGGGCAGGCGTGCTGGCACACGATCGGCTGGGGTGTGGACCGGGGAGACGCCGACAGCATCGCGCAGGCGTACGTGACCCGCCCGATGAGCCCTTACGACGAGGCCCGCGTCCGCCACAACGGGCACCTGGTGGGAGTGCACCGCCGCCCCCAGTAACGGTCCAGCCCGCCGAGACACCCGCGTCAGGCCGCCCCGGCCTGAGGATGTTGTCAGTCGAAGACGTCGTGGATGATTTGGGCGGTGGCGGCGCGGGTGATCCAGGCTTCGAGTTGGGCGAGGTCGGTGCAGGCGGTGATGCGGGCGTGTGCGTCCGCCGGGACGTCGAGCCCACGGGCACCGAGCACCAGGAGCAGCATCTTGCCAGCCTCCTCGGCTTTGCCTTGGTCGAGGCCGCGGCCGAAGTGTTCGCGGGCGAGCGGGCTGTGGACCGGCCAGTCGGTGGACGTCATGATCTCCTCTCCCTGACCGGCGAGGCGTCAAGGGCGTCGATGAAGGTGCACCTCTCGACGAGAGCGTCATTTCGGGGGGACGACATGCCACTCATTGTGACATGGCGAGCACAGAACATGATGGTTTCCGCGTGTCGGCGTCCCCGACGGCCGAGGTTTCGATGAACCCGTCGGCGGTGCGCGGGCTCAGAGTGGTCAATTCGGGTTGGGTGCCCGGTCGTCCATGACGCCGTACGCGGTCGCGCGGAAGAGGAAGGAGGCCCAGGAGCGGTAGGGCCGCCAGGCGTTGGCCAGCTTCCGGTACGCCGCCGCCGGCGCGTCCTCGGGCAGCCCGTACGCCTCGCGCAGGATCGCGAACAACCGCGGCTCGTCGCCGGGGAAGGCGTCAGGCGCGCCCGCTCCCCGGATCAGGATCAACCCCGCGGAGAAGGGCCCCACGCCGGGCAGCGCCCGCAGCTCCGCCAGGGCTTTCTCGGGGGACAGCGAGCGCAGGTGCTCGGTGGTGAGCACGCCGTCGAGCGCCGCCCTGGCCAGGCCGCGTACCCACTCCTCCTTCTGTGCGGGCAGGCCGAGCCCGCCCGCCTCCAGGAGGGAGACCGGCGGGGGGAAGGCCGGGACCGGGTGCCCGTCCACCTCGACCTGAGCGCCGTACCGCTGCGCGACGCGCTGCTTGATCCGGGAGGCGATGAGCATCGAGGAACGCTGTACGATCACCGCCCAGCACGCCGCCTCCCACGGGCTCCAGAAGCACACCGGACGCAGACCGGGACGCAGCCGCTGCAGGTCGCCGAGCACCGGGTCGGCCTCGCCCAGTTCGGCGAAGCCGCCGCCGTCGACGTCGAGCGAGAGGATGCGCGCCACCTCGCCCCGGATCGCGGGCCCGGCCGGTCGGGTCGTGGTCACCGCCACCCCGCCGGGCGCGGCCGTCACGCTCACGCCGATCGGCCGCCAGTCGGACTCGGCGCAGTACGAGAAGCGCAGCGCCCTGCCATCGGAGGGCAGCGCGCTCGTGGCCGGCCAGTCCTCGACGAATCGCAGCGAGTCGGCGAAGTCGAACGGGCCTGCCGCGGTGAGCGTGAATCCGTGCGTGGTCATGCGCGTATGCTAGGCGGCCCCCCGATCGCGGCAGGCCAGACCTTCGCCCACCGTGGCGGTGCGTTCGGGCTCCAGGGATAGTGCGCGGCCTCGTTCACGGTCGGGTGGCGTGCGGAAGGCGGGCGTCCAGTGCCCTGGTGAACCAGTCGAGTGCCGGGGCCAGAGGTTCCGGCGGCAGCCAGCCGTTGATGACGGCGAGCAACTGGACGTACCGCTCCCTGCGCGGGTCGGCGGCCACCGCCAGCCTCGCCCGCAGCTCCGCGGGATCGTGCTCGTGCGCGAAGCGCGCGGTGAGAGCCGTGACGTACGGGTCGGCGTCGGGCGAGGCCGGGTCGACGCCCGCTGCCAGGGCAGGGGCGGCCAGGTCGCGGGCCACGGCGGCGGGATCGGGCCTGGGCGGCGCGTGCCCGGCCCTGCCGCGGTCGGCGGCCAGGTCGTCGGCCATGCGGCGCAGGGTGGCGCGCAGGCCCGGGTCGCGGGACAGCTCGGCCAGCTCGATCCACGCCTCCACCTGCTCAGGTTCGGGGTCGTCCGGCAGTTCGGGGGTCATCGAGCGCATGACCCCCGCGAGGGCGGGGTCGGGAGCGCCGAAGGCGGCGTGCAGGAAGTCGTCGATCAGGCGGTGGCGTTCGTCTTCCGACAGTCTGGCGAGTTTGTGCATGAGTTCCGTCTCCTCAGGGGTGGAGCCGCGCCTGGCCACCGCGGTCAGCACCGCGCGCCGCAGCCGCAGCGTACGGATCTGCGCCCCCAGGGCCTCCGCGTGCGCCGCGGCGACCTCGGGCAGGGAGGTCTCCCGGTCGACGACCCTGCGGATCGTGGGCAGGTCGAGCCCGAGATCGCGCAGCGTGCGTACGAGGTCGAGGCGGGCGACGGCGGCGAGGTCGTACCGGCGGTGGCCGGCGGGGTCGCGTGCGGCGGGTGGCACGATCCCCTCGTCGGAGTAGAACCTGATGGTCTTGACGGTCAGCCCGGTGCGCCGGGCCAGGTCGCCGATCGAGTAGAGCGTGTCCCCGTCCATGCCCTCACTCTTCCGTCTCCCCCTGCTGGAGATGCAAGCCGCCGGTTCGCCCCTGGCGAAGGCTCACGGGCGTCCGGGTGCGAACTGCTCGTGAACCCCCTGAACGGCGGCGGACGCCAGGTCCGCCCACACGACGCGGTGGCCGTTCGCGAGGAGCTCGGTGCCGTACCGGACGGCGAGGACGGCCACGAGGCCCAGGCCGCGTCCCGACTGCCTCATGGACCCCGGCTTGAGCGGCCTGAAGCGGGGCTCGGAGGTCGTCGTTCCCGGGTCGATCACCTCCAGCCGGACGAAGTCGTCGGCGACGCCGAGCCGTACCGTGACCCAGTCGCGGTGCGCTCCCGCCGGGACGTGCCGGATGACGTTGGTCACCAGCTCGCAGACGACCAGCGCGGCGCTGTCGAGGAGTTCGAGTTCGGCATCGCCCAGCCATGACCGGACCAGGTGCCTGGCCTGGCACGGTGTGCGCGCGCTGCGGCGCAGAGTCGTGTCCCACCAGCCAGTGACGCCAAGTATCTGTCTGCTCACTGTCTGTGCTGACATGAAATCACCGACTTATCCCGATTTGCTGTCCACGATTTCCGATACACGCAGGCTGTCGTTTTCGACTGTGTCGGCTCTCCAGCATGAACATTCGCGCCGCCCCGCGATGCGCCAATCTCGCGAAACTTGGCCGACAAAGAAATACGCGGCCTTTGTATTGCCCGTCGCCACCGCGTCGCAGTACGGTCACGAGCAGTGAAGGCTCCAGTTCATGACCTGTGGAGAGGCCGTGGAGACCAACCTCGGCGAACCAATGTCCCCTCGCGCCCGCTTCGCCCACGATCTGGCTGAATTCCGGAAAGCCGGAAAAATGACACAGGCCGCGCTGGCCGTACGCCTGCGTTGCCACGAATCGCTCATCAGTCATATCGAGACCGGTCGCCGCGCCGCCACGATCGAGGTCGCGGAAGAGGCCGACCGCACCTTCGGCCTCGACGGGCACTTCGTCGCGCTCTACACGAAGATCGCCCAGTCGCCCACGCTCGGCTGGTTCGCCCGCTGGGTTGAGGAGATCGAGCCCCGCGCGGTCATCCTCCAGTCCTGGGACCCGCTGCTGGTCCCCGGCATCCTGCAGACCCCCGACTACGCCCGCGCGATCTTCGAGGCGACGGCCGCCCCCGACCAGGTGGACCAGCGGGTCGAGGTGCGCGTCAGAAGGATCGCCGTCTTCGACGGGCCCCAGCCGCCCACCTTTCTCGCGCTCATCGACGAGGGCGTCCTGAACCGGCCCATCGGCAGCCCCCGCATCCTGGCGGCCCAACTGCGCCACCTGCTGGAACTCACTCAACATCCATGTATCACTGTCCAGTTCGTGCCTATCGCGACCGGTTGTGCCTGTGGCATGATGAGCGGGTTCGCGCTGGCGCGACTGCGAGACGGTTCGGAAGTCGTCTCTGCTGATTCCGTCCTGTCCGGCCAGGTCACCGCCGACCACGAGGCCGTCGCCCGCGTCAAGCAACGGTATGACAGCATCAGAGCGGATGCTCAGCCGAAAAGCGTTACTCACCAGGCACTAGAGGATGCGATCAGGAAATGGACCAGGTGAACCTCAGCGAAGCCGAGTGGCGCAAGTCGACTGCCAGTGGTGACAACGGGCAGTGCGTGGAAGTCGCCACCAACCTGCCCGGAATCGTCGCCGTCCGTCACAGCAAGCGCCCGGAGGGTCCCGCAGTCGTCTTCACGTCGGAGGAGTGGAAGGCATTCCTCATCGGCGCAAAGCGGGACGAGTTCGACCTCTGACGATGCCCACCGCCCGAGACCGGGCGCACGGCGTGCCCGGGTCTCGACGACACCACACCCACCGCACTCGCCACGCACCAGGCCCCCGACCTCGGGGGCCTTGGTGTTTCCTTTGGTGTTTCCGCCGAGGTTTCCCGCTCCCCGCCCTCGGTAGGATCCGGGGGTGCACGGTCTGGAAGACGCCGTTCCCGCGTCCGAGCGGGGCACGGAGACCGCGTTCGTGCTCGGCGGCGGCGGTGTGCTCGGCGCGTACGAGGTGGGCATGTTGCGGGCGCTCGACGAGGCGGGCGTCCGTCCCGACCTCATCGTGGGCACCTCGGTCGGAGCGCTGAACGGGGCGGTCATCGCCGCCGACCCCGGCAGGGCCGTGGCCAGGCTGACCGATCTGTGGCGTTCCGACGTCGTACGTACGGCCTTCGCCGGCTCCTGGGCGGCCCGCCTGTCCACCTTGGCCAGGACCGGCACCCATCTGCACCCGAACGACCCGTTGCGAGGCGTGCTGAGCGAGACCGTGCGGGTTTCGCGCATCGAGGAGCTGGCCGTCCCCTTCCAGTGCGTGGCGGCCTCGGTGGAGCGGGCGGCGGCGCATTGGTTCGCCCGAGGGCCGCTGGTGGAGGCGGTGCTGGCCTCGTGCGCGGTGCCGGGCCTGCTGCCGCCCGTGGTCATCGAGGGCGAGCACTTCTACGACGGCGGGCTGGTGCACAGCATCCCGATCGGGCGCGCGGTGCTGCTCGGGGCCAGACGCGTCTACGTCCTGCACGTCGGCCGCATCGAACAGCCCCTCGCGCCGCCCAGGCGGTTCTGGGAGGTGGGCATGGTGGCGTTCGAGATCGCCCGGCGGCACCGCTTCGCCGAGGACCTGGCCACGCTGCCGCCGGGCGTCGAGGTGCACGTGCTGCCCGCCGGGGTGACCGAACAGATCTCCCCGCTGCGCTACCGCGACGTGTCGCAGGTCTCGGCCTGCATCGACCGCGCCTACGACGCGTCTTCCCGCTACCTGGCGAACGGGGGAGGATGAAGGGAGACACCGAAGGAGGCCGCGGTGCTTCCACCACGCATCCTGCGCCGGCTCGTGCTGGCTCCGCTCGTCATCGTGGTGACCGTGTTCATGCTGGTGACGCTGCCGTTCTGGCTCGTCGTCACGGCCGCCGCCTCGCTGCGCCTGCCGCCGCCGCAGCGCAGGGGGCCGAGGTTCGTGTGGTTCGGGGTGGCCTGGCTGACGCTGGAGTCGGCGGTGCTGATCGCCTGCCTGTGGTTGTGGGTGGCGGGCGGGGCCAGGCGGCAGGAGCGGCACTACGGGCTGATCAAGTGGTTCCTGTCGAAGGTGTACGCGGTCGCGGTGCGCGTCTTCCGGCTGTCGACGGACATCGAGGAGCCGGAGCCGACGGAGGAGGAACTGGCGGCGCGGCTGACCCGGCCGATCATCGTGTTGTCGCGGCACGCGGGACCGGGCGACTCCTTCCTGCTGATCTATCACCTCCTGTCGCGCTATCGGCGGCGGCCCCGCATCGTCATGAAGGCCGCCCTCCAGTACGACCCCTCGCTCGACGTCGTGGTCAACCGCCTGCCGAACGCGTTCGTGTCCCGTAAGTCCGGACAGACCCGGATCATCGACGAGATCCGCCACCTCTCGGCCACCATGAGCGACCAGGACGCCCTGGTGATCTTCCCGGAGGGCGGGAACTTCACCCCGCGCCGCCGTCGGCTGGCCATCAGGCGGCTGGAGGAGAAGGGGCTGGACGCCGAGGCGGAGCGGGCGCGCGGCATGGACCACCTGCTCCCGCCCCGCCCGAACGGCGCCATCGCGGCCATCGAGGCGTGCCCTGCCGCCGACGTCATCTTCGTCGCGCACACGGGGCTCGACGACCTGATCACGATGGGGGATGTCTGGCGCAAGCTGCCCATCGCCGCTCACATCACCGCGAAGTGGTGGCGGGTGCCCGCCGGAGAGATCCCGCACCGGCGTGCGGACCGCATCCGCTGGCTGTACGACCACTGGGAGCAGATCGACGCCTGGATCGCCGCCCAGCGCCTGGCCCGCACGCCCTAGTACGGCTCGGGAGCGCCAGGGGGGAGGGTCGGGAGGTCCGCCGACGGGCCGTGCTCGATGAGGTGGAGCAGGGCGTCCGTGTCGAGGTTCCGCTCGACCAGGTCGGCGAGCGCGTCGAGCCGCTCCTCCCGCAGCCGCGCGAAGTCCGTGCCTGGATCCGGTACGAAGTCCCGCCCCGCCCGCCCCGCCACCTCGGTCAGGAACGCCCGCCGGAACCCGTCGTTCTCCAGGGCCCCGTGCCACGTGGTGCCCCAGACGTTCCCGGCCCGGCAGCCGTCGAGGAACGGTTCGCCGCCCTCCACCGTGGCCACCCCGTGGTGGATCTCGTACGCGCGCACCGGCTCCCCGTAGGCCGTCCCCTCGGGCCTGGACAGCCGCTTCTTCCGCGCGAACGCCACCCGCACCGGCAGCAGCCCCAGCCCCTCCACCAGCCCCGCCCCCGACTCGACCGTGTCCTCGATCTCCCGTCCGAGCATCTGGAAGCCGCCGCAGATGCCCAGGACGGGCCCCTTCCGCGCGCGGATCGCCGCCGCCAGCCCGGTCTTCCTGAGCCACGACAGGTCGGCGACCGTGGCCCGCGAGCCCGGCAGCACCACGAGGTCGGCGTCGTCCAGTTCGACCGGGTCGGTGGCGAACCGCACCACGACGCCCGGCTCGGCGGCCAGCGCGTCCACGTCGGTGAAGTTCGAGATCCGCGGCAACCGCACGACCGTCACCCGCAGCGTCTGCCTCCCGTACGGCGCGCGCACGGCGACCCGGCGGCCGTCGAGGGCCAGCGAGTCCTCGACGTCCATCCAGAGCCCGTCGAGCCAGGGCAGCACGCCGTACACCTCGCGGCCGGTCAGGCGTCTGAGCATGTCGAGACCGGGCTCCAGCAGCTCCTTGGCGCCGCGGAACTTGTTCACCACGAAGCCGGAGACGTGGGACTGGTCGGCGGCGTCCAGCAGGCCCACCGTGCCGTAGAACGCGGCGAACACGCCGCCCCTGTCGATGTCCCCGACCACGATCACGGGCAGGTTCGCGGCTCTGGCCAGGCCCATGTTGGCGAGGTCGCCGCGGCGCAGGTTGATCTCGGCGGGGCTGCCCGCGCCCTCGCACACCACCACGTCGTACTGCTTCCTGAGCCGGGCGAGCGCCTCCAGTGCCGTGGCGCGCAGCAGGTCCTTCAGCGCGCCGTACTCCATGGCGTCCACGTCCGCGACCGGGGCGCCCATGAGGACGACCTGGCTGCGGCGGTCGCTGCCCGGTTTGAGGAGGATCGGGTTCATGTCGGCGACGGGTTCGAGGCCGGCGGCCTGCGCCTGCATGGCCTGCGCGCGGCCGATCTCGGCGCCGTCGGCCGTGACGTACGAGTTGAGCGACATGTTCTGGGCCTTGAAGGGCGCGACCCGTACGCCCCGCCGGGCCAGCCAGCGGCAGATCCCGGCCGTGACCACGCTCTTGCCCGCGTCCGACGTGGTTCCCGCGACCAGCAGTGCCCCTTTGACCATGGGATCACCGTACACACCACCCAGACGGCGAAATTTCGCGGTAACGACCCATTTACGAACGCTGTGACTTCTGTCACTGTAGCTAGAACATTGCCCTAGAACTGAATTCTAGAGTTACCTACGTGAAAGGCTGGGCATGGTCGGCACGTTCGGTTCGCCGCGTACAGGCGCCATCGACGCGCAGTCCCACGCGCCCTTCGGCTGGGCACCCCTCGTGGTGCTCTTCATCGTCGGGCTCGTGGACCGGATCGAGCACAACCTCCTCTCGGGCGTGCTCCCGCTCATCCAGAACGAATGGGGCTTCAGCGACACCGCGGCCGGCTCCATCCCGACCGCCGCCGCCCTGGCCGCGGTCCTCGTGTCGCTGCCCGCCGGTTACCTGGCCGACCGCTTCAGCCGGACGCGCATCATCGCCGTCGTCGTCTTCTGCTGGGCGATCGCCACGCTGGGCTCTGGCCTGGCCACCGGTTTCGCCATGTTCTACGCGATGCGCGTGTTCCTGGCGGCGGCCGAGAACATCGACAACCCGGCCGCCGGCAGCCTGCTCGCCGACTACTACCCGCCCGTCAGCCGGGCCAAGGCGTACGGGCTCACCCGCGTCACCACGTACCTGGGCGGCGTCGGCACCCTGCTCGGCGGAGTGCTGGCCGAGCTGTTCTCGTGGCGGGCGGCGTTCCTCATCATGGTGATCCCCGGCGTGCTCACGGCGCTGCTCGTGTGGGTCCTGCGCGAGCCGCGCCGCGGCGAGCTGGACCGGCTGGTGGCGGCCGGACAGCTACCCGCCGACCCGTCCGGCGGCGGGACGGCACTCGGGGCGCCGAGGCGGGCGGCCGGGGACAAGCCGCCGTTCTGGCCGCAGCTCCGCCAGGTGGTGTCCATCCCGACCCTGATCTTCGTCTGCGTCGGGCTGGCCCTCCTCAGCCTCGGGCTGGCCGGCATCTTCTTCTGGCTGCCCACGTTCATGGTGCGCGGCTTCGGCGTCGGGGTGGGCACGGCCGGCTCGCTCAGCGGCCTGATCACCATCGCGGGCACGCTCGTGGGCACCCTGGCCGGCTCGTGGCTGGGCAGGAGGTGGCACGGCACCCGCAAGGGCGGGCGGCTGCTGGCGGGCGGCAGCGGAATCACGTCCGGCGCGGTGGTGCTGGCCGGCGCGCTGTCCATGGACTCGATCGCCGCGCTGACCGTCCTGGTGCTGCTCGCCTGCTCGCTCATGTCGATCGCCATCCCCAACATGACGGCCTGCCTGGCGGACGTGGTGCCGGCCGCCTCCCGGGGGATCGGCTTCGCGGTCATGCAACTGCTGCTGACGTTCGGCACCGCGTTCGGCTCGCTGGTCGTCGGCATCGCCTCGGACCAGCTCGGCTCGCTGGTGGCCGGGATGTACATCCTGGTGATCCCGATGGTCCTGGGCGGCCTGCTCACGCTCGGGGCCAGGGGCTCGTTCGAGCGGGACGCGGGCAAGGTCATGGAGGAAGCGCGCCGCTGAGCCCCGTCCGGGCAGGTGAAAGGCACGCGAAGGGTATACGGGGGGCATACGAGGGGCACGCGAAGGGCATGCGAGGGGCGCGCGAAGGGCACGCGCGGGCGCGCGCCCCCCTTCGCGTCGGATCAGCTCAGCCCTGGGGCGGCGTCTGCCGGTCCCGCTCGTCCTGCGATTGGGGCGGCTGCTGGCCGGGCTGCTGTTCGGCGCCGCCACCGCCGTAGCGGCTCCGCACGGAGTCCGCGCCCTTGTCGATCTGGTCGTCGTACTTGTGTCCGGTGCGCTCCTTGACGTACCGCTCGGCGCGATCCAGCACCTGGTCGGCCTGCTTGGAGTGCCCACGGGCCAGGTTCTCGGCTTTCTTCAGCCACTCTGCGATGCGGCTCATGACCGTCCCCGTTTCTTCAGACAGACTACGTGCGCCCCCTACCCCTCGACTCGCGGTTGATGTTTGACCTGCTCTTTGCCGGATCCCGGCAGCGGAACGGCAGGCAGGCTGCCGGACCCGTCCAATGACGCCGACCCCGCCCGAGCGGGACGATGCGGCCATGACAGCAGTGGTACAGGCCGAAGGGCTGACCAAGTACTACGGTGCCCGGCGCGGCCTGGAGGATCTCACGCTCGAGATCCGGCCGGGAGAGATCTTCGGCTATCTCGGGCCGAACGGCGCGGGCAAGACCACCACACTGAGGCTCCTGCTCGACGTGATCAGGCCCACCCGCGGCTCCGTACGCGTGCTCGGCGCCGACCCGCGCGAGCCCGCGACCCGCGCCAGGATGGGCTACCTGCCCGGCGAACTGGTGCTGGAAGGCCACGACCACGCCATCGACTACCTGCGCTTCCTGGGCCGGGTCCGCGGCGGCGTGCCGGTGGCCCGCATCCGAGCCCTGGCCGAGCGCTTCGACGCCGACCTGTCGGTGCCCATGCGCAAGCTGTCCAAGGGCAACAAGCAGAAGGTCGGGCTGATCCAGGCGTTCATGCACGAGCCGGAACTCGTCCTCCTCGACGAGCCGACCGCGGGGCTGGACCCGCTGGTGCAGCAGGAGTTCCTGGCGCTGGTGCGGGAGGTGCGCGCGTCCGGGCGGACGGTGCTCATGTCCTCGCACGTCCTGGCCGAGGTGGAGAGCGTCTCCGACCGGGTCGGCATCGTCCGGGCCGGCCGCCTCGTGGCCGTGGAGAACGTCGCGGTGCTGCGCGAGAAGGCCGTACGCCGGGTCGAGCTGCACTTCGAGTCGTCCGTGCCGCGTGCCGCCTTCGAGAACCTGCCCGGCGTACGCGACCTGCGCGTGGACGGCGCGAGCGTGCGCTGCACCATCGACGGCCGCCCGGACGCCCTGATCAAGGCCGCCGCCCGCTTCACCGCGGTGCACCTGGTCAGCGCGGAGCCGGACCTGGAGGAGATCTTCCTGACCTACTACAGCGACGAGGAGTCCGTACCATGATCGGCAGGAGCCTGCGTGACTACCGGCGGTCGCTGGTCTGGTGGAGCCTCGGCATCAGCGCCTTCATCGCCGTCTACCTGGCCGTCTACGGCAACATCAAGGCGAGCCCGGAGACGTACGGGCCCGCGATGGTGGCCAAGTTCCCCGGCCCGCTGCGCGATCTCATGGGCGGCCTGGCCGACATGACCTCCGGCGTCGGCTACCTGCAGACGGTCGTCTACCAGCTCTTCATCCCCATGCTGTTCGTCGCGTGCGGCACGCTGCTGGCCAACCGGGCGCTGGCCGGGCCGGAGGAGTCCGGCACGCTGGAACTGATCGTCACCCTGCCGGTGGACCGGCGGCGGCTCGTGCTCGACAAGCTCGCGGCGCTGGCGCTGGGCCTGCTCCTGGTGGCGGTGGTGACGCTGCTGGTCGCCGTGGGGATGAGCGCGGCCATGGAGACCGGGGTGCCGTTCGACCGGATCCTCGCCGCGCAGCTCGGCGTGCTCCTGCTCGGGCTGTTCCACGGCACCGTGGCCGTGGCCGTCGGGGCCGCCGTCGGCCGCCGGCTCGTCGCCTCCGCCGTGGTGTGCGTGTGGGCGGTGGCCGGGTACACGGTCGTCACCATGGGCCGCTCCGTCGAGGCCGTCGCCTGGCTCAAGTGGGTCTCGCCGTTCCACTACTACGCCGAGGGCAGACCACTCTATGAGGGGCTGCCGGTGGGGGACTACCTTGTCCTCGCGGGGGCGACGGCCGTGCTCGGGCTCACCGCAGTGCTCGCCTTCGACAGGCGTGACGTAGGAGTCTGATGGCGATCTCCGAGTCGCCCGCCGACCTGCTCGGCGGGCATCGGCAGCGACTGGCCGACCACGCGGTCACGGGCCGCTCACCGGACCGCGAGACGCTCGACGTCTACCGCGCCGCCGGCACCAGGGCCGCCGAACTGGGCGTCCCGCTGCGCTCCCTCGTCGACGCCGCGCTCGCCGCCGGCGAGGGACTGCCCGGAGTGCTGCCCGTGCTGCGCAAGGCGGTCTCCGCGCTGATGGAAGGGTACGAGCAGGCGCAGCTCGCCGCCCTCCGCCGGGAGGAGGGCGCGCGTCGTGAGTTCGTGGACGACCTGCTCCAGGGACGGGCCGAACGGCTGGCGGAGCGCGCCGAGCACTTCGGGCTGCGGCTGGCCGAGTCGTACGTGGTGGCCGTGGCGCGCGGCCTGCGCGACGGCGACCAGGACCGCATCGAGCGCGACCTGGTCGCCCGCTTCGGCTCGCACAACGTCCTGGTCGCCGTACGGGACGGGCTGCTGGTCTGCGTCGCCCCCGCGACGTTGCCGGCCGCCGTCGGCGAGTTCGTCCACCACGTACGCGGCCGCTTCCCGCCCGGCTGGCGCGTCGGCGTGGGACGGGCGCAGCGGGGGCCGGGGGGAGTGGTGACCTCGTACCGGGAGGCGGCGCAGGCCCTGGAGCTGGCCGACGGGCTCGGCCTCAGGATCGACGTGGTCAAGGCCGCCGACCTGCTGGTCTTCCCCGTGCTGCTGCGCGACAGGAACGCCATCGAGGACCTGGTGACGAGCGTGCTGAACCCGCTGCTGGAGGCCAGGGGCGGGCACGAGCCGCTGCTGGAGACGCTGGAGGCCGTCTTCGCCTCGCACGGCAACCAGACGGCCGCGGCCCGGCGGCTGGGGCTGAGCCCGCGGGCGGTGACGTACCGGCTGGAACGCATCCGGCGCCTGACGGGCTTCTCCCCCGACGACCCGACCCAGCGCTTCACCCTGGAAACGGCCGTCCTGGGCGCCCGCCTCCTCGGCTGGCCCGCCGCCTTCCGCCGCTGACGCCCGCGTCCTCGGCTGTCCCACCGGCTTCCGTCACTGAGGCCCGCCTTCTCGGCTGTCCCCTGTCCGGGCCGTCGGAGATCGCCGGGTGAGGCGCGTTCAGTCGCTGACGGCCAGGCGTACGCCGAAGCCCACGATCACGACGCCGGTCAGCCGATCGAGGAACCGCCGCACCGCGGGCGACCGCAGGAAGCCGCCCATCCACGACGCGAACCCGATCAGCAGCGCACTCCACACGAGCCCCTCCGCCACGTGCACCCCGGCCAGCAGCAGCCCCATCAGCGCGTGCGGCGCGTCCTCGGGGATGAACGACGGCAGCATGGCCACGTAGAACGCGCCCACCTTGGGGTTGAGCAGGTTCGTCAGCAGCCCGCGCCGCAGCCCCGTCCCGAACCGCACCTCCTGCCGCTGCGGCTCGGGCTCCTCGCCGCCCCTGGACAGCAGCATGCGCAACCCCATCCACACCAGGTACGCCGCACCCGCCCAGCGCAGGACGTCGTACGCCGGTTGCGAGGCGGCCAGCAGCGCCGACAGGCCGACCGCGGTGAGCACGCCCCAGACGAGCGTGCCGAGCTGGATGCCCAGCGTCACCCCCCACGCTGGACGCCGCCCGGCGAGCAGGGACGTACGCAGGATGAGGGCCGTGTCGAGACCGGGAGTGACGGTGAGCAGTGCGACCACGGCGGCGAACGACCATACCGATCCTGCGATGTCCATGGATGTCAGGGTATGAGGAGCAACTTCCCGGTGGTACGGCGGCCCGCCAGGTCCTCGTGGGCCTGCTTCGCGTCGGCCAGCGGGTAGCGGTGCGAGACGTTGATCGCGAGCTGGCCGGCGGCGATCCAGCCGAACAGGTCGGAGGCGCGCTGGAGCAGTTCCTCGCGCTCGGCGATGTAGTGGGCGATCGTGGGCCGGGTCAGGAAGAGCGAGCCCTGCTTGTTGAGCGTCTGCGGATCGACCGGGGGGACGGGGCCGCTGGCGGCGCCGTACAGGGCCATGAGGCCGCGCGGGCGCAGCGCCTCGAGGCCGCCGTCGAACGTCGTCCTGCCGACACCGTCGTAGACGACGTCGATCCGGCCGCGCAGGGCCTCGGCGAAGTCGTCGTACCGGAGCACCTCGTCCGCGCCCGCCTCCCTGGCCAGCTTCTCCTTCTCGCCGGTGGAGACCGTGGCGTACGCCTTGGCCCCACGGAGCTTGACGAGCTGGACGAGCAACTGGCCCATGCCGCCCGCCCCGGCGTGCACGAGGACGTGGTCGCCCGCCTTGACCTCGTACGTGGAGTGGGTCAGGTAGTGAGCGGTCAGGCCCTGCAACATGGCCGCCGCCGCCACCTCGGCCCGCACACCGTCCGGCACCGGCACCGCCCGCTCGGCCGGGATCACCGCCTTCTCGGCGTAGCTGCCCAGGACGCCCGCCCACGCGACCGTGTCGCCGACCGCCACTCCGTCCACTCCCGCGCCGACGGCCGACACGGTCCCGGCGCCCTCGGAGCCGATGGGGGTGGGCAGGGCGAGGGGGTAGGCGCCGGAGCGGTGGTAGATGTCGATGAAGTTCACGCCGGAGGCGGCGACATCGACGACGATCTCCCCTTCGCCGGGCCGGGGATCGGGACGCTCGACGTACTCGAGAACCTCTGGGCCGCCTGGGGCGGAGACGATGATGGCATGCATGGCCCTAGTCAACTCCGCCCTCCCTTCCTACCGCCACTCGGGCCGTCACCTCATGGGGCTCGCCGCCGACCGGCGGTCACAGGGCGGTGGTCGTGTCACGGGGACGTGGGAGGTGGTCTCCCGCGTAGGCAACGGGGCGTGGTGGAGGACGGGCGTGCCGAGTTACGGGCGCGCTCACGCGACGGTCGGGGCCGTGTCGCTGTCGCAGGCCCATGGCCCCGACGGTGGGGACCCCGAATGCTGGTCGTGCCTGGTGCGGCTCCCTTGGTACGGGCCTTGGCACGGCTCTCGGTACGGGCCCTTGGCGTGGGGCGGTGATGTGGGCCGTACGCGTCAAGGTGGGTGCCGCGTGCCGGGTGCCGGGTGCCGGGCGGTGGGCGGTGGGCGGTGAGTGCTGGGCGGTGGGTGGTGAGGGCTGGGTGCTGGGCGGTGAGCGGTGAGCAGTGAGCCTGGGTGGTAGGGGCTGAGGGCTGGGCGGTGGGGGCTGGGTGCTGGGCGGTGAGCGCGGGGGTGGTGGGTGGTGGGTGGTGGTGTCGCACGGTGGGGTGCTTGGTGGTGGTTTGGGTGGTCAGGTGAGGCGGGCCAGGGCGCCGGCTTCCAACGCCACCCAGATCGCTCCGTCAGGCCCGACCGTCAGCCCGTGCGGCTCGGCTTTCCTCACCGGAGGCTCGCCCTCGCCCTTGCCCTCGTGAGCCGGCTTGGCCGTGCCAGGTTGTGGATGTTCGGCTCCAGGCTCGGTGTCGGCTCCGTACGGCCAGCCGGGGATGGGGTGCTCCTCGATGAGCCCGTCGGTGGTGATGCGGCCGATCCGGTCGGTGGCCCATTCCGTGAACCAGAGGGCGCCGTCGGGGCCGGGGATGATCGCGTGAGGGCGCGCGGCTCGGTCGGGGAGCGGGAATTCGGTGATCTTGCCGTCGGTGTCGATCCGCCCGATCTGGCCCGCGCCGATCTCGACGAACCAGAGGGCGTCGTCAGGGCCCCGCGTGATCCCCACCGGGGTGGCGCCCTCTGTGGGGAGCGGATGGACGCTGACCTCACCCGCCAGCGAGATGCGTCCGATGGCGTGGCCCTGGGTGAGCGTGAACCAGAGTGCCTCGTCGGGCCCCGCCGTGATGAACGCGGGCATGCCGTCCTCCACCGGCACCGCGAACTGCGTCAGCGATCCGTCGGCCCCGACGCGTCCGATCTGCGCGGTCTCCATCTGGGTGAACCACATCGCCTCGTCGGGCCCCGCGACGATCCCGAACGGCGAGGCCGCCTCGTGGACGGTACGCCGCCCGTCGGCGGTGATGCGGCTGACCCGCCCGCCCTTCCCTTCGGTGAACCACATGGCTCCGTCGGGCCCAGGCGCGATCACCGTCGGCAGCCCGTCGGCCGGGTCGAGTTGGTGGATGACAGGCTCCTCGCCGGGCACGAGCCTGCCGATCCGGCCCTGGTGCACGAGCGTGAACCAGAGGGCTCCGTCGGAGCCGGTGGCTATGCCGTACGGTGCGCCCGCGTCGATCTTGGTCAACATCGTGTTCCCCCTGATGGTGATGGACGCCGGTCTGCGCCGCGCCGGTTGCGGCGGGTGGGCGCGCGACCGGTGGAACTCCAATCGCAACTGTTGTAGCTTTACTGTGCCATGTTGGAGAGGCTAATGCAACTGGAGTAGTTTTTGGTGATGTCAGGGGAGTCCAAGGAGGCCGAGGAACCCAAGGAGGCCGGGAGGCGGCCTGGAGGGCGGAGCGCGCGGGTTCGCGACGCCGTGCGCCAGGCCACGCTCGCCGAACTGGTCGAGCGCGGCTATCCCGACCTGACCGTGGAGCACGTCGCCGAGCGGTCGGGGGTGCACAAGACGACCGTCTACCGGCGGTGGGGCGGCGTGGAGGGGCTCATCTCCGACGCGCTCGAACTGGCCAGGCACGAGCCTTGGCCCGTTCCCGACACCGGCTCGATCGAGGGGGATCTGCGGGGGATCGTCCAGCTCGTACGCAGGGGCTTCGACGATCCCGAGCTGGGGCCGGTGTCGTCGGCCTTCGTGGCCGCCGCCGTCCAGAACGCCGCCGCCGCGCAGGCGCTGCACGAGTTCTTCGTGTCACGGCACGAGCAGTCGGCCGAGGTCGTTCGCCGGGCCGTCGAACGTGGTGAGCTGCCCGACGTCGTCGACCCCCGAGAGGTGATCAGGGTGGCGGTCGCGCCCGTCTACTACCGGCTGTTCGTCGCGCACGAGCCGGTGACCGAGCGCGACGCCGACCGGGCCGCCGACGCCGCCCTCGCCGCAGCCCGCGCCGGGGTCCTCTGACCGGTCCCCGATGGTGGGGCCGTGGCGGTGGGCGCGTCGGTGGGGCTGGGTGTCCGGGCTCGGTGTCTGGGCTAGGTGTCTGGGCTGGGTGTCTGGGCTGGGTGTCTGGGCTAGGTGTCTGGGCTCGGTGGCCGGGAGGGGTCAGGGGTGTTTCTGGCCGCGTAGTTCGAAGTCGTCGAAGGTGGTCTTCAGCGACGACCGCCCGTCCTTGCTCGTACGGGCGAACAACCCGAGTGACCCGTTGCCGATCCCGTTCGGGTCGTCCACCTGGTGGACCTGCTTGTCGTTGACCCACATCGTCAGCCGCACCGCGTTCCCGACCTGCTCGCACGACGCCACCACGCGGGCCTTGCCCGGCAGGTGGTCCACCTGGACGGGCCGGGCCAGCGTGCCGCCCGCGCCCTTCAGTATGCGCCGGATCCTGGCCTTGCCGGTCGTGTCGAGGCCGAACTCGTAGTAGGTGTCGTCCTGGTCGGAGTTGTGGCAGTAGATGCCGTACTCGCCGATCCCGATGGAGCGCCTGACCTCGGCGGTGACGCCGATGACGACGGACGCGGGCAGCATGGGCGTGGGGGTGGCCGAGGGGTCGGGCGCGGTCGCCGGTGTTGCGGTCGGCCCTGTGGTCGGTGGGGTGATCAGGAAGGGGATGGGGGCCCTGGCCCACCGTTCCGCGTAGCCGTCCCCGGCGTCGAGCCCGTAGGTGCCGTCGGAGCGGTAGCCGTAGCTGGCGCTCTCGCGCGTGTCGTAGACGCCGTTCCAGCCGCCGATGGTCTGCGTGAAGTCCTCCCGGTAGAGCACGGCCAGGTCGTCGGGCGGCCCCTCCGGCGTCAGCACGGCCCAGGCGGTCACGCCGCCCGCGACGAGGACCGCCGTGGCCGCCGCGAGAGCCGCGTACAGCCTGCCCCTGCGCGGCTTCGAGCCGGGCGCGCCCGTGTAGGGGAGGGCGGACCGCTGCCACGCCACCTGTACGTTGTGCGCCGCCTGCTCCGGCTCGGCGGCCCGCCCGACGAGGTGGTCGAGCAGTTGCTGCGCCGTGGGCCGCATGGCCGGGTCCTTGTGCAGGGCGGCGGCGACCAGCTCGCGCAGGCCGGGTTCGACGGCGTCGAGGTTCGGCTCGGTGTTGAGCACCTGGTAGACGATCGCCGGGAGCGTGTCGCCGACGAACGGATCCCGTCCGCTGGCCGCGAACGCCACCAGGCAGCCCCACGAGAACACGTCGCAGGCGGGGGAGACCGGGTCGCCCCGCAGCACCTCGGGGGCCATGTAGCGGGGCGTGCCGACGATCTCGCCGGTGCTCGTGACGCTGCCGAGCGTGTCGAGCGCCCGCGCGATGCCGAAGTCGATCACCCGGGGGCCGACGGGGGAGAGCAGCACGTTCGACGGCTTGAGGTCGCGGTGGACGACCCCGGCCGCGTGGACGGCGGTGAGCGCCGTGGCCACGCTGACGGCCAGCGCGTCGAGGCTGGAGCCGCGCAGGGGGCCGGAATGGCGTACGGCCTCCTCGAGGTTGGGGCCCGACACGTATTCGGTGACCACGTAGAGCTGGTCGCCGTCGAGCGTGGCCTCGATCACGGCGGCCGTGCAGAACCTGCGTACCCGCTGCGCCGCCTCCGCCTCCCTGCGGAACCGCATGCGGAACTGCTCGTGCTGGCCCAGCTCCGGGTTGATCACCTTGACGGCGACCCGCAGCCCGGTGGGGTCCTCGGCGAGGTGGACCGTGCCCATGCCGCCCCGCCCCAGCACGCTCAGCAGCCTGTAACGCCCGAGGTGGGAGGTTTCACCGCTCACGTCGCGTTAGCTTACCGATTCGGAGCGTCACGCCGTCGATCTGCGACGGGACACGCGCGTATCGGGCCCGCGCAGGCCCAGGAAGACCCCGTCCGGCTGCCGCGCGAGCCGTCCTCAGCCCTCCCCGGGGGCGGGGCGGCGCGCAGGCGGTCAGCCGTCCCCGGGGGCGAGGGCGGCGCGCAGGCGTTCGAGTGACGGCAGCCCGTGCTCGGGCCCCGCGACGAGGACGCGGCACCCCGCCGCCGTGGCCGCCGCGATCCCCGCCGGGCTGTCCTCGACGGCCACGCATCGCGACGGCGCGGCCCCGAGGCGGCGCGCCGCCTCCAGGTACGGGTCCGGCCACGGCTTGCCCCGCTCGGTGTCCTCGTTCGCGATCACGAGGTCGAAGGCGTGTCCCAGCCGGGGCAGCACCAGTTCGACGACGCTCCGGGGCGAGGCGGTGACCAGGGCGGTCGGGATGGCGGCGGCGGCCAGGCCGGACAGCAGCTCCGGCGCGCCTGGCACGATCGTCAGCCCACGCGCGACCCGGTCGGCGAACGCGCCGGCCAGGGGCTCGGTGAGGCGGGGCTCGCCCAGGTGGCGGGCCACGTCCTCGATCGTGCGGCCGTGGACGTACGGGACGTCCTCACCGGTCAGCGGACGCCCGGCGACGGACTCGACCGCCTGCCACCACAACCCCTCGGTGTCCACGAGGGTGCCGTCCATGTCCAGCAGGACGGCGGCCGGGTCAGAGCGCATCGGCCGCCACGACCGGGGCGGGGACCGTGACCGTGCGGGCCGCGACCAGTACGGGCCGTTCGACGAGGCGCACCGCGACGCGCGTCCCAGGGCCGAGCCGGGCGGCCTCGTGCCCGGGTACGTCGGCGAGCACCTCCCCGCCCTCCACCGAGAGCCGCAGTCGTACGGAGGCGCCGCGGAAGGACGCGGCCAGCACCTCGGCGGTCCCGTCCGGGGACGGCGTGACCTGGACGGCCTCCGGACGGACCAGTACGTCCACGGACGGATCCGCGGGCGCCGGGCCGTCCACCGGCAGGAGCTGGCCCAGCACCGTGACCCGGTCGCCGGACACGCGCCCGGCGAGGTGGTTCATGGTGCCGACGAACTCGGCGACGAACGGCGTGGCCGGGCGGTCGTACACCTCGGCGGGCGCCCCGACCTGCTCCAGCCGCCCGTCGCGCAGCACGGCCACCCGGTCGGCGACCGACAGGGCCTCCTCCTGGTCGTGGGTCACGAAGATGGTGGTGATGCCCAGGTCGAGCTGGAGCCGGCGGATCTCCTCGCGCAGCGTCACGCGTACCTTGGCGTCCAGCGCCGACAGCGGCTCGTCGAGCAGCAGGACGCTCGGCTCCAGGGCGAGCGCGCGGGCCAGCGCGACGCGCTGCTGCTGACCGCCGGAGAGCTGGTGCGGGTAGCGGTCGGCGTGCGAGGGCAGGCCGACGAGTTCGAGGAGTTCGTCCGCCTTGGCCCGTCTGGTGGCGACCGGCACCTTGCGGACGCGCAGGCCGAAGGCGACGTTGTCGCGGGCGTTCAGGTTGGGGAAGAGGGAGTACGACTGGAAGACCATGCCCGCGTCCCGTTTGTTGGCCGGGACGTCGGTGACGTCTTTGCCGTCGACCAGCACGGCGCCCGAGTCGGGCCGCTCGAACCCGGCCACGCACCGCAGCGCCGTCGTCTTGCCGCAGCCCGAGGGGCCCAGCAGGGCCACGAACTCGCCGGGCGCGACGACGAGGTCGAGACCGTCCAGCGCGACCGTCCTGCCGAACGTCCGCCGCAGCGCGCGGAACTCCACCGATGCGGTCATTTCCCCTTCTCCTTACGCGACGTACGCGGCTCACGCGACCTGCCGAAAACGGTGGACACGGCGAGCAGCAGCACCCAGATCAACAGCAGGCTGAGGATCGACACCGCGACCGAGAGCTGCCCCTTGGAGCCCGAGACGGTCACGATCCACACCGCGAACGGCTCGTACCCGAGCAGGGAGGCCACGGTGTACTCGCCCAGCACCAGCGCCAGCGTCAGGAACGACGCGCTGGCCAGGGCCGAACGCAGGTTGGGCACGATCACCCGCGCCAGCACGTACGGCCACGAGGCCCCCAGACCGCGGGCCGCCTCCACCAGCGTGCGCACGTCCATGGTGCGCAGCCCGGCGTCCAGCGACCGGTACACGAACGGCAGCACCAGCACCACGTACGCCAGCACCAGCACCACGGGGAACGCCGGATCCTGCACGGCGATCAGCGTGGCCCAGAACGGCGTGGGCGCGAGCACCTCGGTGCCGTCGCGCAGCGACGTGCCGATCCCCGCCACGAACGTGATCGGCGGCACCACCAGCGGCAACGTGCACAGCACCTCCATCACGGGCCCCAGCCGCGGCGCGAACAGCCGTACGGCCAGCATGGCGGGCAGCGCCAGCAGCAGCACCAGAACGATCGTGGCCAGCGCCAGCCCGAGCGAGAGCGACAGCGACCGGGCGAACCCGTCGGCCGTCAGCAACTCGCCGTACGCGGAGAAGGACACCCCGGCGCCGGGCGTGTAGACGGTGTACCAGAACGAGGTGCCCAGTGGGACCAGGAAGTAGACCCCGGCCGTCAGGAACACCAGGCCGCGCCACCACGCCCGCGGCCGCCGCGCCTCGGCGCCCGAGACGCGTTCCAGGCCGGTCAGTGCAGCCATCGGGAGGTCCTCCTCTGCAGCGGCAGGTAGACCGCCATCACCAGTCCCGCCACGACGACCATGTCGAGGCTGAGGGCCAGCGCGATGTTCTCGTAGCCGACCAGCACGTCCCCGGTCAGCGCGCTGGCGATCTTCAGCGTGACGAGCGGGACGACGGTGCCGACCATGGCGTTGGCGGTGGCGTACGCGGAGAAGGAGGCGCCGAACAGCAGCACGATCCCGCCCAGCATGGCCGGGGCCAGCACGGGCAGCGCCACGAAGCGCCAGTAGTGCCAGGCCGTGGCCCCGCTGTTGGCGGCCGCCTCGCGCCACTGCGGGCGCAGCCCGTCCAGCGCGGGCGCCATGGCCAGCACCATCAGCGGGACCGCGAAGTACAGGTACACCACGGCCAGCCCCCAGAACGTGTACAGGGCGCCGGAGGGCAGCCCCAGCAGGCCGCTGACCACGCCGGAGTTGCCGAGCGTGGCGATCCAGAAGAACGCCAGCGGCACCCCGCCGAAGTTGGCCAGCACGCCGGACGCGGTCAGCACGGCCTCGCGCAGCAGCGTGGAGCGGGAGGTGACGACCGCGTGGGCGAGGAACGTGCCCAGGACGGCCCCCACCAGCGCCACCACCGCCGACAGGCGCACGCTGCCGATCATGGCGGTGAGGTGGCCGCCCTGGAGGCTCTGCGTCAGGTTGGCCAGGCTCGGCCGTCCCCGCACCGTGAACGCCCCCGCCACCAGCGCGATGGCGGGGACGCCGAACACGAGCGCGAAGAACGCCAGCAGCGGGAGCGTGCCGAGCCAGCCCTTCGAGCGGGGCCGGCTCATCCCGAGATCGCGGCGTCCCAGCCGGCGGCCAGCTTGGCCTTGGCCGCGTCCACCTGCTCGGTCGTCGGGAACGTGGGGGTGCCGTCCACCGCGGGCAGCTTGTCGGCCAGCGCCTGGTCCACGGTGCCGTCGGTGGTCATCGCGGGCAGCAGGACGGGGCGGGCGAAGCCCTTGAGGTAGAGGTTCTGGCCCTCGGGGCTGTAGAGGTACTCCTGCCACAGGCGGGCGGCGGCCGGGTGGGGGGCGTCCTTGTTGATGGCCTGGGCGTACATCTGGAAGTACGCGCCGTCGGAGGGCACGTTCACCTTCCAGTCGATGCCCTTGGCCGCCATCTGGGGCGCGTAGGCGGCGTTGTTGTAGTCCCAGTCGATGCTGATCTTGGTCTCGCCCTTCTCGATGGTCGCGGGCGTGGTCTCGACCGGGTTGTAGTTGCCGGCGGCCTTGAGCTTCTTGAAGAACTCGATGCCGGGCTGGATGTCGTCGAAGGAGCCGCCGTTGGCGATGGCGGCCGCGTACACGCCGGCGAAGGCGGAGCCCGACTTGGTCGGGTTGCCGTTCATCGCGACCTGTCCCTTGTACTCGGGCTTGAGCAGGTCGGCGAAGCTCGTCGGGCAGGTCTTGATCTGCTTGGCGTCGCAGCCGATGGAGACGTAGCCGCCGTAGTCGTTGACCCAGAGCCCGGTCGCCTCCTTCTGGCCCTCGGGGATCTTGTCGAACGACTGCACCTTGTACGGCGCGAACAGCCCCTCCTGGGCCCCGCTGATCGCGAACGACTGGCCCAGGTCGAGTACGTCGGGGGCGCGGTCCTGGCCCTTGCGGGTCTTGACGGCGTTGATCTCGTCGGCGCTGGCCGCGTCGGGCGTCTCGCTCTCGATCTTGATGCCGTACTTGGCCTGGAACTTCTCGATGATCTCGCCGTAGTTGGCCCAGTCGGGCGGGAGCGCGATGACGTGCAGGTTGCCCTCCTTCTTGGCCGCTTCGACCAGCTTGTCGAGCCCGCCGAAGTCGGCGGCGGAGGTGGCGGTGGCCGCGTTCACCCCGCCTTGGGACGCCTCGGTGGTCTGCTGGGTGCTCGGTGCGGCGCCGCACGCCGCGGTGACTACGGTTAGGGCTGCGACAACTCCGGCCGCACGGGCGAGAGGTGCGAACACGACGCCTCCACCTTCCAGGAGATTTAGCAAGAACGTCAGGGAACTTGTCCAAACAAGCGAGCCCAGTAAGTCGTATGAATATTGCTCTTTCGTGAATTGGGATGGTCGGGGATGGTTGCGCGTTATGAACGGATCGCGGATGAGCTGCGGGAGGAGATCCTCGCCGGCGTCCATCCGGTCGGCTCCCAGCTCCCCAGCGAGGCGGAGCTGGCCGAGCGGCACGCCGCCGCCCGCGGCACCGTTCGCCAGGCGGTGGCGGTGCTGGCAGCCGAGGGGCTGGTCGGCTCCCGGCAGGGCGCCCGGCGCATCGTGCTCGGCAGGGCGCGCAGCCAGAGCTTCGCCGAACTGCACAGCTTCGCCCAGTGGGCCCGCGCGAACGGCTACCGCTACGGCGGCCAGGTGATCGGCCAGCGCCGCCGGCCGGCGAGCGCCGCCGAGTTCGCCAGGCTCGCCTCGGAGGAGGTGCTGGAGGTGCTGCGCCTGCGCTCGCTGGAGGACGAGCCCGTCCTCGTGGAACGCACGGTCTACGCGAGCTGGGTCGCCCCCGCCGTCGAGCGGCTGCCCGCCGACTGCGAGTCGGTCACCGAGGCGCTGTACGAGTCGATCGGCCTGGTGTTCGCCTACGGGGAGCACCTCATCGACGCGGTGCCCGCCGGGGCCCAGGACGCCCGCCTGCTGAGGGTGCGCCGGGGCAGCCCGCTCCTGCGCCAGAGACGGGTGACGACCACCCACGAAGGTCGCCCCGTGGAGTCGTCGGACGATCGTTACCGCGCAGGCAGCGTGGCCTTCAGCATCCGCAACTCGATCGGCGCGAACCCCCTCGTACGGCAGGCCGGCGACTTGCGTTTCGGGCCGGGAGAACATATGTTCGAGTCGTAAGCACCCGTCTTCCCCCGGGTGGCTCAGCACAGGCACCAGAGCCGCGGGGAGAGGCGATCTTGAGCAGACTCTATGGCGATCCGATCGAGGTGTGGACCAGAGACGGGGAGCCGACCCAGTTCGTCTGGCGCGACCGCCTCTATCTCGTCCGCCGGGTCCTCGACCACTGGGTGGTCGCCCGGGAGTGGTGGAAGACCGGAGAGGGCGATCCGGGCGAGCGCCAGTTCTGGCGGGTGGAGGCCAGCCCGGGGCGCGAGGCGGGCTCCTACGAGCTGCGTTACGACACCGCGAGCAACGGCTGGCTGCTGCTGAGGGCGTGGGACTGATGGCGCCCCCGTTCCCGCACCTGAACGTCAGCTCCGCCTACTCCATGCGCTACGGCACCGCCTTCCCGCGGGCCCTGGTGAGCCGGGCGGTGGAGCACGGCATGGACATCCTGGCCCTCACCGACCGCGACGGCCTCTACGGCGCCGTCAAGCACGCCCAGGCGTGCGCGGAGGCCGGCGTCGCGCCGGTGCTCGGCGTGAACCTGGCGCTCGACGTCCCCGCCTCGGCCTTCACCCCGGTGCCGGGCATCCGCACGCCGCGTCCCCGCACCGGGCCCGACGCGGAGGACCGCGTCACGGTGCTGGCCCGCGTCAAGGGCTGGTCCCGCCTGTGCCGCCTGGTCACGGCCGCGCACCACACGGGAGAGCGCGGCGCGCCCAAGGTGACCCGCGAGCTGGTCGGCGAGTGGGCCGGGGGCCCCGGCGGCGATCACGGGTTCGGCGCGGACGACGGGCTCGTGGTGCTGCTCGGCCCCAGGTCCGACGTCGGCCGCGCGGTGGCCGCGCGCCGCGACGAGCACGCCAGGGCGCTGCTGGGCCTGTGGCGCGCCGCGGTGCCCGGCGTGGTGGTCGAGCTGGTCGACCAGTACGGCTTCCGCGACGCCACCACCGCCGTGCGCATGCTCGCCCTGGCCGAGTCGATGGGCGTGCCCGCCGTGCTGACCAACGCGGTGCGCTACCTCGACCCGGCCGACCACCAGGTGGGCGACGTGCTCGACGCGGCCCGCCAGCTCGTCCCGCTGCACCAGCGTCACCTGGAGCGCACGACCTCCCACGCCTACCTCAAGGGCGTCAAGGAGATGCGGCAGGTCGCGGCCAAGGCGTGCGCAGGAGACCAGGAGCGGGTGGCGCGGCTGCTGTTCACCACCAGGCGGCTGGCCGAGGCGTGCTCGATGGACCCGCTCGACCTGCTCGCGCTGCGCGACGACCCGCCCGCGCTGCACCTGCCGGAGATCGGCGGCGACCCGGTGCCGCTGCTGCGCGACCGGGTCGAGGACGGCCTGTTCAGGCGCGGCCTCGACCGCTCAGCCGAGGCCAGGCGGCGCCTCGGGGACGAGCTGGCGATCATCGAGCGCAAGCGCCTGTCCGGATACTTCATCGCCGTGGCCGGCATCACCGACATGATCCGCGACATGGGCGTCCGCTGCGCCATCCGCGGCTCGGGCGCCGGCAGCCTGGTCAACTACCTCATCGGCATCGGCGAGGTGAACCCGATCGACCACGGCCTGCTCATGGAGCGGTTCCTGTCCGAGGGCCGCATCGGGCTGCCCGACATCGACGTGGACGTCGAGTCGGCCCGCCGCCTCGACTGCTACCAGGCCATCTTCGAGCGCTACGGCGAGTCCCGCGTGGCCTGCGTGTCCATGATGGAGACCTACCGGGCGCGCAGCGCCATCCGCGACGTCGCCGGGGCGATGGGCCTGCCGCCGCACGAGATCGACGCGATCGCCAAGGCGTTCCCGCACATCAGGGCCAGGCAGATCACCGCCTCCCTGGAAGACCTGCCCGAACTGCGCGAGAGCCGGCTCGGCGAGGCGGGGCTCGACCGGGTGTTCCGGCTGGCGGAGAAGCTCGACGGGCTGCCCAGGCACATCGCGCTGCACCCGTGCGGCGTGCTGATCGGCAACGCGGGGCTGCGCGACCGTACGCCGGTGGAGCGCAGCCTGCTGGAGTTCCCGATGTCGCAGTTCGACAAGGACGACGTGGAGGAGGCCGGGCTGCTCAAGCTCGACGTGCTGGGCGTGCGGATGCAGTCGGCCATGGCGTACGCGCTGAGCGAGATCAAGCGCGTGGACGACGTCGTGGTCGAGCTCGACACCCAGCACGCCGACAACCCCGGCGATGAGCCCGATGATCAGCACAGTGATCAGCACAGCGTCCAGTACGTCCCCCACGACGACCAGGACACCTACGACATGATCTGCGCCTCCCGCACCCTCGGCTGCTTCCAGATCGAGTCGCCGGGCCAGCGCGAGCTGGTGGCCAAACTGGAGCCGCGCAGGATGCACGACCTGATCGTGGACATCTCGCTGTTCAGGCCGGGGCCGGTCAACTCCGACATGGTCACCCCCTACCTGGAGGCCAGGCACGGGTGGCGGCAGCCGTACTACCCGCACGAGAGGCTGCGCGAGGCGCTGAGGGAGACGCACGGCGTCGTGGTCTTCCACGAGCAGGTGCTGAAGATCATCGCGGTGATGACCGGGCGCGACCTGTCGTTCGCCGAGAAGCTGCGGCGCACGCTCGACACGCCGGAGGGGCGCGAGCGGGTGCGCAGGACGTTCGTCCCGATGGCCAAGGCGGGCGGCTTCGACGACGCGGCCGTGGAGCGGGCCTGGCAGGTGCTGGACGCGTTCGGCGCGTTCGGGTTCTGCAAGGCGCACGCGGCGGCGTTCGCGCTGCCCACGTACCAGTCGGCCTGGCTCAAGCGGCACCACGCGGCGGCGTTCTTCGCGGGGGTGCTCACGCACGAGCCGGGCATGTACCCGCAGCGGGTCATCATCGACGAGGCCAGGCAGTGCGGGGTGAAGATCCTGCCCCTCGACATCAACAGGTCGGGCAAGGACTGGCGGGTCGAGCGGCTCGGGCCCCGCGTCCGGGTACGGGTGCGGCCGTCGGCGCTGGAGGGCGGTGGCTCCCGCGTGCGCGGGGAGTTCCGGGTCGGGGACATCGGCAAGGGGTACGCGCTGCGGGTGCCGTTCTCGGCGATCAAGGGGGTGAGCGAGGCCGAGGTCGAGCGCATGGTGGCCGGGCAGCCGTACACGTCGCTGGCCGACTTCTGGGACCGCGCCCGCCCTTCGCGACCCACGATCGAGCGGATCGTCCAGGTCGGCGGCCTCGACGCGCTGCACGACCTGCACCCGGGCGGGCCGCGCTGGCGGCCGGGCGAGCTGACCCGCCGCGACCTGATCGCCCAGGTGGGCGTGCTCGACCGGACCTCGGCGATCGGCGTGCGGACCGGCCCGCGCAAGTCGAGGCGCTACCGTCCGCACCTGGACCTGACCTCCCAGACCGCGGCTCCCCCGGCGGTGCAGCTCCCGCTCGGGTTCGGCGAGAGACTCCCGCCGGGGGAGCTGCCCGAGATGACCGAGACGGAGATGGTCGAGGCCGAGCTGGAGATCCTCGGCATCGACGTCAGCCGCCACGTCATCAGCTTCCACGACGACCTGCTCGACGCGCTCGGGGTGGTACGTTCCAGAGATCTGCTCGCCCAGCGCAACGGGGCGCAGATCCTGGTGGCAGGGGTCAAGGTGGCGACCCAGACCCCGGCCGTGCGCTCGGGCCAGCGCGTCATCTTCACCACGCTCGACGACTCGACGGGGCCGATCGACCTGACGTTCTTCGAGTCGGTGCAGGGGCGGTGCGCGTCGGTCGTGTTCGGCTCGTGGCTCGTGCTGGCCAGGGGGGTGGTCCGGCGCACGGGGGCGCGGGCGGTGTCGATGCGGGCGGTCGACTGCTGGAACCTGGCCGACCTCGACGCGCTCTGGCGCTCCCAGGGCGTCGAGGCGGTGCGCGCCGTCATCGACCGGGCCCCGGAGGAGCTGGCGGGCGTCGGGGGCAACAAGATCGAGTACGCCAACGGCTTCCGCCTCTCGCCCTACTCCGACCTCGGCCCGGCCATCACCGCCAACCCGCCCAGGCGGCTCTGGCACGCCAGCCCCGGCAGCTCGGGGCCCACCGCCGCCTGACCGCGACCGAGCGCGCGCTCGACCGGGATCAGCTCGTACGGCCGATCGGGGCGGAGCCGTGGGCCCGCGGCGGCGGGGTGGGCGAGAAGGCGTGCACGGTGCCCGGCTCGGCGGTACGGGCCGACCGGGCCAGCCGCTGCAGCCGCGTCAGCTCGCGTACGGTGGCCGCGCACAGCAGCGCCGCCACCGCCGCGCAGGCCAGCTCCACCAGCCCCATCCCGGTCAGGTCGCCGGCGGAGGAGTCGAGCGCCAGCCGGATCGTCACCAGCGCGAGCGCGGTCAGCCAGCTCAGCCACCATCCGGCCAGCAGCGCCAGCCACCGGCCGCGCCGCCCCGCGGGCGGCCGGGCGCCGCGCCACACCTCGTCGACCAGCACCACCGGGGCGACCAGGTTGACGCCGGGCAGCAGCCAGGCCGCCGCCACCGGCCCCGTCGCGGCTGAACGGTCGTTGGCCCGCCTGGCGCGCACCAGCCAGGTCACGTAGGCCGCCGCGGCGGCGATCGTGGTGCCCGCCACCAGCATCATCAGCACGGCGAACACGGTCACCGCGCCCACCACCGCCTCCGCGTCGGCCCCCTCGGGACGCCCGCCGAACGCGGCGAGCCGGGCGGCGAGGTCGCGTCCGCGAGCCAGCTCGAAGAGCACGAGAGCGCCGAGGGAGACGACCTGAGCGGTCAGCGTCACGTAGACGGCAGAGGCGGCTCTGGTCGGCGATGCCTGGGTGTAGCGCACGTTGATCTCCCCCCGGGCCATGCGCTGAGGTTCTGATTCACTTGTATCCCGGGAGCCCCGCTGTTAATCAGCTCACCACGCCGGATTCCCACGCCCACGCCGCGATTCCCACTCGATTGCGGACACCGAGCTTGGCCTGGATGCTCCCGAGGTGTGTCTTCACGGTGGAAAGCGACACGAACAGCTCCGCGGCCACCTCCTTGTTCGTCCGCCCCCTGGCCACCAGCCTCACGACGTCCAGCTCTCGCTCGGTCAGCGGGTCCTCGGCCGGGAGCGCGACCCTGCGGGGCCCGGCCAGGTGCTGCAGCAGCCGTACGGTCACCGACGGCGACACCAGCGCGTCGCCCGCCGCGGCGGCCCTGACCGCCTCGATCAGCAGCGTGGGCCCGCTGTCCTTGAGCAGGAAGCCGGTGGCCCCGGCGCGCAGGGCTCCGTAGACGTACTCGTCCAGGTCGAAGGTGGTGACGATGACCACCCGCAGGGGGTTCTCCACGCCGGGGCCGGCCAGCACCCGGGTGACCTCCAGCCCGTCGAGCTTGGGCATCCTGATGTCGAGCAGGCACACGTCCGGACGCAGCCGCCTGGCCTCCGACACGGCCTCCGCCCCGTCCGCGACCGCGGCCACGACCTCAATGTCCGGTTGAGCGTCCAAAATCATCTGGAAGCCGGTACGCACCAGTTGCTGGTCGTCGGCGATGAGCACCCGAATAGTCACAGCCCAACTCTAAGGATCGGCCGTTCGGCCGAGGCGGTTATGGACGCACGGCCGATACCCGGGCACAGCGCTCCCGACAGGCTGAACGCCATGAACGACGTGCTTGTTGGACGAGCCCTGGTCAAGAGGTTCGGGCAGACGGTCGCCCTCGGCGGCGTGGACATCGCGGTACGGGCCGGCGAAGCCGTGGCGATCATGGGCCCGAGCGGTTCAGGCAAGTCGACCCTCCTGCACTGCCTGGCCGGGATCATGAAGCCGGACGCGGGCGAGGTGCACCTGCTCGGCCGGCGCATCGACGCGATGGGGGAGCGGCAGCGCAGCGCACTGCGCCGTACCAGGTTCGGCTTCGTCTTCCAGTTCGGCCAGCTCCTGCCCGAGCTGCCCGCCGAGGAGAACGTGGCGCTCCCGCTCATGCTGGGCGGGGTGCCGAGGAGCCAGGCGGTACGCCAGGCCCGCGAGTGGTTCGGCCCGCTCGGACTGCAGAGCATGGAGACCCGGCGGCCGGGCGAGCTGTCCGGCGGCCAGGCGCAGCGGGTGGCCATCGCGCGGGCGCTGGTGAGCAGGCCGGCCGTGGTCTTCGCGGACGAGCCCACCGGGGCCCTCGACCAGCAGACCGGGCAGGAGACGATGCGGCTGCTGGTGGCGGCGACCAAGCACAACGACGCCTGCCTCATCGTGGTCACCCACGACCCGAACGTGGCCGCCTGGTGCGACCGCACCGTGGAGGTCCGCGACGGCCGACTCCTGGAGAGCGGGGCACTGGCGTGAACCTCGACCTGACCTGGCGCCTGCTCAGGGGCGGCGGCCGCAGGGGGCTGCTCGGCACCTGGCTCACCCTGGGCGCGGTGGCCGTGGCCACGGCGCTGCTGTTGTTCGCGGTGGCCGCGAACTCCGCCTTCCAGGCCAGGGCCGAGCGCGGCGCCTGGCGCAACCCGGTCCCCGCCGCCACCGGCGCGGTGGCGATCGAGGCGTCGCGTTACGACTTCGTCCGCGACCAGGAGATCACCGTCGTCGACCTGGCCGCGCTCCCGGGCAGGTCCCCGGCCCCTCCGCCCGGCCTGCCCCGCTTCCCCGCGCCCGGCGAGGTGTGGCTGTCGCCCGCCCTGGCCGCCCTGGCCGAGGACCTGCCGCCGGACGAACTCGCCGCCCGCTACCCGGGCCAGGCGGGCGTGCTCGGCGACGAGGCGCTCGTGCACCCGGACGAACTGGTCGCGGTCGTCGGCCACGAGCCGGACGCCCCCGCGGTGACGGCGGAACGCGTCCACGACTGGATCATCGCCAAGCCGCCCGCCGAGGTCGCGAGCCTGGCCGGGACGCCGAGCGAGGACGCCGAGGCGTACCGGGTGCTCTCGCTCATCGCCAGTGTGCTCATGGTGGTGCCGCTGCTGGTCTTCGGCGGGGCGGCGGCCCGGCTCACGGTGGCCCGGCGTGACCAGCGGCTGGCCGCGCTGCGGCTGGTCGGGGCGAGCCCGGGTCAGGTGGTCGCGATGACCGTGGCCGAGGCGGTGATCGTCGCGCTGGCCGGCGCGCTCACCGGGGCCGTGGCCTTCGCCCTGGCCGTGCCGCTGCTGGCCGGGATCGAGATGCAGGGCGGGCCGTGGTTCGTCGCGGACCTGTTCCCCGGGCCGCTCGTCCTGGCGGGGGTGCTGGTCGCGGTGCCGCTGCTGGTGGGGCTGTCGGCGGTGGCGGGGCTGCGGCGGGTGGTGGTCAGCCCGCTCGGCGTGGCCAGGCGGGAGACGCCGCCCGGCCTGCGGTTCGTACGGGTGCTCGCCCTGCTGGCGGTGCTGGCCGCGTTCCCGCTGCTGACCAGGGGAACCAGCGTCGCGGTCGTCGCGGTGGCGCTGACCCTGGCGTTCCTGTGCGTCAACCTGGCCGGCCCGTGGGTGGTCGGCGTGATCGGCCGGATCGCGGCGAGGAGCGCTCGCGGGCCCGCCCGGCTGCTCGCCGCCCGCCGCCTCGTGGACGACCCGCGCTCGGCCTGGCGCACGGTGAGCGGCGTGGCGCTGACCGGCTTCGTGGCGGGCTTCCTCGGCCTGCTCAGCCCGGCGGCGTTCGACGGCGAGGCCGCCGGGCCGCCCCAGCTCCGCGTCACCGCGCCCGCCGGGCAGGCGGCGAAGGTGACGGACCAGGCCCGCGAACGGCTGCGGGCGGCGGGCGTCACGGCCACCGTCGAGCCGGTCAAGGGCGTCGTGGTCGCGGCCCTGGGCAGCTCGGCGGACGCGGCCGCGGTCGACCGGGCGCGTACCGCGCTGGCCGGGCTCGTTCCCGGCCGCACGCCCACCACACAGAGCGACGACCGGCGCTTCGGCACCCAGATCCTGGCCGACGTCCGGGTGGGCACGATCGTGGTGCTGTCGGTGTCGTTCCTGGTCGCCATCGCCAGCTCGGGGATCACCGCCACGTCGTCGGTGCTGGACCGGCGCCAGACGTACGGGCTGTTGCGGCTGGCCGGGACCCCGCTGGAGGTGCTCGACAGGGCCAGGCGGGCCGAGACGCTCATCCCGCTGACGGTGATGGGCGGCGGGGCGATCCTGGTGGGGGCGTTCTGCGCGCTGCCGTTCATGATCGGCGGCGTCAACGTGGTCGGGGTGGTCACGCTGGTGGGCTGCGTGGTCGCGGGCTTCGCGGGGGTGGTCGGCGCGGGCGCGCTGAGCAGGCCGCTGCTCCGCTCGGTCACCGCCGACCCCGCGCCCCGCCCTGACTAATGGGCCCGACCGACCGCCGCGCAGGCCCGGTTCGTCAGCCCAGGACGAGGTCGCGGACGAGCTTCAGCGACGGCTCGTCCCTGACCCCCATGACCAGCAGGCTCGTGACCGGGCTGCGGTGCCACAGCTCCAGGCGTTCCTTGATCCGGCCGGGCGGGCCCACGAGCGAGATGCCGTCGGCCAACTCGTCCGGGATCGCCCGGAACGCCTCGTCCCTGCGCCCCGCCAGGTAGAGCGCCTGGATGTGCTCGGCGGCCTCGGCGTATCCCATCCGGCCGATGATGTCGGCGTGGAAGTTGCGCTGTTTCGCGCCCATACCGCCGATGTACAGCGTCAGCATCGTCTTGACGCCGTCCAGCGCGGAACGCACGTCGTCGGAGATGGTCACCAGCACCATGGCGGCCACGTCGAAGCCGTCGGGGGCGCCTGACAGCGCGTCGCCGTACATCTCCCCGATCTTCTCGGGGAAGGCGAACAGCGGCAGCCAGCCCTGGGCCACCTCGGCGGCCAGCGCGACGTTCCTGGGTCCCTCCGCCCCGAGGTAGACGGGGATGTCGGACCTGAGCGGGCGCGTGATGAGCTTGAGCGGCTTGCCCAGCCCGCCGGGCAGCGGCAGCGGGTAGTGCTCGCCCTCGCTGGTGACCGGCTCCTCGCGGCGCCAGACCTTGCGCATGATCTCGACGTACTCGCGCGTCCTGGCCAGCGGCCTGGCGAACGGCAGGCCGTACCAGCCCTCCACGACCTGCGGCCCCGAGGCGCCGATGCCGAGCAGCAGCCGCCCGCCGGTGAGGTGGTCGAGCGTCATCGCGGTCATCGCGGTCGTGACCGGCGGCCTGGCCGAGATCTGGGCGATCGAGGTGCCCAGCTTGATGCGGCTCGTACGGGCGCCGTACCAGGCCAGCGGGGTGAACACGTCGCTGCCGTACGCCTCGGCCGTCCACACCGAGTCGTAGCCGAGCCGTTCGGCGGCCAGGACGGATTCGGTCGCGTCGTCGGCGTTGCGCTGCCAGTAGCCGAGGTTCAGGCCGAGCTTCATGAGACACCTCCGGAATTAAGTTCTATTACCCCTGTGGGCCGTCAGAGTGTCAATGGCGGATCTATCGGGGAAGTCACATTCTGTGCTCAAGGCTCTTTGTCGTCTCGCCTGCCTGCTGCTTCTCCTGCCGGCGGCCGAACCCACGGTCGCCGAGGGTGACTCCAGGCCGAACATCGTGGTCGTGCTGGCCGACGACCTGGAGAGCGGCACGCTGCCGTACTTTCCGAACATCTCCCGGCACCTCGTACGGCAGGGCGCCTCGTTCGACCGGTTCTTCGTGACCAACTCCTGGTGCTGCCCGTCGAGGGCGTCGATCCTGCGCTCCCAGCACGTCCACAGTCACAGCGTGTGGACCAACACCGCGCCGGAGGGCGGTTTCGACCGCTTCCACACGCTCGGCCTGGAACGTTCCACGATCGGCACCTGGATGCAGCAGGCCGGCTACCGCACGGGGCTCATGGGCAAGTTCCTCAACCACTATCCGGGGGCGAGCGCTCCCGAGACGTTCGTGCCGCCCGGCTGGGACGAGTGGTCCGTGCCCGTGCGCGCCCTCTACGAGGAGTACGGCTACCGCCTCAACGAGAACGGCACCCTGTACGACTACAACTGGTCCGAGCACGCCTATCTCTCCGACGTGCTGGCCAACAAGGCGTATGACTTCATCAGAGGGTCGGACAAGCCGTTCTTCCTCTTCCTGGCCCCGATCGGCCCGCACAATCCGGCCAACCCGGCCCTGCGGCACGTGGACAGGTTCCCGATGGCCAAGGCGCCGCGCACGCCGTCGTTCAACCAGGACGACGTCAGCGCCGAGCCGCTCTGGCTGCGCACCCGGCCGCCGCTCTCGCCCATGGCCGTCGACGAGGTCGACGAGCGCTTCCGCGCCAGGCTGAGGTCCATGCTGGGGGTGGACGACCTGGTGGGGGCCGTGGTCCACGCCCTGCGCGACTCGGGGAAGCTCGACGACACCTACATCTTCTTCAGCTCCGACAACGGCTTCCACCTCGGAACACACCGGCTCAAGCAGGGCAAGACCACCCCGTTCGAGGAGGCCATCAGGGTTCCGATGGTCGTCCGCGGCCCCGGCGTCGAGCCCGGCTCGATGATCGACCAGATGGGGGCCACGATCGACCTCGCGCCCACGATCGCCGAACTCGGCGGGGCCACGGTGCCGCCCTTCGTGGAGGGCCGCTCCCTGGTGCCGCTGCTGCGCGGGCGACCGCCGGACGAGTGGCGCACCCAGGTGCTCGTGGAGTTCGCCAGGCCGTCCGACCGCTCCTCGGCGGCCCAGACGCCGGTGCCGGCCTATCAGGCGCTGCGCACCGACCAGTACGCGTACGTGCGCTACGAGACCGGCGAACGCCAGCTCTACGACCTCGACGCCGACCCGTACGAGCTGCGCAACCTGGCCGCGACCGCCGATCCGGGGCTGGTGGCGCGGCTGGACGCGCGGCTGGCGGGCATGGTCGCGTGCTCCGGCGCCAACTGCAGGGAGGCCGACCGGCGGGAATGACGGGGCCGATCAGCGGAAGAGCGAGGGGTAGGCGTGCGCCAGATGGTCGGAGACGGCGCGGACGGCCTCGTCCCGGTCGCCGCGGCCGATGGCCTCCAGGATGCGCACGTGGTCCGCGCGCAGGACCGACGTGTCGCCCAGGCGCTGGACGGCTTCGACCGAGTACCTGCGCATGGAGTCGCGGAGTGAGCGCATCATGGCGGCGACGAGGCGGTTGCCCGAGGCGTCCGCGATCGCGCGGTGGAAGGCGATGTCGTGCTCGACGAACTCCTCGGCCGACGTCGCCGCGTCCATCCCGGCCAGGGCTGCGGCCAGGCCCGAGGTGTCGGCCCCCGCGGTGGCCGCGTGCGCGGCGGCCCACTGCTCGATCATGTGGCGGGCGTCGATGACCTCGCGCATCTCCAGGCTGGCCAGGCCGAGGTGGAGCCTGAGCAGGTCGGTCAGCGGCGAGTCGGGGCGCGAGGTGAGCACCGCGCCCGCGTCGGGCCCCCTGCCCACCTGCGAAGAGACCACGCCGAGCGTCTCCAGCACGCGCATGGCCTCGCGTACCGAGGAGCGGCTCACGCCCAACTGCTCGGCGAGGTGGCGCTCGGCGGGCAGCCGGTCGCCCGCCGTCAGGCCATCCTCGGCGATCCGCCGCTCGATCTGCGCGAGCACGTCCTCGAACGCCCGCGTTCGCTTGACGGGACGCCAGCCGGTGCCGTCCAACGAAGCCTCCGATGGTGGCCGGGGAAAGGTGTGTTAGATATGGTCTGACCATACAGTGGTCGGACCATACCGTTGGCCATCACTTTGGAAGGAGAGCCGTGCGAGTCGCCCTGTTCATCACGTGCGTGAACGACACGCTCTTCCCCGGCACCGGCAAGGCCGTCGTGTCGCTCCTGCGCCGGCTCGGCTGCGACGTGGACTTCCCCGCCGCCCAGACGTGCTGCGGGCAGATGCACGTCAACACCGGTTACCGGGAGGAGGGCGTGCGGCTGGCCCGGCACTTCACCGAGGTGTTCGCCGGGTACGACGCCGTCGTGGCGCCGTCGGGGTCGTGCGCGGCCATGGTGCGTGAGCAGTACCCGAGGCTGGCCAGGCCGGGCAGCAGGGGAGCGGCGGCGATCGCGGAGGTCGTCCCGAAGGTGTATGAGCTGTCCGAGTTCCTGATCGACGTCCTGAAGGTCGAGGACGTCGGCGCGTATTTCCCGCACCGGGTGACCTATCACCCGACGTGCCACTCGCTCCGCAGTCTCCGCCTGGGCGACCGGCCCACCCGGCTGCTCCGGCACGTACGCGGCCTGGAGCTGGTCCCGCTGCCCGGCGCGGACGAGTGCTGCGGCTTCGGCGGCACGTTCGCGGTCAAGAACCCGGCGGTCTCCGCCGCGATGGGCGCCGACAAGACCCGCGGCATCCTCGACACCGGGGCCGAGGTGCTGTGCGCGGCGGACAACTCCTGTCTCATGCACATCGGCGGCACGCTGAGCCGCCAGAAGACCGGTGTCAGGACGATGCACCTGGCCGAGATCCTCGCGTCGACGGAGGGGGCCCGATGAGTGCGACATTCCTCGGCATGCCCGGAAATTTCCCGGAGAACGCGCAAAAAGCCGTTCAAAACTCTCAGCTTCGCTTCAACCTCCGCAAAGCCACCCACACCATCCGCGGCAGGCGCGCGAGCGTCGTGGGCGAGCTGCCCGACTGGCAGGAGCTCCGCGCGGCAGGCAAGGCCATCAAGGACCACACCCTCCGCCACCTCGACCGCTACCTGCTCCAGCTCGAAGCGGCCGTGACCGCGGCGGGCGGCACCGTGCACTGGGCCAGGGACGCCGCCGAGGCCAACCGCATCGTCACCGGCCTGGTCCAGGCCACCGGCGAGACCGAGGTGGTCAAGGTCAAGTCGATGGCCACCCAGGAGATCGAGCTCAACGAGGCGCTGGCCGCGCACGGCATCACCGCGTACGAGACCGACCTGGCCGAGCTGATCGTCCAGCTAGGCGACGACTTCCCGAGCCACATCCTGGTCCCCGCGATCCACCGCAACCGGTCGGAGATCCGCGAGATCTTCCTGGAGAAGATGCCCGAGGTGTCGCCCGACCTCACCGACGACCCGCCCGACCTGGCCGAGGCCGCCCGGCTCCACCTGCGCGAACGCTTCCTCAGGAGCAAGGTCGCGATCTCCGGCGCCAACTTCATGGTGGCCGAGACCGGCACGCTGGTGGTGCTGGAGTCGGAGGGCAACGGACGCATGTGCCTGACCCTGCCCGAGACCCTCATCAGCGTGGTCGGGATCGAGAAGCTGCTGCCGTCCTGGCGGGATCTGGAGGTGTTCCTCCAGCTCCTGCCGCGAAGCTCCACAGGCGAGCGGATGAACCCCTACACGAGCATGTGGACCGGCGCGGTCGAGGGCCAGGACTTCCACCTGGTGCTGCTCGACAACGGCCGCACCGACGTGCTCGCCGACGAGGTCGGCCGCCAGGCGCTGCGCTGCATCCGCTGCTCGGCCTGCCTGAACGTGTGCCCCGTGTACGAGCGCGCCGGCGGCCACGCGTACGGCTCGGTCTACCCCGGCCCCATCGGCGCGATCCTCACCCCGCAGCTCAGAGGCATGACCTCCGACCTGGACGCCTCGCTGCCGTACGCCTCCAGCCTCTGCGGCGCCTGCTACGAGGCGTGTCCGGTGGCCATCGACATCCCGGAGGTCCTGGTGGACCTGCGGGCGAAGGCCCCGCACGCGACCGCGGAGCGGGCCGGGATGAAGGCCGCCGGCTGGATACTCAACGATCACCGGCGGCTGGCCAGGGCGCAGCGCGCGGCCACCCGCCTGCGCAAGCTGGTGCCCAGGCGGCTGCCGGGCCCGCTGGCGGCGTGGACCGACACCAGGGACGTCCCCGAGATCCCGGAAGAATCCTTCAGAGACTGGTGGGAGCGGAATGAGCGCGCGTGAGGAGATCCTCGCCAGGGTCCGCGAGGCCGTGGCCGGCGCCGCGGACGTCGAGATCCCCCGGCACTACCGGACGGAGCGGGAGGCGGCCGACCTCGTGGGGCTGTTCGCCGAGCGGGTGGACGACTACCGGGCCGTCGTGCACGTCGTCCCCGAGGCGGAGGTCCCCGGCCGGATCGACGCCGCCGTGGGCGAGCGGCGCATGATCGTGCCCGACGGGTTCGACCGGGCCGGCGGCTGGGCCGACCTGAAGACGGCCGACGGCGTGATCACCAACTGCGCCGTGGCCATCGCCGAGACCGGCACCATCGTCCTCGACCACGGCCCAGGCCAGGGCACGCGGGCCCAGACCCTGGTGCCCGACTACCACCTGTGCGTCGTACGGGCCGATCAGATCGTGGCCGGCGTGCCCGAGGCCGTCGCCCGCCTCGACCCGGCCCGCCCGCTCACCTGGATCAGCGGCCCCTCGGCCACCAGCGACATCGAGCTGAACCGGGTGGAGGGCGTGCACGGCCCCCGCACCCTCGAAGTGATCATCAGCACCTGACCGCACAGCACCCGACCGCTCAGTACCTGAGCACCGCCGCGACCTCCGGCACGCCGTCCGTGAACCACAGCTCGGCGTCCGTCATCGCGGCGGCCCGCACCAGGGCCGAGTCGGAGCGCTCCCTGACGGGCTTCTCCACGCCCCAGTGCCGCAGCTCGCCCTGGTCGGTGGCGAGCTGCGTGCCCGCCTCGCCGATCCAGACGGGGGCGGGCAGGTCGCCGGGCACGAGCACCGCGTGCACCCGGCCCTCGCGCAGCGCCTGGGAGACCCTGGCCATGCCGCAGGGCCCGGCGGACTCCAGGTGCCGTTCGAGCAGCTCGGCGCGGCGGCGGGCGAGCCAGTCGTCGAGGGCCCGCTCGACGTCCTGCTCGAACCGGCCGTGGTCCTCCCGGCTGCCGTGCTCGACCATCGTCACCCGGTCGGCGGCCTTGGTGCCGAGGTGGTGCAGCAGGTACGAGCGCGACTTCGGCTCCCCGGCCACCAGCACCATCTCGACGCGGACGCGGCGTACCTGCTCGTCGATCTCCTGGGCCACGGCCGCCGCGTTCTTCTCCCAGGTCTCGTCCACCGCCCGCTCGTACCGCTTCTGCGACCAACCGCCCTGCGCGGTCTTCTGCAGCGGCCACGAGGCGGCCGCCACGGTGGCCCTGCGCGGCGCCCCGCACCCGAACACGGTCAGCTCGGCCCCCGCGTGGTCCACGATGACCCGCAGGTGCGGCACGTTCTCGCCGCGGGCCATCAGCATGGGGGTGACGTGCGGCAACGGCGTCCACACGGCCAGCTCGTACGGCGCCCGCGGCAACGACTCGGCCACCACCACGTCACCGTGCGTGGCGAACAGCGCACGCCCCGCGGCGGCCCGCAGGGCCTCCTCCTCCAGCGCGTCCAGGGTCGCCCGGTCGGCCTGGTGGTCGAGCCGGTCGCGTACGCCGCGCCAGTGTGACTCCCGCTCGGGCCCGGTGAGCGCGCCCAGGTACACCGACGCGTACGGGCCGCGCCTCTCGTAGAGCGGCCGGATGAAGTCGAGCCGCACCGGTCACCACCTCCGCTCCTCCACGCCCAGCCCCAGGGCCTTGGCGACGTCCGCCACGTTCACGTAGCGACGTTCTGGGAGGGACTCCACCATGTCCGACACCCGGTCCGGCGCGGCCGCGCGCTCGGCATGCCGCGCCAGCTCCTCCTTGGACGCGGGCCAGCGGGCGTCACTGAGCCATTTCGCGAGGTCGCTGCGGACGTTCACGCCGCGCGGCGTGATTCCGGCCGCGGTGCCCGGCGCGTGTCCTGGCGGGTACGACCCAAGCGCGTCCTCACCGGGCGCCGGCATGGCCTCGGGCTGCTTCCACTCCTCGGCGTGCGTGGTGCCGCCACCGCGTATCAGGCCCTCGGTCTCGTGCTTCTGCTGGTCGTCGAGGCGGGGGTTGTGCTTGTCGCTCCCACGTTGCATGGTTTCCTCCCTCCTCAGTGCGCCCCTACCCCCGCTTTCGTGGGCAAACATCGCGGGTGTGTACCCTGCCCAGCGTGTTCGTCCCCGATGTGAGCATCACCGCGGCACGGCTGACGCTCCGGCCGTTCGGCCCTCACGACGCTCCCCGGATCCGCTCGATCGTTCAGTCCGGCGCGCGGTTCCTGCCGCCCGGCGCGCCCGCCAAGCCGTCCGGGGTCCCCCAGTGGCTGGAGGGCGGCGTCCACGAGCTGCACCGCTCGGGGCAGGGCGTCCATCTGGCCATGGCCGAGGCCGACGGGCTGATCGTGGGCGCGATCAGCCTGTTCAAGACCTCGTGGAGCGCGGGCACGACCGAGGTCGGCTACGGCGTGCACCCCCTCTACCGCAGCCGAGGCTTCGCCACCGAGGCCGTGCGCGCGCTGGCCGCGTGGACCTTCGAGAACACCGGCCTGCGCCGGATCGACCTCACCGCGAACCTGGACAACCTGGCCTCGCTCCGCGTCGCCCAGAAAGCGGGCTTCACCTGGGAAGGCGTGCTGCGCGCAGCCGTGCTCGAAGCGGACGGCCCGCACGACCTGGTGCTGTTCGGCCTGCTGCGCGAGGACGGCCGCCTGCCCTCCGACACCCTGCCCAGAACCGAGCTGCGCACGCCCCGGCTGCTGCTGCGCCCGCCGTCCCTGGCCGACGTCCGCGACCTGGCCGCGACCGGCGGCGACCCGCTCACCCAGGCCATGACGGGCATCCCCCGCGACTACTCCGAGCAGCACGCGCGGGCGTTCATCGAGCACGCCGAGCGGGCGCGGATCAAGGGCGCGGGCATCGCCTGGACCGCAGAAGAGCTGCGCACCGGCCGCTTCGCCGCGAACCTGGACCTGCGCGACGTCGACTGGAACCACCGGACCGTCGAGATCGGCTACATGACCGCGCCCTGGGCCAGGGGCAACGGGTACGCGGGAGAGGCCGTGCAGGCCATCGCCCGCTGGCTGTTCGAGCAGCAGGGCTTCAGCCGGCTCCAGCTCCGCGCCGCCCCCGGCAACGCGGCCTCCTGCCGGGTGGCGGAGAAGGCCGGCTTCGTCCGCGAGGGCGTCGCCCGCGCCTCCCTCGACGGCGAGGACCTGGTGGTCTACAGCCTCATCCCCGCGGACCTGCCGTGAGGGCACACCGGACTGACCCCCGTACCCTTTGTGAAACCCCGCGGGAGCGGTCACCCTTGAGTTGAGGACGGTGAGGCTCAATGATCACGGTTGTCGGCTGGGACGGGTCGGACCTCTCGGCCAGGGCGGTGGCCAAGCTGCACGAGGCCGGGCTCGTCATCGGCCCCGACGCCGTCCTGCGACAGCTCGGGCTCGCCTCGACGGCCGCCGGGCAGGGGTCGTTGCTGGAGAGGATCGACGCCCACCTCGAACGCGGCGCGGGCCCGGCGGTCGTGGTCGCGGAGGGTGATCCCGGCTTCTTCGGCGTCGTACGCGCGTTGCGGGCGCACGGCCTCGATCCCGACGTGCTGCCGGCCATGCCGCTCGTCACCCGCGCCTTCGCCCGCGCCGGGCTCGGCTGGGAGGACGCCCTGGTCGTGGCCCCGTCGGGCCCGGCCCAGCTCAACCGGGTGGTCAACGCCTGCCGCGCGCACCCCAAGGTCGCGCTGCTCGTCGCGCCAGGCGTCGGCCCTGGCGAGATCGCCAGAGAGCTGGCCCCCACCACGCCGCGCGCGCTGATCGTGTGCGAGGACCTCGGCGGGCCCGACGAACGGGTCACGCACAGCCGCATGGGCGAGGCCACCACCCGGCCGTGGAAGGACCCCGACGTGGTGCTCGTCATCGACCCGCTGCACCGGCCAGGGGAGGCGGGCTGGGTGGCCGGGGCGCAGCCGGGGCCGTCCGAGTGGGCGCTGCCGTCCGAGGGCCCGCTGCCGCCGGAGGTGCGGGCGTACGTGCTGGCCAAGCTGGGCCCCCGGCTCGGCGACCTGGTGTGGGACGTGGGCGCGGGCGTCGGCCAGATCGCCGTCGAATGCGCCAGGCTGGGCGCGGCTGTCGTGGCCGTCGAGCGCGACGAGGGCCGGTGCGCCCGGTTGCGGGCCAACGTGCTCGCACACGGCGTGAAGGTGGCCCTGGCCAGAGGGCAGGCGCCGCCCGCGCTGGAGCCGCTGCCCGACCCCGACGCCGTCTTCGTCGGCGGCGGCGGCCTCGACGTGATCCTGGCCTGCGCCGCCAGGGGCCCGCGCGCGCTGGTGTGCGCGCTGCGCAAGGTCGAGCAGGTCCCGGCCGTGCTGGAGCGGCTGCGCGATCAGGGCTATCGTGGCGAGGGCACCCAGATCCTGGCCTCGAAGCTCACGCTCGACCCCGACGGTTCACATCGTCTGAGCGCCTGCGACCCCGTGTTCGTGGTGCATGCGACGCCCGCGCACACAGCGTGACCTGTTCCCTACCGGTGTGCATCGGTTATCCTCGCGTGTCTTTGTCCACCGCTCCGGAGATCCCTCACGATGAAGCCGCCGCTCCTGCTGATCGGGCAGGGCTCACAGGACGACGCCTACGCCGCGGAGTTCGGCAGGTTCGTACACCGCCTGCGCTGCCGCCTCGACCAGACGGGCGCCGACGTCTCCGGCGGTTACCTGGAGCGGGCCACGCCCCGGCTGAGCGACTCCGTCGCCTCCCTGGTCGCCAGGGGGCACCACCGGCTGGTGGCGTTGCCGTTGAGTCTCAGCAGGGTGAGCGAGGAGTTCCCCGCCGCGATGGCGATCGAGCAGCAGCGCCACCCCACGCTCATGTACGACTACGGCCGCCCCCTCGGCCCCGACCCCCGCGTGCTCGCGCTGCTGGCCGAGCGGCTCAACGACGCCGCCACCGAGATCTCCAAGCCGCGCGCGCTCGAACTGGTGGGCGCCAGGCCCCGGCTGCGGGCCGTCGACTCCTCGCCGGCCGACGACCTCCACGCGCACGTCGAGCCGGGGGAGACCGCGGTGGTCCTGGTGGGCGAGGGCTCCACCGACGCGACGGCCAACGCCGAGATCCACCGGGTGTCACGGCTGTTCTGGGAGACGCACGCCTACGACTTCATGACCGTCGAGACGGCGTTCGTGTCCGTCACCCCGCCCGGGGTGCCCGGCGGGCTCGAACGGTGCCGCCGGCTGGGGGCCAAGCGGGTGATCGTGGTGCCGTACCTGCTGTTCGCGGGCGGCATGCTGGAGCGCGTGTGGGCGCAGGCGCTGGCGTACGGCGCGGGGCACCCCGATCTCGACATCCGCTGTGCCGAGGTGATCGGCGACTGTGAGACGCTGGCCGACGTCGTGATCGACCGCTACGAGGAAGCGCTGCAGCTCGTCCCCTAAGTGGAGGTTTGTCGTGCTCGCTGAGACGCTGGCCGCGATTCGCCCGGCCGACCCGGGGGCGCTCGCCGAGGCCCGCGCCCATCAGGACCGCCTCACCAAGCCCCGCGGCTCGCTCGGCGTGCTCGAAGAGGTAGCCGTACGCCTCGCGGGCGCGGCCGGCGTGAGCCCGCCGCCCATGCCGGAGCCGGCCGCGCTGGCGATCTTCGCCGCCGACCACGGCGTGCACGCGCGCGGCGTCAGCCCGTGGCCGCAGGAGGTCACGGTGCAGATGGTCGCCAACTTCCTGTCCGGCGGGGCCGTCGCCAACGCCTTCGCCGCCCAGGCGGGCGCGTCGGTGACCGTGGTGGACGTGGGCGTGGCCGCCGACCTGCCCGACGCTCCCGACCTGGTCAAGCACAAGGTCGCGTACGGCACCGCCGACCTGTCCGAGGGGCCCGCGATGACCGCCGACCAGGCCGTCAGCGCGATGGAGGCCGGCATCGCCGTGGCCAAGAGCCTGGTCGACGGGGGCGCGCGCTGCCTGATCACCGGCGACATGGGCATCGCCAACACCACCGCCTCCGCCGCCCTGGTCTCCGCGTTCACCGGCAAGGACCCGGCCGAGGTGACCGGCAGGGGCACGGGGATCGACGACGAGACGCACGCGCACAAGGTCGGCGTCGTCCGCGCCGCGCTGCGCGCGAACGCGCTCACGGGCTTCTCTCCCAGCTCCCCCGGTGAGGTGTCGCGGGCCCTGGCGGGCGTCGGCGGGTTCGAGCACGCGGCCATCGCGGGTTTCGCCCTGTACGGCGCCGCGGCGCGCGTTCCGGTGATCCTCGACGGCGTGATCGCCGGCGCGGCCGCCCTCGTGGCCGCCGCGCTCGCCCCCGCCGCCGTCGACCACTGGGTGGCCGGCCACCGCTCCGCCGAGCCGGGCCACACCGCCGCGCTCGCCCACCTCGGGCTGCGCCCGCTGGTGGAGCTGGAGTTGCGGCTCGGTGAGGGCACGGGCGGCCTGCTGGCCCATCCGATGGTGTGCGCGGCCGTACGGGTGATGCACGAGGTGGCCACGTTCGACTCGGCGGGAGTGACCGAGAAGCCCGTGTGATGATGGGAGACGCTGGAGGTGCGAACAGTGTCTCGTTATGGAGCCATGTACGGCCCGGACATCACATTTCTCGGAGTCGACCGCTGCGACGTCGACGACCCGGCCACCTACGCGGGCGCCGACGTGGTCATCATCGGCGCGCCTTTCGACGGCGGCACCAGCAACCGGCCGGGCGCCAGGTTCGGCCCCATGGCGCTGCGCCAGGCGTGCTACCTGCCGCACGACGGCTCCAGGCCCAGCCTGGCGCTGCGCGTCGACGCCCTGCGCGACCTGCGCGTGCTGGACGCCGGCGACGTGGAGTGCTACTCGGGTGACGTCGAGGGCTCGCTCGCGGCGATCGAGGAGGCGGTGCACCGGGTGGCGTCATCGGGCGCGGTCCCGATGGTGCTCGGGGGTGACCACACGATCGCGCTGCCCGACGCGAGGGGCACGGCCAGGGCGTACGCGGCAGGGCGCACCTCGATGCTCCACTTCGACGCGCACGCCGACACCGGCGACATCACGTTCGGCCACCTGTACGGGCACGGTCAGCCCATGCGCAGGCTCATCGAGTCGGGGGCCATCAGGGGCGACAGGTTCCTGCAGATCGGGCTGCGCGGCTACTGGCCGGAGCCGGAGACGCTGGGCTGGATGGCCGCCCAGCGCATGCGTTCCTACGAGATGACCGAGATCGTGGCCCGCGGGCTCGACGAATGCCTGACCGAGTCGTTCCAGATCGCCCTCGACGAGTGCGACCAGATCTTCCTGTCGGTGGACATCGACGTCTGCGACCCTGGCCACGCCCCTGGCACCGGCACGCCCGAGCCCGGCGGCCTCACGGCCAGGGAGCTCCTCGACGCCGTCCGCCGGATCTGCTACGAGCTGCCGGTGGCCGGGATGGAGGTGGTCGAGGTGGCGCCGCCGTACGATCACGCGGACATCACCGCCCACCTCGGGAACCGGGTTATCCTTGAAGCCTTGTCAGCGATGGCCAGACGCCGTGAAGACGATGGGGGCGGGCCTCGCTGGGATCCCCGCCAGCCCCTTCTCGACGGGCGTTGACCCGTGCGCAGCAAATGACGGATGCGAAGCCGGTAGGTTTACCTCTGAAGACAACCAACCTCCGCGAACGGGAGATTCCCCCCATGGGTCCCTACCTCCTCGGCCTGCGGCTTTCCGGCCGCCGGGTCCTCGTCGTGGGCGGCGGGCACGTCGCGCAGCGGCGAGTGCCCGCGCTGCTAGAGGCCGGCGCGGAGGTCACCGTCGTCTCGCCGAGCGTCACACCGGCCCTCGACGACCTGATCGCCGCGGGCCGGGTCACGTGGCACGCCCGCCCCTACGAGGTCGGCGACTGCGACGGGGCCTGGCTCGTGCAGGCGTGCACCGACGACCGGTCGGTCAACACGGCGGTCGCCGCCGAGGCGGAGGCCAAGCGCGTGTGGTGCGTGCGCGCCGACGACAAAGACGCCTCCGCCGCCTGGACCCCGGCCAGCGGACGGGTCGACGAGATCGGCGTGGCCGTCACGGCGGGCGGCGACCCGCGCCGGGCTGCGGGCATCAGAGACGCGGTCGTCGAGGCGCTGCGCGACGGCACGGTCGACGCCCGCCGCAACCGCACCAAGCCGGTCGGCGTGGCCCTCGTCGGCGGCGGTCCCGGCGACCCCGGCCTGATCACGGTGCGCGGGCGGCAGTTGCTCGCCCAGGCCGACGTGGTGGTCGCCGACCGGCTCGCGCCCCGGGCCCTGCTCGACGAGCTGGCCCCCGACGTCGAGCTGATCGACGCCGCCAAGGTGCCCTACGGCCGCGCGCTGTCCCAGGAGACGATCAACGAGCTGCTCGTCGACCGCGCCAGGCAGGGCAAGTTCGTGGTCCGGCTCAAGGGCGGCGACCCGTTCGTGTTCGGCCGGGGCGGCGAGGAGATGATCGCGTGCGCGGAGGCCGGCATCCCGGTGCTGGTCGTGCCCGGCATCACCAGCGCCGTCGCGGTGCCCGGCGCGGCCGGCGTACCGGTGACGCACCGCGGGGTCAGCCAGGCTTTCCACGTCATCTCGGTGCACGTGGCCCCCGGCGACCCCAGGTCCACCGTCGACTGGCCCGCACTGGCGCGCTCCGAGGGCACCCTGGTGCTGATGATGGCCGTCGAGCGCCTGGCGAAGGTGGCAGAGACACTCATCCGCGACGGACGTTCGCCGGAGACTCCCGTAATGGTGGTGCAGGACGGTACTCTTCCGACCCAGCGGGCGGTCAGCGCTTCGCTTTCCACCGTGGCCGACCGCGTCTCCGCGGCCGGGATACGGCCGCCCGCGATCGTCATCGTCGGCGACGTCGTGAGGGTCGGCCTGGAGGTCGAGATGGTTCGAGCGGAGCGCTTGCCGTGAACACGGCCATGGATGACGGGCGACAGGAGTCACCTGGGGAGCAGACGTTGAGCTTCCGCGCGGTGACCGACCAGGACCTCCACGAGGTCCCGCCCGACGACGCCCAGAAAGGCGCCCCAGAAGGCGCCCACGCCGAGCCCGCAGCCGGCTCGGCCGGCCCCGAGGCCGACCGTGCCGCCGCCGCCGCGCCCGTCGAGGGCGGCTCCGGCGGCCACCCGGATCCTGGCGATCCCGACGCCTCCGAGCCTGAGGGCGGTGCCCAGGCTCGCGGCGCTCAGGACGACGCGGATGCCCGCGAGGCTCCGGGCGGGGCGGACCCCTTCGAGCCCTGGGGCGGCGCGGGCACTCGCGAGGCTCCGGGCGGGGCGGACGACTTCGAGCCCTGGGGCGGTGCAGGCGCTCGCGAGGCTCGGGGCGGGGCGGGCGCTCGTGAGGAGCCCCCTGCGCGCAGGCCGTCGCTTTTCGAGAAGCCCGAGGCGCTGCGACGGCCCCCGGCCTCCGACGCGTCCTCGCCCGCGTTCCGGCCCGCCTTCGAGGAGCCCGAGCCCTCCTCCGAGCGCCCCTCCCTGTTCGTGAAGCCCGCCTCCCTCGGTGGCCCAGGCGTTCGCACGCCCCCGCCCTCTCCGGCGGGGAGCGAGCCGAGCGGCGGGGCGCGGCCGACCACGCGAGACGACGAGCCCGCGCCACGCCCCGCCGACGCGGCGGACGCTCCGGACGCGTCCGCGGATTTCCCTGAGACGGCGGAAGCTCTCGACGCGTCCGCGGATTTCCCGGAGACGGCGGAAGCAGAGCCCGGGTTCGATCCAGGGCGTGCGGGGCTCGGGGCCGAGGGCGTCGAGTCCGGGGAAGCGGACGCCGCGCCGCGAGCCGACGCGTCCGACGCCGAGTCCACGACTGGGCCTACGACCGAGCCCCCGACTGAGCCCGAGCCCGAGGAGTCCATCGAGCTGGAGACGGCCGAGACCGGCTCCGACGACGGCGAGCCGGCTTCCGAGCCCGGCGCCGGAGCGGCAGGGGCCGGGCCCGACTCCGCCGATCGGGCGGCTGCCGAGGGCGTCGGGGCCGACGAGCCCGAGACCGGGAGGGCCGGTCGTGAGCGGGTGGAGGCGTTGCCCGCCGAAGTCGTCGAAGCCCTCACCTCGGCCCTGGGCACCCTCCGCGAAAGCGTCGCCGACCTGCGCTTCAGCCTCGACCTGCCCGGTTCTGCGGAGGCCAGGCAGGCCCAGACCGACCTGCTGGCCCAGCTCGAGAACTACGTCCTGCCCAGGGTCAAGACCACCGCCGCCCCCGCCCTCATCGTGATCGCGGGCTCGACCGGCGCGGGCAAGTCCACCCTGGTCAACAGCCTCGCCGAGAAGCACGTCTCGCGCACCGGCGTACGCCGCCCGACCACCGGCACCCCCGTCCTGGTCTGCCACCCGGAAGACCACAAGTGGTTCGCGGAGGGAGAGCTGCTCGGCGGCCTCGAACGCCTGGAGCAGGCCACCCCCGAAGCCGGGCTGGGCAGCCTGCTCATCGTCACCACCGAGAAGCTCCCGCAGGGCGTCGCGCTGCTCGACACCCCCGACATCGACTCGGTGGTCGAGGAGCACCACGAGGTCGCCCACCGCATGCTCGACGCCGCCGACCTGTGGATCTTCGTCACCACGGCGGCCCGCTACGCCGACGCCCCCGCATGGAGCCTGCTGCGCCTGGCCAAGGAGCGGGGCGCGCGGCTGGCCATCGTCCTGTCGCGGGTGCCGCAGAGGTCGGCTGACGTGGTGCTCAAGCACTTCGTACGCATGCTCACCGAATACGGGCTCGGCGACATCGACAGGTTCGTCATCCACGAGTCGAAGGTGGCCGACGGGAGGCTGCCCGACAGCGAGGTGACCGACCTGCGGCTGTGGCTGGCCGAGCTGTCGGTGGACGAGGAGCGGCGGGCCCTGGCCGTACGCGAGACGCTCAACGGCGTGCTCAACAGCTTCCGCACCCGCGTACCCGCGCTGGCCAAGCACCTGGAGGCGCAGGTCGCGTTCAGGGCCGAGCTGCGCGGCGACGTGGAGGCGGCGTTCCTGAGCGCCCTGACCGAGATCGACAAGGCGTCCAAGAACGGCTCGCTGCTGCACGGCGAGGTGCTGGCCCGCTGGCAGGACTTCGCGGGCTCCGGCGACCTCATGCGCTCGCTCCAGGTCCGCAGGCGCGGCCGGCCGGACAGGCAGGCGCCGGAGCGGGTGCTGGCGTTCAAGGCGGCGATCCGTACCGGTCTCGAATCCGTCATCGTCGCCGCGGCCAACCGCGCCTCGGAGGAGGTGGTGGCGCGCTGGCGGCACCGTTCGGGGCTGGGGGCCAAGCTGGGGGAGAGTCTCGACCGGCCGTCCGACAACCTCGCACGGCACACCGGCCGGGCCATCGCGTCCTGGCAGGAGCACCTGAGCGAGCTGGTACGCACGGAGGGTGTGGCCAAGCGGTCGGTGTCGAAGCTGGTGTCGTTCGATCCCGACTCGCTCGCCCTGATCTTCATGGTCGCCATGTTCAGCGGGGGCAATGGTGAAGGAGTGCCCCACAGGCTGGTCAACGCCGTGCTCGGCGCCGAGTCGCTGCGCGGCATCGGGGCCAAGGCGTTCAGCGACCTGCGGGCCAGGATCGGCATGTTGTTCGACGAGGAAGCAATGCGTTACGTGCAAGCGCTCGACTCCGCGGGCATTCCGGACGAGTCCGTCGCCACCCGCCTCTACCAGGCGACGTACAACCTCGAGGTCGCTCGATGACCACGATGACCACCAGGCCAGGGCTCGCTCCGCGGCTGACCGCGCTCACCAAGGTGGTGGAGCTGGGGCCGGGGCGGCTGGACAAGAAACTGCTCAAAGAGGCCAACGAACTGCTGCGGCGGGCCGGCGACCGGCTCAAGCTGTCGTCGGACCACACCGTCGTCGCCCTCGCGGGCGGCACCGGCAGCGGCAAGTCGTCGCTGTTCAACGCGATCTCGGGGCTGGAGCTGTCGCCGACCGGCGTACGCAGGCCGACCACCGCCCGTACACATGCCTGCGTGTGGGGGCTGGAGGGCGCCGGGCCGCTGCTCGACTGGCTGCAGATCCAGTGGCGGCACCGCTTCTCGCGGGCCAGCGCTCTCGACAAGGGCGACAGCCAGTTGCACGGGCTGATCCTGCTCGACCTGCCCGACCACGACTCGATCCGGGCGCTCACCGACACCGAGGCCGACCGCCTCATCGGGCTGGCCGACCTGGTCGTGTGGGTGCTCGACCCGCAGAAGTACGCCGACGCCTCCACGCACCGGCGCTACGTCACGGAGCTGGCCGGGCACGAGGCGGTCACCGTGTTCGCGCTCAACCAGGCCGACCGGCTGACCACCGAAGAGCTGGCCGAGCTGGTCATCGACCTCAACGACCTGCTGCGCCGCGAAGGCGTCGAACACCCCAGCGTGGTCCCGACCTCCGCGGTCACCGGGCGGGGCGTCGAGAGCCTCAAGAGCGTGATCGCGACCGCGGTCACCCGGCGGCGGGCTGCCATCCAGAAGCTCGAAGCCGACCTGCACCGGTTGGAGCAGAAGCTCAGCCAGGCGATGCCCATGGGGGAGGCGCTGTCGGCGCCGTCCGCCGTCGACGAGGCCCGCCGGATGGGGCTGACGGACGCGCTGTGTGACGCCGTGGGCGTACCGGCCGTGGGCGAGGCCATGGAGAACGTCTACGCGGAGCGGTCGAACCAGTGGGTCGGATGGCCGTACCCGAGGTGGTTCGCGAAGTTCCGTCCCGATCCGCTGAAGAGCCTCAAGCTGGAGGACGTCGGCCAGGAGATCCGCGGTATCTCGAGCACCACGGTGAGCGCTCAGTCGGCCGAGGTCTCCAACGCGGTGCAGGCGCTGGCCGACGGACTGTCCCAGGGGATGGACCCGGTGTGGCGCACCGCCGTGCACCAGGCGGCGCGCTCCCGGTCGAGCCAGCTCCCGCAGGCTCTGACGGAAGACCTCACGGAGGTCGCGCCGCAGCTCGATCGCGTACCGGCGTGGTGGCGGCTGCTCAAGATCTGGCAGTACTTCCTGGTGGTGGCGTTCGTGGCCGGGCTCGCCTGGCTGGCGGTGGGGCTGTTGCTGCCCGGCCAGGTTCCGTCCTCCCTCGAACTGCTGGGCGACACGGCGACGCTGCCGTGGGTGGGGCTCATGATGGCCTCCGTACTGGGGCTGGGGGCCCTGTCCGGCATCGCGTCCAGGAACTTCGTGGAGCTGGGGGCGTCGAGGGAGCGCGAGCGGCTCGAACGGGAGATGCGGCGCCGGGTCGCGGCGGTGTCGGCGACCATGGTGGTGGAGCCGGTGGAGCGGGAACTCGGACGTCACCATGCCTTCTACACGGCCATGCGAGACCTGTCGGTGTAACCGCCCGCTAGATGATTGATGCCAAGGGGGATGGCTACGGTTAGTGGTCGTAGGCGATCAGGGATCGCTTGATCGGCTGGCCGGTGTTGTCGTTGAGCCA